>JBJEHU010000045.1:0-31958 GCA_051876355.1 Atopobiaceae bacterium | reverse complement strand
ATGCGAAAAAGGAGCGCCCCCCGCGGGCGCTCCTTTTGCTATGCGGTCAGATAGACCATCGCAATGACAAGGGCAAAGCCGACAAGCGTTGCCGGGTCGAACACCGTGCCGAGCCACACGACCGATGTCACTGTCGCCATGACCGGCTCCATCGTGCCGAGAAGCGTCGCCCGGAGCGACCCCACTTCCTTCACGCCCTGGAGATACAGCCCATAGGCACCGAACGTGCCGAGGACGATCGAGAGCACAATCAGGAGCCAGCCGAATCCGTCGAGCGCCGGCATATGGTTCCACGGCTGGAAAAACACCGTGAGGATGAGGCCGGAGATCAGGAAGCCGACGCCGTTCACGGCAAAGCTTCCCCACCTGTCCAGGAGCTTTGCCGGCTGTATGGCGAGGATGGCACCGGCCAAGGCAGCGACAAGGCCCCAGAAGAGGCCCATCGGCGGAAGCTGCAGCGTGCCCGGATTTCCTCCTGTCGCGATGAGGTAGGTGCCGGCCAGGGCCAGCACAGCGCCCACGATCTCGCGGCGGTGCGGGCGCCTTTTCACCTTCACGCAGACATAGGCAAGGCAGATGAGCATCTGGAGGCTCTGGAGCACGGTCGCCGTGCCCGAATTCGTCCACTTGATAGCCATGAGATAGGCCACCTGCGAGAGGAGGAACGAGCCAAGCGCGACGCCGAAGACGCCCTTGAGCGCCTGCCGGTCATGCACGAGCGCCGCGACTCTCCCCTTCTGCGTGATATGGGCGGCAAGCAGGAAGAGCACGCAGCTGCCAAGCTGGCGGAAGCAGGCAATCCAGAGCGGGTCTGCTGCATAGCGCTCCATGAGGACCTTTGCAATCGTGCCATTCGCGCCCCAGAGCGCAGCTCCCGAAAGCGTGATCAGGATGCCGCGCACAAGCACGCTGCGCGAAGGATGCTCGCTGATCTTCTCTTCTGCCATGCCTCTCCCCTCGAAACCGAACGCTCCTCCAGGAGAGTCCGCCTCAAGAGTATAGCCATGGCGTCTCGCCTGCAGAGGGGCAGATAGCAGAAGAAAGAGCCGGACAGATCGCTAGAAATCGAGGCTCTGCCGCGGGCTGAAGCCCTCATCGTGAAAGCCGCTCATGAGGAGATCCATGTGCGAGGGCGCAATCTTCAGGAGATGGAGGCGCCTGCGCATGCGGTCAAGCATCTCGCCCTTGATGCCCTTTGCCTCAGCTGCAGCGGCCCAGACGTCGCTCTCCGGATCCACGATCTCGGCCGTGCCCGTGACCTGGATGCTTGCAAGCTTCCCGAAGCCCTGATAGGGCTCGAACACGGCAAGGTTCACATTCCTGTTCTTCCGGAGTGCATGGAACTTGAGCCCGCCCTCCGTGAAGATCCAGAAGGCACCATCGCGCCATGCATACTCGAGCGGCGTCGCGCGCACGAAATCGCCAGCACCGGTCGCAAGCGCACAGGTATTGTGCGACGTGAGGAATATCTCGGCTGCCTTACGAAGCTCCTCTTCCGGCATCTTCCTGGCATCCTTCTCCTGGCGTGTCCAGTAGCTCTCCGCCTCGTCGAACTCGTCTTCTGTCATAGCTATCCCCTCTCGCCTGCCTGCTGCCGTAAGGGCAGCTCCAGCCGACAGATTGGTACCCGCTCGCTGCCTCATATATATCATGCAGCGCAGAGGAAGGGATGCAGCTTTGGACGGGTTCCCTAGACGAGCTTGAAGCGGCGCCTGGCCCAAGCCGCCTTCCGCTCTGCCTCATGCCGCTCTCCCGGCGTCTCCCCTGTCATCGCCTCGTCTGCCGCGACCGCCTCATCCATCGGCATCGATGCATACTCAGGAGCCAGCACGCATTCCAGGCAGCCGCAGCGCGGGCAGACCCACATTCCGACATTGGGGTTGTAGGCTGTAGGCTCCATGTAGAGCTTCGAGGCGCACGTCGGACAGAGCACGCCCTGCGCCTCGAGATGCCTGAGGTAGGGATTCACGACGTATCTGAACTGATGGAGCTTGCTCGTATCTGGCCAGTCCATGCTGTATCTCCTCCCCTGCTCGTTTCGGCACACTATGGAGATAGTGCCCCTTTTCCACCTTGGAGAGCATACACGGCGCTGCAGACAGGAATGAAGCCTTGAGGCGCTTGCCAGCGCCCTGCCAACTCATGCTAAAGTCTTGAAGCGTGACACAAAAGAGCTGTCCAGCAGCTCGAACATTGAAATCTTCCAAGGAGGCTCTATGCCTGACAAATCCCAGGGAGCAGCTGCTCCCGATTTCCTCACGCCCGATGCGTCTCTTGCTCCGGGCACCGTCCATTCCGGCTTCGAAGTCGTCTCTGCCGAGCCGATTCCTGAGCTTCCTGGCTGCGCCTATGTGATGAAGCATGTGGTCTCGGGAGCGCGTCTCCTCTGGCTTGCGACCGACGATGCGAACAAGTCGTTCGCGATCGGCTTCAAGACGGCACCTGAGGACTCGACCGGCGTCTTCCATATCCTCGAGCACTCCGTCCTCGACGGCTCCGAGAAGTTCCCCGTGAAGGAGCCTTTCGTCAACCTCCTCAAGACGTCGATGCAGACATTCCTGAATGCCATGACCTTCCCGGACAAGACGGTCTATCCCGTGTCCTCCACAAACGAGAAGGACCTCGAGAACCTCATGGACGTCTATCTCGACGCCGTGCTCCATCCTGCCATCTACAAGCGTCCCCGCATCTTCGAGCAGGAGGGCTGGCACCTCGAGCTTGCCTCGAAGGATGCCCCGCTCACCTACAACGGCGTCGTCCTGAACGAGATGAAGGGCGCGCTCTCCGATCCAGACGACGTTCTCTTCCATGGGATGCAGGAAGCGCTCTTCCCGGATACGCCCTATGCGTTCGAGTCGGGCGGCGATCCGAGGAAGATCGTGACGCTCACCTACGAGCAGTTCCTCGACACCCATGCCCGCCACTACCAGCTCAAGAACTCCTATACCGTGCTCTATGGAGATATGGACATAGAGCGCGAGCTCGCCTTCATCGATGAGCGCTTCCGTGGCGCCACGGACCGAGGCGCCGGAGACCCGAATCCGCTGCCGCTCCAGAAGCCGCTTCGCCAGATCGAGATGAAGAGGCTTGAGATGGCAACAGCGAAGGAGAATGCATCTGCCGCTCTCGGCTATGTGATCGGCACGTCGCACGACCGCGAGCGCGTGCTTGCGACGGATGTCCTCCTCGATGCGCTTGCCGGCTCGAACGAGGCACCGCTCAAGCATGCCGTGATGGCAGAAGGCCTCGCTGACGACTTCACGGCCACGCTCGTCGACGGCGTGCAGCAGCCGCTTGCCTTCCTCGAGCTCAAGGGCGTCCACGAGGGTGCAGCCGCAAAGTTCCGTCCCTTCGTCGAGGACTTCTGCCGGAAGCTCGTCGAAGATGGCATCGACCACGAGAAGCTCGAAGCCTCCCTTGCCCAGGCAGAGTTCAACCTGCGCGAAGGCGACTGGGGCTACTCCGACGGCGTCGCTCTCTCGATCCAGGCACTCTCGAGCTGGCTCTACGACGACGATCGCCCCTATGACTATCTGCGCTACGAGGATGCGCTTGCCCATATGCATGAAGGCATCGAGAGCGGCTACTTCGAGAAGCTGCTTTCAGAGCTCATCTGCGAAAGCGCGCATACCGCTGCGGTCGAGCTCGTGCCGGTCGAGGAAGGCAGCCACGCCGAAGAGGAGAAGGAGCTCAGCCGTATCAAGGCACAGATGGACGATGCCCAGCTTGAGCAGGTGATGGACGAGGTCCAGGCACTGCACGCCGAGCAGGAGGCACCGGATACGCCGGAGAACCTCGCGAAGCTCCCGGCGCTTGCGCTTTCCGATATCGACGAAGGCACGCCCGAGCCGAAGACCGAAGAGCCGGCAACGCCGCTTCCCTGCTGGCACCACAAGATCGAGACGCACCACATCGACTACGTCTACTACTACTTCGACCTCAAGCGCATCGGCTTCGAGGAGCTCCCCTACGTCGCTGTCCTTGCAGACCTCCTCGGCAACCTCTCGACGCAGCACCACACGGCATCCGACCTCGACACGCTCACCGAAACGAAGCTCGGCAGCTTCAGCGTGTTCGTCGAGGCCTATGGCAAGCAGGGCGACCTCAGCTTCGTGAACCCAAAGCTCGTCGTCGGCGCATCGGCGCTCTCCGAGAATGTGGACGCGCTTGCTTCCATCCCGCGCGAGATCTGGGGCGAGACGCTCTTCGGCGAGGACACGGACAAGATCTACCAGATCCTCCAGCAGCGCCGTGTCGCAATGGAGCAGGACTTCATGAACAACGGCCATGTCCTTGCGATGAACAGGGCCACGTCGAAGATCCTGCCGCTCTCCCGCTTCATGGACAAGCTCTCAGGCGTCGACTTCTACCAGTTCCTGAAGAAGCTCCTCGACCGCTGGCAATATCGCAAGCAGCCAACCGTCGAAGTGCTCTACAACCTCGCAGGCCGCATCTTCACGGCAGACGATGTCCAGGTGAGCTTCACAGGCTCCGATGAGGATCTTGCCCGCTTCTGGGATGCTGCAGGAGACCTCGGCCTTCCCTTCAAGGGCGGCCAGGTCACGGCAGAAAACCTCGAGATTCCATCGGCAGAGCCGGTGGACGAGGCCTTCGTCGTGCCGTCGAACGTCGTCTATGTCGCGACGTCTGCGCTGCCCTGCCCTGACGATGCAGGCACGCTCGGCAACTGGCAGGTCGGCACCCGACCGCTTTCCTTCGGCTATCTCTGGAACGAGGTCCGCGTCAAGGGCGGTGCCTATGGTGCCGGCATCCGCCATCAGTCGAATGGCATGACGCAGAACTACTCGTACCGCGACCCCCATATCGACTCGACGCTCGAGCGCTACGAAGGTCAGGCTGCCTGGCTCAAGCACTGGGAGCCGCAGGACGGCGAGCTCACGGGATACCTCGTCTCGACCGTCGCCGGCATCGACGCACCGAAGAAGCCCCGCGCCTGGGCCAGGCTCCAGGACGGCGCCCGCTTCCAGGAGCGTCCGGCAACGTGGCGCCAGGACTTGAGGCGCGAGGTGCTCGCGACGACTGCAGACGATATCAGGAGCCTGGCCGTGCCGCTCGGCTGGTGCGCCGAGCACCATGTGTCCTGCGTCTTCGGCTCTTCTGACATCATCGCCGCCTCGAAGCATCCGTTCAAGGTCACAGAGCTCATGTCCGCCGACGAGGCATAGATGAATACGGACGACATCATCGCCTGGTATGGACGTGTGGCCGACAATGCGCTGGCCACGCGTCCTTCCTTTGCCCGCACCTGGCTCATGGCAGGATACAAGGGGATGGCATGGAAGAGCAGGATTGCAGGAGATCCGCGCTTCCTGCCGTCAGGGCGCGAAGGCTATGCCCTCTTCATGTCCCGCGTCGTCGATGCGATGGCGCATCCCGATCGCCTGGCCGTGACAAGCATCTTTACGCCGAACGAGATCTTCCATGCGCTCGGCGCCCTTCCAGCCACAGCCGAGGCCATCGCAAGCTTTGCAAGCGGCGCCCAGGCAGAGTCCGGCATCATCGGCGCTGCCGAGGCGACCGGCGTGCCCGAGACCTACTGCAGCTACCACAAGACGCTCATGGGGCTTGCCGAGACTGGCGTGCTCGAGGCGCCCCGCATGCTTGCAGCGACCTCTGTCGCCTGCGATGCAAACAACCTGAGCTTCAAGACACTGGCCAAGCTCTGGGATGTCCCCTTCACGTTCATCGATATCCCCTACGAGCTCTCCCGCGATGCAGTCCTCTATGTCGCAGACGAGCTCCGCGACATGGGGAAGATGGCAGAGGATGCCTTCGGAAAGAAGCTCGACGAGGAGAAGCTCAAGGCCCTCTGCCACGTATCGCAGAAGACACGCAAAGCGCTTCTCGAGACGCTCCCCCTCCGGCATGGCAGAAACCTCAGGAACACGATGACGCTCGAGATGATGGAGATGCTTGACCTCCATCTTCTGCTCGGCACCGATGAGACCGAAGCCTTCGCGGAACACATGGCCAGAGACTTCAAGGACGCCGACGCTTTCTCGGGCCTGAATCTGGTGTGGGGACATGTCTCCCCCTACTTCCTGGCCGGCATCGGCAGCCAGATCGACTGCACGGAACGTGCCCAGATCGTGGCCTCGGACATGATGTTCGACTTCCTGCCGCCTGAAGGCGCAGAAGCGGCACTTCCTGGCGCCGGAGAGGATGGCCTTCTCTTCGGGCCAGATGCGCCCTATGAGTTCATGGCAGAGCGGGTCGTCAGGAACTGCTTCAACGGTCCCGCCGAGCGCCGCGGCCGCACGCTCGTGCGTCTCGCCGAGGCGACCCATGCGGACGGTGCGGTCATCTTCTGCCACTGGGGCTGCCGCCAGACGGCCGGCGCCTCGCAGCTCATGCGCCAGATGCTCGAAGATGCCGGCTATCCGACGCTCGTGCTCGACGGAGATGCGGTCGACCGCGCAAACTGCATGGAGGGACAGATGACAACAAGGTTCGATGCGTTCCTCGAGCTCCTGGAGGCACGCCGTGGCTGACGAGATCTTCTATGCCTGCAAGTACACGCCTCTCGAGCTCTTTGCCGGCTTCGGCACGAAGGCGCACCTCGCCGAGACGGATGCCTCGGACTTCCAGGCAGCAGCGACGCTTGCGCATGCGAATCTCTGCGGCTATGCGAAAGGCATGCTCGAGCGACTCCTTGAAGACGATGTCCATGAGGTGATGCTCGTCACCTGCTGCGACGCTGTGAAGCGTGTCTATGATGTGCTCAGGGAGGAGGAAGTGAGGCACCCAGGACGCTACCGCTTCCTCTATCTCCTCGACCTGCCGAGAAAGCGCGGGCCACGTGAGACCGCCCTCTTCCGCTCCCGCCTTGCGGCGCTTGCACGAAGCTATGCTGCAGCCACAGGCAAGACGTTCGACCTCGGCCGTGCGCTTGCTGCCATCGAGCCTGCCGTGCCGATTGCGCAGGACCATGTGACGGTCGCCGGCGCCCATGCCGCGGCTCCCCTTCTCTCTGCCATCGAGCGCGAGCTTGCGCTTCCCGTCGAGAACGCGACCTGCACGTCCCGCCACCTTCCGGACACGCTTCCCCGGAGCCTTGCCCGCATGGAGCGGCAGGGGCACTGCGAGCTCTGCGGCCCCGACGAGACGAAAGAGCCGCTCGAGGCCTTCCTCGGCTGGTATGCCGGGGCGCTCCTCGGCCAGATGCCATGCATGAGGATGCAGGAGGCAGGCGAGCGTGCGCAGCTCTTCTCCGAGAAGGGCGAGCGCGGCTTCATCTACCACACGATGAAGTTCTGCGACTACTACGGCTTCGAGATCCGCTCCCAGAAAGGCGATATACCTACCGTGAAGATAGAAACAGATGGAAGCTCCCAGAGCGCAGGCCAGCTTGCGACGCGCATCGAGGCTTTCACCGAAACGATCGGCGCGAAGAGGCAGCCAGAGGTGCAGAAGACAGGGCAGAAGGTCCGCTATGTCCTCGGCATCGACTCGGGCTCGACCTCGACCGACGCCGTCCTTATGGACGCAGACGGCCATATCCTCGCGACGAGCATCATCGCGACCGGCGCGAAGGCGAGCCGTGCCGCAGAGGCTGCCAAGGCAGCGGTCCTCGATAAGGCCGGGCTTTCCCCGGAAGACATCGGCCTCTCCGTTGCTACCGGCTATGGACGCATGAACATCCCCGGCATGAATACGACGATCACGGAGATTACCTGCCACGCCGCCGGCGCCCATTTCCTCATGCCTGCTGCCCGCTCGATCATCGATATCGGCGGCCAGGACTCGAAGGCGATCCACCTCTCCCCCGAAGGCGAGGTGCTCTCGTTTGCAATGAACGACAAGTGCGCTGCCGGCACGGGACGCTTCCTCGAGATGATGGCCCGCACGCTCGAGCTGCCGCTCGACGAGTTCTGCCGCCAGGGCCTTGCCTGGAAGCATGAGGTGAAGATCTCGAGAATGTGCACGGTCTTTGCCGAGTCGGAGGTCGTGAGCCTCGTCGCCCAGGATACCCCTGTTCCTGACATCATCCACGGCCTCGATGTCTCGGTTGCCGCCAAGACCGTCGCGCTCGCAAAGCGCGTGCACGCCGAAGGCCCCTACCTGATGACCGGAGGCGTCGCCCAGAACGCAGGCGTCGTCACAGCGCTTTCCGAGGCGCTCGGCTCCCCTGTCGCAACGCATCCCGACTCGCAGCTCTGCGGTGCGATCGGAGCAGCGCTTCTCGGTCTCGAGGGCCTGAGACGCTAGCAGGAGCAGAAGGCAGCTGCAGAAGATGGGGCGCCCAGCCAATGGCCGGGCGCCCCATTGCTTCAGTCTGTCTTGCCTTGCGTGCCTACGATGTCTGCGGCTGCGGCGTCGTCCAGAGCGTGAGCGCTGCATCTGCTCCTGCAGGGAGCGTCACCGTGTACGTGAACGTCGCGCTCTCGCCGGGTCCGAGATCGAGCGTGCCTGCCCAGACATCCGTGCCATAGAGCGTGAGCTCATCATCTGACTCGGATGCGGCATCGGCCACAAGGTCCGTGATGGTCGCGCCGGCAGGGGCCGTGATCGCAAATCCCATGAACGTCGACGGCTCCTTCGTCTTCGCAGCCGAAGCAGAAAGTGGCTTGGCCTCTTCCGTATCCTCGGCGGCATTCGCGAGCTTGACCGTCACCTCGTAGGAGATGCTGCCATCGGCTCCGACAGCCGCATCGCCGACGGTGCCCTCGATCGAGACCTGGCTGCCGAGACCGGTATCCGAGGTGTCGGAGAGGAAGAAGCCTGTCTCGGTCGAAGAGACCTCCTTCGCAAAGACGCCTGCAGCACCCACCTCGTCGAGTGCCGACTCCTCGTTCTCGTCTGCCATGTAGAGGAGGAGCCGTCCTTCATCCATGCCGGCATTCAGGACCTTTGCGAGGCTGCCATAGGACATCTGGCCGAGGTTCGAGAGCACGGCATTGACCGCAAGGCTTGCCGTCTGCGCAAACGATGTGCTCGGCGTGACATCCTCGTCCTGCGCAAGCAGGATGTTCGCGAGATTCGTGCCATCGATCTTCGTGCCGTCCGATGCCGTGACGCCGCTCGTGAGGCCGAGCATGTTCTGGAGGAAGACCGGATCGACCGCGATGACGCCGTCGATCTTCGTCGTGCCGGTCGCCTCCGCCGCATCGATCAGCACCTGTGCAGCGCGGGAGAAGCACGGAAGCGTCGCCGCATCGTCGGCCGTGAGGCTGCCCTCCTGTCCCATAAGGTCGAGGAGCTGCTTCTCCTCGTCGGAAAGCTCGCTGCCCGAGATGAGCTCATCGGAGAGATTGCCGAAGCTCGCGAGCTTGATCGTCCCGTTGTCTATGCTCATGACCGCCGTCGCTGCAGCTACGCCTCCGACCGAGCGGATATTCGATGTGTCCTCGACGACGAGGAGGTACGTCCTTGCCCCATCGGCTCCGAGCATGCTCGGCACGACCGATGAGAGCGCATCGGCACGGGTCGCCACAGCGCTCAGCATATCGATCTTCTCCTGTATCGCAGCAAGTGGCGTCGCGACTTCGGAGAAGTCAGCGGTACCGAGGCTGTCGACCGCCTCCTGCGCAGAGGCAAGGGCCGGGGCGGCAGAGGCCAGCGCCTCGCAGTAGGTCTTGAGCACGGATACATTGATTGCATGGTCGTCGAACGGCGACTCGCCCGAGACGGACGTCAGGCTCGAGGACACCGGCTTCACGACATTGTCCGAAAGGTCCTGCACGACATCGGCGAGCGTCGCGACGCGCGTCGCGTCATCTCCGATGACGGGAAGATGCTCGGCAATCTTCCAGACCGGGCTCTCGGTCTCATCCTCCATCGATGCAGCGTAGCGGGAGATGCTCTCTGCGTTGCCGGCAAGGGATGAGGTCGAGCCCGACTGCAAAGACGACATGAAATCCGATCCGGTCGCTGCCGCAGCACGGGCAGACGATGCGATGGACTGGACGCTCTGGTGGAACTCGTAGCCGAAGACGCCCGCTGCGGCAATCAGGACGACAAGGAGGAAGATGAAGAGATTGCGGACGGGATGGTGCTTCTTCGGCTCCGGCTCTGCCTTCTGCTCGACAGGCTCGGGCTCCGTCTCGACCGGCACCTCGGGCATCAGGTCGAAGGGATCGTCCCAGGCATCCCCTGCCGCAGAGTCGATCGAGTCGCCAATCTGCGTGAAGCCATCCTCATCCTCAGGCTCGCTCTCGGGAAATGCTGCCGTCTCCTCCTTCTTGGAAGGATGCACCGGTGCCACACGGATTTCCTGCTTCCGTTTCCTGCGGCGACGCTTCGGCTGCTCTTCCTTAAAATGGCGTGCGTTCTGCCTGTCTGTCATTGCTATCACTCCACCTGTCCGGCAGCTGCCGGACGGACGATCATTGTTCTCAGCCTTCCCCGCTATCCCTCTCTCTTCTGTCGCAGCCTGCCGCTCCGGCCAAGCCGGGGGATTCTTCTTGTGTGCGGCACAGATATCTGTGCCCTGAGGTCTGGAAAAGAGATTTGTGTGCGGGAAGGATTCATGCGCATGCATCATAGCGCCGGGAAAGGTCCTGCCGAAGAGGATAGATCAAATTCCTCAGCATCAGCCCATACATTCACACTACCGAAACGCGTCTTGAAGCGCATCTTCAAAAGCAGCTGTCGAGTTCGCAGAAACAGATGTCGAGTTCGCGTGATTGCCTGTCGAGTTCATCCTCAAGGCCTCTGTGCAGAAGAAGAGAGGCCTCCGGGCAATGCCGGAAGCCTCTCGTGTCCTCTCCTCTGGGTGCTATTTCTCGGGCAGGATCTCGATCCTCTGTCCGTCGGGGTCGCAGATGAAGTAGAGCCCCATCTTCGGATTCTCCTTGTCGATGACGCCCATCTGGCGGTGCAGCTCGTGGTACGCCTCGAAGTCGTCGACGGCAAACGCGATGTGCGTGTCCCTGCCGCCGTTGTCATACGGCTCCGTGCGTCCCCTGTTCCACGTAAGCTCGAGCTCGAACGGAGACGCGTCGTTTGCCATGAACGTGTTCGACCAGGAGCCATCCTCCGGTCCCGATACCCTCACCACATGGAAGCCGAGCGCCTTCTCATAGAATGTCTTCGTTGCCTCGAGATCGAGCACGTGCGTGCAGCGGTGGATGAAGCGTGCCTGCATGGTTTCCTCCTTGATGTCTGGTCCTCATGAAACGATAGCAGAGAGGCGCCGTTTCCGACAAAGCCTACTGCTTCGCTCCTGCCGCTTCCTCGTGCGCTGCGACCTCGTCGATGAGCATGGAGTCGCCGTGCCTTGCCAGCGCAAGCGAGACGACCATGGCAAGACCCATGAGGGCGATATAGAGGAAGAGCGCTTCGGGCGCCACGTCCATGACGACACCGGAAAGGATCGGCGTTGCGACCTGTGCTGCCATGGACACCGTGTAGTAATAGCCGGAGTAGCGTCCGACGGAGCGTGCCGAGCAGAGCTCCAAGATCATGTTGAAGACGCAGAGGTCGACACCGCCGAGGCCTGCACCCATTACGAGGAAGAGCGCATAGAACGCAGGATGAAATCCCGGTGCAAGCCAGAGGACGAGAGGGACTGCCGCCATGGCCGCACCGCAGAGGAGGCCGACCTTCTTCCTGCCGATCCGAAGCGACAGGTTCGCAAGAGGCACATACGTCGCCAGGGCACCCACGATCGTCACGATGTTGATGATCGCGAACGACCCGCCCTGCATCCCGTAGAATGCATCGGCGTACCTGCTGATGTTTGTGGTCATTGCGTTGTAGCTCATGTAGTAGAAGAAGTCTGCCGCAAGAAGCAGGATCAGCGAGCGGCGGATATCGGGATCTTCGATCCTGTCCTTGCCGCCTGCCTCAGGCGAGTCGTCGTGTTCGATCTCGTCTTCCTTGATCCCCATGGAAAGGCTCTTCTCGTGCATCTCCTCGACGAGCTTGGGCTCCCGGATCTTTGCGAGATAGAGCAGAAGCGAGGCCAGGATTATCGCTGCCTGCACAAGGAAGAGCGGCAGATAGTCGGGATGCTCCGTCTTCGGCACCATGGCAGAGATGCAGACAAGCATGACGCCGGTGCCGGCATATCCCACGAGCTTCTTGATCGAGTCCGACTTCATGCGCAAGGGGCGCGGCGTGATGTCTGCCACGATCGCCACGGTCATGGTCCTATACATGCAGATCGCGACAAGCGTCAGGATGATGGCAGAGATCAGAAGCGCGAGATTGCCGACATTGTTCGCGACAGCGATGAGCGGGGTCCCTACGACAGCCAGGACCGAGCCGACGATGATGAACGGCGTGCGGCGTCCGAGCTTCGAGGTGCAGCGGTCGGAGAGGATGCCGAAGAGCGGCAGCAGGAACAGCCCGAAGATGTTGTCTATGGCCATAACGAAGCCGGTCACGGCATTCGAGAGGCCGAACGTCTGCGTGAGCATCTTCGGGACGATGCCGTCAAAGACCTGCCAGAAGCTGATCATTCCCATGAACGGCAGGCTTGCGAAGGCAACCGTCGCAACGTCGACCTTCGCCGCCTTCCGGCGCAGCTCTGTCTCATCCATCGCTTGCCTCCAGACTCGCTAGCACTCCTCGAGGTGTCCCAGGAACGCGACATAGAAGCCGATGCCGCGCCTGAAGACATCGACGCCGATACGCTCGTTCGCAGCATGGATGAGCGAGCGTGCCTGCTTCGAATAGACGAAGCCGGCAAAGCGGTAGACCCGCTTCGAGATGGCACAGAACTGGAGCGAATCCGTCGAGGAGCTCTGCACGTATGGCGCAAAGCCTGCCTCGGGATAGACGCCGGCAACGCAGCGGTGGATGTAGTCGAACGCACGGTCATGCTCGAATGGGCTGATCGGTGCCGGCTCCCCATATGGGCACTCCTCGCGGATGATGACCTGGGCCCTCGAGGCCGGGACGCCCGATGCCTCGCATTCCTCGCGTGCGAGCGCACGTGCCCGTGCAAGCGCATCGGAGATCGTCTCGAACGGCGCGACGCGCACGTTGAGGTTCGCCTCGGCGACAGCCGGCAGCACATTGTGCGCCGTCGCTCCTGAAAGCTGCGTCACGGCATAGGTCGTCCGAAGCATTGCCGCCATCTCCGGATTGGTGCTCATGAACTTCTCCACGGCAGGCTTCGTGGCCCAAAGGTTCGCAAAGATTGCCCTATAGGGCTCCCCCGCCCAGGCGCCGAGCTCGGAGAGCGTGCGTCCGACGACAGGGATCAGATGCGGCTCGGGCGGCTTATCGACGATGCGGGAGACGATGCGGGCAAGCAGCGCTCCGGCATCGTTTCTGCCAGGCGTCGAGGCATGCCCGCCTTCGGCGTAGGCCTTCACGAGCAGATCGACATGCCCCTTCTCGGAAACGCCGACCATAGCGATCGGGGCAGTGACGCCCATGCCGGCATCAGTCGCAAGGGCGCCGCCCTCGTCGAGCACCATATACGGCGAGATGCCATGCTCCTTGAGCCAGGCGACCGCATGCTTCGACGTCGGTGCATTGATCTCTTCGCCGTCCGAGGAGAAGAACCACACGTCGCGCGCCGGCACATAGCCTTCGCCGATCAGATGCTCCATCGCCTCGAAGAGCGCGCAGTCCGTGCACTTCGTATCGAGCGTTCCCCTGCCCCAGATCTCGCCGTCCACGATCTCTGCCGCGAAGGGGTCATGCTCCCACGCCTGCCCCTCTGTCGGCACGACATCCTGGTGGGCCATTACGACAACAGGATCGAGAGAAGAGTCTCGCCCTGGCCAGCGAAGCAAGATGCCGAAGTCATCGATCCGGTGCAGCTCTGTCGCTGCGCACATCTTCGGATAGAGGCGCTCGAGCGTCGGAATCCAGCGGGCGAAAGCCTCGTTGTCGCGCTCCGACACATCGTCTCTCGAGACGGTAGGGATGCGGAGGAGCTCGCGGAAGCGCTCGACTGCATCCATCCCTGCCTCATAGCCGTCCGCTGTGATAGGGGCACCTTGAGGCTTCGAGGGCACGAGCAGCGCCGTGCGCGCTGCCGAGAATGCGGCTGTGCCTGCTGCCGCAGCACCGATGGAAGCCATGACCGTATGCTTGAAATCTGCCATGATATGAGCTCCTCCCGCCGACCAGAAGGCCTTTTGGGAGGAGCTTACCCGAATTGCGACCGCATGGAGACACAATCAGACGCATTGTCTCCATGTTGTCATGTCGGAGCCTGCAGACGGCGACTCGGCACCTTTACTGGATGCCCGGAATATGGGGAATCGTGTCGAAGCCTGCCTGGAGCTCTTCGTCCGTCGGGATATGGTCTTCGAGCTCGCCCTTGTTGTACTTGTCGTAGGCAACCATATCGAAGTAGCCCGTGCCCGTAAGGCCGAAGAGGATCGTCTTCGCCTCGCCGGTCTCGCGGCAGGCCTCGGCTTCACGTATTGCCTGAAGGATTGCATGCGAGCTCTCCGGTGCCGGCAGGATCGTCTCGAGCTTCGCGAACTTCTCTGCCGCTGCAAACACATCGGTCTGCTTCACGGCGACTGCCTCCATGTAGCCGTCGTGCTTGAGCTTCGAGACAATCGGGCTCATGCCGTGGTAGCGCAGGCCGCCTGCATGGTCAGGGCTCGGGATGAAGCCATTGCCGAGCGTATACATCTTGCAGAGCGGGCAGGTCTGGCCCGTATCGGCGAAGTCATACGCATAGACGCCGCGGGTGAGCGACGGGCAGCTTGCCGGCTCGACGCCGATGAAGCGCGTGTCGGGATGCACGCCGGTGAGCTTGTCGCGCATGAAGGGCGCGATGAGGCCGCCGAAGTTCGATCCGCCGCCGCAGCAGCCGATCACGATGTCAGGATACTCGCCGAGCTCCTGAAGCGCCTCATAGGATTCGAGGCCGATGATCGACTGATGGAGCACAACCTGGTTGAGGACACTTCCGAGCTGGTAGCGTCCCTTGTTGCCTGGCACGTTGAGCGCACGCTCGACCGCCTCGGAGATGGCGGTGCCGAGAGACCCTGTGCACGTCGGGTCGTCTGCGAGGATCTTCCTGCCGGCAGCGGTCGTGTCGGACGGAGACGGCGTGATCGTCGCGCCGAATGTCTGCATGACGGAACGGCGGAACGGCTTCTGCTCGTACGAGCATTTCACCATGAACACGTCGAGGTTAAGGCCGAAGTGCGCCGCTGCCTCGGAGAGCGCCGTGCCCCACTGGCCGGCACCAGTCTCCGTCGTGATGTTCGTGATGCCCTGGGCATAGGCGTAGTAGGCCTGGGCAAGCGCCGAGTTCAGCTTGTGGGAGCCCGATGTGTTGTTGCCCTCGAACTTGTAATAGATCTTCGCCGGCGTATCGAGCGCACGCTCAAGGTTGTAGGCACGGCAGAGCGGGCTCGGACGATAGACCTTGTACATCTCCATGACGGAATCGGGAATCTCGAAGTAGCGTGTCGTGTCGTCAAGCTCCTGGCGGCAGAGCTCCTCTGCAAAGACCGGCTTGATATCGTCGACGGTCGCGATCTTGCCATTCGGCAGCCTCATCGGTTCGGGCGGCTCCGGCATATCCGCGCGCAGATTGTACCAAGCCTTCGGAATCTGGTCTTCCTTCAGATAGATGCGGTAGGGATCGGTCTTTGCGGCACTCTCTGCATTCATGCTCTTCCTCTTTCCTTTCTGTCCATCTCTGCATCTGCATACAAAAAAGGGGCTCCCGGTACGCAACCGAGAGCCCCAAATGTGTATGAAGACAAGGCCGTCGTCACGCCGGAAGTTTCGAAGTCCTTGTACGCCACCATGCACCCAGCGTGCGCTGGGCCATCTGTGCTGCGATGTCGGTGGCAACGAACATGGACTGCATCCTTCCTGTGGACGTTGAGACGAGCATACGGGCATTCTGTTTCGTCTCCATTACGGCGCAGCCACTTTTTCCTTCAGCTTTCCTGCAGGCACTTTGGCCCTTGGCACGCATCCTGCTGACGGATGGCTGACAGATGCATTTCCGTCCGCTTATGGCAGCTGGCTAGCATGGACGGCAATCTGCATCATCCTCAAGGGAGGCTACGATGGGAGACATCTCGTTTCAGGAGTACAGCCTCTATGCTGCCTGTGTCCTCGGACTCATGCTTGCTGTCGAATGCCTGAGCTTGCTTGTCGGCGGCGCCTTTGCGACATTCTGGCAGGCTGTTCTCCCGGTCGTGACCGCCGGCTTCTTCGCCCTTGCCTGCTTTGTCGCGCACAAGACAAGAAACTCCTGACCACATCTCGAGACAAGAGAGAGGAGGCCCGAAGGCCTCCTCCTCTTCCCTTCCTATGAGACAGCCACCTAGGACTGGCTCGGCGAGTAATAGTCCGGCCCGATGGAGAAGCCCTGGATCTCAGGCTTCACGGAGACGGCGGCATCTGCCTTCGTACTGTCGAGATAGCCATCGAACTGGGCTGTCTCGCCCGGTGCCCAGCTCGTGACCGAAGCATAGGCTTCGCCGATGCGCGTACCTGAAGCATCATAGATGCCGAGGATGATGCTCACGTTGCTGTAGTCGTTGTCGGTCGTGTTCTGGATCTTCGCCACGTATTCCCAGGAGCCATAGCCTGTCGTGTCGACCTTCTCGAAGTCGGCGCCGTCGAGCATGGCCTGCATGGCTTCGATCTGCACTTCCTGCGGGCTCTTGACGGTCTGGTCGATCGAGTCGGCATCGAGTCCCGGAATAGAGATCTTCGCACCGAATGCCGAGGTGTAGCTCACCTGGCCCTTGCAATGGCCGTAGACGCCGATGTACTGTCCTTCGGTCAGATGCGCACCGTCGAGGATGTCAGGGTCGTAGGCGACGTAGACGATATCGTCGTAGCCATTCACGGCCGTCGCAACGCGCAGGTCGGTCTCCGAGTCGCCTTCGATGACCTGCACGATCTTGCCGGCCGTGTAGAGCTTCTTGTCCTTGTAGGAATCCGGATTCTGCGCGACGGCTGCATAGTCCATCGTGTCATATGTGCTCGGATTGAAAGGCTCGTCCGACTTCTTCTTGCCGCCGAACGCACCGACAAGCGCGATGAGCACCACAAGCACGATTGCGACGATGAGGACAATGCGT
This sequence comes from Atopobiaceae bacterium, assembly GCA_051876355.1. Classification (GTDB taxonomy): domain Bacteria; phylum Actinomycetota; class Coriobacteriia; order Coriobacteriales; family Atopobiaceae; genus Olsenella_L. Next base: position 14,964 of record JBJEHU010000045.1, on the reverse strand, counting down.
CCCCGCCTGTGCTTCTTCTGCGGCTTGGCCTCTTGGTCCGCATCCGGCGATGGTGCCTTCTCTTCTTCCTTCTTCATTGCCATATCCTCCCTGTTCTCAGACGCCTACGCTTCTGCCTGGGCGTCCTTGCGTGCATCTGCGATGAAGAGGCCGACCCTGACCTGCTTCCAGGGGTCTGCTGTCGGGTCGACCGAAAGCACGCGGCACTCCACGACATCGTCGTGGCCGAAGCGCAAGAGCTGTGCCACGAACGTGTTCTCGTCTCGCGGGATATAGCCGAGCTTTGCCTTCTTGCGCCAGATCGCTACGGCATTGTGGTCATACGCATTGTCGGGCTCCGCCACGAGACGGAGCTTCTTTCCCGGCTTCAGGCTGGATACGACGAGAGCGCCATCCCAGTAGCGCATGCCTGCCACGAAGAAATCTGCGAGATGCCTTGAATCCTCTGCCATGGCTGCCCCTTTCAGCTTCCGTTATCAATGCATATCGTATCCATCGATGCACGCTTATCTGTCCCAGTTATGGGACAGTACCGTTTATGGGACAGATAGAGCTTCCGGGGCCTTGCGAGCCTATCATGGGGCGCATACAGCAAAGGAGGGGGCTGTGGCAAAGACGGGAAACGAGAAGCTCAAGATCCTCTATCTCTGGAAGATCTTCCAGGAGGAGACCGACCCCGAGCACGGGCTCTCGATGGCAGAGCTCATCGACAGGCTCAAGGCATATGGCATCGAGGCAGAGCGCAAGAGCATTTACCGCGACATCCAGGCGCTGCGCGACTTCGATATCGATATTGAGACGTATAGCACGCACCCCACGGTCTATGCACTCGCCCGTCCCGGCTTCACGCTCGGCGAGCTCATGCTCATGGTCGATGCAATCGAATCGTGCCGTGCCATCACGGAGCGCCAGGCCAGAAACCTCGTTGCCAGCATCAAGACGCTCGCGAACAGCTACGAGCAGGAGAAGCTCGACCGAAGGATCCATGTCGTAGGACGCATCAAGTCGCAGAACCGGAGCGTCTTCGGAAACATCGACCAGATCCACGAAGCGCTCCGCCAGAAACGGCAGATCTCATTTCCCTACTTCCATATCGATGCGAAAGGCACGCCGCGTGCCGTACATAGCGGCAAGCGCTATATCGTGACACCGCTCGATATCGTCTACGACGAGGGCTTCTACTATCTGAGTGCCTGGGAGGAGGCACGAGGAGACATCGCCGAGTTCCGATGCGACCGCATGGGACCGGTACGCATCGAGGACACGCCGGCAGACATGAACGACACAATCTCCTCCTGGCACTTTGCCGAAAGTGCCTATGAGTCATTCGGCCGATTCAAGGGCAGGAAGGCCGACGCCACGCTTGCCGTGCGGCATGACAAGACAGAGATCGTACGCGACCGCTTCGGCACATCCGCTGCGTTCGAGCCGGGAGATGATGGCTGGGTCCTTGCCCATGTCAAGGTCTTCGAATCGGACCAGTTCTTCGGTTGGGTCGCCGGCATGGGCGGCATGCTGAAGATCGAAGGACCGGCCTGGCTCGAAGACGACTGGCACGCATTCCTCAAGAAGCTTCTGGCCGAGACATAGAAGAAGAGGGAGGAAGCGCCCAGGCTTCCTCCCTCCGATGAAGGTATGCGGGCCTCCTTCCCCAAAGGCCCTCGGGGAAATGCTAGATTTCCTGTGCCTGCTGGCGAAGCATCCAGAGATTCTTCGAGAGCTCGGCCAGGATGTCGTCCATAGCGGTGCTCACAACCGTGCGGCCGGATTCGTCTGCGATCTTCTTTACGGCAAGCGCATCGCTCTGGAGAAGCTCGAAGTCGGCCTTCACGACCGAGAAGGCTTCCTTGCTCGACAGGGGCTCGGAGGGACGCTCAGAGACTTTCGAGAGTGCGAGGACCTCCTTGAGCGAGGCAATCGGACGTCCGCCTTCCTGGAGGATGAGCTCTGCCACCTCGTCGATGTGCGGCAGCACGCCGTCATACAGCTCTTCAAGCGTTGCGTGGACCTGGAAGAAATCCTTGCCCGTGATGTACCAGTGGGCATTCTGGAGCTTGTGGTAGTCGACCGTGAGATCTGCGAGGAGCTGGTTCAGGGCGTCGATGTTCTTGGTGGTTTCCATATCAGTTCCTTTCCTTAGTTAGGACTTGTTTTTGTTAGTGTCTTTATACCCACGAATCGGCTCCTATTAATAAGATTTATTCTTGTTTATGTCTCCATTGTTTCTACATATTGATACTAAATTCTATTAGACTGCAGTTCGGATTCCCCCAAAGGCAATCTGCATTCCCTCTTGCACACGCCGATCTGCTTGTTATAGTAATTACTGACATATGTCAGTAATTAGGAGGCTGCATGGCAGGAAGGCCAGAGAAGCGCAGGCAGGTACGGCTCATGCCGGAATATACAGGATTCGTGCCAGAGGGAGTCCACGTCCCCTGCTGCTGGAACGTCGAGCTTGCAGCAGACGAGCTGGAAGTGCTCCGGATCCTCGACTACGAAGGCAAGAGCCAGCAGGATGCCGCAGCATCGCTCGGCGTCTCGCGCGCCACCGTCGCGGGCATCGCGGCGTCGGCACACCGCAAGGTGGCAGACGCGCTCGTGAACGGCAAGGCGATCGCTATCGTGCGCGGCGCTGCCGACTTCGAAGGCGGACCCGAGGTCTCCTGGACCCAGAAGGAAGGAAGCATCATGCGTATCGCAGCAACGTATTACGAGGGAGAGATCTTCCCCCACTTCGGCAGGACCGAGCAGTTCAAGCTCTACGATGTCGAGAACGGCGAGGTGAAGCACTCAGAGGTTGTCGGCTCGAACGGCGTGAGCCACGGAGCGCTGGTCGGCCTTCTTGCACAGGGCGGCGTCGATGTCCTGATCTGCGGCGGCATCGGCGGCGGCGCGCTTTCCGCTCTCGCCTCCCAGGGCATCACGGTGATTCCAGGCGCTTCGGGCTCCGCGGATGAGGCCGTCAAGGCCTACCTTGCCGGCACGCTCAAGCCATCCGACACGCCGAACTGCGGCGGCCATCATCACGAGCATGAAGGCGGCCACTGCGGCGAGGGCGGTCACTGCTGCCACTAGGCACAGCTGGCATTGGCACCAGGAGGGCACGGTCCTTGCAGGCCGTGCCCTCCTTGCTTTCAGCCGACGCTCGGATGCTCCGCATCTGCAAGCTCGAAGGTGCAGGAGCAGCCGAAGATGCCTTCGAGCTGCTGCATGAGATCTCGGCAGGCGGCCTCCACCTGGTCCCTGTTCCTGTCCGTGAAGCCATCTATCGGGAAGGCGACAGCTGTCGTCCCAGGCACGATCTTGCCGTTCTCGCTCTGCCGCCAGGTCCATCTCCTCGTATGGATGAGGTTGCCGACGGCGTAGACGAGCTCGCCTGGCGCAAGCGTCGGATCTGGCGCATCCTCGCCGAGCGCGATGAAGACATCGTCCGGCCGCGAGAAGCGGAGCTCGAGATGCTCGTCAGGCGTCTCGAGCGCATGCGCCCCGAGAGGGACGCCGTAGGCGATCGAGATCGCGTTGCCGAGGTCGACGATGGGGTTCACACGCCAGAGCGCCTTGCCCTTCACGATGCGGCGCAGGAGCGCGATGTTCGAAGAAGGATAGCGCGAGGGGCTCATGCCGAGGGCATGGAACGCCTCCCGATAGGGCTGGACCCGGGGATCGTCCGATGCATTCATGCCGGAGAGCCGCCCGCGTGCTTCTGCCACGGCTTTGTCGAGCACGCCATCCACAGCGGGATAGTCCTTCGCATTGTCGATGCCATGCGCCACGACGAGGCCGACGCAGAGCGTCGGCAGCACATCGAAGACGTCCTTGTCGATAGAGAACATCTCTGCCTCCCTGCCTGCCATATCCCGAGAAGTATAGAGGGCAGGCTCTTGGGCAGACGGAAGCTTCTTCAAGCTGCAAAGAACAGGAAATCTCTCAGTCAAGCTGCTCTGCAAGGAGCACGATGCGCGCAAGGCGCCTGCCGGCACGCCTGAGGGCATCCGGCGTCTTTTCGATGCATTCCTCGAGCGTCGATGGGGCCGTCACGCACGAGAGCACGATATCGATCCCCGCCTCATAGACCGCCTCGATATCGTCTGCGCAGGACCCGACGACCGCGGCAACCGGCACGCCGAAGCGCTTGGCGCGGCGTGCGATGCCGACGGGAGCCTTGCCTTTTGCGGTCTGTGCATCCATGCGCCCTTCGCCGGTGACGACGAGGTCCGCCTCGCCGAGATGCTCGTCGAAGGAAAGCGCATCGAGGATGGCCTTGATGCCCGAGCGGATCTTTGCTGCACAGAACGCCGCAAGGCCTGCTCCGAGCCCTCCTGCTGCCCCTGCGCCGGCAACAGAAGACACCTCCTGTCCCGTCGCCTTGCCGACAAGCCTCCCGTAGCGGGCAAGCACATGGTCGAGCTCGGAAAGCCTCTCCCGAGGAAGGCCCTTCTGCGGCCCATAGACGAAGACAGCGCCGTCAGGCCCTGCAAGCGGATTCGCGACATCGGAGAGCGCCTCGAACGTGCACGAGGCAAGGCGGGGATCGGCTCCGGAAATGTCGATCTTCGCAAGCTCTGCGAGCCCTGCGATACCAGGAGGGATGGGCTTGCCATCCTTTGCCAGGAAGCGCACGCCGAGCGCCTCTGCCATGCCGGCTCCCCCATCTGTCGTCGCGCTGCCGCCGAGGCCGACAAGGATATGCCGGCATCCCTCATCAAGCGCTGCGCGGATGAGCTCGCCTGTGCCGAATGTCGATGCGGCAAGCGCCTCTTCTGTTGTCTGGTACGTGAGCGTGATGCCGGACGCCGCGGCACACTCAATGAGCGCAGAGCCGTCTTCGAGCACGGCATACGATGCGTCAAGCTCCTCTCCGAGAGGACCGTGGACATGCTCCGTGCGGAGCGTCCCCTTGCCTGCTGCCACAAGGGCTGCGACCGTGCCTTCCCCGCCATCGGCTACCGGATAGGCATAGATCTTCGCTGTGGGCAGAAGGGAGCGGATGCCTTCTGCGATATAGGTCTCCACTTCCTGGCTTGTGGCAGAGCCCTTGAAGGAATCGGATGCAAGTATGAAGGTATGTGCGCCCATGGCAGCCTCCCGTGATCGTCTGCACCGATATCGTAGCGCGGGATAGGCCTCCCCCGGTTTCTGCGCCGGCATGCGGCAGCAGCGCTATGCTTTTCGGGGAGGCACAGCGCATGGGCACGCATCGCGGATACGATCCAAAGGACACGAAGCTCTTCTCTCCCGCCGCCCTGGCACGGATCGGGAAGGCAGAAGAGGAGCTCGGCTATCTCCTCGACCATGGCTATCCGAGGGATTCTGCAGCTGCCTTCGTCGGCAACCGCTACCAGTTCCACGAGCGCCAGCGCCTTGCGCTCCTCAGAGCGACAGCAGGAAGGAAGGCTGCCACCGCGCGCAGGCAGAAGCTCTGCGGGCTTTCCGCCGCAGCGAGACAAGATCTTGCGATCGACGGCTTCAATGTGCTGATCCCCCTCGAAGTCGCGCTCACCGGCGGCCCTGTGATCCTGGCAGAGGATGGCTCTGTCAGAGACCTTGCCGGCCTCTCCGGCACCTGGCGCCCGATTCCTGCAACCGATGAGGCGCTCTCGCTCATGGCCTCTGCCCTTGCCGCAGCGCCGATTTCCTCTGTCCACGTAATGCTCGATGAGCCGGTCTCGAACTCGGGCACGCTTGCGGAGCTCTGCCAGAAGGCGCTCTCCATGCTTTCCTGCCCGGTCTCCATCACGCTCGAGCGCAGCTGCGACCGGGCGCTCGGAAGCCGCCCGCTTGTGGCTTCAAACGACTCCCATGTGATCGACGAGGCACCTGCCTGGGTCTCGCTCGACCGTGCCCTTCTGGCCCAGATCCCTGACGCCTGGATCCTCGACTTTTCGGATAGCGCGTACTAGCAGAAGGGCTCCCTTCTTTCGAAGAGAGCCCCAAGAAGCACGATCTTTCGCTTCCTCTATTCCCCTGTCATCGAGATCGTGTTCGTCATATCGTCGATGACCTGGGTAGCAGCGGTCTCGCTTGCCTTCTGCCACGTGAACTCGAGCGCGAGAATGCGGTTCGCATCGACATACTCGCGGACATAGTAGCCTTCCGAGCCCTTCCAGTAGCTCACGACGAACCAGTTGTTGAGCGTCGAGACATGGGCATACGTGAGGTTCGTCACATTCATGGCCTCATCGGAGAGCTCGTCGAGCGTCGCGCCGGACGCATTCGGCTTCACCCAGGCGCTGATCTGGACGCCGTCGGTCTCGTCTGCGAGGTCGAGGCCATAGCCATCAGAGGAGACCTCTGCCGTCATGCCGGTCGGAAGCGTCACGGAGAAGCCGTAGTTCTCCATCGTCAGAAGTCCCGTATCGGAGTTGTAGGAGACCTCGTCGGATGCCGTCACCGGAGAGGGCGCGACTTCCTCGGCTGTCACCGCAGCCGTATCGTCTGCCGTGGCTGCCGTCTCGGTCTGCGTCGTGTCCTGCGTCGCTGTGCTTGTCTGCATGTTCTGCCAGATCAGATAGCCTGCCACAGCGACAGCGCAGACGAGGCAGATCAAGACGATGATGGGACCCTTCGAACGGCGGCGCTCTGCGACATAGACGCCACCCGAAAGCGCGCTCTCCGCACGGCGGGCATGCTCTTCGAGGCTCTGCCCCTCTTCCGGACGGAAGGCCGAAGAGCTCCTCTGGGAGGCGCCTCCTGCCTCGCTTACGGCATCCGCATAGCTCTCGTCCTGCATATGGGACTCGTACTCGGAGCGCGAGACCGTCTGCGCGAACGGATGCGACTGCTGTGCCTCGGCGCGGGCATTGCGGCGGCGCTTCACGCTGTTGCGGTAGTCTGCCGTGTCATGCGTGTTCACCGGCACCCTGAGAAGCGGCGTTGCGCCGGCAGCAGACGAAATCGTCTGGAGCGGCTCTGGCTGGGCAGAGACCGGCGGCATCCGCTGCTCGATGCGCTCGGCCTGGGGCATCCTCTGCTCCGTGCGCTCTGGCGCAGGCGGCTCTGGCTCAGCGGATGCTTCCGGAGCTTCGGGCACATCCGGCACCTTGTCCTGCGCAGGGACTTCAGGCACCTGGGGCACCTGAGGCCTCTTCGGAAGGAAATCGGAAAGATCCGGTTCCGGCTCTGCGACCGGCGTACCCTCGATCGGGATGGCAGGAGGCATGTCGGCAGGCGGCTCGTCGATGCGGGGAAGCTGTGCAAGCTCCTCCTCGGCAGCAGCCGAGCTTCTGCGGCCGGCAAAGGCACCCGGCACGACCATGGTCTTCTCTGCTGCAGCTGCCGGTGCGGGGGCTGCATTCTGGGCAGCTGCGCCCTCCGGCATGAGCTGGGTCTCCCCCGCCTGCACAGCAGATGCAGGAGCCTTCCCAGCTGCTGCAGCCTGAGGCTTCTCTGCATCGTCAGCATCTATCGAAGGCACGCTGCCTGCAATCTCTGCCGCACGGGCGTGTGCCTGTGGCTGTGCCGTGGCGCTTCCTGCATCCTCTGCAGGCGGCTCAGCTGCCGAAGCGCTCTCCTGCGTCGGCTGCGCAAGGCGTGCTCCGCACTGCGCACAGAACGCACTGTTGTCCGGTATCACGGATCCGCAGTGAGGGCAAATCATGAGTCATTCCTCCTCGTTCCGTCTGCCAGGAAGACAGACTGCGGCGCAGACATGAGAGGGCACCGCGCCCCTCATATCCTAGACCCTTGCTCAGGATGAGAGCCTGCGTCCAGAAAACCTACGCAAGCAGAGGGAAGCGGGCAAGCGGCGTATAGATCAGATGCCCGCCTTCCGGATGATGGCTCCACATGAGCGCAGCTTCTGCATGATGGACCGGAAGTGCCCTGCTCTTCCGGGAAAGGTCCAGAAGCACCTCGTCGAGCGCATCTCCTGCCTTCGGCGCCGCTCCGCGCACAAGCGTCACGTGCGGCACGAACGGTTTCTCGTCGAAGGGCACGCTCTGCTGCCTGAGCTCCTCTGCGACGTTGGCCTGGAGCGCCCGGAGGCCGGATTCCTCCTCGACCCCACGCCAGATCACCGAGGAGCGCCGGTGGTCGAAATGGCCGAGCTCTCCGAGCGTCTCGTCGACAGGAGCGGATGCCTGCGCGGCGGCAGCAAGTGCCGTACGGGCCCTTGCCTCTGTGGCGGCATCGCACATGCCGAGGAAGGCAAGCGTCAGATGGAGGTTCTCGGCGCGTGCCGGCGTGCCACGCCGCATCCGCCCAGATGCTGCGACGGCAAGCGCCTCGAGCTCTTCCCGCTCCTCCTCGCTGAAAAGCAGCGCCATGAAGAGACGGCGCGGTTCCTCTCTTGCCTCATCCATCTTGTCTCTCCCCATCCCGCTAGGATGCGTCTGCAGACGTCTCGGCAGAGGTCCAGACGACCTTGACCGTGTAGCCATCGCGGCTCGTGCCTGAAAGGATGGACGAGACAACCGACTTCACGAGCACTTCTGCATGCGTGCGTGCCTTGTCGAGCGTGCCGTTCGTCTGAGCCTCCTCCGTCTCCTTGTCCTCTTCGGACGAGAGGAAGCTCGAGACATCCGAGACCTGGATCTGGTTGATTGGGTTGAATGTCTGGTCGTAGGCCTCGATTGTCGTGGGGTCGATGGTGCAGCTCAGAATCTCGACGTCGGGAAGCGTCACGGTCACGGTCTTCGTGCTGTCATCGACCGACACATCTGCCGCCTCGATATCCGAGATGCCAGCCTTCACGGTGCCTTCGTAGGTGGCGACGAACGAGCTGCCCGTGAACGGAATCGAGATGCCGAGGACCTTGAGGTCGTCTTCGGTGTATTTGCCGACATTCGCGAAGCTGTACTCCGCGGTCGAGAGCTCGGAGATGTCCGAAAGCGAATTCTTGATCGTCGTCGAGGCGACCGACGAGGGCTGGGTCATCTGCATATGGGAGAGCGCTGCCACGAGCACGAAGGCGATGGCGGCACCGGCAAGCGCCGCGAAGGCAAGCGGGCACCACCCCTTCCTGGCAGCCGTCTCGGTGCCATTCCGGTCTTTCCTGAAAAGATGCATGCATCCTCCTTGTCCAATGACTGGATTGAGGTCGTACCCCATTCTGTGTCTCGTCTCATGGGTCCAGAAATACTGCAGCCACTTTCCAGCGTCTCTCTACAGGCGCTTCACGGAATCTGCAGTTCCCTTCAGAGAATTATCAGAATGGCAGCAGCATGTCTGCATGATGATGGGACAGCAGGCTCCCCTATCTGAAAGGGCACGTCCATGCTCCAAGACTGCCATGTGCACTCCAGCTACTCTCCCGAGTCCGACTATCCGATGGAACAGGCCACGATCGATGCAGTGAGGCTCAACCTCGATGGCATATGCTTCACGGAACGGGTCGACTACGGCCTGAAGCCCGACTGGGACCATCCCGAGCACGCCCGCTTCGAGAATGGCCGGCCGCTCACGAACTGCGCCTATCCCGCCTACTTCGCGGAGCTCGAAGAGATGCGCGAGCGGTATGGCAAGACGCTCTGGGGTCGGACGGGGCCTCGAGTTCGGCATCCAGCAGGAGACGGTCCCTGCCTATGAGAAGCTCTTTGCCACATGGCAGAGCCAGCTCGATATGGTCCTTCTCTCCGTGCATGCAATCGGCAACCTCGAGTTCTGGACGAATGACTACCAGGAAGGCAAGACCCAGCTCGAGTTCACGCGCGGCTACTATGAGGCGGTCCTTCGCTGCATAGAGCGCTTCGACTCCTGGTCCGTGCTTGCGCACCTCGATCTCATCCGCCGTCACGACCACTCAGGAGAAGCTCCGCTTCCGTTCGAGAGCACAGAGGATATCGTGGCTGCCATCCTCGAGAAGACGATCGAGGGCGGCCACGGTCTCGAGATCAACACGTCGCCTTTGCGCTTCGGCGCAGATGCGCTCATGCCTTCCACGGACATCCTGACGCTCTACCGCGACCTCGGCGGCACGATCCTGACGTTCGGCTCGGGCTGCGTGCGCCAAGGCCAGCTCGGTGCCTATATCAGGGTCGCACAGGACTTCGCACGCTCGCTCGGCTTCTCCTCGTTCTGCACGTACGAGAACCTCGAGCCGCACTACCACATCCCGTAAGGCTGCAGCTGGGCTGCCCGATGGAAAGGCGGAAAACCATGAGAAGAGAGACATCCCATAGCACCGCAAAAGAGCACGCACGGGCCTTCGAAGCACAGGGATTCAAGGACCATGGCCTTTCGCGCGAAGAGATAGATGCGGCGCTCGATGGCACGCCCGAGCCGAGCTGGGCCTCGCGTCCGGACCGCTTCCATCCAGTCCTCGGGCAGGACCTCGACGAGGATACGGATTTCTGAGAGGGGCTCAGGCGCTTCGGACAAAGGCAAGATGCTCCTCATCCGAAAGCTCCGGCGCAAAGCGGTAGCCGCGCTCGGCGAAGCGGACAAGCTCCGATGCATCCTCTATGCCTTGTTCTGCGCACCAGCGCACGAAGCAGCCTCTCGCTGCCTTGACTTCGGGCGCTGCCTCTGAGAGCTTGCCATCGCGCCTGCGCGGCGCGAGAAACTCGCAGGAAAGGACCCGCACGCCACGCGGCACCTGCGGAAGGACGGCGCGCGCATACTCGTGCGAGGCGCACATCACGAAGAGCTCCCCTCCTGGCTCCCGGGCAAGGGATGCCGCGATCTTTCCTCCCCAGAAGCCATAGAGGTCGTGCGCGCCGGCGACAGCGAGCTTTGCGCCCATCTCGAGCCGGTACGGCACGATTCCATCCGCCGGCGCCACCACCCCATAGAGCCCCGAGAGGATGCGCAGATGCTCGTCGAGCCAGGAGAGCTCCCTCTCTGTCATGACAGAAGGGGCAAGATGCTGGTACTGGATTCCGATGTATGCCATGACGGAAGGGGTACGCACACCGCATGCAAGCTCTTCGGGCAGATGCTCCGTGATCTCCCACGCGCGCTCCGTGAGCGCGGCGCTCGTGCGCCAGAGCTTCTGGGCGCCTTCCTTTCCGAGAGCGCGCAGGGCCGCTGCAAGCTCTTCTGCCTCTGCAAGGAAGCGCGGCTCTGCGGTCTGAATCGCAAGGCCATCATCTGCCTGCATCTGCTTCGCGGGAGATATGAGGAAGAGCACGAGGACCCCTTTCTGTGGGACAGGCTGCTCCTTCAGTCTATACTGAGAGCCCGCAAGGCTGCTTCAGAAGGGATGCAACGTGTTCAATGTCGTGCTCGTCGAGCCCGAGATTCCTGCCAATACCGGAAACATAGGACGCACGTGCGTCCTTGCAGGAGCACGCCTCCATCTCGTCGGTCCCTTGGGCTTCTCGCTCGATGCGCATGCCCTGAAGCGCGCGGGCCTTGCCTACTGGCAGAGCCTCGACTGCGTGACCTACCCCGACTGGGATGCCTTCATCGAGGCAAACCCCGCCGTACGCACATCCCTTGCCGCGAACACGGCTGAGCACGCAGAGCCGGCATCTGCCCTCACGGTGCACCTGCTCACGAAGGCAGGCAGGCGCAGCATCGGCGAAAGCATCTACCACGACGGCGACTATCTCGTCTTCGGGAAGGAGAGCGCAGGGCTTTCGCGCACTCTTATCGAGGCACATCCGTCCCTCGCAGAGCGCATCCCAATGAAGACCGATGCGGCCCTTTCGAATGCCGACACGTGGCACAGAAGCTTCGATGTGCTCCATCCCGAGCTCGAGCGCGACGCCTGCGGCAACTTCGTCGATCCGAGAGCCTCTGTCGTTACTTCGCTCAACCTTTCGAATGCTGCCGCAATCGTGCTCTTCGAAGCGCTCCGCCAGTGCGGCTATCCCGGGCTCAGCTAAGGCTGCGCCCCGGCACAGACCGGGGCGCACTCCATCAGAGAAGCCTTCCGAAGCGGGCGATATAGCGTCTGCGCTGCAGCAGCACGCAGGCGGCATAGCCGGCAACGATCCATGGCAGCAGGGCCAGGAATGCTCCGGGAAGTGCCGCAAAGCCGAGAGAGGCGCCGATGACAGAACCGGGAATCACGAGAGAGAGCACGGCTGCCCCTGCCCCCAGAACCGTGAGGCGCACATCGGCATGCGAATCGATAAACGGCCTCTTCTCCGTCCTCACAAGATGGACGAAGAGCACCTGCGTGAGCATGGACTCGGCAAACCACGCTGCCTGGAATGTAGCCGCAAAGAGCGCCTGGGCAGAAGCATTGCCGGCAAGCAGCTCCCAGGACCCTCCGGCCACAGCAGGGCAGATCCAGAAGTAGAGCACCGCGAAGGTCAGGATATCGAAGGCAGAGCTCACAGGACCGAACAGGCGCATGAAGCCGGAGATTGCGCCAGCCTGCCATGAGATCGGGCGGGAGAGCGCCTCTTCGTCCACACGGTCCCAGGGCACAGCTGTGCAGGCGCAGTCGTAGATGAAGTTCAGAAGCAGCAGCTGCACGGCGGTCATAGGCAGGAATGGCAGGCAGATGCTTGCCACGAGCACGGAGAAGATGTTGCCGAAGTTCGAGCTCGCCGTCATCTTCACGTACTTGTTCATGTTGCACGACGTCACGCGTCCGCTCACGATGCCCTCTTCGAGGACGCCGAGATCCTTCTTCGTGAGGATGATGTCAGCTGCCTCTTTCGAGACGTCGGCTGCCGTGTCGACCGAGATGCCGCAGTCGCTTGCCCGCATGGCGCCAGCATCGTTCACGCCGTCGCCCATGAAGGCGACCACATGGCCGCATCTCCTCAAAGCCGAGACGACGCGCACCTTCTGGTCAGGCGTCAGCTTCGCGAAGATCGTCGTCTGCTCTGCCCTCTCCTCGAGTTCCTTGTCCGAAAGCTGCGAGATCTCCGCCCCCTCGAGCACATGGGCAGCGGGGATGCCGATGGTCTCGGCGACAGTCACGGCAACGCCTGCCGCATCGCCCGTGAGCACCTTCGTTGCGACACCATGTGACGAGAGCGCCTCTATTGCCGAGGCGGCACTCACCTTCGGAGGATCGAGGAAGGCAAGGTGGCCGACAAGCTTCATGCCCGCCTCGTCCTCCGGGACGAATGCCCCCTCATGCCCCGTGCAGTCCTTCACGGCAACCGCAAGCACGCGCATCCCGCGGCGGCCGAGATCTCTTACCTTCTTTCCGATAAGGCTCCTCACGTCGTCTGCGAGCGGACGCTCCTCGCCGTCGATCTCTGCCGACGTGCAGGTCGAGAGCACCTCCTCGACCGCTCCCTTCGATACCATGAGCAGCGTGCCATCCGCACGGCCGACGACGACGCTCACGCGCCTGCGCACGAAATCGAACGGAATCTCGTCCACATGCTGCCATGTGCCGGCAAGCTTGTCTGCGTCGAAGTCGTTTGTGCGCTTCGTCTCCAGGACGGCACGCTCGATGATGGCAGAATCCATAAGGTTCCTGACGCCGGTGCCGAAGAAGCTATTGAGATAGGCAAAGCCCAGAACCCGTGCATCCTCCTTGCCGGAAAGATCGAGATGGCGCTCGAGGATCACGTGGTCCTCGGTGAGCGTGCCGGTCTTGTCTGTGCAGAGCACATCGACCGCACCTAAGGTCTGCACCGCATCGAGGCGCTTCACGATGACCTCATGCTTCGCAAGGTCGCGTGCACCCTTTGCCAAGCAGGTCGTGACAATCATCGGCAGCATCTCGGGCGTGAGGCCCACGGCGACCGACAGCGCGAACAGCAGCGCCTGGAGCCAGTCGCCCTTCGTGATTCCGGAGATAGCGAAGACGAGCGGAGCCATCACGACCATGAAGCGCAGAAGCAGGCTGCTTGTCTGCGCGATGCCCTCGTCGTAGGCCGTCTTCCTCTTCCTGTCATCGAGCTTTTCTGCCATGGACCCGATCAGGGTATGCGGCCCCGTCGCAAAGACGATGGCCTTGCCCGAGCCAGAGACGACCGAGGAGCCCATGAAGACAAGATCGGCAAGATCGGTCACCGGCACATCGTCTGCTGCCTTGATGGGGCCACAGACGCGCTCGACCGGCAGGCTCTCGCCGGTGAGCGAGGACATGCCGACAAAGAGGTCGCGGGAGGAGATGAGGCAGCAGTCTGCCGGCACGATGTCTCCTGCCATGAGATGCACGATATCCCCTGCAACGACCTCGGAGAGCGGCACGGAGATTGCACCCTCGTCTGCCCTCTCCACCGTTGCCATCGTCTCGATCGAGCTTGCAAGCGCCTCTGCCGCGTCTCCGCTCTTGCCTTCCTGCACGAAGCGCAGGATGCCGGAGACGAGGATCATCGCGAAGATGATGAGGAGGGAGAGCGGATTCCGGTCTTCCGGGGCCGCGAAGAGCACATCGCTCACGAATGTCACGACAGCCAAGAGCGCCAGCACGCCGGTGAACGGGTCTGCGAATGCCTTGAGGAAGCGCAGCCATGCCGGATCGCGGCGGCGCTGCGCAAGCACGTTTGCCCCATAGGCTGCACGTGCGAGCTCTACTTCATCAGGCGTGAGGCCGCCCGGCCGCACATTGAATTCCTCGAAGAGCTCTTCGCTCGAGAGCGATGCGATGCGCCTCGCCGAGGCAGCGGCATAGCCCGACGCCTTCTTTGCCTGCTTCTTCTTATCAGGATGGAAGAGATCTTTTGCGCTGTACATGGACCGATCCCCCATTCCCGGGGACCTGCCGGAGGGCCTGAGCCCTCAGAAGCCTTCCTCTGCACGCTCGCTCCGGAAGGCGATGCCCCGCTCCCCGATTGTGAGGCATCCGGCTTCTGCGTCATTTCGTTTTCTACAACAGGACGAAGAGCCATCGCTCATAGAGAAGCACCTCCCGAGGGTCAGGGCACGAAGCCGGCCTGGCATGCACAGGCAGGACAAGGAAGCAGCATCCGTCTGCCCCTGTCCAGACATATCGTCTTTATACCCTGAATCTGAATGCCGCCTTCAGATGAACCAGTGCAGTGCTTTCAGTCCATCTCTCCTCCCAACTATCTAAGTCTTACTGACTAAAATTTTCTCAATTCATATGTATAAAACAATCTCAGCCGGAAACATATATAAGCGAAACCCGAGGAGGTCCAG
>JBJEHU010000044.1:0-6894 GCA_051876355.1 Atopobiaceae bacterium | reverse complement strand
TGCGACCGCTGCACGACTTGGTGCAACAGGATTGCTTCTCGAAATTCAATTCACGCCGGGACCTGAGATTCTCCGGGAGCTGTCGGTGCAGAGGCGTATAACGGGAGCTGAAAAACAGCAAAGCAGGAGTTTTCCAGGTCTTGGGAGATGGTGTTCCGTGAAGGTCGGCATGAGGAAGCCCTCATGGAAGAAGTCGCTTGCAGCACGCACGACGGGCAAGTACAAGCGCCGCATCAAGCGCGCAATCGACCCCTTCTACGGAAAGCGCGGCATGGGATTCATCCACGATTCGAAGCGTGCAGTCAGAGGCGCCATCTACCGGCGCACGACGTTCTCTGTCTTCGATCTCCTGAAGCCGAAGAGAGGACGCCGCAGATAGAAAAGGCGCCGGGCCCGGCATAAGCCCGGAGCTCGGCGCTGAAGATGCGTGCTAGCGCTTGTTCGGCCGGTCCACCGCTATCGTGGAGGTCTCGCCCGGATGGGCTCCAGAGGAACTCTGTACCTCCTCGTCCTTGAAGCAGCCCTGGATCTCGAAGACGAAGCGGTTCTTGCCGCTGCGTCCGCCATTGTCGAAGACCGCCATCTTTCCGTCGTCTGCGAGGCGGTAGTTGTAGGCCGTGCGGAAGTACCGGTCGGTAGAGCCGTTCCCCTCAGCATCGAAGGTCAGGGGATAGTAGAAGACAGCACCTTGCCTTCCCGGGAACTTGTGGTCGGACTCCCAGACTTCGAGGACGCCGGTCGTGCCGGCGAGCTTTGTGTCCACAACGCCCGAGTCCTCGTCTGCCTCTTTGAGGACGGCGATGCGAGCCTGTCCGATCTTGTGCGGCATGCGCATACCTCCTTCATGCTCATGAGCTATCTGATGCATTGTGGCACAAGCACCTGACAGAAACTTGGAATAGTGGCCGAGCGGGGGGAAAGCTTGCCGAAGCAACACCATATCAACGCAAGAGCTGCAAAAAAGGGGACCGCAGATGCGGTCCCCTTGGCAGTTCTGGAGGCGAGACCCGGATTCGAACCGGGGGTAAGGGCTTTGCAGGCCCGCGCCTTACCACTTGGCCATCTCGCCGTTAAGAAAAAGGCCGACATACGATACTTCGCAGGACGGCCGGGTAATCATGGAGCGGGCTACGGGATTCGAACCCGCGGCCTCCACCTTGGCAAGGTGGCGCGCTACCAACTGCGCTAAGCCCGCGTGCGGGAAATACTATATGTGAAAGCGGGCGCTCGTGCAAGAACTTTTTTCGGCAAAGTCCGAAATGTCGGTCCCGCGGTGCTTCGAGTGCCTTTCACTTGCCGTTCGACCTGATATAAACGTCTCTGCTCTCTTCCTATAGCTATCAGATAGACTGAGGAGGTTTTCTGTGATTATGACTGCTATTAGTGAGTTATCGTATTACAATATATTAAAAATATCTTACAAAGGAGGACGATATGGCATCCGTTACAGTACGGGTAGACGATAAGACCAAGGCTGAAGCAACCGAAATCGTGGAGGATTTCGGTTTTGATCTTTCATCGGTTACGCGAGCGTTCTACCGCCAGATCGTGCGTGAGCGCAGAATCCCCCTGAATCTGTCCTATGAGATTCCAAACGATGAGACTGCGGCAGCTCTCAAGGAAGGTGCCGGCATTCTAAATGCTGGGGGTACGGGCAGGTCGTTTACGTCTGGCAGAGAACTGCTTGACGCTGCTTATCAGGCATAAGCTCATGGGCAGGCTCAAGGCTCAGTACAGTCCGGCTTTTATCCATGATGCCAAACGGCTGCGAAAGAAGCACATCGACGATGCTCCGCTCGCAGAAGTCATCGATCTCATAATCGAAAACAGTCCCGCCTCTCTTGAGGAACTGCGTAGAAGGCACAGGATGCATGAACTGTCTGGTGGCTGGGCCGGCAGTCGTGAATGCCATATTGCAAATGCAGGGGATTGGCTGCTTATCTGGACCTCGGATGATGAAATTGCGCTGCTGGAACGAACCGGTACGCATGACGAGCTGTTCCGGTGATAGGTGCCATCACAATGCACAACAACTTGGCAGCGGAAATGGATTGATGCTTGGTTCGATTTCACATCATGGACCATTAGCCAAGCCGCAAAGCTGGCTCATCCTCTTGCAGTATGAAATATGCCCTCGCTCTAATCGCTGTCCGACCTGATATGGCTGCCTAGGCTCTCCCTCCTTCTCCTCATGGCTCCGATCATCTCCTGCGCTGTTGCCAAGGCACAGCGTGCTTCCAATGTCTGGCAGATGGCAGAAGGATCGCTTGCGGGCAGGGAGGTGCGCGCTATGGCCTGATCGATGAAAGAAAGGGAGCTCTGCGCTGCCACAAGGCTGCGTTCGCATCGAGGAGCCAGACAGGCATCGTCCAGGGCAAGGCGTATCGCAGGAAGCGCCTTCGCAGCAAGAGGGGAGGAAGTATCTGACATCGAGACTGCACTCTGGCGCACTGAGACGCCCTGTGCCGCCTCTGCAGCGGCTCTGCCGGCACGGATACCGAAAACAGCACAGTTCATGCTCGAAAGGCCTCCGAGACGGTCTGCTCCGTGCATGCCGCCTGTCGCCTCTCCTGCAGCGAAGAGTCCTGGGACGCCGGTCCAGCCTTCCTCGTCTATCAGGATGCCGCCATTCGAGGCATGGGCAAAGAGGGCCAGACGGAAGCTGTCCTCTGCCTTCTGGCCCAGCGTGCGCTCGAGCCAGGAGAAATAGGTGCGGTCAAGCTCTGGCAGGGGATTGGGCAGGTTCTCGTAGTGGGCGGTGGCGCCTTCAGCTCCGGCAGAAGCGATAGCAAGGTCGATCGCATCGTCTCCAAGCCGTGCCGTGGCTGGTCCATGGGTGCTCCTGAGCTCGAAGAGCTCTCGCGGAATCTGAGCTCCTTTACCTTCTTCGAGGGCAAGATAGCGGAAGGTCTTCTCGTTGAAGACGACAGGGTCCTTTTCTGTAAGGATGCCGGGCATGAGCTGGATGAATTCGAGGTTCGTGAGGCTCGCTCCTGCCTCATGTGCGAGCGCATGGGCAATCCCTGTGTCTTCTGAAGTGCCGAGATGCCTGCCAAAGAGGCCTGTCGTGCCGCCCGTGGCCAGAATCGTCGTGCGTGACGGCACATCGATGAAAGAAGCATGGGATGTGTCGTAGAAGAGAGCTCCTTGGATGCGGCCGTCATCTGCTCTCTTGAGACGGGCAAGACGTGCGTTCTCGAGGATGCGGATGCCGAGGTCCTGGAAAAGCTTTCCGAAGGCTTCCTTGAACTCAGACCTGCCGAGTCCCCGCCAGAGACGGACCTTGTGGTCGAAGCAGGGGATGTATTCGCGCTCTTCGGGATGCTCAGGCACTTTCAGGCTCACACCGTGTGCTTCAAGCCAGGAAAGGGCTTCCGGCATGCCAGAGACGAAGCTCCGGACAAGGGAGGGATCGGCACATCCTGCGCCGACGGACAAGATCGTATCGGCGAGGTCTCCTGCATCCTGAGGGGAGGCAGGAGCGACCATGCCCAAGCCCCAGGTCGAGGAAGCAAAGGTGGAGCCGGAAAAGACAGGACCTGCCGCGGCAAGCGTGACCGTGGCGCCTGCCTCTGCAGCTGCGACAGCAGCGATGGTGCCTGCCAGGCCTGAACCGACGACGAGCACATCGGATGCTTCAAGATGGAGGAGCTCTGGCATGGGACCCAGCCTTTCTGTGCTTTTGGTAGTATGAAGTGCGCATGCAGTTGTCCTGCATGCCTGATATCTTGGCACACTCTGCCGCCAGGGATGCAAGGCGTCCAATGCGGTGGCTACGATTCTTCGAGCGGATGTCCTTCTATGGATGCAACGAAAGAGATATATCTCGACTATGCCGCAGCGACGCCGGTGGATCCTGAGGTACTCTCGGCGATGCTGCCGTACATGACAGAGTGCTTCTACAACCCGTCTGCCCCGTATAGGCTTGCGAGGAAGGCAAAGACAGACTACGAGGATGCCCGTGCCCGTCTCGCGCATGAGATCGGCGCAAAACCGGACAACCTCGTGATCTGTGCCGGCGCGACCGAGGCAAACAACCTCGCCCTGAACTCATCTCAAGGCAAGATCTTGGTCTGCGCAACGGAGCACGAGAGCGTGCTTGCCGCCGCAGAGACAAAAGACCATGCGCTCATTCCGGTGCATAGGGACGGCTGCGTGGATATGGATGCGCTCGAACGTCTTCTGACGCCTGAGGTCGGACTCGTCTCGGTCTCGCTTGCAAACGGAGAGATCGGAACGATCCAGCCCATCCGCGATATCGCAAAGTTCGTCGCTGCCAAGCGGCAGGAGCGGCTGGAGGCAGGGGAGAGCCTGCCGCTCTGGCTCCATACGGATGCCTCGCAGGCAGCGAATGCCTTGGCTATCAACGTGGCTTCGCTCCATGTGGATATGCTCACGCTCTCGGCGGCAAAGATCTATGGGCCGAAGCAGGTAGGGCTCCTCTGGGCAGAGGACGGCATCGCAATCAGGCCCCTCATCCAGGGCGGTGGCCAGGAAGGCGGCGCCCGTTCCGGCACGGAGAATGTGGCAGGAGCCATAGGCTTTGCCCGTGCGCTCGAGCTTGCCACATCGAGACGCGCGCAGGAGGCACGGCGCGAGCAGGGCCTGCGCGACCGGCTCCAGAAGGCGCTCCTGGTGCGCTTTCCCTGGGCCGAGGTTGCAGGACCGAAGAAGGCAAAGCTCCGCCTTCCAGGGCTTCTCCATATCTCCTTCCCTGGACTCGAAGCAAGGCGTCTCGTGATCCTGCTCGAGGACAGGGGCATCTCTGTCGGTACGGGCTCTGCCTGTGCGGCGAGCCGCATGCGCGAGAGCCATGTGCTCAAGGCTGTGGGGGCCTCTGCTGAGGTGGCAGAAGGGAGCCTCCGCATCACGCTCGGCGCCCCTGTGACAGAAGAAGACATCGACGAGGCAGCACAGCGTATCGGGGATTGCGTGGAAGCGGAGTGCAGGCGCTGCGGCCTCGATTCGGCTACAGGAAAGGCGGCATGATGGGCAAGAAGGTATTCCTCGGCATGAGCGGCGGCGTGGACTCTGCTCTCTCTTGTGCCCTTCTGGTGGAGCAGGGATACGACGTCACGGCTGTCTATATGAGGAACTGGTCGAAGGACCTTCCAGGCTTCAAGTGCCCCTGGGCAGAAGATCTCGCCGATGCAGAGCGCGTCGCCGTGAAGCTCGGTGTCGACCTCGAGGTCTGGGACTGCGAGAAGGAGTACAAGGAGACCGTCGCGGACTATCTCGTCGATGCCTACGCCCATGGCTACACGCCGAATCCTGATGTCATGTGCAACCAGACCGTGAAGTTCGGCACGTTCGCAGAGCGTGCCTTCAAGGAAGGCGCCGATCTCATTGCAACGGGCCACTATGCAAGGACGGCGCCGGCACTGGTGCCGGGAGGACCTGCCAGGCTTCTGCGCTCAGCGGATGAGCACAAGGACCAGACCTACTTCCTCTGGCGTGTTCCGGGCACGACATTCAGCCGTGTGCTCTTTCCAGTCGGCGGCTACTCCTCGAAAGCAGACGTCAGGGCAGCCTGTGCCGACCGTCATCTCGGCATCGAGACGAAGCCCGACTCTGACGGCATCTGCTTCATCGGCCCTGTCGGCATCCGCACGTTCCTGCTCGATACGCTCGAGAAGAAGGCCGGAGACATCGTGGAGTGGGAGACCGGCAAGGTGCTCGGACATCACGAGGGAGCGTTCCTCTTCACGGTAGGCCAGAGAAAGGGGCTCGATCTCGGAGGAGGTCCTGCCCGCTATGTGGTCGCAACCGACACGAAGGAAAACATCGTCTATGTAACAGCAGACAAGATGTGTCCCGGCCTCTGGACGAAGGAGCACACGCTCGAGGACTGCCACTGGATTTCTGGTGCCATGCCGGAGGAGGGTACGTGTCTTGTTCGCACGAGGCATACCGGACAGCTCCGTGAAGCAGTGCTTTCGGTCTCAGAAGATGGGAAGCATGCCTCTGTCGCCTTTGCCGAGCCGGTACGCACGGTAGCGCCAGGGCAGAGCGCTGTCATCTACCGCGGCCTCGAGTGCGTCGGTGGCGGCATCATCGCCCCCGATCCTGTGATGAAACCGCGAATTTAGGGGCAATCCCAGATTTGCGAAAGTTTTCCTTGCACCGCAGCCTGTATTCGCGTAAAGTATTTTTCTGCTGCAGGGCACCCCACCCAGCAGAGCATATTCGGGCGTTTAGCTCAGGGGGAGAGCGCTTCCCTGACACGGAAGAGGTCAGAAGTTCAAATCTTCTAACGCCCACCATACATGATCAGGCCAGAAGGAAGTCCTTCTGGCCTGTTTTTGTATCTGCAGATGGCTTGGACAGGCTATCAGTCGATTCGCCGCTGCTTGGAGGAAAGGCAGTCCAGGCACCAGTCGCGCTGCATTGCAGGCTGATCGATTGACTCTCTGGATTCCCCACTGGGGAGAGCTTCTCTGCGCTTATCCATCCAGCCGTTCCATCTGCTGAAGCTTACGTTGCCTTGATATCCAGGGCCCCTCTCTTCTGTACGCTATGGCCATCACCCTCTACGCACGGACTTCACGTACCAAGGAAGAGAGCGTGCTTCATGCGCAGCAGGAAGCCGATCTTCATTTCTGCCGGGGTTATAGCGATCGCTGCGGCGATGAGCGTTGCCTGGGCGCTCAGCCGGAACGGGACTTCTGCAGGCAAGCTCTCCGCGGAGGATGATATCGAGGGCGAATTCACGAAAGTGCAGGCAGATGCTGACTTCAGCGACATCACGGTTCGGGACGGCGACGTTGCGCATGTCAGCTATTCCGGGCCTGCGGAATCGAGCTTTTCGTATAGGATCGACGGCGAGACTCTGGTCGTATCGCAGGAAATGGCTAAGGACTTGCAGCATAGTTAGGCTCATAGAACTGTAAGCGG
>JBJEHU010000043.1:0-32104 GCA_051876355.1 Atopobiaceae bacterium | reverse complement strand
AAGGGCAAGCAGGGCCGCTTCCGCCAGAACCTCCTCGGCAAGCGTGTCGACTACTCTGGCCGTTCCGTCATCGTCGTCGACCCGCAGCTCAAGCTTCACCAGTGCGGCCTTCCGAAGACCATGGCCTTGGAGCTCTTCCGCCCCTTCGTCATGCGCCGTCTGGTCGAGCTTGGCAAGGTCGAGAACATCAAGGGCGCCAAGCGTGCCATCGACCGTTCGCTCCCGGCTGTCTGGGACGTGCTCGATGAGGTGATCAAGGACCGCCTCGTGCTCCTCAACCGTGCACCTACGCTTCACCGCCTGTCCATCCAGGCCTTCGAGCCGGTGCTCGTCGAGGGCAAGGCAATCCATCTGCACCCGCTCGTCTGCGCTCCGTTCAACGCAGACTTCGACGGCGACCAGATGTCCGTGCACGTGCCGCTGTCGACCGAGGCACAGACCGAGGCCCGCGTCCTCATGCTCTCCGCCAACAACCTGCGCTCTCCTGCATCCGGCAAGGTCCTCACGGTTCCTTCGCAGGATATGGTCTTCGGCGTCTACTACCTGACGACGGAGAAGGACGGCGTGTCCGGCGAGGGTGCGGTCTACGCCGACTTCGACGACGCGGTGAACACGATCGAGAACGATGTCGACCTCGACATGCAGGCCAAGGTCACGGTCCGCGTGTACCCGAAGGACGCCAATGTCGTCGAGGGAGGACGTCGTCTCTTCCGCGTCAAGCTGTCGCAGAAGGAGATCCAGGACTTCGACGTCACGGACGGCCCTGTCCACTTCGAGACCACGACCGGCCGCATCATCTTCAACCGCCAGTGCCTGCCTGCTGACTTCCCCTTCATCAACTACAAGATGGTGAAGAGCGATATCGGCAAGCTCGTCAATGAGTGCTGCGACCGCTACAGCACGGCTGAGGTCGAGCCGATCCTCGATGCCATCAAGGCGACCGGCTTCCACTACGCCACGCGCGCAGGCCTTACCGTCTCCGTCTGGGATGCTGTCATTCCGCCGGAGAAGCAGTCCATGCTCGACGAGGCACAGGCCAAGGTCGACGAGATCAACGAGAACTACGAGGACGGCTTCCTCACGGAGCAGGAGCGCCACGTCGAGGTCGTCAACGCCTGGACCGAGTGCACCGAGGCCCTCGGCTCGAAGATGCTCGCAGGCTTCAACGAGGACAACCCGATCTACATGATGGCTGACTCCGGCGCCCGTGGTTCCAAGACGCAGCTCCGTCAGCTCGCCGGCATGCGTGGCCTCATGGCCGATATGTCCGGCGACACGATCGACCTCCCGATCAAGTCGAACTTCCGTGAAGGCCTCGAGCCGCTCGAGTACTTCATCTCCACGTATGGCGCCCGCAAGGGCCTCGTCGACACGGCATCCCACACGTCCGACTCCGGCTACCTTACCCGCCGTCTTGTCGACGTCGCACAGGATGTCATCGTCCGCGAGGAGGACTGCGGCACCGACGAGGCAGTGCACTACAACATCTGCCTGCCGGGCACGACGACGCTCAACACCGACCTCATCGGCCGCTGCACGCTCCACGATGTGGTGGATCCTGAGACCGGCGAGGTGCTCATCGCTGCCGGCGACTACATCGAGTCTGCCGCCGACCTCCAGAAGCTTGTCGACCACAAGCTCAAGAAGGTCGAGCTCAGGGCGCTTCTGACCTGCAAGTCGAAGTACGGCGTCTGCCAGAAGTGCTACGGCTGGGATCTTTCGACCCGCCGTCCGGTTAACATCGGCACGGCTGTCGGCGTCATCGCTGCACAGTCCATCGGCGAGCCGGGCACGCAGCTGACGATGCGCACGATTCACTCCGGCGGCGTTGCAGGCGCAGAGGACATCACGCAGGGTCTCCCGACCGTTGCCCGCATGTTCGATGTCGTCGGCAACATCAACGAGAAGATCCTCGGCCGCGAGGCAGATCTCGCATCCGTCTCCGGCATCCTGAAGATCACCCCGGAAGGCACCGAGTACCTCGTCCAGATTGTCGATCCGGACGACACGACCCGCGTCCTTGCCGAGAAGCGCATCCCGGCTTCCGTCCGCTTCATGCCTGAGGTGGAGGATGGCTGCGAGGTCCGCGCTGGCGACCAGCTGACCCGTGGCTTCGTCAACTTCCGCAAGCTCCGCCAGCTCACGGACATCGAGTCGACGATGCATACGTTCGTCAACTCCGTCAAGGAGGTCTACACCTCCCAGGGCGTCGACCTGAATGACAAGCACATCGAGGTCATCGCACGCCAGATGCTGCGCCGTGTCCAGGTCACGAACCCGGGCGACTCGACGTACCTGCTCGGCCAGTACGTGGACCGCTACGTCTTCGCCGATACGGTCAGGAACATCACGCTTGCAGGCGGCACGCCGCCTGAGGCAGAGCCGGTCATCCTGGGCACGCTCAAGGTGGCAAGCTCCATCGACTCCTGGCTATCGAGCGCATCCTTCATCCGCACTGCTGGCGTCCTCACTGAGGCTGCCATCAAGGGCGATGTGGACCACCTCCTGGACCTCAAGTCCAACGTCATTGTCGGCAAGAAGATCCCTGCCGGAACCGGCCTTTCCGCCTACAGCGACGTCGAGCTCACCTACCACGGCCAGAAGATCGATGGCCCGACGAGCCCGACGGCAAAGAGCCTGCCCGAGTGGGCTCCTGAGGAGCTCAAGTCCATCGAGGACCAGCTTCCGAAGCAGCTCGACTGGGTCGGTGACGACTACGGCTACGGCGGATCTGTCTACTCGAAGAACGGCCGCACCCTCTCTTCCGAGGATGCAAAGCTCTACCTCTTCGACGACCTCGGCGTGTCCCAGCGCTGGACGAACAAGTTCAGCGAGGAGGGCATCGAGACGGTCGGCGACCTCATCGGCAAGACCGAGGATGACCTGCTGCGCATTGATGGTATCGGTGCCAAGGCCATCGAGGAGCTCCGTGATGGCCTCGAGGCCAGGGGACTTCTCTACGTGCTCGAGCCGGACGAGGACGAGGCGGACTCCGAGGATCTCTCGCAGCTCCTCAACATGGTGTTCTCGCCTGATGCCGACTCCGACATCATGCTCGGCACCGCTGCTCCCTCCACGCACACCTACGACGACGAGCTCATCGGCGCGCCGACGGAGGCCTCGAAGGAGGAGAGCGAGAAGGACGGCGTCATCAACGAGGATCTCACGTCCCTGGACGATCTTCTGAGCCAGGTCGTGAACAACGAGGACGACGACAGCAAGAAGTAAGTCTTTCGCACACGTACGAATCGGGTCCGGTTCCGCATCTGCGGAGCCGGACCTTCTTGTTTTCAGGACGATTTCGCAGAAATATATGTGGCTGTCATGGAATGAGGATACGCCCGGTGGCGTGGTATTTTGACAACTGGGACAGCGGGTCGTAAAGTATCTGCTTGCGCCTATTCCGGCGATGTCGTGCTGCGTCGTCTGTAGCATAAGCGTACGTTGTACCAGTAGCAAAAAGGAGAAGAGCTTTGCCTACTATTAATCAGCTCGTTCGCCAGGGCCGCGTGAGCGTCAAGGCCAAGTCCAAGAACGCTGCTCTGCAGCACAACCCGCAGAAGCGTGGCGTCTGCACCCGCGTCTTCACCACGACGCCGAAGAAGCCGAACTCGGCACTCCGCAAGGTTGCCCGTGTCCGTCTCGTCAACGGCATCGAGGTCACTGCCTACATCCCGGGCGAGGGCCACAACCTTCAGGAGCACTCCATCGTCCTGATCCGTGGCGGCCGTGTCCGCGACCTTCCTGGTGTCCGTTACAAGATCGTCCGTGGCGCCTACGACTGCGCTGCAGTCCAGAACCGCAAGAAGGCACGTTCCCGTTACGGCGCAAAGCGCCCCAAGGAGTAGCCGCCTTTTTCGAGTTTCAACCGCTAGCTTAGAGGAGATATAACATGCCGCGTCGTGCAGCAGCAGTCCGCCGCGAGGTCCAGCCGGATGCAAAGTACAACAACCGTCTGGTCACCCAGCTTATCAACAAGGTCCTTCTTGACGGCAAGAAGTCGACCGCAGAGCGCATCGTCTACGGTGCCTTCGACATGGTCGCAGAGAAGACGGGCGAGGATCCGCTGACCGTCTTCAAGAAGGCCATGGACAACATCCGTCCGACCCTCGAGGTCAAGCCCCGTCGTGTCGGCGGTGCAACCTACCAGGTTCCTATGGAGGTCAACTCCCGTCGTGCCACGACGCTGGCTATCCGCTGGCTCGTGAACTTCTCCCGCGCCCGCAAGGAGAAGACGATGGCAGAGCGCCTTGCCTCCGAGATTCTTGACGCCTCCAACGGCGTCGGCGCGTCCGTGAAGCGTCGCGAGGACCTCTACAAGATGGCAGAGGCCAACCGCGCATTCTCCCACTACCGCTACTAGCAGGGAGCTGAGGAGCTAAACATGGCAAAGCCTAAGTATGACCTTCACAACCTGCGCAATATCGGCATCATGGCCCATATCGATGCAGGCAAGACCACGACCACGGAGCGCATCCTCTACTACACCGGCAAGACCCACAAGATTGGCGAGGTCCACGATGGTGCAGCAACGATGGACTGGATGGTTCAGGAGCAGGAGCGCGGCGTGACCATCACGTCCGCGGCTACGACGTGCTTCTGGAAGGACCATGTCATCCAGATCATCGACACCCCGGGCCACGTCGACTTCACGGCCGAGGTCGAGCGTTCCCTGCGCGTCCTCGACGGCGCTGTCGCTGTCTTCGACGCTGTCGCAGGCGTTCAGCCCCAGTCCGAGACGGTCTGGCGTCAGGCTCACAACTACAACGTTCCGCGCATCGCCTTCATCAACAAGTACGACCGCGTCGGCTCTGACTTCTGGCATGCCATCGACACGATGAAGGACCGCCTCGGCGCCAACGCCGTCGCAGCCCAGATTCCGATGGGTGCAGAGGCTGACTTCTGGGGCCTCATCGACCTCGTCACCATGGAGGCATGGGACTTCAAGGAAGACGCCAAGGGCATGATCTACCCTGAGGTCATGGACGAGATCCCTGACGAGTTCAAGGAGCAGGCAGAGGAGAAGCACGAGGAGCTCCTCGAGCAGGCTGCCAACTTCGACGACGACCTCATGGAGAAGATTCTCGAGGACGAGACCCCGACGGTCGAAGAGGTCAAGGCAGCTCTGCGCAAGGGCGTCATCGCCAACAAGCTCAACCTTGTCTTCGTGGGCTCCGCCTACAAGAACAAGGGCATCCAGGAGCTTCTTGACGCCATCTGCGACTACCTGCCGTCCCCGCTCGACATTCCGCCTACCGAGGGCACCGATCCGAACACGGGCGAGAAGATCTTCCGCAAGGCAGATGTCAAGGAGCCGTTCGCAGCTCTCGCCTTCAAGATCATGACCGACCCCTACGTCGGCAAGCTCACCTACATCCGCGTCTACTCTGGTCACGAAGAGGCAGGCTCCTACGTCTACAACGTGAACAAGGACACGCGCGAGCGTCTCGGCCGCATCCTCGAGATGAATGCAAACGACCGTGTCGACCGTGAGGCATGCTCTGCAGGCGACATCGTCGCATGCGTCGGCCTCAAGAACACGACGACCGGCAACACGCTCTGCGACGAGGATCACCCCATCGTGCTCGAGTCCATCGAGTTCGCAAAGCCCGTCATCGACGTCGCTGTCGAGCCGAAGTCCAAGGCCGAGCAGGAGAAGATGTCCGTCGGTCTTGCAAAGCTCGCCGAGGAGGACCCGACGTTCCAGGTCCACACCGACCATGAGACCGGCCAGACCATCATCGCCGGCATGGGCGAGCTGCACCTCGAGATCATCATCGACCGTCTGCGCCGCGAGTTCCACGTCGACTGCAACGTGGGCAAGCCGCAGGTCGCCTACCGTGAGACCGCTGGCCATGCCGTGAAGCATGTCCAGGGCAAGTTCGTCCGCCAGTCCGGTGGCCGTGGCCAGTACGGCGACGCCATCATCGACATGGAGCCGAACGAGGAGGGCAAGGGCTACGAGTTCATCGACGCTACCGTCGGTGGCTCCATCCCCAAGGAGTACATCCCGTCTGTCGACAAGGGCATCCAGGAGGCGCTCCAGTCTGGCGTCATCGCCGGCTACCCGGTCGAAGACATCAAGGTCACCCTCGTCGATGGTTCCTACCACGAGGTCGACTCCTCCGAGGCTGCATTCAAGATTGCAGGCTCCATGGCAATCAAGAAGGCACTTCAGGAGTCCGATCCTGTCCTTCTCGAGCCGATCGAGCGCGTCGACGTCGAGACGCCCGAGCAGTACATGGGCGATGTCATGGGCAACCTGTCCAGCCGCCGCGGCAAGATCGAGGGCATGGAGGACCGCTCCAACACCAAGGTCATCCGCGCCAAGGTGCCCCTGGCCGAGATGTTCGGCTATGCTACGGACCTCCGTTCTCAGACGCAGGGCCGTGCAAGCTACACCATGCAGTTCGACAGCTACGAGGCCGTCCCGAAGAACATCAAGGACGAGATCGTTGCCAAGAACGCAGGAAAGTCTGAGTAATTACTAGCTCGAGCGTCTTCGCTCTATGATGGAGGTACCACCGTGTCAAACCAGAAGATCAGGATCCGCCTCAAGGGCTATGATCACGAGGTCGTTGATCAGTCCTCGAAGCTCATCGTGGACACTGCACAGAAGACGGGCGCCCGTGTTTCCGGCCCCATCCCCCTGCCCACCGAGCGTTCCCTCTATACGGTCATCCGTTCGCCGCACAAGGACAAGGATTCCCGTGAGCAGTTCGAGATGCGCACCCACAAGCGTCTCATCGACATCCTCGACCCCACGTCCTCGACCGTCGATTCGCTTATGCGCCTCGACCTTCCCGCAGGCGTCGATATCGAGATCAAGCTCTAAGGTCTCCGCATAGTGCTTCTAAAAGCTCCTCTGCTCCGGCAGGGGAGCTTTTTCATAGGGAGAGACAGCTTGAAAGGCTCCAAGCGTTCTTGCAGAATGTCAGGATTCTGTCTAGGGAACGCCCGGGGACGTGGAAAACAAAGCCGCAGGCAGAAGGCTCAAAAAACATTGAGAAGATATTGTGAAACACGTTTGGAGAGTGTAAAGTAATAAAGCTGTCTTTCTGGGGCATCTATGCGCATGCGTCGATTTCCCGGAAGATGCACATCACAGGATGTGGTCCGCTGGGGGAGGGCACACGAGTGCCCGATGGGTCCCATGACCACCGAAGGTAAGGATTGAGTATGGTCAGCACTATTCTCGGCCGCAAGCTGGGGATGACGCAGATTTTCGACGAGGACGACAACTTCGTCCCTGTCACCGTCATCCAGGCAGGCCCCTGCACCGTCTCACAGGTGAAGACCAAGGAGACGGACGGCTATGAGGCCGTTCAGATCGGCTTTGGCTCCCTCAAGCCCAAGCATGTGAACAAGCCTATGGCTGGTCACTTCGCAAAGGCCGGCGTCGAGCCGATGAAGTATCTCCGCGAGGTCCGCGTCGATGATGCTTCCCAGTACAGCTGCGGCGACAAGGTCACCGTCGAGGCTTTCGCAGACGTGAAGGCAGTCGACGTCACCGGCACCTCCAAGGGCAAGGGCTTCCAGGGCACGGTCAAGCGCTGGAACTTCTCCCGTGGTCCTATGGCTCATGGTTCCCGCAACCAGCGTGAGCCGGGCTCCATCGGCCAGTGCGCCTATCCTGCACGTGTCCGCAAGGGCCTTCACATGGCAGGCCACATGGGCGATGAGCGCGTGACGGTGAAGAACCTCAAGCTCGTGCGCGTCGACGCAGAGCAGAACCTCATGCTCGTTAAGGGCGCTGTCCCCGGCGGCAAGGACGCTATCGTATCTATCCGCATGGCTTAAGGCCAAACAGTCAAGCTTTAGGCTAACAAGGAGGACAAATGTCCAGCATCGATGTAAAGAATATGGCAGGTGAAACGGTCTCTACCGCAGAGCTGGCTGACGCCATCTACGGCATCGAGCCCAACATCCCTGTCGTGCACAAGGTTGTGACTGTCCAGGCTGCAAGCCGCCGCCAGGGCACCCACTCCACCAAGAACCGCGCAGCCGTCTCCGGCGGCGGCGTCAAGCCGTTCCGCCAGAAGGGCACTGGCCGTGCTCGTCAGGGCACCATCCGTGCTCCTCAGATGGTCGGCGGCGGCGTTGTCTTCGGACCGACGCCCCACAGCCACGCACGCCGTGCGAACAAGAAGGAAGTCAAGCTCGCAATGCGTTCTGTCCTCTCCGGCAAGCTCGCTGATTCCGAGCTCGTCCTTCTGGACAACGTCGCATTCGAGAAGCCTTCCACGAAGTCCGCAGCAGCAATGCTCAAGGCTCTCGGCCTGGCTGACAAGCGCGTGACCGTCGTCGTCGACGACGAGGATGTCACGAGCTACCTCTCGCTTCGCAACCTCCCCAATGTCCTCGTGATCGGCAAGTCCGAGGCCAACACGGAGTACCTGATCGACAATGGCGCACTGGTCATGCCGGTTGCTGTCGCGAAGTACTTCGAGGAGGTGCTCGCGTAAATGAACTCCAAGTACAACGTGATCATCCGCCCGGTCGTCACCGAGCGTTCCTTTGACTTCATGGAGCAGGGCAAGTACACCTTCGAGGTTGCCGCCAAGGCACCGAAGGAGGAGATTGCCGACGCTGTCGAGAAGCTCTTCAACGTCCATGTCGTGAAGGTCAACACCATGTGGGTGAAGCCGAAGACGAAGCGCGTCCGCTATGTCGCTGGCAAGACCCGTACGTGGAAGAAGGCCATCGTCACGATCGCCGAGGGCGAATCGATTGAGGTCTTCGCTCAGAAGGCAGCTGCCGAAGAGTAGGTATCTCTGCCCCCGCGCAAGCGGGGGCTCAGTTCGGGTGCCGTGCATGTAGGATACGCGCGGTACCGTGGTAATCCGGCGTCATCGTGTCCCGAGGCATGAGCCTCACATCCCTGAACACGATGGCCAACGGACAAGAAGGGAAAGCAATGGCTGTTAGGCATCTAAAGCCCACGAGCGCAGGCAGGCGCTTCCAGACGGTATATGACTACAAGGAGATTACCGCCTCCAAGCCCGAGAAGTCGCTCCTCGCGCCGCTGCCGAAGAAGGCAGGACGCAACAACTATGGCCGCATCACGACCCGTCACCAGGGCGGCGGCAACAAGCGTCGTTACCGTATCATCGACTTCAAGCGCCAGAAGGACAACGTCCCGGCCAAGGTCGCCACGATCGAGTACGACCCGAACCGCACTTCGCGCATCGCTCTTCTCCACTATGCTGACGGCGCCAAGGCATACATCCTGGCTCCGAAGGGCCTCCAGGTCGGCGACGTCGTCGTCTCCGGCGAGAAGGACATCGACATCAAGCCGGGCAACGCAATGCCTTTGTCCGAGATCCCTGTCGGTACGCTCATCCACGCGATCGAGTTCCAGCCGGGCAAGGGCGCAGCAATCGCCCGTTCCGCTGGCACCTCTGTCCAGCTCATGGGCAAGGAGGGCAAGTACGCAATCCTGCGCATGCCGTCCTCCGAGATGCGTCGCGTGCTCCTCACCTGCCGTGCAACGATCGGCGAGGTCGGCAATGCCGAGCACTCCAACATCGTCATCGGCAAGGCTGGTCGCCAGCGCTGGCGCGGCGTCCGTCCGACCGTCCGTGGTACGGTCATGAACCCTGTCGACCACCCGCATGGCGGCGGCGAGGGCAAGAACCACACCTCCGGCCGTCCGTCCGTGACGCCGTGGGGCAAGCCGACGAAGGGCTACAAGACGCGTGACCCGAAGAAGGCTTCGAACCACATGATCATCCGTCGTCGCAAGACCAACTAGACCGCGAACAGGAGTTGAAACAATGAGCAGAAGTCTCAAGAAGGGCCCGTACGTGGAGACTCGCCTCCTCGAGCGTGTCACCAAGATGAACGAGTCTGGCGACAAGGAGGTCATCAAGACCTGGAGCCGTTCCAGCACCATCTATCCCGAGATGGTCGGACACACGATCGCTGTCCACAACGGCCGTCAGCACGTCCCTGTATTCATCACCGAGTCCATGGTGGGCCACAAGCTCGGAGAGTTCTCTCCGACCCGTACCTTCCGCGGACACAAGGAAGCATAAGGAGGTCACGACTAAATGAAGCGTATTGAAGTCGAGAACGGCGTCTCCGCTACTGCAAAGTACGTGCGCATGGCTCCTCGCAAGGTTCGTCTGGTCGTCGACCAGATCCGCAACAAGTCTGTCTCCCAGGCACTGGAGCTCCTCCAGTTCGCCGAGGTCGCAGCTGCTGTGCCCGTCGAGAAGGTGCTGCGCTCTGCCGTCGCTAACGCAGAGAACAACAACAACCTCCGCGCGAACAACCTCTACATCGCCGAGGCCTATGTCGATGAAGGCCCGACGCTGAAGCGCATCCGTCCGCGTGCAAAGGGCTCTGCGTCCCGCATCAACAAGCGCACGAGCCACATCACCATTGTTGTCGCTCCTCGAAAGGAGGCGTAAGGGATGGGCCAGAAAGTACAGCCTACTGGTTTCCGCCTCGGCATCACCGAGAACTGGCGTTCCCGTTGGTACGCCGGCAAGGATTACTCCACCAAGCTTGGCAACGACCTCAAGATCCGCAAGTTCCTCGAGAAGAAGCTTGAGCGCGCAGCCCTGTCCCGCGTCGAGATCGAGCGTGCTGGCGACAAGGTCAAGGTCATCATCTACACCGCCCGTCCGGGCATCGTGATCGGCAAGAAGGGCTCCGAGATCGACGCCCTCCGTGCTGAGCTCGAGAAGGTCGCTGGCGTCTCCAAGGGCCAAATCTCCGTCGACGTTGTCGAGATCAAGCGTCCGGAGCTCGACGCAACGCTCGTTGCACAGTCCATCGCTGAGCAGCTCGAGGGCCGTGTCGCCTTCCGTCGTGCCATGCGCAAGGCAGTCCAGTCTGCCCGCAAGGCCGGCGCTAAGGGCATCCGTATCCAGTGCTCTGGCCGTCTGAACGGCGCAGAGATGGGCCGCCGCGAGTGGTACCGTGAGGGCCGCGTGCCTCTGCACACGCTCCGCGCGAAGATCGACTTCGGCGAGGCAACCGCCCGTACCTCCATGGGTGCCTGCGGCATCAAGGTCTGGATCTACCTCGGCGAGAAGCTTCCGGGACAGCCTGTGCCCAACCCGGCACTCGAGGGCCCGTCGCGTCCGCGCCGCCGCAATAACGAGAGGAGGGGCAACTAATGCTGGCTCCTAAGCGTGTTCTTCACCGCAAGGTTCAGCGTGGCTCCATGAAGGGCCAGGCCAAGGGCAACACCAAGATCTACAATGGCGAGTGGGGTCTTGTTGCCCTCGAGCGTCACTGGATCACCAACCGCCAGATTGAGGCTGCCCGTGTCGCCATCACGCGTTATATGAAGCGTGGCGGCCGCATCTGGATTACCATCTTCCCGGACAAGCCGATCACGAAGCACCCGGCCGAGGCTCGAATGGGTTCCGGCAAGGGCAATCCGGAAGAGTGGGTAGCCGTCGTCAAGCCGGGCCGCATCATGTTCGAGGTCGGCGACGTCGACGAGGCAACCGCCAAGGAGGCTCTGCGTCTTGCGCAGCACAAGCTTCCTATCAAGACCAAGATCGTCAAGCGCGGGGAGGAGTAGAACATGAAGCCGAGTGAAGTCCGCGCACTTTCCGACGAAGAGCTCCAGAAGAAGCTCGAAGACGCTCGTGCCGAGCTCTTCAACCTCCGTTTCCAGATGGCAACGAGCCAGCTGGACAACACGGCACGCGTGACGACCGTCAAGCGTGACATCGCCCGCATCCTCACCGAGATGCGTGCACGCGAGCTCGCAGCCGCAAAGACTGCAGCCGAGAACTAGATCGTAGGAGATACAAATGGCTGATACCGAAGAGAGGAACTCTCGCAAGGTCCGTACCGGCGTCGTCTGCGCTATCTCTGGCGACAAGACGGTTGCTGTCGAGATGACGTACAGGAAGCGCCATCCGAAGTACGGCAAGATGATGACCATCAAGAAAAAGCTTCACTGCCACGACGAGAAGAACGAGTGCGGCCTCGGCGACACCGTCCGCGTCATGGAGACCCGCCCTCTGAGCAAGACCAAGCGCTGGCGTGTCGTGGAGATCGTGGAGCGCGCCAAGTAAGTTTTCTGGTATAAGACATCCCCGTCACGTGCGCTGCACGTGTGGACGCACCTCTGGCGGGGTCTATGTTCGGAGGAACATTCATGATTCAGATGGAGAGCATGCTCAACGTCGCCGACAACTCCGGCGCACGTCGAGTCAAGTGCATCAAGGTCATGGGCGGCTCCAAGCGTCGTTACGCAGGCATCGGCGACATCATCAAGGCCGCCGTGCAGGAGGCCACGCCCGGTGGCAACGTGAAGAAGGGTGACATCGTCACCTGCGTAGTCGTCCGTACCGTCAAGGAGACGCGTCGCAAGGACGGCAGCTACATCAAGTTCGATCAGAACGCCTGCGTCCTGGTCCAGAAGGACGGCACCCCGGTGGGTACCCGTATCTTCGGGCCGGTTGCGCGTGAGCTCCGCGATCGCAAGTACATGAAGATCGTCTCGCTCGCACCTGAGACGCTGTAAGGAGACGGTAGTCATGGCAAAGATGAATGTGAAGAAGGGCGACCAGGTCCAGGTCATCTCTGGCAAGGACCGCGGCAAGCAGGGCGAAGTCCTGCGTGCTTTCCCGGCTGACCGCAAGGTCGTCGTCGAGGGCGTCGCTCTCGTCAAGAAGGCTCAGCGTCCTGACGCTCAGGGCCAGAACGGCGGATTCGTTACCCGCGAGTCCAAGATCGACGTTTCCAACGTCATGCTTATCTGCCCGTCCTGCGGCAAGCCGACCCGTGTTGGCCATGCCAAGAACGACGAGGGCAAGAAGGTCCGCGTCTGCAAGAAGTGCGGCGCACAGTTCTAAGCCTGCCTTCAAGGCAATAGAAGCGCTCCGAGCCAATCGGTTCGGAGCGCTTTTCTTGTGGCTGCGTATCATCGGCGCTAGAGTGGATGCATCGAGAGAAAGGCCCAACATGGCTGATATGCATATCCTGGTCGTGCTGCCGGTGAGCGCAGCGGAAGCAGAAGAGCTGAAGACGGTGGCTCCCGAAGCCACCTTCACGTTCAAGGCGCTTGTGGATGATCCGGCAAAGATCGCGACGACACCTTCGTTCAGGCTTGCGGATGAGGACGTCGCTTCCGCAGATATCATCATCGGCAATGTGCCGGCATCTCGGCTCTCCAAGGCTTCTCATCTCCAGTGGATCCAGCTTGGCAGCGCAGGGGCTGATGCCTACGTGAAGCCAGGCGTGCTCGCGCCTCATGTGCGCATCTCGAACTCCGTCGGCTGCTATGGGCCAGCTGTGGCCGAGCACTCGTTTGCCCTGCTGCTTTCGCTCATGAAGAAGCTCTACAAGTATGAGGACGACCAGAGGGCCCATGTCTGGGGCGAAGAGGGAAATGTCGCCACGCTTGATGGCGCCTCTATCCTTGTCATGGGCGCGGGAGATATCGGCGAGCATTTTGCCTTGCTCTGCACCGCAATGGGAGCGACGTGCACGGCGTACAGGAGCCATATCCCAGAGAAAGTGTCCAGTTCCTACCAGGCAGCATTCGCAAAGACGATTGCCGGAAAGGATGCGCTTCAGTGCGCGTTGCCTGCATCCCAGGTCGTTGCAGCCTTCCTTCCGAGCACGCCTGAGACGGCACGCCTTGTCGACGAGGAGTTCCTCTCGGCGCTGCCGAAAGGCGCCTATCTCGTGAATGCCGGCAGGGGAGACCTCATCGACTATGCGGCGCTCGAGAGGGCGCTCGAGATCGGCGCTCTTGCCGGATGCGCGATCGATGTGGCTGACCCTGAGCCCTTGCCTGAGGAGAGCCCGCTCTGGGACTGCCCGAACCTCTTGATCACGCCGCATGTCGCCGGCTTCTGGCATCTGCCGAAGACGAGGAAGCTTGTCTATCTCCGTGCGAAAGAGAATCTCGGCCGCTATCTTGCGGGGGAGGAGCTCCTCCACGAGGTCAAACGGTAGAAAAGTCCTGCCAATTGTGGATTCGCTCCATACGCTGGGATTCTTGTGGCAAACAGAATGAAGAACTCGTAAGATATTCATTTGTGTCTCTATGTCGGGGAGATTTCTGTCTCGGGCATATGACACAGCTGGCTCCTGGGTGGACCAGGAGGCGTGAGGACGGAAACCCCACGCTCAAAACCCCAAGATCGAAGGAGTACCTTCATGGCAGACAAGTATGTGCCGCGCCTCAAGGAGAAGTACTACGCAGAGGTGCGTGACTCTCTCCAGAAGCAGTTCAACTACCCCAACCCGATGATGATCCCGAAGTTCGAGAAGATCGTCGTCAACATGGGCGTCGGCGAGGCTGCAACGGACGCCAAGGCAATCGACGGCGCTGTCGCCGACCTTCGCGCCATCACCGGCCAGCAGCCGATGATCACGCACGCCCGCAAGTCCATCGCTACGTTCCACCTGCGCCAGGGCCAGGCAATCGGTGCCAAGGTCACCCTGCGCGGCGACCGTATGTGGGAGTTCCTTGACCGCCTGATCGCGACGGCAATCCCCCGCATCCGCGACTTCCGCGGCATCTCCCCGAAGAGCTTCGACGGCCGTGGCAACTTCTCCATGGGCGTCACCGAGCAGCTCATCTTCCCGGAGATCGAGTTCGACAAGATCGACCACACCCGCGGCATGGACATCACCATCGTCACGACTGCCCGCACCGACGAGGAGGGCAAGGCACTTCTCGACGCCTACCACTTCCCGTTCAAGGCCGAGTAGCATTTTCGTCTGGGCACCGGCGCGTGCCCTTTGAGTTCAGAGACGCGCCCCGGATAAGAGCCGGGGCTGCTCAAGTTAGGAGGATCTGTGGCTAAGACATCGATGATCGTCAAGGCTTCGCGTGAGCCGAAGTACTCTACGCGCACTCAGAACCGCTGCCAGCGTTGTGGGCGTCCCCACTCCGTGTACCGCAAGTTCGGTCTGTGCCGTGTGTGCTTCCGCGAGCTCGCGAGCAAGGGCGAGCTTCCTGGCGTCACCAAGGCTAGCTGGTAGACGAAGGAAGACCACGACGAGGCGCTCGGGCCACGGGCTCGGGTGAACCGGCCGTGCAGTTTCATCACGAACTAAGGAGAAGGATCAATGAAGATTACCGATCCCATTTCGGACATGCTGACGCGTATCCGCAACGCCAACTCGGCAGGCAAACCGACGGTTTCGATGCCGTCGACGAAGGTGCTCGTCGAGATCGCACGCGTCATCGCCGAAGAGGGCTACATCGAGGGCTATTCCGTTGAGGACACCAAGCCTCAGAAGACCCTCCATATCACGCTGAAGTACGGCAAGCGCAATGCCCGCGTCATCAAGGGCATCAAGAGCGTTTCCAAGCCGGGCCTGCGCATCTACTCTTCCGCCAAGGATCTTCCGCGTGTCCTGGGTGGCCTCGGCACTGCCGTTATCTCCACCTCCAAGGGCATGATGTGCGACCGCGATGCCAGGAAGCTTGGCATCGGCGGCGAAGTCATCTGCTTCGTCTGGTAAGTCCGCGACAGGAAGAAGAAGGGAGACACAATGTCCCGTATCGGCAAGAAGCCTGTCACGGTTCCGGCTGGAGTCACCGTGACCATCAATGGCAACGAAGTCAAGGTCAAGGGCCCCAAGGGCGAGCTTGACCGCACGTTCTCCGAGCTCGTCACCATCTCTCAGGAGGGCGAGGAGATCCACGTCGCACGCAACGACGAGACCACTGAGTCCAACGCGCAGCAGGGCCTGACCCGCACGCTCATCCACAACATGGTCGTCGGCGTGTCCGAGGGCTTCGAGAAGAAGCTCGAGCTCACCGGCGTCGGCTATCGTGCACAGCTCAAGGGCAAGGATCTCGATCTTTCCCTCGGCTATTCTCACCCGGTCATCTACACGTGCCCGGAGAACATCTCCTTCGAGGTTCCCGACAACACCCACATCACGGTGAAGGGCATCTCCAAGGAGCAGGTCGGCCAGGTCGCCGCAGAGGTCCGCGCAAAGCGTCCGCCCGAGCCGTACAAGGGCAAGGGTATCCACTACGAAGGCGAGCACATCCGCAGGAAGCTCGGCAAGGCAGCCAAGTAGTGAGCTAACAAGACCATTACCCCGTCAGGTAATGGCACGACTAAGGAGCAACAATGAACAAGTTCCAGAAGAAGAAGGCTGGTCTCAAGCGCCGCGAACGTCGTGTCCGCTCCAAGATCACTGGCACCGCCGACCGTCCCCGTCTCTCCGTCCATCGCACCAATGCAAACATCTATGCACAGGTGATCGACGACGTCGACGGCAAGACCATCTGCAGCGCATCTACGCTGAGCCCTGAGTTCCGCGCTACCGGCAAGATCGGCTCCAACAAGGAAGCTGCCGAGTTCGTGGGCAACCTCATTGGCCAGCGCGCCCTCGAGAAGGGCGTCACCGCAGTCAGGTTCGACCGCGGCGGCCGTATCTATCATGGGCGCGTCCAGGCTCTCGCCGATGCTGCCCGCAACGCCGGACTGAAGTTCTAGGAGGAATCAGATGCCACGTGATCGCAAGCGCCAGGAGGAATCCGATCTTCAGGAGCGCGTCATCTTTATTCACCGCGTGTCCAAGACCGTCAAGGGTGGCCGCCGCATGTCCCTGCTCGCTCTCGTAGCAGTGGGCGACGGCAAGGGCAATGTCGGCCTCGGCATCGGCAAGTCCGCCGAGGTTCCGCAGGCCATCTCCAAGGCTGTCGTGGATGCCAAGAAGAACATGTTCCACGTCCCCGTCACTGAGGCGGGCACGATCCCTCACGACGTCGAGGGCTACTATGGCGCGGGCCATGTCCTGATCAAGCCTGCTATCGAGGGTACTGGCGTCATCGCCGGCGGCCCCGTCCGTCCGCTCTTCGAGCTTGCAGGCATTACCAACGTGCTGTCCAAGTCTCTCGGCACGTCCAACGCTCTGAACATGGTCAAGGCCGCTGTCGAGGGCCTGAAGCAGCTCGAGATGCCTGCCGACACCGCAGAGCGCCGTGGTATCACGGTCGCCGAGATGTTTGCCGGGAAGGAGAACTAACGATGGCAGAGGAGAAGACTCTTACCGTCAAGCTCGTGCACAGCTCCTACGCCTCCAAGCGCAAGGACATGACGGCAACATGCCATGCCATGGGCCTTCGCAAGATCGGCGATACGTCTGTGCTGC
This sequence comes from Atopobiaceae bacterium, assembly GCA_051876355.1. GTDB lineage: Bacteria > Actinomycetota > Coriobacteriia > Coriobacteriales > Atopobiaceae > Olsenella_L. Next base: position 15,001 of record JBJEHU010000043.1, on the reverse strand, counting down.
CTGACAACCCGAGCGTTCGTGGAATGATCTTCAAGGTCAAGCACCTTGTTGAGGTAGAAGAGAACTAGGAGTCATCACATGCAGCTTCACGATCTCCGTCCCGCAGAGGGCTCCAAGAAGTCTCGCAAGCGCATCGGCCGCGGCAATTCTTCCGGCCACGGCACGACGGCGGGACGCGGCACCAAGGGCCAGCTCTCCCGCGCAGGCCGCGGCAAGGGCGCTGGCTTCGAGGGCGGCCAGACGCCGCTCGCCATGCGTCTCCCGAAGCTCGGCGGCTTCATCAACCACAACCGTGTCGAGTATGCACCGGTCAACGTTGCACGTCTCGATGCACTGTTCAACGACGGCGATACCGTCGACGGTGACTCCCTCGTCGAGAAGGGCGTCATCAAGCGCAACTACATTCCTGTCAAGGTCCTGGGCGACGGCGAGCTCACGAAGAAGCTGACCGTCAAGGTAGACAAGGTCTCCAAGTCTGCACAGGCCAAGATCGAGGCAGCTGGCGGAAAGGTCGAGGCAGCGTGCTAAAGGGAATTGCGAACGCGTTCCGCGTTGCGGAGCTGCGTAACAAGATCCTTATCACGATTGGCATTCTCGTGCTTTATCGCATCGGGGCCTACATCCCCGTACCGGGCATCCCCTTCCAGGGGATGCTCTCCGCTTATCAAACGGCGGCATCCGGCTCCGGTGCGCTGGCAGTCCTCAACCTCTTCTCGGGCGGTGCTCTTTCCCGTGTTTCCGTCTTCAGCCTGGGCATCATGCCGTACATCACTGCTCAGATCATCATGCAGATGATGCAGGCTGTCGTTCCCTCCCTCGGCGAGATGGCCAAGGAAGGCGAGGCAGGCCAGCGTAGGATCACGCAGTACACGCGCTATCTCACGGTCGTTCTCGCGCTCATCAGCGCAATCGGCTATCTGTTCCTGTTCCAGTCCAGCCTGTATGGCATCACGTTCGCCAACGCCGGCGCTCCGGTGTGGCTCATGAATGTCATCGTCGTCTTCACGATGGTCGCAGGCGCCCTCATCATCATGTGGCTCGGCGAAGTCATCACGCAGCGCGGCATCGGCAACGGCATGTCGCTCATCATCTTCGCCAACATCATGGCTGGGTTCCCCTCGGCGCTCATCAGCTCCGTGCAGAACTCAACGACGGGCGTCCTCAATACGGTCATCACGCTCATCGTGATTCTCGCTGTCATCCCGTTCATCGTGTACATCGAACGCGGACAGAGGCGCATCACGGTGCAGTATGCCAAGCGCGTCGTCGGTCGCCGTGTTATGGGCGGCCAGTCCACGTATCTGCCTATCAAGGTGAATACGGCAGGCGTCGTGCCTATCATCTTCGCTTCCGCAATCCTGTATCTCCCGGCCCAGATCGCCGTGTTCTTCCCGACGGTCAACTGGATGAACGTGTTCGCGAACGCGGTTTCCTCGGGCTGGCTGAACTGGATCCTCTCTGTGGTCCTCATCGTGTTCTTCGCGTACTTCTATACGGCCATGGTCTTCAATCCTGAAGAGACGGCAGACCAGCTGCGCAAGCAGGGCGGCTTCATTCCGGGCGTGCGTCCGGGACAGGCTACGGCCGACTACATCAAGAACGTGATCGACCACATCACGCTGCCGGGTGCCATCTTCATGGCAATCATCGCAGTCGTGCCTTCCATCATCTTTGCCTTCACGAGCAATACGCTCATCCAGGCATTCGGCGGCACGTCCATCCTCATCATGGTCGGCGTCGCAATGGATACCATCTCTGCGCTGGAGAGCCAGCTCAAGATGCATAACTATGAAGGCTTCTTCAAGTAAGTCTGTGCAAATGTACGGAGCAAGGGAGTTCGCATGAAGATCGTTCTGCTCGGTGGTCCCGGTGCCGGCAAGGGCACGCAGGCCCAGCGTCTCGTGGCTGAATACGGCGTCGCGCATATCTCTACGGGCGACCTGCTCCGTGCTGCCATCAAGAATGGCACGGAGCTGGGGCACCAGGCCAAGTCCTACATGGACAAGGGACAGCTCGTCCCCGACGAGCTCGTCGTGAGTCTTGTGAAGGAACGCCTGGCCGACGATGATGCCCAGAAGGGCTTCATCCTCGACGGCTTCCCACGGAATACGGCACAGGCTGTCGTCCTCGATTCCGAGCTCAAGGATATGGGCATCGCGCTCGATGCCGCTGTCCTCGTGGACGTCGATCCCGACGTGATCGTCAAGCGTCTCTCTTCGCGCCGCACCTGCAGGAACTGCGGCTACACGGCACCTGCTGGTGTCGATGTGTGCCCGCGCTGCGGCGGCGAGATGTACCAGCGCGACGACGACAAGCCCGAGACGATCCAGCGCAGGCTCGACGTCTACCAGACGCAGACCGCGCCGCTCATCGAGTACTACAAGGGCCACGGCATCCTCAAGACCGTGAACGGCGAGCAGGCAGTCGACGATGTCTACAAGGATATGAAGGAACAGCTCGGACTATGCTGAAGATCAAGACGGCAGAAGATATAGCAGCCTACAAGGCAGGAGCAGGAAAGCTCTCGAAGGAGGTCCTGCGCCATGTCGGGCTCATGGTGAAGCCGGGTGTCACGACGCTCGAGCTTGACCGCGCTGCCGAGTCCTTTATCCGCGCCCATGGCGGAACGCCTGGCTTCAAGGGCTATGGCGGATTCCCCGCGACGCTCTGCACGTCCGTGAACGAGCAGGTCGTGCATGGCATTCCGTCGCCGACGACGCAGCTGCGTGAAGGCGACATCATCTCCATCGATACCGGCGCGAACGTGGACGGCTGGGCAGGGGACAATGCCTGGACGTTCTATGTCGGCGAGGTCTCCGACGAGGTCCGCGGCCTCTGCGAGTGCACGCGCGACTGCCTGAAGGCCGCCATCAAGGAAGCCGTCCCTGGCAATCACCTCGGCGACCTAGGACATGCCGTGCAGACGCTCGCCGAGTCCAATGGCTACGGCGTCGTCCGCGACTATGTGGGACACGGCATCGGCCACGACATGCACGAAGATCCGAACGTGCCAAACTTTGGCAAGCCGGGTCGCGGCGTCAAGCTTCAGCCAGGCATGTTCATCGCAATCGAGCCGATGATCACGCTGGGCTCTCCGCGCGTGAAGACGCTCAATAACGGCTGGACGGTCGTCACCCGTGATGGCAAGCCGGCAGCCCACTACGAGAACGTCGTCGCAATCACGGAGGATGGACCTGTCATCCTCTCCGAGGACGAGGTCGGTCCCTGGTGCGCGATGTTCGGCGGTGCCGACTACGTCGAGCTCAAGGTCGATGAGGTCGCCGCTTCCGATGAAGCTTCCGAAGAGGAGAAGAAGGAAGACGCCGAGAAGTAGTGTCTGGGGCATAGCGTCAAACGAAGCCCGAGCGTATCTGCGCCCGGGCTTTTATCGCGAATATTTGTCCCGCTTGTGGACATTGCATTGTGCTATGTACCGAGCAGATATTTTTGCTATGATAATATGCCGCTGTCACTGTGGAAACATCGTGCGAGGAGAAGGTAGACAGGTTGAGTAAGCAAGATGCAATCGAGCTCGAGGGCAAGGTCATCGAGCCGCTCCCGAATGCCATGTTCAACGTAGAGCTGGAAAATGGCAAGAACATCCTGTGCACCATTTCCGGAAAGATCAGGATGAACTACATCCGCATCCTTCCTGGCGACAAGGTCGTTGTCGAGATTTCGCCGTACGATCTCACACGTGGCAGGATCACCTATCGCTACAAGTAAGTAATTCACGCCTGCGGCTGGGCGATTACATAGTAGGAAAACAACCGAAAGGAATTGCAATGAAGGTACGTCCTTCGGTCAAGAAGATGTGCGACAAGTGCAAGATCATCCGTCGCCATGGCAAGGTTTACGTTATCTGCGAGAACCCGCGCCACAAGCAGCGCCAGGGCTAAGAGAGGAGCACCAAGTTGGCCCGTATTAACGGTGTAGACCTCCCGCGCGAGAAGCGCGTCGAGATCGGACTTACCTATCTTTATGGCATTGGCCGTACGTCCGCTACCAAGATCTGCGCTGAGGTCGGCATTGACCCCAGCACGCGTGTCCGCGACCTCACCGAAGAAGAGGTCTCCAAGATCCGCGACTATATCGATGCAAACTACACGGTCGAGGGTGACCTGCGTCGTGAGCGCAGGCAGAACATCGCCCGTCTGATGGAGATTGGCTGCTACCGTGGCCTCCGTCACCGCAAGGGTCTCCCTGTTCATGGACAGCGTACCCACACGAACGCACGTACCCGCAAGGGTCCGCGTCGTCAAATCGGTGGCAAGAAGAGGGCCTAGGGAGTAAGACATGCCGCAGAAGAAGAACGTGCGCAACGTCCGCGTCAAGCGCTCTGAGCGCAAGAACATTTCCGTGGGCCAGGCCCACATCAAGAGCACCTTCAACAACACCATCGTCTCCATCTCCGACTCCCAGGGCAACGTGATTTCCTGGCAGTCCGGTGGCACGGTGGGCTTCAAGGGCTCCCGCAAGTCCACCCCGTTTGCTGCCCAGATCGCTGCCGAGACTGCAGCGAAGGCCGCCATGGAGCACGGTCTGCACAAGGTGACCGTCTTCGTGAAGGGCCCCGGCTCTGGCCGCGAGACGGCCATCCGCTCCCTCCAGGCTGCAGGCCTCGAGGTTTCGGGCATTCAGGACAAGACCCCCATTGCGCACAACGGTTGCCGTCCGCGCAAGCGTCGTCGCAACTAAGGAAGGACAGTAGCTATGGCAGTTGATAGGACCCCTGTCCTTAAGAGATGCCGCCAGCTCGGCATCGAGCCCGCTGTGATGGGCATCAACAAGAAGTCGAATCGTCAGCCGAAGCAGCGCCGCCGTCAGGAATCCGAGTACGGCCAGCAGCTTCGCGAGAAGCAGAAGGCCAAGTTCATCTACGGCGTGCTCGAGAAGCAGTTCCGTGGATACTATGACAAGGCACTGAAGCTCGAGGGCGTCACAGGCGACAACCTGATGATCCTGCTCGAGACCCGCCTCGACAACGTCGTGTTCCGTCTCGGCTTCGCCCGTACGCGCAAGGAGGCCCGTCAGACCGTCCGTCACGGCCACATCACCGTGAACGGCAAGCGTGTCGACATTCCTTCCTACCGTGTCAAGGCCGGCGACGTCGTCGCCGTCGCTCCGAAGGCAAAGGAGCTCCTCCCGATCAAGGAGGCTCTCATCTCCTCCGAGCACATGGCCGTTCCCTCCTGGCTTGAGGTCGACATCGAGAAGCTTCAGGGCACCGTGCTCCAGCTCCCGACGCGCGATCAGATCGATCTTGACATCGACGCACAGCTGATCGTCGAGCTCTACTCCAAGTAACAGGAACGGTTGGAGGTTTACATGTCCGAATTCATCCGGCCGAATGTGTCGGTAGAAGAGGTCAACGACAGGGTCGCACGCGTGACTGCCGAGCCGCTCGAGCGTGGCTACGGCGATACGCTCGGCAACTCCCTGCGCCGCGTGCTGCTTTCCTCCCTCGAGGGCGCAGCCGTCGAGGCCATCCAGATCGATGGGGTGCAGCACGAGTTCACGACTGTCGAGGGCGTCTATGAGGACGTCACCGATATCGTTCTGAATGTGAAGGGCCTTGTGTTCCGCTCCATGGGCACGGGCGACAAGGGCACGGCAACCATCTCCGTCGACGGCCCCATGACCGTCACGGGCGGCGACTTCAAGGTCCCCGCCGAGTTCGAGCTCGTCAATCCCGACCATGTCATCTGCACGCTCGGCGAGGGTGCACACCTCACCATGCAGATGCGCATCGGGTGCGGCCGCGGCTATGTCTCTGGCGAGGACAACGAGCGTGACGACGATCCTATCGGAATCATCCATGTCGACTCGCTCTACTCGCCTGTGCGCCGCTGTGCCAAGGTCGTCGAGCCGTGCCGTGTCGGCCAGCGTACGGACTATGACCGTCTCATCCTCGAGGTTGAGACCGATGGCTCCGTCACGCCGCGCGATGCTGTCGTCGAGGCTGCGAACATCATCAACCAGCACATGAGCGCCTTCATGGGTCTGGCTGAGGAGGCAGAGCCGCAGGAGGACGCCTCCATCTTCGCAGTCAACACTGAAGACGACAATACGGAGCTCGACAAGAAGATTGAGGACATGGACCTCTCCGTCCGTTCCTACAATTGCCTGAAGCGCGCTGGCATCCACTCGGTCCGCCAGCTCGTCGAGTTCTCCGAGAACGATCTTCTGAACATCCGCAACTTCGGCGTCAAGTCCATCGAGGAAGTCAAGGACAAGCTCGAGTCCATGGGGCTCGGACTCAAGCCTTAAAGACGCCGCGTTTTCAATAGGAGCAATAAGACCATGAGACACAACAAGAAGCATGGCATGAAGCTCGGAACTGATGCGAGCCACACCAAGGCCATGAAGAAGAGCCTCACCAGCGCTCTGCTTGCCAATGACCGCATCAAGACCACGCAGCCGCGTGCCAAGGCCATCCGCACGGACGTTGACCGTGTGATCACCTGGGCCAAGAAGGGCGATCTGCACTCCCGCCGTCTCGCAATCGCGAAGCTCGGCGACAAGGAGCTCGTCCGCGAGGTCTTCGAGAAGGCCGCACAGGGCATGTGGGACGGCCGCAACGGCGGCTACACCCGCATCATGAAGCTTGGCCGCCGCAAGGGCGACAACGCCGAGATCGTCATCATCGAGCTTGTCACCGAGCCGGTCCAGCCGAAGGCCAAGAAGGCAGACACCGTCAAGCCGGTCGCAGCTGCCGAGGCCGAGAAGCCGGCAGAGGCCGAGGAGGCACCCGCTGAGGCTGCCGCCGAGGAGACCCTTGCAGAGTAGCATCTGCTTAAATGAGCTTTCTGGGAGAGACCCTGGGGAACCGGGGTCTCTCTTCTTGTATCGATGAAGTGTGGGAATCCAAGTTATTGCTACTGCGCAGCTGGGAATATGTTGCACTGATGCTGGCATATGCTAGTATGGAGCGGCAATGCACAGGGACCTGTGAATATATGAGCAGCAGCTCAGATAGGGTGTCTCTGATACGAACAGGATATTCGGCTGCCAGGAGGGGAGCTGAGGATGGAGAGCCAGAAGATGGAAGAAGAGAGTGCCGCGACGCTCGTCGTGAAGATCGGCTACCGCGGTGCGGGCTTTGTCGGCTATGCCGCACAGCCGGGCAAGCGCAGCGTCGAAGGCGAGATGGAGCGTGCCCTCTCGACCTATCTGAGGCGTCCTGTCGAGCTCTCCTGCGCCGGCAGGACCGATGCCGGGGTGCATGCCCTGGCACAGCACGTGAGCCTGCCTGTGAGTGCTTCAGAGCTCTCGATCGAAGGCAGAAGGCTTGTCCGCGGCCTTTCGGCGCTCACGCCGGACGACATCTCTATCCGGGGCCTCTATCGGGCTCCTGCCGGCTTCTCGGCGCGCTTCGATGCCAAGAGCAGAACGTATCGCTACCGGATAGCAGATGGCAATGCCCGGCCCGTCCTTGCGTGGGACCACGCTTGGTGGGTGAGGTCTGAGATCGACGCTGAGACAATGGATGCTGCTGCGCAGGCGCTCGTCGGCGAGCATGAGTTCATGAGCTTCTGCAAGGCCGATTCGGCAGAGCTTCTGCACGAGCAGGGCCTCTCGACGTCGCGGTGCCTCACGTCCGTGCATTGTGCCCGCGTCATGGAAGCAGGGGAGGAGCTTGTGATCGTCGATGTCACGGGCAATGCGTTCCTCCACAACATGGTGCGCATCATCGTGGGCACGCTCGTCGAGGTAGGACGAGGACACAGGCCTGCCTCCTGGGTGGCTGAAGCGCTTGCCGCCCATGACAGGAAGGCAGCAGGACCTACCGCGCCTGCCCACGGACTCACATTCGCAGACGTTGCCTACGAACCAGGCACGCTCGCTCTCTGGAGGTAAGACCCCATGGATCTTCTCATCGATGTACTCATAGACTCATTCTGGGACACGCTCGAGCTCGTGCCGTTCCTGTTTCTCACGTATCTCGCGATGGAAGCGCTCGAGCACGGAGCAGCTGGAAAGACGGAAAAGGTCGTGCGCGAGGCTGGCAAGGCAGGCCCTGCTGTCGGCGCCCTCCTCGGCGCCCTTCCTCAGTGCGGATTTTCTGCCATGGCGGCAACGCTCTATGCCGGCAGGGTCGTGACGGCAGGAACGCTCGTTGCGGTTATCCTCGCCACGTCGGACGAGATGCTGCCGGTCTTCCTGGCCCATCAGGAGGCCCCGACCCGCATGCTTGCGATCCTGCTCATCAAGATTGTCTGCGGCATGGTCCTGGGCTTTGCCGTGGACGCGGTGCTTCGGCTCCTGCACCGTGCAGGGGATGGCCATGCGCACATCCATGAGCTCTGCGAGCGCGAGCACTGCGAATGCGACGAGTGCGAAGAGGAGGGCGAGGAAGAGGAGAAGGCAGGCATTGCCTGCGGCTGCAGCGCCCATCATCATCACCACCACGAGGATGAGCACCATGGAAAGCTCTGGCATATCGCCCGCTCTGCCCTCATCCACACGGCGCAGGTCACGGCCTTCATCTTCGTCATCACGTTCCTCTTCGGCCTCATGATCGAAGGCGTCGGCTCTGATGCCCTGGCCCAGATCCTTGCAGACCATCCCGTGCGCGCCATCTTCCTCTCTGCCCTTGTCGGCATGATCCCGAACTGCGGCGCCTCGGTCACAATCTCCGAACTCTTCCTCGAAGGGACGCTCTCGACGCCTGCGATGCTTGCCGGCCTTCTCTCCGCTGGCGGCGTCGGTTTGCTCGTTCTCTTCCGCACGAATGCCAATATGAGGCAGAATATAGCCATTGCTGCCTTCATCTACGTGGCGGGCGTTGCCCTTGGCCTTCTTGCAGCCATGCTTGGTATCGTTATCTAGCACAGCTTGCGGCACGCCCAATGTGCGAAAGGGGTTCTCATGGCTCGACAGCGCGAGAGGTTCGAACGTATCGATGTGCCTCGTCCCAGCCATACGCGCACCGTCGTCTCGGCGGTCGTCGTCGTGGTGGTCTTTGTTGCCCTCTTCATCACCCTTTCCACGCTGTGGAACAAGGCCGACAGCTATTCCACCTACAACGACTCGACGCTCGAGGACGCTGTGGATTCGCAGGAGACGCCGGCTGCGGTCGCAGGTGCCACGAAGTCTGCCGACGACTTCACGACGTCGCTCTTCCTGACGACAGACGATTCTGGCACGCTCGTGGATGCACGTGTCGTCGCGGTCGATGAGACGGCAGGCACGCTGGTCGTGGCAGAGCTGCCGCTCGACCTCTCGGTCACGACAGAGGCCGGCACGCTCACGCTCTCCACGCTCATCCAGCAGTCGGGAGGCGCTGCCTGCGTCGTGCCGGTATCGACGGCCACGGGCATTGCCTACGACCATGTCTTCGTCTGCCAGGAGAGCTTCTGGACGGCGCTCACCGCCTACTCTGAGAGCGGATCCGACTCGGCTCTTACCGACATGCGCAAGGGCGCCACATCCGACCTCTCGAACCGCAAGGTCGACGATTATTACAAGGAGCTTGCGGCTGCCGATATCGATGCGGCCATCGCCGCTCCTGCAGCCTATCCGGTCTATGCAGGAGATGCCGGAAGCACCATCGATGCAGCGCAGCTCAATATCGCGCTCGGCCTCTACGTCGTGGCATAGGCGCCATTCCCAGAGCATCTGATCAGCAGGGCCATCTGCCTTCGGGCGGGTGGCCCTGCTGCTGTTTCTGCATGCTGGCATCCGCTCTGTGCATGCAGCCCTTCCTGCATAAAATGTCGCATATTTCCGGCATTGGTGCCACTTTGCCCGCGGACGGCTGTGCCGGTTTGAAAAATGTAGGTGTGTTGATGGTTCTGTACGTATTGCGTAGGGCTGCTTTGGCATGCATAGGCGGGGAAAGAGAAACTGGTAGTGTGTCAAATTGCTGGGAGGCAGCGGCGCTGCCTCTTTATGGCATAAGAGAAAGGGCAGGATAAGCGCGATGGCAGGGTATGGCCACAGACACCCCTCGGTGACCGTTGTCGTGCGGGCGCATGATGCGGCGCCAACCCTGAACCGTGCCCTGAACTGCCTTGCTGCCCAGACGCAGAGGGGCCTCCAGGTGCTTGTCGTCGATGCTGCCTCGTGCGATGAGACGAAGCGCATGCTTGCCACGGCAGAAGAGCGCGATGCGATGCTCGAATGCCTCCATATCGACTCCGACAGCGCCTCTGACTGCTTCAACCTCGGCCTCGACCGTGCAGAAGGCCGCTATGCCTTCCTCATGGATGCGACCGACACGCTCGCGCCGCGTACACTCGAGCAGCTCTATGAAGTGGCGGAGGAAGGGACGCTCGATCTTGCTATGGCGGCAGTCACGAACAATGCACGCCAGGTGGCCGTCGAGGGGCCGTCCCCTCTTGTCTATGCAGACGACGATGCATTCCATGCAGAGGCATGGAAGTACTTCGATGCAGGCCTTCTGCCGTTCCCGTGCGGCAAGCTCTTCCGCATGGACCATGTGAAGGCATCGGGTGCCCGCTTCGCATCGGATGGCGGAACAGCATTCATGGCAGCATATCTCAGGGATGCACACGGCGTCGCCTATGTGCGCGATGCGGTATACAACGCCGGCGACTTCTGCCTCACCGCCTCGCTTGCCTGGGATCTCTCGCACTGCTGGACCGACGAGCACGAGCAGGACCTGCTTGATGGGCTCTTCGAGCACTGGGGCATGGATGAGGACTCGAGCACGCGCCAGATGCTGCAGCGCCGCTATGTCACGAATGTCATCACCACGATCATCAGCACGTGCAGCCCTGCCTGCGATCTCTCGGAAGACGAGAAGCGCGCACATGTGGAGCGGGTCATAACAAGCGACAAGACGCAGCAGATCGCCTCGGAGGCTGCCCCCTGGTCAGGGGTCGTCCGCGCGATGCTCATGCCAATCAAGCGCAAGGATGTCGATCTTGCGATGGGCGAAGGCAGGATCATCTCCTGGATCTCCCGCCATACCACGACGCTCGGCTCCCAGCTCTTCAGCTGAGGGCTCATCCTTCGGGATGAGAGAGAAAACGGTTTAAATCGGCTTTCATATTCAGGTTTGCAAGACCGTTTGTCGATTTTTCCTAAAATGACACAATTGAATATTTGTTGTCCTGCCATAACTTGGCTGATGCAGACATAATTCGGCTGAACTGTGCAAACTGTATTCAGGTTTCTAAAATTCATGATGCAAAGTGCATGAAATAACGTCTTGATGCATGCAAATGATGAATCTCATACTTTGGGACGATGCACGCCTTGCCAAAAGTCGGCTATATAACGTACATGTGGCACAGAACTGACACAGGTCTTGCATAGCTGTCCGACAATGCTTGAATGGCTATGCAGATTCAGTGCCAGTTTATTGGCCTTTTGACACAGAAGCTGAATGGAAGGGGCTTGGCTATGTCAAAGAAGCACAAGAAGTCCGACAAGAAGGGCAATGTCTTCGACCCGAAGAGTCCTGCCAGCAAGGCGCTTGCCATCGCGCTTTCTGGCGCCATGGTGACAGCGGGAACGCCGCTGCCGGTCTTTGCAGCAGAGAACCAGAGCGTGTCGCAGCCTTCTGAGCCGGATACGACGACGAATGATGAGAGCGCAACTTCCGAGGCCGCAGCAGCGACCCAGGAGACGGCTGCTGCGACGACGCAGGAGACCGCATCCACGTCTTCGACGACGCCTGCGGCAGAGACGCCTGCAGCTGCTGCCACGACCGAAGAGACGGCCCCTGCAGCAGCGCAGGAGAGCACGTCCGAGACGGCTGCTGCCATGACATCCGAGACCACAGCGCAGACGCCTGCCGCTTCCTCCACGGCCGAGGAGACCGCAGCGACTGCTGAGGACACGATGCCTGCCCAGGAGCTCGAGGAGAGCGTGGCAGTCGACACTGACATCGTCACAGTCCATGTGTCCGCGCCGGAAGGTGCGCTCCCGAAGGGTGCGAAGCTCGTCCTCGAGACCGTCGATGCAGAAGATCTTGAAGATACATTCGCCAGCATCGCTTCTGCTTCTGGCAACAATGTCTCTGCCCTCAAGGCTGTGCGCGTGAGCTACGTGGCTGCTGACGGCTCTGCTGTCACGCCTGCTGCTGCCGTCACGATCACGCTCACGGATGCAGATCCGTCGACGGATGCGACAACGCTCTATAGCATGGTGTCCGAGGCGGCAACGCCTGTGAAGGAAGATACGCTCACGGCTGGCAAGGCTACGGCTACGTCTGCTGCAGCATCTTCCATCTTCGTGCTCGAGAGCGAGAAGGCTGCTCCTGCAGCGAATGATGACGCGAGCGCATCTGACAGCGCTTCTTCTGACAATGCTGCTGCCGGCAAGGCAGCTTCCAGCACAGATGAGGCCACGTCGACCGACGAGGCCACGGAGGATGAGTCCTCTGCTGCGGAGAAGACCTCCGACACCGAAGAGACGGCAAGCACTGAGGACAGCTCCAGCACGGAGACGGCTGCAACGAGCGAATCGCTCGTTTCCGCCCTTCAGATCAACAGCCTGCTCAGCGTTTCCTCTGCAAAGACTGCAACATCTGCAACGGTCACGTTCGTGAACGACAACGACGGCACCTCGACGACGGGAATCCTTGCAGCAGGCAACATTGCCACGAATGTAGCCGCATCGGGCATGATTCCTGCTGGCTATGCGTTCGACCATGCATCTATCTATAACACGGACGTCGTTTCTTTCTCGATTGCATCCGATGGCACTCTGCTCGCCGTGACGTCTGATGGCTCCATCGCGCAGATCGCCGCCGCCAGGGCAGCGGACCTCCAGGTTCACTATCGCGGCTCCTATGCCATCACCTACAAGTACACGATTGACGGCAAGGATGCTAACGCAGCCGATGCCGGCTCGCTCGTCGGCCCTTCCGGCGTGACGCCCAACGGCACGGCGAATATCAGCTTCACGCCTTCCACGGGCCTTTCGGTCGAAAGCGTCACTGCGGATAATGGCACCATCACGTCCACCAGCAATGGCTACACCCTGAGCGGTGTCACCGGCGCCACGACCGTGACCGTGAACCTCGTGAGCCAGCACACGCTGACGTTTGCAAACTCCTCCAATACCTATCTGACCTACGGTGACACGACGCTGGACTCCACGACCGGCGGCAGCCTCAGCTACACGACCGGCAACTCCGTCAGCTTCACGCTGAACATGTACAACCAGTGGTCCAGCAATGCCAAGGTGCTGAACAAGCTGACCATCACGCTGGCTTCGGGTGAGGTCATGGCCAACATTCCGCCGACCGATGGCGCCGCCACGACGACGCTTTCCGATGGCACGACCATCACGGTCACGAGGAGCGGCCGTTCTTCGGCGCCGACCTATGAGGTCACCATCACTGCCGCCTCGGGCAAGAACGTCTACGGCAACATCTCGGTGAGCACGAACTACAAGGACCAGGACACTTCCGAGGTCTGGGTAAACCAGCTTGTGGGAGTTGACTACGTGACGTCCAACGGCGGCACGGCCAACCACGTGGACGGCAGCAAGCTCTATCCGGGCATTTTCGACTTCTATGTCAGGAACACCAGCTACAGCTCGACATTCACATTCACGGTCAAGGATGGCTACACGCTTGACACGTCTGGCGTGACTATCACCGCCCGCGACGAGGATGGCAACCTGCTGACGAACACGAGCAGCCACTGGTCGCTGAATCAGAACAGAGATGGTTCCTATACCATCACTATCGGCGCCGATGCAAGGGGCTGGCAGCCGAAGGATATCCGTATCTCGATTGTCGCCACGCCTGATGCCTCGACGACCTATACGACGAGCTACGACGATGCTGCCGCTTCTGGCTCATACAAGTACAATGGCTCCTTCACCATCCCCGAGTGCACGACCACGAAGCAGGGCCAGCACTTCACGGGCTGGGTGCTTGAGGGCGACAAGTCGGGCAAGGTCTACAAGCCGGGCGATACCTTCACCATCAATGACAGCAACGTCGCCTACGCGTCCAATGGCAACTTCCACTTCGTGAGCCAGTGGACCGAGAATGGCCAGGCCAACGTCACGGTGAAGGTCGAGCTGCACAATGCAGACGGCACCACCACCCAGGCCGGCTCCGCTACGGCAACTGTCGCTACGGGCGCTGCGGCCCGCATCGACCAGTCCCAGGTCGAGGCAATTGTCGCCAAGGCTGCAGGCTCCGGCTGGGCCAGCACCTATGAACCGCTGAACGATACCCAGTTCAAGATTGACTCTGCTACCGATGGCCAGACCATCACGATCGTCTACTGCGCGAAGATCAATCTCGTGAACGCCGACTCCATCGACACGACCTACGACGGCACGGCTCATACCCTGAGCGCTTCTGCTTCCGTTAAGGGCGCCACGATCGAGTACTCGACTGATGGCGGAACGACGTGGTCGACGACCGCACCGAGCCGTACCGATGTGGGCACCACGAGCAATATCAGCGTCCGTGCTTCCAAGGCTGGCTACAAGAATGTCCAGAAGGACGGCCTGCACATCAGCGTGGCCCAGAGGCCTGTCACGGTGACAGCCAACAACTACACGAAGAAGTACGGCGAAGCCGATCCGACCTTCTCGGCTACGGTTTCCGGTACGCTGAACAAAGACACGGTCAGCTACGCGCTGAACCGTGCAGCGGGTGAGACCCCGGGCACTTACGCCATTACCCCGTCTGGCGCCGAGAGCCAGGGCAACTACAAGGTGACCTTCGTGCCTGGCACGCTGACCATCACGGCTGCGAACATCGACGACGAGTCCCGCTTCGAGGTCTCGACTCCTTCTGACGTCACCTACAACGGCAGCGAGCGGAAGCAGGGCGTCACGGTGAAGGACACCAAGACTGGCGCAACGCTGGTCGAGGGCACCGACTATGAGCTGAGCTACAATGGCGACACCACGAACGTCACCGACGCGGGCGTCACGGTTACCGTCACTGGTAAGGGCAACTACTCTGGCACGGTCAAACGCTCCTACAAGATCACGCCGGCTACGCTCACGGTCACGACGCCGAGCAAGACGAAGGCTTATGACGGCACCGCCCTTA
>JBJEHU010000042.1:0-1624 GCA_051876355.1 Atopobiaceae bacterium | reverse complement strand
GGTCCTGGAGGAAGATCCCACAAGCACGAAGATCGGTGCCGTGCCTGCCTCGGAGGTGCCGAGGGCGGAGTCATCCGCGACGACGAGCCAATATCCTTCAGAGAGCTCTGCGGCAGTGCCTGCCGTGAGGTCGGCCGCCTTCGCTCCGCTGGCGATGAGCGCCTTCGCGAGCCTGTAATCAATCTCGTTGCCGTCGCCCAGGCTCTGCTGCATCCAGTCGGCTGCATCCTGCGCCGTGCCGAAGCTCCTGCCTGCAGCAGACTCCGCAGCGCTCTTCGCGGCATCGGATGCCCAGGAGGTGTTTGACGCGACGTCCTTCCCCTGCTCGGTGCTGAATGCGACATCGGCATCGAAGACCTGGTAGGCCTTGTATGCCCTCGCATTGGTCCCCGAGATGGTCACCTCTCCTGCGAAGGCATGCACCGGTGCAAGCGCGAGCGCCATGAGGACGCAGGCGGCGAGGGCGAGGATGCGGGCAGAGCGTTCACGAATTGCTTCGATCATCGCCCATCGCCTCCCTTCCTGGCATCGCGGCGGCTCTTGAGGAGCCTCCAGAGGCCGTATGCAAGGGCTGCGCCTCCTGCGACATAGGCAAGCGCGATTCCTGCCTGTCCGGCATTCGGGAGCGAGGTGGCGTACTTGTTGTTGAATGTCGGATTATCGGTAGATGCTGGGGACTCGTTGCCGTTAGCGTCGACGTATGTATATGTCGCTGACGTATTCAGCGTGCCATTCGAGTTGTCAGTCGCTGTCACGACGACCTTGTAGTACCCGCCATCATATGTATAGCCGTTGTCGGTACCCGGCATCTCGCGGATGTAGTACGTGTAAGTTGCCTTGCCTCCACGGGCCTTCGTATCGAGATCCTTTACGCCGAGAGTGTAGTGGATGGTGTCAAACGTGACCTTCGCGTCAGACTTGTCAGACTTCGTGGTGGTCTTGGTCTGCAGGGCAGTGCCGTCCCACTTGCCACGATCATAGCCCTTCTCGTCAAAGAGCTCGAACTGGAAGGCCTTGACCTCGCCGCCATCAACATGCTTCTTGACCTCGGGCGTGAACGAGCCAGTGGTGGAGTACGTCTCATATGTATTCGTGAAGGCGCACATGTTGCCATCCATGGCCGTTCCACGTGTCCCATCAGACGCAATTCTGGTCAGCTTGACACCCGTGACCGTAGCCGTACCACCATTGGAGGTTGCCACATAGCTCACAGAAACCACGGCCTCGTAGTGGCTCGCATCGTACGTGACGCCTGCCACCTTGGTGCTGTCAGCTGGCACAACCTCGCTCACCTTATACGTGAAGGTCTCTGTCTGTCCTGCACGGGAAGAATCGTACAGATAAGTAATCTCGTCGAACTTGGGATTCGGATTGCCCTTCGACGCCGTGATGGTCTGGCTGGAGAGCTGCTTGCCGTCCTTGCCCGTAGGCATCGGTGCTCCATCTACCGGTTCAAGCTTGAAGTCGAACGTTGCACCATCGGGCCACGCATCCTTGCCGCCTGCATCCTTCACGGATTTGCTCACGCCGAGACGCCCAAGTGCATCGTGGAATATCTTTCCTTTGTACGGGCGGATTGTCAAGCTGAGTGCAACATCTCCCGATAGACCTCGTTGGCCGTCTT
>JBJEHU010000041.1:0-7561 GCA_051876355.1 Atopobiaceae bacterium | reverse complement strand
TTCTGGCTGCAGGACAGAACGCAACGACTGTTGCTATTTGGAATTCAACTCACCCGGTAAATGGATGAGCGAATCCGAAACAAGTGGGACAATCTTTCTTAATGGCTAGGTACTTGCGGCATAGTCAGGAAGAGCGATTAATGGCCCAGACAGCCTGCCGTTCATAGGGTCTGGCTATGCTTGAAGTACTCAGCCATTTCTTTCTTTATCTCTGTGCAGCATTGATATGGATGAAGGGGTGACGCATCCAGAAGAGAGGGAAAGGCCGGACGAAGGACTCGTCTGGACTGGCTAGAAATGCCAGCGCAGAGCATGGCCATCCTTCTTTCAGGCGGGCTGCAGGTCGCGTCTTGTGCTGGTCTGCAATCTTTTATCTGTGGGAAACATGAGAAAACATTTGATGAAACAATGTGGCGGTAGTCTTTGAACCATCAGATGCAGCCGCCGGTTGCATCCGCCTACCAGATACGTACCACTTGCTCAAGGGAGAGAGGCGTACATGGCAACAGACAAGGTAACAGCAGAGTATGGCAGTCTGCTCTTTACCGATGCTGACATGCAGGAGCGGCTATCGAAGCCGACCTACAAGAAGCTGCAGACCGTCATCAAGAATGGCGATCCTCTGGACATCGATATCGCGAACGAGGTTGCCCATGCGATGAAGGAGTGGGCGCTCGAGCATGGCGCGACCCACTACACGCACTGGTTCCAGCCGCTCACGGGCATCACGTCCGAGAAGCATGACTCGTTCATCAACCCGCGTGAAGACGGCACCGTGCTCATGGCCTTCAGCGGCAAGGAGCTTGTCCAGGGCGAGCCGGATGCATCGAGCTTCCCGTCGGGCGGCCTTCGTGCCACGTTCGAGGCCCGCGGCTACACGGTCTGGGATCCGACGTCTCCTGCCTTCATCAAGGACGAGGTACTCTGCATCCCGACAGCCTTCATCTCCTACACGGGCGAGGCTCTCGACAAGAAGACGCCGCTTCTGCGTTCCGAGGTCGCACTCGAGAAGCAGGCAAAGCGCGTGCTTGCCCTCTTCGGCCAGAATCCGCACCGCGTCTTCACGACCGTCGGCCCTGAGCAGGAGTACTTCCTGATCAAGGAGGACGACTACAAGCAGCGTCCGGACCTCATCCTCACGGGCCGCACACTCTTTGGCTGCGAGCCGGCAAAGGGCCAGGAGCTCGAGGAGCACTACTTCGGCTCCATCCGTCCGACCGTGAACAACTTCATGAAGGAGCTCGACGACGAGCTCTGGAAGCTCGGCATCCCGGCCAAGACGAAGCACAACGAGGTTGCCCCGTGCCAGCATGAGCTTGCTCCTATCTTCGAGCGCGGCTCCCTTGCAATCGACGACAACCTGATCACGATGGAGAAGATGCGCCTGCTCGCATCCCACCATGGTCTCGTGTGCCTGCAGCACGAGAAGCCGTTCGACTATGTCAACGGCTCCGGCAAGCACAACAACTGGTCCGTCTGCGCAGACAACAAGAACCTGCTCGAGCCGGGCGACGATCCGAAGGACAACCTCCAGTTCCTCGTCTTCCTGGCCTGCCTCGTCGCAGCCGTCGATACCCACGCAGACCTGCTCCGTCTCTCTGTCGCTTCGGCGGGCAACGACCACCGTCTCGGCGCGAACGAGGCGCCTCCAGCAATCATCTCCGTCTTCCTGGGCGATGCCCTGACCCCGATCGTCGAGGCCCTCATCAAGAAGGAGGAGCCGGAGAACCACGGCCGCGAGGTCATGGACCTCGGCGTCCCGGCACTGCCGAACGTCCTGCGCGACAACACGGACAGAAACCGCACGTCCCCGTTTGCCTTCACCGGCAACAAGTTCGAGTTCCGCATGTGCGGCAGCCAGCAGAACCTGTCCGACCCGAATGTCGTCCTCAACACCGCTGTCGCAGAGCAGTGCGAGCGCTTCGTCGACTACGTCGCAGAGCGTTCCGATGAGGACTTCACGACTGTCGCTATGCGCTTCGTGCGCCACACGTTCCGCGACCACCAGCGCATCCTCTTCGATGGCAATGGATACTCCGAGGAGTGGGAGGAGGAGGCAGCACGCCGCGGCCTTCCGAACCTCAAGTCCACGCCGGATGCGCTTCCTGCCCTCATCAAGCCGGAGAACATCGCCTTCTTCCAGAAGTACGGCGTCCTCTCCGACTCCGAGATCCATGCACGCTACATCGCGAAGGCCGAGCAGTATGCAAAGCTGCTGAACATCGAGGTCAATACGATGGTGTACATGACAAGGCACATGTACCTGCCGGCACTGTCCGACTACTCGGGCGACATCGCGCAGACCGTCGCTACGAAGGATGCCATCGGCATCGACGCCGAGGGCGAGAAGAAGCTCGTCCAGACGCTCACTGACGGCATCAACGCGATCATGACCGACGTCGACGCGCTCGAGAAGACGAACGCCGCCGTCAAGGCCGAGGATGACATCCAGGCCGAGGACGATGGCTATCGCGACCAGGTCATCCCTGCAATGGCAAAGCTCAGGGGCGATGTCGACGCAATGGAGAAGATCTGCAGCCACGAGTACTGGCCGGTTCCCTCCTACAACAAGATGCTCTTCTACGTGTAAGGAAGCATTTCTTCCCCCAAAATGCTTTTCACGGTGCCCCCGGCTGCTCAGCAGCCGGGGGCACTGCTCTATGTAGACCTCTTCTCGCGCAGGGCCGCGCCTGCCTCTCCCGGTACAATGGAAAGGAAAACAAGCGAGCAGGAGGTCAGCCATGGCTGAAGAAGCAGCTACCCAGGAAGCGGAAGAGAAGCGCCGCCGCATTGCCGTGATCGACGGCAATTCCCTCATGCACCGCGCCTATCACGCAATCATGCAGCCGATGAGCGCACCGGACGGACGCGCGACGAATGCCCTCTTCGGCTTCTTCAACATGTTCATCAAGATGGTCGAGACGTTCCACCCCGACGGTGTCATCTGTGCCTTCGACAAGGGCAAGCCGCAGGTGAGGATCGACATGCTGCCGCAGTACAAGGCGCAGCGTCCTCCTATGGACGAGGCGCTTCATGAGCAGTTCCCGATGGTGAAGGAGCTCCTCGGCGTCCTCGATGTGCCGGTCTGCGAATGCGAAGGCTGGGAAGGCGACGATATCCTCGGCACGCTTGCGAAGAAGGGCGAGGACGAAGGCTACGATATGCTGCTCTTCACGGGCGACCGCGACATGTACCAGCTCGCGACCGACCATGTGAAGATCGTCTCGACGAAGAAGGGCGTCTCCGACGTCCAGATCATGACGCCGGAATCGGTCGACGACCTCTATCACGGCATCACTCCCGATCTGGTCCCTGACTTCTATGGCCTCAAGGGCGACACGTCGGACAACATCCCGGGCGTTCCTGGCATCGGCCCCAAGAAGGCAGCAGCCCTCATCGTCCAGTACGGCAACCTCGACAACGTCGTGGCGCATGCCGACGAGGTCAAGGGCAAGATGGGAGAGAACCTCCGTGCCCACATCGATGATGCGCTGCTCTCGCGCAAGGTCGCGACGATCAGGCGCGATGCGCCGATTCAGATCGATCTCGCCGATGCGAAGTTCCCGACGTTCGATCCGGCCAAGGTCGCGAAGGCCTTCGGCGACCTCGGCTTCACGGGCATGACCTCAAGGCTCATAGAGCTCGAGGGCAAGGAGGCCGATGTGCCCGCAGATCCTCCTGCCATGGAGCTTCCTTCTGTCCTTGCCGGCAAGAAGGCAGAAGCGGCATTCGAGAAAGCTCTCAATGATGGTGCCTGGGTGGGATGTGCGCTTGAGCCTCTCGAGGACAAGAAGCAGATGGCGCTCGACCTCTTCGCCGATGCGCCGAAGCGCGTGCTCTGGGCTGCGACGAATGAGGCGCTCATGCGCTTCGAGGGCGATGCGTGCGAAGACGTGCTCGTGCGCCTCGTGCATGAGGGAAAGCTTGCGGCAGGGGATGTGAAGGCGCTCCTCCATCTCGTCTGTCCCTATGATTCGGCAGACCCTGCCAAGGTCGAGGCATCCGAGATCGACCCTGCCCGTATCTTCGATGTCGGCGTCGCAGACTACCTGCTGCGCTCCGAAGGCGTCTCCTATCTTGTGCCGGACATCTGCTCCCGCGTGCTTACGAGTCCCCTGCCCGAACCGACCGACAAGGTCCCTGCCGCGGCGCTCGAAGCCTATGGCGCCCAGCTTCTCGTGCCCGAGCTCGAGAAGCATCTCAAGGAGGACGAGTGCGACGAGCTCTTCCACGAGGTGGAAATGCCGCTTCTGCCGGTGCTTCTCCAGATGGAGAGGACAGGCCTCCATGCAGATGCCGGTGAGCTTGCCCGCCAGAGCCAAGAGCTCGGCTCCGAGATCGATGCGATGGCAGACAAGATCCATGAGGAGGCAGGCGAGAACTTCAACATCGACTCGCCGCAGCAGCTCTCCCATGTGCTCTTCGATGTGCTGGGACTCCCGACGGCCGGCCTCAAGAAGACGCGCAAGGGCTTCTATTCCACGAATGCGAAGGTGCTCTCCGACCTTGCCGAATCGAGTGAGATCGTGCGCGAGGTGCTCGACTACCGCGAGCGCAACAAGATCCGCTCGACGTATCTCGATGCGCTGCCTGAGGACATCCGCAAGGATGGCCGCATCCATACGACGCTGAACCAGACGGTCGCCGCAACGGGCCGCCTTTCGAGCTCCGATCCGAACCTCCAGAACATCCCGACCCGCTCCGAGCTTGGCCACAGGGTTCGCCGTGCGTTCACGGTGCCGGAGGGCTCCGTGTTCCTTGCCTGCGACTATTCGCAGATCGAGCTCAGGCTGCTTGCGCATCTCTCCTGCGACGAGCATCTCGTCGAGGCGTTCTGCTCCGGTGCCGACTTCCACCGCCAGACAGCTGCACGTGTCTTCAACGTGCCGCTCGAAGAGGTGACCCCTGCCCAGAGGAGCCGTGCCAAGGCCGTGAACTTCGGCATCGTCTATGGCCAGCAGGCTTATGGCCTGGCCACATCGCTCAAGATCCCGCGTGCCGAGGCACAGCAGATGATCGACCGCTACTTCGAGGTCTACCCGGGCGTGCGTACCTATCTCGACTGGTGCATCCAGTTCGCACGGGAGAAGGGCTATGCGATGACAGCCTACGGCAGGCGCCGCTATACGCCTGACATCAAGAGCTCGAACTTCCAGCGCCGCTCGTTTGCCGAGCGTACCGCCATGAACCACCCGATGCAGGGCACTGCAGCAGATATCATCAAGATGGCAATGGTGGAGGTGCCGAAGAAGCTCAAGGCTGAGGGCCTGAAGTCGAAGCTTGTCCTCCAGATCCACGACGAACTGGACTTCGAGGTGCCCGAGGATGAGATCGAGGCACTCTCCCAGCTCGTGAAGGAGACGATGGAAGGTGTGGCAGAGCTCCGCGTGCCGCTCATTGCCGAGGTCTCCTATGGCGCGAACTGGGCGGAGGCGAAGTAGGTCACATGGCATCGTTCGACGACTTTCAGCGCCAGCATCCGGAGGACGTGTCCGAGGCGCCGAAGCGCATGCAGGTCACCATCTATACGGATGGCTCGAGCAGGGGAAATCCGGGACCGGGGGGATACGGTGCCGTGCTCCTCTTCACAGACTCGAAGGGGGAGGTGCACAGGCGCGAGTTCTCGCAGGGCTACCGCCTTACGACGAACAACCGCATGGAGCTTATGGGCGCCATCGTCGCGCTCGAGGCGCTCAGACGTCCCTGTGCCGTGGAGCTCCACTCGGATTCGCAGTACGTCGTGAATGCCTTCAACAAGCATTGGGTCGAGGGCTGGCAGAAGAGGGGCTGGAAGACGGCCTCGAAGCAGCCGGTCAAGAATCCCGATCTCTGGCGGCGCCTCCTCGATGCGATGCGGCCGCACGATGTGCGCTTCATCTGGGTCAAGGGACATGCCGGGCACGAATTCAACGAGCGCTGCGACGAGCTTGCCACGACGGCAGCAGACGATCGGGCCCACTGGGCAGAAGATCCGGGATTTGCTGGATAGGCAATTCAAAGAGAGACGCAGCAGGAGCGGGATGCCTCAGGCACCCCGCTTTCTGTGTCTTCAAGAAGAAGATGGAAGGCGTTCTTGCATATACCCCTTAGGGGTGTTAAGTTAGCAATAGCAAACAGACAGGGACAAAGGAGTGCCTATGAATGCTGTCGATATCATCATCATCGCGATTGTCGCGGTTGCCTTCCTCTTCGCGGCACGCCGTGCAGGCCAGACGTTTTCGGGCAAGCGTGACTGCTGCTCGGGCGATATGAAGAGCGGCACGAAGCGGTTCCCGGCCAGGAAGATCGAGGATACGGACGAGTCCCACTATCCGTATGTGGCAGATCTTTCCGTCAGGGGCATGCACTGCGAGAACTGCGCCCGCAATGTGACGAACGCCCTCGACTCTGTCGATGGGACATGGGCAACGGTCGACTTTGCCACTGGCAGGGCTCATGTGCGCTCGAAGAAGGAGATCGACGAGGGAGCGCTTGCTCGTGCCGTCAAGGAAGCAGGCTACAGAATCGCCTAGGCGTCCTGGCTGTTTCCATCTTCCGGCATATTGTTCAGACAGCCCTTCTGGGTATCCGCGGCGTCGAGATACGCCACGATGCCCGGGAGGGCTTCTGCGAAGCTCAGGAGATTGCCGCGGAACATGGCGCGCTTCGGCCAGGCATGGCCGACATAGGCAGTCGGAAGACCTATATCGGGATGCGGGAAGTCGCGGCGGGCATCGTTTCCGACCATGAGGCACTCGTCAGGCGTGCACCCGATGCTTGCGCAGAATTCCTCGTAGTAGCGGGCTGACGGCTTCGAGCGTTTCGAGTTGTCAAGCGTCGAGATGGCGGCAAAGTCGTCGTCTGTGACGCCCGCCCAGACCATGCGGACTTCGTCCGTCGCAAGCGAGAACAGGGGATTCGTTGCCAGGGCCGAGATGAGGCCCAGGCTCTTCGTGGCTTCGAGCGCCTCGCGGACGCCGGCACGCGGACGTGCCTGGACAAGGCCGTCGCGCATCATCGGGAGCTCTGTCTCCTCGTAGCATGTCACGGCATCGGCAATCGCAGGATCTGCAAGAGGGATGCCGGTACGGGCATACACGATGGAATCGAAGAGCTGGCGGTTCGTGAGGTCATCAGTGCGCTCCTGGCTGTCAACCGCCAGGTAGGCCTGCGTGATTGCGAGCATCGTCTTCGGATAGGGGATTCCTGCTACCTTCGAGAGCAGCTTCGCCTCGCCCGAGAGATACTGGGCCACGAACGCAGTCAGATTGATATTGAGCAGCGTATCGTCCAGGTCGTATAGGACCGCCTTGATCATCGAAGCACCCTCCGGAATTGCCGAAACCTCTAGCTACACCGTTCCCCGCCTGCAGCTCATCTATGCAGAGGATAGGACGAAGGCGCAGGAATAGACCATTCGGAGGTCCAGGGCAACAGGAGCGTCCCTGGCTGGAAACCTGTCTGCATCCTTCCTTTCATGCGCGGGAAGCCTTATATGCCGTCTGCCGCGCTATGGTTGTCGCTGAGCGGGAAATACGGTTCCCAAGGCATTCAGGTGTCTTGGGATGCGCTATTTTCAAAG
>JBJEHU010000040.1:0-33462 GCA_051876355.1 Atopobiaceae bacterium | reverse complement strand
GCGCCACATTCATGAGATGGCGGATCGTGTTGCACTCAGAATGCTAATCCGCCGATGGATTATCGTACTCAATATCTAACAATATAGACTTAGATATGCTCAGTCTATGAAAAGCAGAATATCTTTGTTCTAGTGTTTAAAAGACCTCTCATAGGGCACATATATCAGCAGACAACAAGAGCGTTCCAGAAGAGGGGCGCGCAGGATCTGCTAGGAGTGATAGATATGATGGGACTTGTTCCGTTTGATCGCTATGACCGTGATATGCTTCGTGCCTTCGATGGTATGGACGACTTCTTCAAGAGCTTCCCGTTCGTCGAGAGCGCACCTGCCTTCCAGATGGATGTCGAGGATGCAGATGACAAGTACGTCGTCTCCGCTCCGCTTCCTGGCCTGAAGAAGGACCAGATCGATGTGGAGCTGAATGAGGGCACGCTGTCCGTCTCCGTCGACAAGAAGGAATCCGACGAGGAGAAGGGCAAGAACTACCTCCACAAGGAGACCGGCGAGTGGAGCGCTACGCGCAGCGTCTATCTGAAGGATGCCGCAACGCAGGGTCTCACGGCCCGCTATGCAGATGGCGTGCTCACCGTCACGGTGCCGAAGCAGTCTGCAAAGCCGAACGCAACGAAGATTGCAATCGACTAGCTGCCAAGCATCAGCTGCACGAGATAGCAATGGGGACAGAGCTTTCGGGCTCTGCCCCCATTTTTCTGTATTGGACACGTTTTCCGGAGTCCAGCTACCAGACGCTCACTGCTTCATGCTGAGAGGCGGCAAAGACCGTAAGGAGGCCATCCGGCGTCCTTGCTTCCGCGAAGGTCGTATTCGTGGGTTCTGCTCCCAGAGCCTCTGCGAGCGTGCGGATGCAGACGCTCGGGCGGTTGTTCTCCTCGGAGAGGTGAAGGGCGACGACGCACTCCGTATCCTTCGTGACAAGGTGGGGAAGCACGGCTGCTGCCTGGGCGTTCGAAAGGTGTCCTCCCTCTCCCTTGACGCGGTCCTTGAGATAGCGGGGATAGGGGCCGGTCTCGAGCATCTTTTCGTCGTGGTTGCTCTCGAGGCCCAATATCCTGCACCCATAGAGCGCATCCAGCGCTTCATCTGTCACATATCCCGTATCGGTGCACCAGCCAAGCGAGTCCTGGATCTCTCCTTCTACATCTATCGCATCGAAGCGGAAGCCTACCGGGTCGTTCACATCGTGCGATGTCGGGAAGGCGCGGATGTGCATGCCGGCGAGATCCAAAGAATCGTTGTTCTTGATGAGCTCGAAGGGCATCTCGGAGAGATAGGACCTTCCTGCGACGGTCCCTGCTGTCGCGAAGAGAGGGCCGTCGAAATGGTTGCAGAAGACCGAGAGGCCTGAGGTATGGTCTCCATGCTCGTGGGTCAGAAGCACGGCCACTATATCGTCCAGCGGGGCTCCGACCTCCTGGGCGCGGGTGCGGAGGGCCTTGTAGGAGATGCCGTCGTCTATGAGGAGGGAGCCATCGGGGCCCTGGACGATGGCGGCATTGCCCTTGGAGCCGCTCGCCAGCACGAAAAGATGTATCGAAGGTGTCATATATTTCCCGTTTCCTGGGGCGCTGTTCTAGAATCAGACCTTACCAGCTTAGACATTCCTTGCCTGGGACGCTCGAAAACCCTAGGGAAGGAACACGCAAGGGAGAGAAATGACAAGCGTTGCCAGAAGATATGCGCCGCCGGCAAAAGCGGCGCCCGGCTCAGAAGGACGGGCTCCGGTCGTCCTGATGGTCTCGGGCGGCGCTGATTCGACGGCCCTGCTCGTTCTGGCAGCCACTTCGAAGCTCGATATCGGCGACGGACGCGGCCTTGCGCATATCGCACGGGAACGCCTTGTCGTCCTCCATGTGAACCATGGGCTCCGCGGCATCGATGCAGAAGAGGATGAAGAGTTCGTACGGGGGCTTGCCGAGCGCTATGGCATTCCCTGCCATGTACGGCATGCCGACATAGCGGCGCTTGCCCAAAAAGGCGACGGGAACGTCGAGAATGCGGGACGCGAGTTCCGCTATGCCGCAGCAGCCAAGCTCGCAAACGACCTCTGTGCGGAATATGGGGTGCCCCGGGCTGCCGCGCGCATCGTCACGGCCCACACGGCAGACGACCGAGCCGAGACCTTCTTCATGAATGCGATCCGCGGCACCGGCCCTTCCGGCCTCTCCTCGATACCTCGGCAGCGGAACAGGATCGTGCGTCCGCTTCTCGGATACTCGCATGCAGAGCTCTGCGATCTTCTGCGCATGCGTGGCATCGTCTGGCGCGAGGACCAGACGAATGCCAATACGCAGTATCTCCGGGCCTATGTCCGCCATGAGATCATGCCGGTCGTGAAGGCCAGAAACCCCAAGGTGCTCTCGAGCCTTGCCACAACCTGCGACATCCTGTCTGATGAGGATGCGTACTTGACGCAGGTCTCCTCCCGCACGTTCCATGAGCTGGAAAGAAGGCGCCAGGAAGGCATGGTCGCGCTCGATGCCGCACGTCTTGCTGCCACGGATGTGGCAGTAGCCCGCCGCGTCATCCGCCAGGCCTTCCTCGCCGTAGCACCGGATGCCCGCCTCGAGGCACGGCATATCGAGCGCACGCTCGAGCTCGTGGCAGAAGGCTCAGGCTCTCAGACCATCCCTCTCGGGGTGGACGTGCGCGTGGAGCATGGACTCCTCTTCGTCAGAGCCCGCTCGGCGAGGGCACGCTTCACGGGAGGCTGGCTCTCTGTCCCGGGTACGCTCGAGCTGCCGGATGGCAGCACGCTTACGGCATCTATCACGCCGGTTGCCAAAGGCTCGGATCCTGTCGCAATCGCCCGCGTGCATGGCAGGGAGTGGGCAGGGGCATCGGTCCTTCTCGATGCAGAGAAGGCAGGCGCCGTTGCCCACGACGCAGAGCTCTGGGTGGAGCCGCCGCAGGCGGGGGAGGTCTTCTGCCCTCTTGGCATGCATGGCCAGTCGAAGAAGCTCTCCGATGCCCTCTGCGATGCAAAGATTCCTGCTGCAGACAAGCAGGATGTCGCTGTCGTCCATACGGGACCGACAGGACATATCGTCTGGGTGGCAGGCCTTCGGGCGGATGAGCGGTGCCGCGTGAGCGCTGCCACGAAGCTGCTGCTAGAATTACGGCTTGAGAGTCCCCATGAGGGAGCCAAGGCCGAAGGTTCGAATGCAAAGGAGCAATGAGCCCATGGAACAGCTGCATCCTGATGTAGACCATATCGTTCTGACCGAGGAAGACATCCACGATATCGTGAAGCGTCTCGGAAGCGAGATCTCGCGCGACTATGCGGGGAAGAACCCGCTCATCGTGTGCGTGCTGAAGGGCGCCTTCGTGTTCACGTCCGACCTCATGCGCGCCATCACGGTGCCGTGCGAGGTCGACTTCATGGCGGTCTCGAGCTATGGCTCGGGCGTCAAGACCTCGGGTGTCGTCCGCATCGTGAAGGACCTGTCCACGAAGCTCGAGGGCAGGGATGTCCTGATCGCAGAAGACATCCTCGATTCGGGCCTCACGCTCTCGTACCTGATCGACCTCTTCAAGGCGCGCAATCCCAAGTCTGTCCGCATTGCCGCCTTCGCCGTGAAGGACATCCCCGACCATGTGCCTGCCGTCGAGCCGGACTACGTGGGCACGCATGTCCCGAACGAGTTCATCGTCGGATATGGCCTCGATTACGCCGAGCGCTACCGCAACCTGCCCTACATCGGCGTCCTGAAGCCTGAAGTCTATAGCTGATCCTCTGAACCGCCTGCATACGCAGGCGGTTCGCCCCTGCCTTTAAGGAGTTATTCGTGCCTGACAAGAAAGACCCGAAGAAGGGATTCGATCCCGACAAGCTTGACGGGACCACGACCCGCCGCGCTTCCATCATCTCCCTTCTCATCATCATTGCCCTGATTGTCTACCTGGTCGTGAACATGGGGTCCGGCTTCGGCGGACAGCAGACGAAGAGCCTGACCACGAGCGAGTTCGTGGCTGCCGTCCAGGATGGCCGTGTCGAGTCGGCGACCTATGCGACGCAGAACGGCACCCTCACGGGCACGTACTGGGAAAATTCCAGCGATATCGGCAACGACAGCAAGCTCGAGCACTACAGCTCGACCTATGTCGGCACGGACAATCTCGATGACC
This sequence comes from Atopobiaceae bacterium, assembly GCA_051876355.1. Taxonomy (GTDB): domain Bacteria; phylum Actinomycetota; class Coriobacteriia; order Coriobacteriales; family Atopobiaceae; genus Olsenella_L. Next base: position 29,313 of record JBJEHU010000040.1, on the reverse strand, counting down.
TCATGCAGGAGCATACCGAGGTCAAGTTCGATGTGAACACGAGCACGAACGACTGGTGGGAGACGCTCCTTGTCTCCATCGTCCCGACTGTCCTGATCGTCGGTGTCATGATCTACTTCATGAACCAGATGCAGGGGCAGAACAACCAGGCGATGTCGTTCGGCCGCACGAAGGCAAAGACGACCGAGGAGACGCGCCCGAAGGTCAAGTTCAAGGATGTCGCCGGCATCGATGAGGCGGTAGAGGAGCTCAAGGAGATCCGCGACTTCCTGAAGGATCCTGACCGCTACCACCGGATGGGTGCGCGCATCCCGCGCGGCGTCCTTCTTGTCGGCCCTCCGGGCACGGGCAAGACGCTCCTCGCGAAGGCAGTGGCTGGCGAGGCGGGTGTCCCCTTCTTCTCGATCTCCGGCTCTGACTTCGTCGAGATGTTCGTCGGCGTCGGCGCAAGCCGTGTGCGCGACCTCTTCAAGCAGGCCAAGGAAGCCTCTCCTTCGATCATCTTCATCGACGAGATCGACGCCGTCGGACGCCAGCGCGGTGCAGGACTCGGCGGCGGCCACGACGAGCGCGAGCAGACGCTGAACCAGCTCCTCGTCGAGATGGACGGCTTCGAGGAGAACGAGGCCGTGATACTCATCGCTGCCACGAACAGGCCGGACATCCTCGACCCGGCACTTCTCCGTCCGGGCCGCTTCGACCGCCAGGTCACGGTCGACAGGCCGGATGTGCGCGGACGCGAGCAGATCTTGAAGGTCCATGCAAAGGGCAAGCCTATCGACGAGTCCATCGACTTCGCGAAGCTCGCAAAGCTCACGCCGGGCTTCACGGGTGCCGACCTTGCGAACCTCATGAACGAGGCAGCGCTTCTCTCGGCACGCAGGAACAAGAACGTGATCACCCAGGCCGAGATTGAGGAGGCCATGGAGCGCACGATCGCCGGCCCCGAGCGCAAGACCCGCGTCATGACAGAAGGGGAGCGGAAGACGATCGCCTTCCACGAGTCCGGACACGCCCTCGTGGGGCACGTGCTCGAGAACTCCGACCCGGTCCATAAGATCTCGATCATAAGCCGTGGCCAGGCCCTTGGCTACACGCTCCAGCTTCCGACCGAGGACCACTACCTCGAGACGAAGAACGGCATGCTCGACCAGATAGCGGTCCTTCTTGCCGGACGCACGGCAGAGGAGCTCTGCTGCGGCGACATCACGACGGGCGCCTCGAACGACCTCGAGCGTGCGACGAAGATGGCCCGCGAGATGGTCACCCGCTACGGCATGAGCGAAGAGCTCGGCACGCAGGTCTTCGGCGAGGCACAGCACCAGGTGTTCCTCGGACGCGACTATGCGAACCATCAGGACTACTCGGCCGAGACCGCAAAAAGGATCGACGACGAGGTCGAGCGCATCATGCGCGAGGCCCATACGCGTGCGAAGAATGTCCTCTCCGAGCGCAAGGACCAGCTCAAGCTTATGGAGCAGGTGCTCCTGGAGCGCGAGACCGTCGAAGGCGAGGCTGTCGAGGCGCTCCTCGACAACAAGTGGGACGAGTATCTGGCATCCCATCCTGAGGAGCAGAAGAAGGAAGAGCAGGCTGCAGAAGAGGCAGCCCACACGGAAGACTGAGCCTGCCGGATCTCCGGAGGCAGAAAGCGAGGGGTTCCATGGATATCAACGAGACAAGCTATGGCCTGGGTGCATCCAAGTCATCCATCCGCGAGATTGCCGCCTACGGCGCACGCCGCAAGGCAGAGATCGGCGCTGACAAGGTCTATGACTTCTCGCTCGGCAATCCTTCCGTGCCGGCTCCTGCGGAGGTAAAGGAGTCCATCGAGAAGTCGCTCGCGCTCGATCCGGTGGCCCTTCACTCCTATACGCCAGCCGCAGGCCTTCCGTTCGTGCGCGACGCTGTCGCTGCCCACCTCAATAAGGAGTACGGCACCGATTACGCAGGAAGCGACCTCTACCTCACCTGCGGCGCGGCAGCATCGCTTACCATCACGTTCCACGCAATCGCGAACCCGGGCGACGAGATCATCGTTATCGCTCCGTACTTCCCGGAGTACAAGGTCTTCATCGAGGCGGCAGGTGCCACCTGCGTCGAGGTCATGGCCGACCCGAAGACGTTCCAGGTCGACTGCGATGCTGTGAAGGCTGCCATCACACCCCACACGAAGGCTGTCGTTATCAACTCCCCGAACAACCCGATCGGCACGGTCTACTCGAGAGAGACGCTCGAGAAGCTGGCACAGGTCCTTGCGGATGCCGATCAGGATATCTGCCTTGTGTCCGATGAGCCGTACCGCAAGATCGTCTTCGGCGCCGAGGTGCCCTGGGTGCCCGCGATCTATCCGAACACGGTCGTGTGCTACTCCTACTCGAAGAGCCTCTCGCTTCCGGGCGAGCGCATCGGCTGGGTGCTCGTGCCGGATACGAACCCGAACCACGACCGGCTCATCCCGGCCGTTGCCGGTGCCGGCAGGTCCATGGGCTTCGTCTGCGCACCTGCGCTTTTCCAGCGCGTGCTTGCCGACTGCGTCGATGTGCCGTCCGACGTCGAGGCCTACGAGAGGAACAGGAAGGCGCTCACGGAGGGCCTCTCTGCGCTCGGCTATGAGTACATCGAGCCCGAAGGTGCCTTCTACCTCTGGGTGAAGGCGCTCGAGCCGGACGAGAACGCGTTCTTCGAGAAGGCAAAGTCGCTCGAGCTCCTGCCCGTCCCGTCTGATTCCTTCGGCTGCCACGGCTGGGTGCGCGTCGGCTACTGCGTGAGCTACGATACGATTCAGAACTCCATGCCGGCGTGGAAGAAGCTCAAGGAGCTGTACCAGTAATGGCCAAGAAGAAGCGGAGCTGCGAGGAGTGCGCGCTCTCGACGGAAAAGCCGGGATTCCTCCGCTCGAAGATCGTCTGCATGGCACCGGAAGGGTCGGGAGCAGATAGCTCCGAGGACGGCAGGCACTGCCCGCAGTTCGTGCCGCGCATGAAGGGCCTGAATGCTGTCCAGAACCTTGAGGCCATGAACATCTGGGCCCACAAGGATGTAAAGCGCACGCAGGGAGCCGAGGAAGTCACAGTCACGGAGACTGTGGAGGCGGAAGGCGGAGATGCCGACCTTGCACTTGCGGCCGCTGAGGCCAAGGCCCGTGCGGCCAGAGCCAGGGCCGAGGCGGCTGAGGCAGAGGCAGAGCTTGCCGAGGCACGCCTTCGGGCAGCACAGAAGCGCTCGTAAAAAAGTATGGGCATAGCGTGAGAGGGGGCAGGGACCAGAGAGGCTCCTGCCCCCTTGCCGCTACGATGGGCAGGAAAAGACGATCTTCTGTTTGTGAGGGTGCCATATGAATCTGGCTTGCGATGTCCATACCCATACGCTCTTCTCCCGCCATGCCTACTCGACGATCCAGGAGAATGTCGAGGCTGCAAAGGCCCAGGGCCTCGAGCTCTTGGGCTCGACCGACCACTACTCCTCGATGCTCTTCACGGAGCAGGACCTCCGGAACTTCCAGTTCTTCATCAATCTTTCTGTCTGGCCGCGCGTCTGGGACGGCGTCTGTGTCCTTCGCGGCTGCGAGGCAGATATCGTCGACAGGGAGGGGCACCTCTTCGGCTGGGATATCGATGTGCCGACGGGCATCACGGACATGCCGTACCAGAAGAAGCGGAGCCTGAAGGACATGGTCTTCCGCGGCATCGACTATGCGATTGCCTCCGTGCATGGAAAGTCGTTTGCAGAAGGAGCCACTCCTGCCGAGAATGCAGAGATGTATGTCAAGGCGCTCCAGGATCCGAAGGTCGCGATACTCGGCCATATCGGACGCTCCGGCCTCAAGTTCGAGCTCGATCCCGTGCTCGAGGAGGCGGCACGCCTCCACAAGATGATCGAGATCAACGAGCACAGCCTCGATCTCTCGCCGTCCGGAAAGATAAGCAAGAAATGCCGGAAGATCGCAGAGCGTGCCGCGGAGCTCAACGTCCAGATTGCCGTGAGCACGGATGCCCACATTGCGACCGATATCGGCAGGCTCGATGCTGCAGCCGCGATGCTCGAAGAGATCCACTTCCCGGAGGAGCTCATCGCGACCCGCTCGAAGGATGCATTCCTGGAGGCGCTGAGAGCTGCAGGCGTTGCCGATATCCAGATTGACTAGGTATACAAGAAAGAGGCCGGGGAGACCCGGCCTCTTTCGTCTTGTAGTTTCTGTCTTCAGAGCGCGATATCGAGCTCGATCGGGCAGTGGTCTGACCCCATGATCTCATCGTGGATTTTCGCGTCCTGGACGAGGTCCTGGCTGCCGTCGCTCACGAGGAAGTAGTCGATGCGCCAGCCGATGCCACGGGCACGTGCACGCATGCGGTAGCTCCACCACGTATAGGCACCCTCGAGCGTCGGGTTCGCCTCGCGGAAGACGTCGTGGAAGCCGGTACCCAGAAGCTTCGTGAAGCCTTCGCGCTCCTGGTCGGAGAAACCGGCATTCTCGTGGTTCGTGTCCGGGTTCTTGAGGTCGATCTCCTCATGCGCGACATTGAAGTCGCCGCAGGTGACGACCGGCTTGTCCTGGGCAAGCTTCTTGAGGAAGTCGGTATAGGCCTTGTCCCACTCCATGCGCTCGTCGATGCGGGTAAGCCCCTGCTTCGAGTTCGGCGTATAGACGCAGACGAACCAGAACTTCGGGAACTCGAGGGCGCAGACACGGCCTTCGTCTTCTGCGACGGGAGAGCCGATCTCGCGGATGACCTGGATCGGCTCCTCGCGGCTGAAGACGGCCGTGCCGGAATAGCCCTTGCGCGCAGCATAGCTCCAGGTCTGCGTGTAGCCGGGAAGGTCGAGCGCGACCTGGCCTTCCTGGAGCTTCGTCTCCTGGATCGCGAAGATGTCGGCGTCAAGCGAATCGAAGATCTCCTGGAAGCTCGGCTCCTTCTTGAGGACGGCGCGCAGGCCGTTCACGTTCCAGGAGATGAATTTCTTGGTATCTGTATCACCCATAGGATGCTCCTTGCTGATGCTGGAAATGATGCTTCAAGACTAGCGTATATCGGCGTCTAGCCAAAGAGCCAGGATTCCCATTGCGGCCACTCTTCTGTGCCCTGGGCATGGCCCTGCGCATAGGCATCCTCGAGCTTGGGTCGGTCGATCGTCGTGGACTTCACGGGCATGACGCGCGGACGGACGACAAGTGCGCGTCCTTCACGTTCAAGCCGGTCCAGCTCGTCCAGGCTCTCGTTGTACCGCTCGTTTCTTGTCATGAGTGCCGCTTCGAGCGCTTCGTCGCCCTTCGCAATCCGGTGGTAGACGCGGCGCATGAGCGCGGTCGGCTCCTTCTTGCGGTAGCCACGCGGACGGGTGGCTATGACCATGAGGCGGGAGCAGCCACGCTCGTGGACCAGATTGAGGGGAATGCCTGCACCTTCTCCTATGCCGCCGTCGTAGAGCGCATGTCCATTGAGCACCTGCGGCTCCATCATGCCCGGCAGCGTGGAGCTCGACCAGACCTTCCGCATGAGGGCATGGACATCGGGCATATCGTCCTTCGTCCAGACGAGCGTGCGTCCCGTGTCTCCTTCGAAGCACTGGATCGCGATCGGGGTCGGGTTTGCGGCAAATGCCTCGTAGTCGAACGGCAGGTAGCCATCGTCGACGCAGCCGATGTAGTCGTACCACGCATTGAAGTAGCCATGTCCCGTGAGGAAGGAGCGCACGCCTCCTGCCTCGGGGCGCCTGTCGGAGAGGACGATGAAGGCATCCTTGACGCGCTGCTGGTTTCCGGCAACGAAATCGACCGTGTGGCTCGCGCCTGCGCTCACACCGCAGACGAAATCGAACGATACGCCGTGCTCCAGGAGCACGTTGGCAAATCCTGCGGTATAACTGGCACGATAGCCTCCTCCTTCGAAGAGGAGGGCGCAATCGCTCACGTGGCGCTCTTGAGCCGCTGTATCCATGATGGCAACCTTTCTGGGACAGCGCCTTGGGGCTCTGTGGCATGCGAGAAGGGATGAGGTGCTATGGGAGAATATCTTACCAATCCAGCCGATGCACAGGCTGCGATGAAGCAGGTGATGGAGAAGGCGCACCATGCAGTCTTCTTCGGAGGCGCCGGCGTCTCCACGGCGAGCGGCATTCCTGACTTCAGGAGCCCGAATGGCCTCTACAACCAGCGCGGCTACAAGTACCCGCCCGAGGAGATGCTCTCGCACAGCTTCTATATGACGCACCGCGAGGAGTTCTTCGACTTCTACCGTCATGTCATGTGCGTCCCCACCGCGAAGCCGAACCAGTGCCACAAGAAGCTCGCAGAGCTCGAGCAAGAGGGCAAGCTTTCCTGCGTGATCACGCAGAACATCGATGGCCTCCATCAGGCAGCAGGCTCGAAGCACGTAATCGAGCTCCACGGCTCGACGCACCGCAATATCTGCCAGAAGTGCGGCGCTGTCTACTCCGAGGAGTGGATCCTGAATACGACAGGTGTGCCTACGTGCCCGAAGTGCGGCGGCGACGTGAAGCCCGATGTCGTGCTCTACGAGGAGAGCCTGAAAGAGGAGAACCTGATCGGCGCCGTGAAGGCCATCCAGGCGGCAGATGTCCTGATCATCGGCGGCACATCCTTGGTCGTCTATCCGGCGGCAGGGCTTGTCGACTACTTCCAGGGCAATACCCTTGTCGTCTGCAACCTCGAGGCAGGGCCGCGCGACTCTGCCGCCGATATCATCTGTGCCTGCGATATCGCGAAGACCTTCGACTTCTAGGTTTCGAAGAAGGCACAGGTAAGTACCTCGCCGGCAGGATGTTCCGGCTACGGCTACAATCGGAAGCATCTGTCTTCAAATTAGCTGCCCTAGCGGCATGGAAGGACCGATCATGCTCAGAGAGAACTATGCCACGTGGCACTGTGCGGGACATGAGATCTCGCTGGCGCGGCCGCACATCATGGGCATCCTCAATGTGACACCTGATTCCTTCAGCGATGGCGGCAAGCACGCCGATGCTGACTCTGCCATCGCATACGGACTCAAGATGCTCGACGACGGCGCTGACATCATCGATGTGGGCGGCGAGTCCACACGTCCCGGTGCTGTGCCGGTGGACCCGAAGACCGAGCTTGCTCGCATTCTGCCCGTCGTGAAGGCACTTGCCGATGCCGGTGCGATCGTCTCTGTCGACACCTACCATCCTGAGGTCGCTGCTGCCGTGCTCGAAGCAGGAGCCTCAATACTCAACGATGTCACGGGATTCACGGATCCTGAGATGGTGCGTGTCGCCTCGGAGAGCGACTGCGGCCTCATTGTCATGTACTGGAACAAGGAAGGCTTGGGCACCCATGCGACGAGGCGCTCCGTGGAGCTCGATGTGAACCGGCCGAACCGTCCGGTCGCGCGCCGCGTGCCATCCGCGCGCCGCTTCACGCTTCCCGAAGAGGCGCAGATCATGCGCCAGGTCATGGGCTTCTTGGGCGACCAGGCACGCAAGCTCATGCGTGCCGGCATCGCGCATGATAGGATCTGCATCGATCCGGGCCCAGGATTTGACAAGTTCGCCGACGAGGATGTCGTGATCCAGCGTGCAACGCCGAAGATGGTGAGCATGGGCTATGCCTATCTCTGCGCGCCGTCGAGGAAGCGCTTCGTCGGTGCCGTCTCGGGCGTCACGAAGGCAGACGAGCGCGATGCTGCGACGATCGGCATCTGCTTGGGCGCGGTCGAAGGCGGCTGCCGCCTCCTGCGTGTCCACAACGTTCCTGAGGTCGCCCAGGCCGTCGATGCCTACTGGGCCGTCCGCCATCCCGATGCCCGCCAGGCGTTCATCTCGCTCGGCACGGATGTGGGGGATGTGGACGAGCGCCTCGATACGCTTGCCCATGCCTGCCGCCTCATCGACGAGATCCCGCTCACCTGCGTCGTGAACGTGAGCCATGCCTACGAGACCGATCCTGCCTATGGGCTCAAGGACGAGGTCGCGAATGCTGTGGCAGAGATCAGGACGGAGCTTGCTCCGCTCGTGCTCCTCGATGCCCTCATGAACGTCGAGCAGGAGCTCGGACGCACGCGTCCTGAGGATGGCTCGATGGGTCCCCGCACGATCGACTGCGATCTTGCGTGGTATGAGGGCGAGACGCATGCCGGCGACAAGCTGACGCTTCCGCACAAGGGGCTCGGCGAGCGTGACTATGTGCTCGTGCCGATGGAGGACCTGCTGCACGATCCGGTGCGCTTCCTTGCGCATTCCGGCGTCGATGTGCTGCCGCCCGAAGAGCGCGTGGGACATGTCCGCCGCGAGCTCGGCCGCATCCTCTGGGAGGCGTAAGACATGGAGCAGAGGGAGCTTTCGGGGTGCGCGACCTTCGAGGAAGCGCAGGCAAAGGCAGAAGAGGCAGGGCGCGCCGGCGCGCCTGAAGGCACGGCTTTCTTCGCCGTCGCCGAGGAGAAAGGATCCACGCTTCTCTGCGCGTCGGTCGTGCTGGCGCCGAAGGTGCCGATGCCCTACTACGAGAGCCTGCCTGCCGTGTCTGCCCTGGGTGTCGTCGAAGGGCTCGAGAGTGCAGGAGCACGCGGCCTCTCCGTCGGCTGGCCGGATACGGTCGTCTATGAGGGTTCCACCGTCGGCAGGATACGTGCGAAGGCAGGCTACGGCGAGGGCGGCATGTTCGCTGCGGCGACCGTGACACTCACGGCAGCCTCAGAGGATGCCTCGGTGCCGGCACTTGCCGCTGCGTTCCAGGGTGCGCTTCCGCAGGCGCCTGAGCTTGCAGAGATCGTGCGCGAGGCATTGCTTGCGGAGTGCCATGTCTGGACAGAAGGCCTGCGGTCCAATGGGGCAGGGCCCATGGCGCCGGTGCTCGACCGCTACTTCGACCGCGTCCACCTCATGGGGGAGCAGGTCTCGGTCGTCTATCCGAATGGGCGCGTCCGTGCCCAGGGCCGCTTTGCCGGCATCGATATCTGGGGCAGGGCTACGGTCGTCCTGGAGGACGGATCTGAGCTTGAGTTCGCTGCAGCGGAGTCGCAAATACGGGCCTAGGCTTCCCGTTCCTTTGCGGCGTGCCAGATGAGGTAGACGCCCCGGAGCGTGAGGTCGGGGTCGATTGCGCAGAAGAGGTCCGTGGCTTCGCTCACGGTGCGCGCAAGGCCGCCTGTCGCGATGACAGGAGCAGAAGGTGCGCCGATCTCCTTCTTGATGCGCGCGACAAGCCCTTCTGCCATAGCGGCCGTGCCGACGACAAGGCCTGACTGGAGCGCTTCTGCCGTGTCCTTGCCGAGGGCATGCTCAGGCGCCTCGATCGGAATGCTTGCAAGCTTTGCGGCACGTGCGAAGAGGGCGGAAGCCGAGAGCATGAGGCCGGGAGCGATAGCGCCGCCGACGAAGGCACCATCCCTGTCCACGACGTCGATGTTCGTCGCCGTGCCGAAGTCCACGACGATGGCAGGCGCACCGTAGCGCTCCTTTGCTGCCACGGCGTTGCAGAGGCGGTCAGCGCCTATGGTCTCGGGATAGGACATGCGGATCTCGAGGTCGGGCACATCTTCCGAAGAGACGATCAGGGGCTCTTGCCCCGTGAGGATCAGGAAGACCTTCCTCCAGGCACGGGCAAGCGTCGGCACGACGCAGGCGATGCCTGCAGCATCGATTGTCGCGGTGCCGAGTCCTGCTGCAGCAAAGAACGTATGGAGCTTGGCCAGAAGCTCATCTGCCGTATCGGTGCGGTCGGTCTTCAAGCGCCAGCCATGCACATGCTCGCCGCCTGTCCCATAGAGGGCAAGCGTCGTCTGGGTATTGCCTACATCGACAGCCAGAAACATCGGCAGACCTTTCTCTTCTGCGCATTTTCAGCCCACAAGTATCGCAGATGGGCGCCAGAGTGTCTCCACATTCTGCGCGAACGCTTGCAAATGGAGCGCCGAGAAGCGTACTATATTTTACTTGCGAGCCCTGGATACAATCAGGGCCTTAACCCCTCGCCTGGTCGGAAACCAGGCCAACCAAAGGAGTCCTGCCATGAAGCAAGGTATCCATCCTAATTATGTGGAGTGCACCGTCCGCTGCACCTGCGGCAACACGTTCAAGACCCGCTCCACGAAGAGCGAGATCGTCGTCGACCTGTGCGACAAGTGCCACCCGTTCTACACGGGCCAGCAGAAGCTCGTCGACACCGGCGGACGTGTCCAGCGCTTCTCCGACAAGTTCGGCGGAGCTGCAGCTGCCCGTCTCGAGGCTGCAAAGGCTGCCAAGGCTGCAAAGGCCGCAAAGGCTGCCGAGCAGGAGGCTGCACGCAAGGCTGCCAAGGAAGCCAAGGCTGCCGAGAAGGCAAAGCGCGCTGCAGAGTACGCAAAGAAGGCCGAGGCTCAGGCTGCTGCACAGGCTGCCAAGGAGGCCGCAGAGGCCGCTGCTGCTGAGGCAACGTCTGCAGAGGCAGAGGCACCTGCCGCAGAGTAGCTCTCACGCAATAGAGCAGATGAAGGAGGGAGTCCGGGCAACCGGGCTCCCTCCTTTCATGTCTCGGGGAAGAGGCGTGCCCGTTCGTGCGCAAGGTCTATATGCGCGAAGGCCGGGTGTGCGGCATACGTCTTCCAGCGGGCCTCTGCCGAGGCGTCGGATTCCGGCACAAGCTTGCATTCACAGCGTGCAGCGAGCAGAAGGGCGCACTTGTTGCGTCGGGCTTCACGCACAAGAGCAGGATAGCTGCCGTCGTGCTTTGCGGCCTGAAGGCGCTTCTGGGCAAGTGCCGGCTGCATGCGCAGGAGCTCTGGCAGCTCTTTCTCGGTGACTGCTATGTGCTCATGGTCTCCCCAGGCATCGAGGGCCTTGGCCTGTGCTGCCACCTGCGGGGCAAGCTGGGCGGCAAGCTCTTCGGCAGATGCTGCCTTCTGGAGTGCCAATCTCTGCTTGAAGCCTGCAGGATCGTGCCTGCGCTCTGCTTCGAGGCTCTGGAGAAGCCCCTGCCGCACGTGCTCTATCTCACTATCGTCCAAGGGCTCCTCAAGCCTCTCGGCAAGCGCCTGGGCGCAGCGTGCCGGCTTGGCGGAGAGCGCCTGTTCCTTCTGGGCCTTGACGAGCAGGTCTCTGAGATGTGCGAGCCAGGCCTTTGCATCGGTGCCTTCTGGCACATGGAGCTCATGGGTGTGATTCTTCATCCATTCGTCGGTGAGGTTGGTGATGTGGGCGCCTGCAGAGGAGAGATAGGCTTCGGCTGCGGCAAGCACGTCCATATCTCCCACCTGGGGCACGACGATCTCGATCTTCGGCGGCTCGTACGAGCTCAGTGCAGGCCGCTTCGTGCCTTCATCTTCTGCCATAGGTCATCCTTCTTTCAGCTCTACGGGTAGAATTTTCCCTGTCCGGTGTGCAGACATACCCAAGACTGCTTCTTCCGCATGCGCCCGGCGCATGCACAAGGTATCATCGGAGCATACAGACGCACGCGGTGAAAGGTGACGCATGAAGTGCAGCAATTGCGGCTATGAGCTTCAGGAAGGCATGAAATTCTGCCCTGAATGCGGCATGAGGGTCAAGGGAACGAAGCGCATCAATGCGCCCGGAAAGACGGCTGTGCTCGGCTCGCCTGACGAGACGCATGTGATTCCGGGCGGCGCCTCGGCGCTCGTGGCGCAGGAGATGGACAAGACGACCGTGCTGCCCCATGAGGTGGCAGCAGACATCGCGTCCGATATGCCCCAGGAGGGAAGCATCCCGTCGTTCCTCTCTGGTGCAGACGAAGAGCCTGCGCAGAAGCCGGCCCAGGAGCCCGACAAGGAAGAGGCTGCCGCAGCCGAGGAGCCGGAGGCCGAAGAGCCCGAGACGCCGGGCGCGGTCGAGGCCGAGGAGACGAAGACCGGCAGCTGGAAGGTGACGGTCCAGCGCGGACCCCAGGTCGCACGCATCCGCATCCATATGCCCGAAGGCAAGAGAGAGGACACGTCCGAGAGCCAGGAGCCCGGAGCTGAGGTACCGGCTGAGATGCGTGCCGAGGAAGTGGCCGAGCCGGAAGAGCCTGCCGCACCTGCAGCCCCTGTTGCAGAGGAGGCACCCGAGCCAGAGGAGCCTCAGGGCCCAGAGGCGGACGCCTCCGAAGAAGAGGAAGACGGCTGGGACGACGAGCCGACAGGTGCGCTTCCGCGCCTCGATGCCAAGGGCGCGCCAGCCGCAGAGCCTGAGCTCACCTCCTTTCAGGAAGATGAGCTCGAGCAGAAGGTCGGCGAGATCGAGGACGAGGCAGGCCGCGCAGACAGGACCGAAGTCCTCGACAATGGGTTGGACGAGGAGCTTGCCTCGCGCGATGTGGCAAACATCCCCGAAGCGACGCCCGTGACAGAAGAGGATGCCGCAGACGAGACCATCGCCTCGCCCGTGCCGCTTGCGCCTGTCAATACGGCAGCGCCGCATAGGCACCTGCATGCCGGCGTCCGCCGCATGGAGGCATCCGAGGACCAGCTGCACCCAATCGACACGTATGTCTCGTGGGATGGCCTGAACGGCGTGGACGAGGCCCTGGAGGACGAGAGGACGGCTGCTGCCGTGCAGGAGCCGGATACGGAGAAGACGGGCGTCCTGCCGCCGGCACCGGTGGTCAGGAGCCGCAGCGCGAAGCAGGAGGAGAAGCATGCCCCGCATGCGATGCCTATAGCCATCGCCGTGCTCTGCATCTGCGCTGTCGTCGCAATCGTCGCCTTCGTGCGCTCCGGCGCCCTGTCCGGCTCTGGCACCACGGTGGAAGAGACGGCGACCGAGCAGGCTGCCACGACAGAGGAGACGACGTCTGAGCCCCAGGCGGCGCTCCCCGAGTCTGCGAAGAGCTTCAGCGAGTACAGCGCATCCGAGCTTGCCGGTATCGCCCAGGCGATGGAGAAGGCATCCTCGAGGGATGAGGCGCTCTCGATCGCTGAGCAGTATGGCATCTGCAACTCGGACGGCACGGTCACGACCGAGGCGAACGAGATCCAGCTCACGGATGGCACGACGGCAGAGCTCCGCGTCGCCGACATCTATACGGACGATATGACGGACGGCGGCAAGGCGGGCATCACATTCCTGATCTCGGGAACCTCGCTCACGCATGCGATGAACACGACGGCGACCGATCAGGGCGGCTGGGAGAGCTCTGCGCTCAGGTCCTGGCTCTCCTCCGATGTTATGGACCTGCTGCCGGACGATCTTGCGTCCTACATCGTGCCGGTCGAGAAGATGACGAACAACACGGGCTACACCGTGAACACGGCTGCCGTCACCGCAACGTCTGACAGCCTCTGGATCCCGTCCTTCGTCGAGGTGTATGGCGAGGTGAGCTGGAACTGGGAGTCGAGCTACACGACGAACTACAACACGATTCTCGGCTCCGAAGGCACGCAGTACGCTGTCTTCTCCGAGAACGGCATCACGGGCGGCTTCGGCACGGCATCCGAGGTCGAGGCAAAGACCGGCATCGCCACATCTGCTGGCACGTGGTGGACGAGGACGTCGTCTCCGTCCTCCTCGAGCCACTTCCGTGCCGTGAGCTCTGTCTCTGGCCCCTACGCCGTCGACAATGCGACGCAGCAGCTCGGTGTCGTTATCGGCTTCTGCTACTAGCTGAATAGAATCGCACCTGCCGCATCCTTGTGCGGCAGGTGGAGCCAGGCGGGGAGTGCATGGAAGTGCCCCCGCCGTGGTACCCTTAAGAGTGGAAAAAACGCGGCCGCTTCATGCGGCATCATGTTCAAGGAGCACAGCCATGCCAGACAAGCTTGAGAAGCTCGTGGCTGCCTACGAGGAGCTCGAGCAGAAGCTCGGAGACCCGGCAGTCATTGCAGACCCGAAGGAATATGCCCGCCTCGCGAAGGAACATGCCGACCAGGCAGAGCTCGTCCAGAAGGCACGCCAGTATCTCCAGGCGCGCGAGGATATCGATACGGCCAAGGAGATGCTGAAGGAGACGACCGACCCCGACGACAAGGCGATGCTCCAGGAGGACATCTCCGAGAACGAGGCACGTCTTCCGAAGCTCGAGGACGAGATCAAGATCATGCTGATCCCGGGCGACCCGAACGACGAGAAGAACACGATCGTCGAGATCCGCGCCGGCGTCGGCGGCGACGAGGCTGCCATCTTCGCAGGCGACCTCTTCCAGATGTACCAGCGCTTCGCCCAGTCGCGCAAGTGGAAGATCGAGGTGCTCTCTTCGAGCCCCGGCGAGGCCGGTGGCTTCAAGACCATCGAGTTCAAGGTCACGGGCGACAAGGTCTATTCCGTCATGAAGTACGAGAGCGGCGTGCATCGCGTGCAGCGCGTGCCGAAGACGGAGAGCCAGGGACGCATCCAGACTTCGACGGCGACGGTCGCCGTGCTGCCTGAGGCAGACGAGATCGATATCGATATCAAGGACGAGGATCTGCGCATCGATACGTACTGCGCATCCGGCCCGGGCGGCCAGGGTGTCAACACGACGTATTCCGCCGTGCGCATCACGCACCTGCCGACGAACACGGTCGTGCAGTCGCAGGACCAGCGCTCCCAGATTCAGAACCGTGCCGTCTGCATGCAGATGCTGCGTGCCCGCCTCTATGAGATGGAGCTCGAGAAGCAGCAGGCAGAGCAGGGTGCAGAGCGCCTCTCGCAGATTGGCCACGGCAACCGCTCCGAGAAGATCCGCACGTACAACCAGCCGCAGGACCGCGTGACGGACCACCGCATCGGCTTCAATGCAACGTACAGCGGCGTCCTCGAGGGCGACCAGCTCGGCTCGATCATCGAGGCCCTTGCTGCTGCAGACCGTGCAGAGAAGCTTGCAGAATCCGTCTGATATCCCCATACGAATCGATAGTGCATGCAGGGCGCCTCTGGGGCGCCCTGCTTTCTGAAGGAGCTTAAGCGATGGGAGACGCTGCCTGGACTGTCGGGCGCATGCTCAAGTGGTGTACCGACTACCTCACGGGCAAGGGAGACGAGCATCCGCGGCTTTCTGCCGAGTGGCTCATCAGCAATGCGACCGGCCTCTCGCGGGTCGAGATCTATATCAATTTCGACCGTCCGCTCGACGAGGCGGAGCTTGCCCTCATGCACGATGCCGTGCTGAGGAGGGGAAGGGGAGAGCCGCTCCAGTATGTGACAGGAGAGATGCCGTTCCGGCATATCATCCTGCGCTGCGAGAAGGGTGTGCTGATTCCCCGTCCCGAGACAGAGATCCTGGTCGATGCAGCGCTCGAAGGGGTCGATGAGGCGATTGCGCGTGGCGCCGTCTTCGACGATATCGAGCCGAAGCTCGAAGCGCGGGACCAGGAAGCGAGAGAGGCACGCGCGAAGGCCGAGGAGAAGGTCCAGGAGGCGCAGAAGGACGCAGGAGACCTCGGCGACGAAGCGCCGCTCCATGCAGAGGATGCAGAGCTCCTGCCGCTCCAGATGCATGCCAAGGTGCCGACAGGACCGCGCGTGCTCGAGATCGGCTGCGGCACAGGCTGCATTGCACTCTCCATCGCCTCCGAGCGTCCGGGCACGCATGTGGTCACGACAGACATCTCGAAGCAGGCCATAGCCTTGGCCGAGCGCAACAGGGATGCCCTGAATCTCAATGACAACGTCGATATCGTCGAAGGAGATCTGGCGTCCGGCGTGGACGAGAACCTCATGGGGACGTTTGCCGTCCTCGTGTCGAATCCGCCCTATATCCCGACAGCGGTCCTCCCGACGCTTCCCGAAGAGGTCATCGGCTTCGAGCCGGGGCTTGCGCTCGATGGTGGCGCAGACGGCCTCGATGTGTTCAGAAGGCTCGTGCCCCTGGCAGAGCATGCCCTCATGCCAGGCGGCATGCTCGCCGTGGAGCTCTTCGAGGATTCGCTCGAGACGGCAGCTGCCTATGTGCGCGCACGGGATGGGTGGGCCACGGCCGAAGTGCGCGAGGACCTGACGCACCGTCCGCGCGTGCTCGTGGCAAGAAGGAAGGCGTAAGGCATGGAGAAGAAGATGCTTGCGGCAGACCAGATGGCGCCTGCCGAAGAGGCCATCGATGCTATCGCCGATGTGCTTGCGCACGAAGGCGTCTGCGTCCTTCCGACCGACTCCGTCTACGGCCTTGCGTGCGCTGCAACCGCTGGAAACCCGGCGCATAGGCGCATCTTCGAGATCAAGGAGCGTCCGCTCGCGCAGACGCTTCCCCTCTTCATCGCGGATGAGGAAGATCTCGATGTGTACGGGCATGACGTGCCTCAGTGGGCGCATGTGCTGGCACAGAAGTTCTGGCCAGGTGCGCTCACGCTTGTCGTCGCTGCATCGGATGCACTGGCATCTGAATACGTGCAGGAGAGCACGGGGACGGTGGCCCTGCGCGTGCCGGAATCCAATCTCGTGCGCGCGCTCGTGAGGAAGGTCGGCGCGCTTGCGCAGACAAGCGCGAACACCCACGGCAATCCTGCGGCGACCTCGGCAGAAGAAATCGAGGACAGGCTCTTCGAGCTTGCCGATTTCGTCGTCGACGGCGGGTCTTCGAAGATCGGTGCCGCCTCGACGATTGTGGACTGCACGAAGGCAGAGCCGAAGATCCTGCGCGAGGGTGCGATCACGGAAGCCGATATCGCAGAGGCGCTTGCCTAGTCCAGGCGAAAAGACTGAAGACATGATGCGGGCCCTGTTCCGAGAGGGAGCAGGGCCCGCTTTCTGTGCCTAGGACTCCTTCTTCCGTCCTGCCGGCACGCCGCCTACGAGCATGCAGAAGAAGATCATGGAGTGCTGCGGCTCGAGGTAGAGCGGAAGCTTGAGGTCCGACCAGGTCGGAAGGACGATCACGTCGTCCACATGCTTGCGGGATGGATGCTTTGCTGTGTTCGTGATCAGCGTGATATGCGGGCGCCGCTGGGGCTCCACGGTCGAGGCGGTCGCAAGGAGCTGCCGGAACGTGTCGTTCTTCGAAGAGAAGATGACGACCTCGTCTGTGTCTGCCATGCAGTGGAGCACCTCGGCTTCGTAGCCGAGCTCGACGTAGCAGGCAGGGATCGAATCCTCGAGGAGCCTGCCAGCAAGCATGCGGGCAGGGATGCTGCTCTGGCCGGCACCGAAGACATAGACGGAGCGGGCATGCGCCATGCGCTCGTAGAAGGAGGAAAACGTCTCCGCGCCGACCGCGTCGTTCACGCCCCGCAGGAGACGGTCGAGGCAGGAGATGCGGTCCTGGGGTTCGGACCCGGGATCGAAGCTCCTGAGCGTCAACGTCTTGTGGAGCTCCATCCGGAACTCCCCATAGCCGGCAAAGCCGAGCTTCTGGCAGAAGCGAGAGACGGCGCTTTGCGAGACGCCGAAGCGCCGGGCAAGCTCGTTGCTCGTGCAGCCGAGTATTGCATCGGGATGCTCCTGGACGATGCGGCTTACTGCCTGCTCGGCAGGCGTGAGCGAGTCCTTGCGGAGCTCTATCTCATCGAAGACATCCATGGCACCCCTTTCCTTTTGCAGCAAGTTCCATTATTGCGCATAACTATGGCCTGCTCCCCGAAGGAACAGGCCACGTGTGCATCTATGCGTTCTGGCAGAGCCCGTCTATCCAGCTGAAGAGCTCTTCGAGGTCGTAGTCGCCGCTGTGCGGGAGGCCCCAGGGATAGGCAAAGTCGACCTCACGCCCTGCATTCGCAAGCGAGAGCGCAAGGATGGCAGGGATGGCCAAGGACGTGTCCCGGTCGAAGGAACCGTGGCGGATCCTCCAGTGAGCGCAGCAGCCAGGGGAGGCCACATACGAGAGCGGGTTCATCATGCGTATCGTCTTTTCAGGCGCAAGCTCTGCGGGCACGGCCGTGCGCTCCTGCGAGAACGCTGTGAAGTGGCGGGCAAAGATCTCCTCGGTGCCGAACTCCTCGTTTTCGGGCGAGTGGAGGTCCAGGGCATCGAAGGCAGGGCAGGGCTTCATGCGGGTGATCGTGCGGACGAAGGAAGGCCAATCCATGCCCTTCACGCTGCCATCCTCGATCTCGAGGCAGGAGAGGTCCCGTGGCGCCGCCCCTTCTGTCATGAGCTGGGGAAGCTGCGTCTCGTTTCTCCTTGTCTCGAGCTCATGCTGCGCGGAGGCGATGAGCTTCTGCTTCATCCAGCCGAGGAAGGAGCCGGTGCCATCTGCGCCAGGCGTGAGGAGGCTTCCGCTCTCGTCTCTGAGCCCCAGGCCTGAGACATAGGCAGGGAAGGCCCCTGCCAGCTCGTCAGAGAGTGCGAGCTGCTCTGGAGTGAGCACGGAGTCCTCGCTGATCTTCACAATCTTGCCTGCGCGCCTCCGGAAGTGTGTGAAGTGGCAGTCGGCAATGCCTTTGAACTGCCATTCGTAGGCCATGTCTGCATGCTCGAGGTTGTGGATCGGGCAGTAGCAGCTGGCTGCAAAGACCGCATCGGAGGCGTCCATCGCAGCGCCCATGCGCTCGAGCCCGTCTGCGTAGTCAGAAGCGTCGCCCGAGGCGCCGGCAAGGGCCGAAAGCGCTCCTCCGGCAGATGTGCCGTTCGTCACGATGTGCTCGAGGCTGCCAGGAATGTCCTGCGCATAGGCGCGGAGATAGCGGATGGCTGCCTTGAGGTCGAGGATGAGGGCCGGCGCACGGCCGCAGAGCCTGCCTGTGGCCTGCGTCTTCTGGGCCTCGGCGGCTGCGCCTTCGAAGAACTCCTTCGTGTCCCTGCCGGATGTCCTGCCGCGGACGCCGATGCCTGCGACCACATACCCGTGGGCAAGGGCCTCGAAGACGGCGTTCGTCGGGCTGAAGCGTCCCGGTCCCGGTTCTGCAGCAGGCCCCGGCATATAGCCGCCGACCGTGCTCGGGCAGAAGATGGGGGCGGTGTCCTTCGTATAGCCGGAGACGGAACCGCCTGCGAAGTAGGCTTCGGGAACATAGATGTTGAGCTGTTGGATCGGGTCTTCTGGGTGTTCGCAGTAGCGGATATCGCGGACAGCGCGGAACTCGATCGTCTGCTCTGCGAGCGTGATGGATTCTGGCTTGAAGTCTTCAGGCACGAGATGCTGGAGCATGGGACACTCTCTCTTTCAGGGAAGAGGCCGGCTTGCGCCGGCCTCCGTATCATGGCTTTCTATTCCCCGATGACCTTCTTTTCGTCATCGAAGTCATAGGCAATCCACTGGATGATGAAGACGGCGACCATTGCGACGACAATGCCGATCAGGCAATGGATGAAGTTCGTCGGGTCTCCCGTCGGGTCGACGTAGTTCGCGAGGCCGAAGAGGCCGGATCCGCCGAAGACATAGATCTTGCCCTTGAGGGCGCCGATGATGGCACCGCCGATAGCGCCGCCGATGATGTTGATCGCATACGGCTTCTTGAGCGGAATCAGGATCGAGTACATGAGCGGCTCGCCGACGCCCATGACCTGGGAGATGAAGGAAGGAAGCGCGAGGTCGCGGACCTTCTTGGACTTCGTGCGCAGCGTGATGCAGAGGCCCTGGGCCATGCCGACCATAGGTCCGATGCCGCCGGCAGCCATGATGTAATCGTAGCCGGCAAGGGCGATGTTGGAAAGGCCGAGGGAGATGACAACCCAGTGCAGGCCGAACATGACAAGGACGCCGAAGCCGCCGCCGATGAGGGCGCCGCCAATGAGGCCGCCGACGATGCCAGCATTGAAGAGAGCAGAGATGAGGAGGAAGATGACGCCGCAGATGCCTTGGACGACAGGTCCGATCACGAGATAGGTCACGGGCACCGAGATTGCAAGCACGAAGAGTGGGGTCAGAAGGTCGCGCACCATCTCATTGAGGTGCTTCTTGAAGGCATGCTCCAGGATCGAGGCGAACCAGACGGCAATCATGATGGGGACGACCGAAGAGGTATAGCCGGAGCCAGGCATAACGATAGGGATGCCGAAGAACGTGTTGTAGTAGTCCATCTGGAATGGCGTGCCTGCGAAGAGCGAGCCTGCGACCGAAAGCGTCGTCGCGATGTTCACCATGTCCGGGTAGACGAGGGCAGCTCCGATTGTGGCGCCGATGAACTCGTTGCAGTGGAAGTGCTTCGCTGCCGTGTAGCCAAGCATGATCGGCAGGAAGTAGAAGAAGCCATTGCCGACGGCATAGAAGACCATGTAGACGCCGGATGTCGTGGAGAGGCTGCCAAGGGCTGCGAAGAGGGCGACAAGGCCCTTGATGATGCCGGCGGCAGTGAGGACCGGAAGCGTCGGCATGAGGATCGCAGACATCGTGCCCATGAGGCGGCTCACGGCATTGTCCTTCGTGTCCTTGTCTGCAACGGCAGGCGTCGGCTCGACGGCGCCTCCGCCCTGGATATCAAAGTCTTTGAGGATCTCGTCGTAGAGGCCGGTGACCTTCGATCCGACGACGACCTGGTACTGGCCGCCCGCGCTGACGATCTTGATGACCCCATCCGTCTTCTCGAGCGCGTCGGTCTTTGCCAGCTTCGGGTTCTTCAGCGTGAAGCGCAGCCTCGTCACGCAGTGCGTGAGGGCATGTATGTTGTCCGCTCCGCCGACGCCGTCCACGATGGTCTGGGCCAGAGCCTTGTAGGAATCTGCCATCTGGAACTCTCCTTCGCTCATACAGGCGACATTGAATCGCCAATCCTGCCTACGCTGAATCAGAATAGACAAATGATTCAGCATGGAGTGAATCAATGAATCAGAATCAGCGAACGGCAGGTTTTGGGTGGCAGACGGCAGATGGCAGGATTCGGCCGAAAGCGGGACGACGTCTGCGGAACTGGTAGCAGATAGGGCGGCCTTGGCTAGGAGAATGGGGGCGTCCGTTCGAAGAAACCCGTACCTGGAGGCAGTCTATGTCCCGTTACATCATGTCGCTCGATGCAGGAACGACGAGCGTGCGTGCCATCATCTTCGACGAAGAGGGAAAGCCTGTCGGGCAGGCAAGCCGTCCGATCAAGAACTTCTATCCTCATCCGGGCTGGGTCGAGCAGGATCCTGAAGAGATCGCCTCCGGCATCGTGGCCTGCATGGTCGAGGTGCAGTTCAAGACCGGCATCCATTCGGACAGGCTTGCGGCGGTCTCGATCGCGAACCAGCGCGAGACGACGGTCGTCTGGGAGAAGGAGACGGGGCATCCGATCTACAACGCGATCGTGTGGCAGTGCCGCCGCACGGCGCCCCAGATCCAGAAGCTCCTCGATGAGGGGGCAGGGGAGACGATCCACAAGAAGTGCGGCCTCATCCCCGACCCGTACTTCTCGGGCACGAAGATTGCCTGGATCCTGGACCATGTGGACGGCGCTCGCGCCGCAGCCGAAGCAGGAAAGCTCATGGCCGGCACGATCGACACGTGGCTTGTCTGGAACCTCACGGCACACAAGGTGCATGCAACGGACTATACGAATGCCTCGCGCACGATGCTCTTCGATATCAACAATCTCTCGTGGGATGAGGAGCTCTGCAATCTCGTCGGCGTGCCCATGAATCTTTTGCCGGAGGTGCTGCCGTCGGATGGCGACTTCGGCTATGTGACGCACAACATCCTCTCGCACAGGCCGCCGATCACAGGTGTCGTAGGAGACCAGCAGGCATCGCTCTTCGGCCACTGCTGCTTCGCGCCGGGCTCTGCCAAGAACACGTATGGCACGGGCTGCTTCCTGCTCGCGAATGTCGGAGCCGAGCCGAAGCTCTCGGACCATGGACTCGTCACGACGATCGGCATCGCCCAGGGCGGCGAGGTCGCCTATGCGCTCGAAGGCTCCGTCTTCAATGCCGGCACCGTCATCCAGTGGCTGAGAGACGATGTGGGCCTCATCTCCTCTGCACAGGAGACGGCAGATATCGCGCTTTCCGTTCCTGACACGGAAGGCTGCTATCTCGTGCCGGCGTTCACCGGCCTTGGCGCTCCCTGGTGGGATGCAGATGCCCGTGGCCTTCTCTGCGGCATCACGCGCGGCACGAAGAAGGCGCATATCGTGCGCGCTGCCTGCGAATCGCTTGCCTACCAGACGTACGACATTGCGGAGGCCATGTTCGGCAATACGGCTTCTTCGCTCTCCTCGCTCGAAGTCGACGGCGGAGGCTCGCGCAATGACTTCATCATGCAGTTCCAGGCAGACCTCCTTCAGGCAGACGTCGTGCGCTGCGCGGTCGGCGAGACGACAGCTCTCGGCGCTGCCTATATCGCAGGTCTGGCACGGGGCGTCTGGAGCTCGCGCGAAGATCTCTGCCAGCTCCGGAGCATCGAGCGCACGTTCGTGCCCGAGATGGAAGAGGAGGAGAGGGCCCGCCTCATCGCCGGCTGGAGGCGTGCCGTCGAGCGTGCCCTCTCCTGAGCAGGAGCATGCATAGCGATTCAGCGCGTTTGGTGCCATAATCGATAGGGACTATAGCCTTCGAAAGGAGCACGACGTGCGCATTGCCATTGCATCCGACCATGGCGGATACGGCTTCAAGCCGCCGATGGTGCAGTTCATCGAGTCTTTGGGCCATGAGGTGGAAGATCTCGGGCCAGAGAGCTTCGACAGCGTCGACTATCCGGACTACGCCGACAAGGTGGCGCGCAAGGTCGCAGCAGGAGAGGCCGACTTCGGTGTCCTCATCTGCGGCACGGGCCTCGGCATGGCCATCACGGCAGACAAGGTGCCGGGCGTGCGTGCGGTCACGATCACGTCGCATGAGTTCGCCGTGCTTGCCCGCCAGCACAACAATGCCAATGTCATCTGCCTCTCGGGCCGCTTCGTGAGCCTGGCCGACAACATGGACTACGTGAAGACGTTCCTCGAGACCGAATTCCTCGGCGGAAGGCATGAGCGCAGGGTCGGCAAGATCATGCGTGAGGACGACCCGAAGTTCGCAGGCGTCGACGCTGAGGGGTGCTAGCTATGGCAGAGATCAAAGATCCGCGCTTCCAGATCATCGACCACCCGCTCGTGCAGCACAAGCTCCACATCCTGCGTGACAAGAACACGAGCACGAAGCAGTTCCGCGAGCTCGTGACCGAGCTTGCCATCTTCGAGGGCTATGAGGCCATGCGCGACTTCCCGCTCGAGGACGTCGAGGTCGAGACCCCGCTCGAGAAGACGGTCTGCAAGCGCATCGCCGGCAAGAAGGTCGCCATCATCCCGATCCTGCGTGCAGGACTGGGCATGGTCGATGGCATCCTCGATCTCGTGCCGTCTGCACGTGTCGGGCATGTGGGCATGTATCGCGACCCCGAGACGCACGAGCCGCACCAGTATTACTGCAAGTTCCCGCCCGATGTGGACAAGCGTACCTGCCTGATCGTCGACCCGATGCTTGCCACCGGCGGCTCGATGACGGCAGCGATCAAGTTCCTGAGGGATGCCGGCGTGAAGGATATCCGTGCGCTCACGCTCGTCTCTGCTCCTGAAGGCGTGCACGCCGTCCTCGACTACGACCCGGATGTGCGCCTCTACACCTGCGCCCTTGACCGCGAGCTCAACAAGGATGCCTACATCCTGCCGGGCCTGGGAGATGCAGGCGACCGCATCTACGGCACGAAGTAAGAGACGAATCGATACGGTTCCTGTCGGGAATGCCGCCGTTTTTGAACGCAAGTCAGAAATGTGTCGAAACTGCGGTGCAAATCTGTGTTTCGGCGGATGAGTGGACATTCCCGGTGGGTACGAATATCGTCTGAATACGTTTTCAGCACGTATGCTGCAGCAAGGAGGGAAAGCGCTTGGGCGTGACCGCGGCAGGGCTCATATGTGGCCTTCTGGCGGCGCTGCCGGGCGTCTTGCTTCTCGAGCTGGTCAGGAGGAAGAAGACGGAAGCAAGGCTCGGAAAAGCTTTCGGAGCGCTTGCATTCTCCTTCGTTCTCCTGATGGCCGCTTTTGCTATGGTATACGTGCAGAAACCGAAAGATGTCCTGATGTTTGGGGTATCAGCAATAGGCGTGTTCCTGTCTGTGTGGGTCGTCGAAGCAGTGCGCTCCGCTGTCTCATCGGACTGAGCATGATATATGTGAGTGAAGGGAAGTAGTCATCGTGGGCGAAGCCTTTGCCGAAGTCTCGAATTCGATGAGCGAGCTCATCAATACGTTCTATCCGACTGCGGTTGTCGGCGACACGACATTCGGCCTGACCGTCTATATGTTCTGGATGCTCGTCGCGTGCGCTCTCTGCGTCATCGTGCTTCTCGTCTTCACGAAGAAGCAGTCCGCGAGCCTCGTGCCGCACGGCGTCTTCGTGAACGCCGTCGAGTACCTGATCGAATTCGTGCGCAACGATATCGCGAAGGCAATGCTCGGCGACACGTGGAGGAAGCACTTCCCGTTTTTGGCGACGCTGTTCTTCTTCGTCCTCTTCGGCAACTACATCGGCATGCTGCCGACGTGGAAGCCGGGCACCGGCTCGACCGGCGTCACGGGCGCCATCGCACTCATGTCGTTCTGCTACTTCATCGTGGTCGGCGTGCGCAAGAAGGGCCTCTGGGGCTATGTGAAGAGCCTCGCGCCGTCCGGACTCATGCTTCCGATCCGCGTCGTCGTCTGGATCATCGAAGTCTTCTCTACGTTCCTTCGCCTGATCACGCTGGCCGTCCGTCTTTTCTGCAACATGTTCGCAGGCCATGTCGTCATGGGCACGTTCGCAATCATGTGCACGATCTTCCTGGAGCCTCTCATCAACGGTGCCATCTCCGCCGCAGCTGTCGGCACGGGCGCCATGTCCATCCTTTGGATGATCCTGCTCATCATGATCTACGGCGTCGAGCTCATGATCGCCTTCATTCAGGCGTATATCTTTACTCTGCTTTCTGCCGTCTACATCAACGGCGCCGAGAGCACGGAAGAATAATTGCTTTGAGGTTACTCGCAGGGACTTCCTGCTAGTACATAGTTCGGTATTCGCCGGCCATAGGGACTGGCGAATGACAAAGGAGGAATCGTGAACGTTATTGGCTACGGTCTCTGCGTCATTGGTGCAGCACTTGGTATCGGCCTTTCTGCAGCCAACGTTGCAAACAGCATGGCTCGCCAGCCCGAGGTCCAGGGCCGACTCTTTACTGTCTTCATCCTGGCAGCTGCATTCATCGAGGCTCTGTGCCTGATTGGCTTCGTCGTCTCGATTATGTAGTCAGTGCCAGCAAGCGGAAAGAGGGAGCAATATGGATTTGAAGAACAACAGCTTCTTCCGCGGTATAGCGGCGAGCGCGGCGGGCGTCGTCGCCTTTGCGCTCCCGACTCTGGCGTTTGCTGAGGAGTCTTCGGGCGGCATGGCACTGCTCATGCCGAGGCCGGCAGAGTTCATCCCGGCCTGCATCGCCTTCATCATCATCTGGATCGTCCTCGCGAAGTTCGCATGGCCTTCCGTCCTGAAGGCCATGGATGCCCGTGAGGCCAAGATCAAGGGCGATCTGGACGATGCCGCAAAGGCAAAGGCAGACGCCGAGGCGACGAAGAAGGAATTCGAGAAGCGTCTCGCAGATGCGAACCGCCAGGCCGACGAGATTGTTGCCGCTGCAAAGAAGGAGGCCGAGGCCGAGCGCTCCAAGGTGCTTGCCAAGGCCCAGAGAGATGCAGCTGCAACGGTTGCCAAGGCCCACGATGTGGTCGATTCCGAGCGCCACAAGGCCATGATCGAGATCTCCAGCTCTGTCGTCGACCTCTCGGTCGAGATCGCCAGCAAGATCATCGGCGATGGACTGAGCCAGGAGCAGCAGCGCCAGCTGGCCGAGAAGTACCTTGCGGAAGTAGGTAACGCTGATGGCAAGCAAGAATGATGAGGAGAAGGTCGAGGCCTATACCCGAGCGCTGCTCGATGCGGCGCGCTCCGAGGGAAGAGCCAACGCCGACCTTGTCCAGTGGCAGCATGCCGTCAAGTTCACGCCCGAGGTCCTCGAGACCCTTACGGCGATGCGCGAGGACAATGACCTCGATCTTGTAAAGGATGTCGCACACCAGTACAAGACCCTGGTCGACAAGGATGACAAGACCGTGTCCGTCACGGTTACGACAGCTGTGCCGATGGACGACAAGCTGAGGGCAGATGTGCACGCAAAGATGGAGAAGGACCTCAAGGCCCCAATCTATCTCGTCGAGCGTGTCGATCCCTCCATCATCGGCGGCATCGTCATCGAAGCCCGTGGCAACCGCTACGATGCTTCCGTGAAGGCGCAGCTCGTCAATATCAGGAAGAAGCTTTCTACATCCTTCCTCGGAGGTGAAGAATAGTGAGCCAAATCAGCTCCGAAGCCATCATGGCCCAGCTGCGCAGCCAGCTGGCAGACGTGACGGCTACGGTGGATACGCAGGAGTCCTCTGTCGTGACCCAGGTCGGCGACGGCATTGCCCGCGTCTCTGGTCTGAAGTCCGCCATGGCAGGCGAGCTTCTGCAGTTCACGAGCTCTGAGACAGGACACACCGTCTACGGTCTGGCACAGAACCTCGACGAGCGCGATGTGGGCGCCGTCCTCTTCGGCGATGTCGACTCCATCAAGGAGGGCGACGAGTGCCGTACGACCGGCCGCGTCATGGATATCCCTGTCGGCCACAAGATGCTCGGCCGTGTCGTGAACCCGCTCGGCCAGCCGATCGATGGCCTCGGCCCGATCAATACGACGCACCGCCGTCCGATCGAGTTCAAGGCCCCTGGCATCATGGAGCGCCAACCGGTCTGCGAGCCTGTCCAGACAGGACTCCTCGCCGTCGACGCAATGGTGCCTATCGGACGTGGCCAGCGTGAGCTCATCATCGGCGACCGCAAGACGGGCAAGACCGCCATCGCGATCGATACGATCGTGAACCAGAAGGACACGGACATCATCTGCATCTACGTCGCTATCGGCCAGAAGGCCTCGACGGTTGCATCGATCCGCGAGTCCCTGAAGCAGCACGGCGTCCTCGACAAGACGATCATCGTCTCTGCTACGGCAGCCGATTCTGCCCCTATGCAGTACATCGCTCCTATGGCAGGCGCTGCCATCGGCGAGTACTTCATGTACAACGACGAGCATGGCCATCCCGCAGATGCAGAGCATCCCGGCGGACACGTGCTCGTGGTCTACGATGACCTGTCGAAGCAGGCTGTCGCCTATCGTCAGATGTCGCTGACGCTTCATCGTCCGCCTGGACGCGAGGCCTACCCGGGCGACATCTTCTATCTGCACTCTCGTCTGCTCGAGCGTGCCTGCAAGCTTTCCGACGCCAACGGCGCAGGATCGCTCACGGCACTCCCGATTATCGAGACGCAGGACGGCGATGTCTCGGCCTACATTCCGACGAACGTGATTTCCATCACGGATGGCCAGATCTACCTGCAGACGAACCTGTTCTTCCAGGGCCAGCGCCCTGCAGTCGACGTCGGCATCTCGGTGTCGCGAGTCGGCGGCTCCGCACAGCTGAAGTCCATGAAGCAGGTTGCAGGCACGCTGCGCTCCGACCTTGCGTACTACCGCGAGAAGCAGGCGTTCTCCCAGTTCGGCTCCGACCTGGATGCAACGACCCAGTACCAGCTGCAGCATGGCGCGCGCATGACGGAACTGCTGAAGCAGGGCCGCTATTCCGCACTCGACGTCGCTGACCAGGTGCTCACGCTCTTCGCAGGCAAGGAAGGCTACGTCGACGATCTCGATATGGATCTTGTCATCCCGTTCAGGGACGAGATGGTCCAGTACATGGCCACGCGCCACGACGGAATCCGCCAGGAGATTCGCAAGAACCGCATCTCCGACGCAATGGCCGACCAGATCAAGACGCACCTCGACCACTTCAAGGCGAGCTTCCTCGAGAAGCACGGCGTGAAGAAGGAAGAGGAAGACACGGACGAGACCGAGAAGGCGTGAGGCACGGCACATGTCGAACCTTCGCGAGATAAACAAGCGCATCTCCTCCGTCACGGCGACGATGCAGATCACGAGGACGATGGAGATGGTCTCCACCGCCAAGATCCGCAAGGCATTGGAGCGCGCCGAGCAGGCAGCACCCTATAAGGATGCAATCAAGCGCATGCTCGCAAACGTCGCCAATGCCGGCGTCGACCTGTCGCAGCCGCTTCTTGCCACGCACGACAAGGAGAAGTGCGTCCTCTTCATCCTCATCGCATCCGACCGCGGCCTTGCCGGAGGCTTCAACATCAACCTCCAGCGCGAGGTGCAGCATGAGATGGAGGCCCTGAAGCACCAGGGCAAGAAGAGCATCCTCATCACGTGCGGCAGGAAGCCCACGGACTACTTCACCTACCGCGGCATCGAGCCGGTCATGTCCTTCACGGGCATCTCCTCAGAGCCGACGATGGACGAGGCAGACCGCATTGCCTCCTACGTCATGGATGGCTACAAGGCCGAGACGATCGACCGCGTCATGCTCTACTACATGCACGCCCGCAACAGGGTGGACCAGGACAAGGTCACCGAGCAGCTTCTGCCCGTGCGTACCGAGGACCTCGTCATCCCTAACGCGCCGCGCAATCCCGAAGCGCTCGAGCACGTCGGACACGAGCTCTATACGGAGTTCACGTTCGATCCCTCCGCTTCCAAGGTGCTTGGATATCTGATGCCGGCCTACATCCGGACGGTCATCTTCCACGCGCTGCTTGACTCCGCCGCAGCAGAGCATGGCGCACGCCGTCGCGCCATGCAGTCCGCTACGGACAACGCGAACGAGGTCATCACGTCGCTCTCGCGCATGTACAACCGCGTCAGGCAGGGCTCCATCACTACCGAGCTCAACGAGATCATCGGCGGTGCGTCCGCATTGGAGGACAACTGATGGCAGAACAAGAAAAGAACAGCGTCGACTTCGAGGCGCTTGCGCGCGACTACCGCAAGCACAGCGCCGGTGTCGGCACCGTCGTGCGCATCGTCGGCGCTGTCGTCGACGTCGCGTTCGATGACCAGGTGCCTGACATCTACAACGCCCTCATCGTCGACGGCGAGACCCCCATGGGCAAGGTCCATGTGGTGCTTGAGGTCGAGTCCCAGCTTCCGAACGGCGTCGTCCGTACGGTCGCCATGGCATCGACCGACGGCATGCAGCGCGGACTCAAGGCCAAGGATACCGGCCAGCCTATGATGATGCCGGTCGGCGAGGCAACGCTCGGCCGCGTCTGGAACGTCATGGGACAGCCGGTCGATGGCAAGCCCATGCCTGAGGGACTCGCGTATTACCCGATCCACCGTCCGGCACCTGCCTTCGAGGATCTGACGACGACCATGGAGGTCTACGAGACCGGCATCAAGGCCATCGACCTCCTGGAGCCGTACGTCCGCGGCGGCAAGACAGGCCTCTTCGGTGGCGCAGGCGTCGGCAAGACCGTCCTTATCCAGGAGCTCATCAACAACCTGGCACAGGAGCACGGCGGCACGTCCGTCTTCACCGGCGTCGGAGAGCGTACCCGTGAGGGTACCGACCTCTACCTCGAGATGAGCGAATCTGGCGTCATCAACAAGACCTGCCTGGTCTACGGACAGATGAACGAGCCG
>JBJEHU010000039.1:28639-33863 GCA_051876355.1 Atopobiaceae bacterium | reverse complement strand
TTTGCCTGGGTGGCGAAACTGCATTGACGGGAATGGCATCTCTGATTGACTCAATTGGTGAGAACTACATTAGCGGTAACAAACTCACGCGACCAGCCTCGTGCGCCCCTTCACGGAGTAGAGCGGAACGAACGGGACCATGATCGGCGTCGTGGACTTGTACCTCCGCGACCGCTGCCCCGTAGCCAATGGAGATGAACCATACGTACTTGCGGAAGCCGCAGGCGCTGGCGACAAGGCCAGGGCGAGAAGGACAAGGAAACTCTGCATGGTGGTGCCCAGAGGTTTCGAATTGGCTGAAGCAGTGAGACACAGAAGCCCGATTCCTTCCGAATCCCTGGCTTCCGCAGCGCCACCATGGTAGGCCTATGCAGCCTCGGCTATGCCGCTCATGCACCATTCCGCCGGCGTGTCGTGGCCGAGGGACTGGTGGATCCGCCTGCTGCTGCAGAGCTCGACGAACTCCGCGATGGTGTCCCTGAGCTCCTTCGGCGTGCTGCATTCCGTCTGCCTCAGGCATTCGCTCCTGAGGGTCCTGAACCAGCGCTCCATCAGCACGTCGTCCCTCCATCCCGCCCTGCCGTCCATGCTCTGGGCTATCCCTCTGGACGCAGGCAGCGAGACGTATTCCTCCGAGCCGGACACGCTTCCCTGGCCGGAGTTCATGGCCGAGGGGGTCCCATGCTCCCTGAAGGCCTGCTCCGCGCATGCGGCGACCTCCTGGGCCCTCATGGTGTCCGAGAGCCTCCAGGAACACCATGCAGCGGCTGAACCAGTCGATGACGGCAGTGAGGTGCATGTGCTTCCCCCCGATCTGGACATAGGCGATGTCCGCCGACCACACCTGGCTGGGGAATAGGATGCTCCTGCCCTTCAGCAGATACGGGAACCTCCGCGGCTCCCTGGCAGGTGCCGAGAGGGACGGGAGCGGGCAGCATGGGCGGATGCCCATGAGCCCCATCAGCCTGGACACCCTGTAGCGGGTGGCGCGTGCCTTCCCCTGCCCCTGCAGCATCTTCGATATCTTCCTTGCGCCATAGGCGGGGCAGCCGGCATGCATGCCGTCGATCATTGCGGCAGGCCTCTCGTCCTCGCCGCGCCAGCCCTGCCCGTCTTCCGCATACTCGTCCGCAGGCCTCCTGGCGATGTTGCGGTATGCCGTGGCCCTGCTCACGCCCAGGAGCTCGCAGGCCTTCTGCCGCCCGAGCCCCTCCGGAAGCTCACCTGCGGCTGCCTGGCGCCTCTGGGCTGTATCTGTTGTCGTCGCAAGACCGCTGGAGGAAGTCGCGCTCGACGGCGAGCTGCCCGATCGTCTTCAGGGCATCGCCATGCCTTCTCTTCGCGGCCTCCTCCTGCTCCTTCCTCTCGCGTTCCGTCCCTGCCTTGCCGAATATGTCGTCGGCTCCCGCAAGCAGCTCGTCCCTCCAGCTGGCCGCCAGAGACGGGCTTGTGCCATGCCTCGCTGCCGCCTGGGAGAGGGTCTCCTGCTCCTTCGCGACCTCCAGCGCCACTCTCATCCTGGACTGGGGGCTGCAGGTCTTCCTTGTCGTCTTGGACATTGCCACCCTCGCAATCCGTGTCTTCCAGACACATCTTCGCGGGATTCTCATGGACGGCCAGATCCGTGTCTAAAAACGGCAGCCGCATCACGAAGAGCCGAAAAAGAGTGGAAAGACTCTTCAAGGCGTCTTTCCACCCTTCATCAGATGTGCCGTGTTGTCCTAAGCGTTCTTCTGGCAGCCGCAGCCCTTCTTGCCTGCATCCTTCGGCAGGATGCCTTCCTGCTGGGCATGGCGGATAGCGTCTTCCATGTGGAGGAGCACCGGTGCTGGCTCATGGCCGAGCTCGGTCGCGCAGAGGGACTCCTGCGAGAAGTCGGGGTCGGGCAGGGGATTGCCGTTCCTGTCCACGCCGAAGAGGGCTGCGATGAGATCGGGAAGCGGGGAGTCGGCTGCGCCTTCATCGTCCTTGGGGTCATAGCCCTCGACCGTGTATCCGGAAGCCTCGAGCGCCATTGCGATGATGGGGAGACCGACGTCGAGCCTCTTTGCAAGCTGGGGGATGGTCTCGGTAGGGTCTTCCACCTCGATATCGAGCTCATGCAGGTCTTCCCTGAGAGAAGAATGGGTATCCATAAGCTCAGAGAGCGGGCGGGTGAAGTCGAGCGTTTCTGCCATGTTCTGGGTGTCCTTTCCGTTGTGGTGGGGCCATTGTACTCCGGCTCACGCATTGCGTACGGGACCCTTACAGGAATTGGAAAGAGCGCTGCTACCCTGAAAAGCACTGCGCTGAATAATGAACAAGGAGAGATATGGCGGCAAAGAAGAAGTCGAAGAAGGCTGCGGAGAAGAAGGACGCTCTGAAGGACAAGCTGGTCGCGGTCCACACGAGCGTGGCCACACACAGGGAGCGTCCTGAGGAAGAGAACCCTGATACGTCGTATATGAAGGGCCCGATCCTTCTGCGCGGCAAGATGGTGCCGGCACATACGACATCCGGCAACCTTCTGGCACCCGAGCACGATACCAATTGGCTCCACGAGGATCCATGGCGGGTGCTGAGGATCCAGGCAGAGTTCGTGGATGGCTTTGGTGCGCTTGCAGAGCTGGGGCCTGCCATTGCGGTCTTCGGATCTGCACGTACGCCAGAAGACGATCCGATGTACCAGAAGGCACAGGAGATTGGCAAGGGCATCGCGAAGGCAGGCTTTGCCGTGATCACCGGTGGCGGCCCGGGCATCATGGAGGCTGCAAACCGCGGCGCCTATGAGGCAGGCGGCACGTCTGTTGGCCTCGGCATCGAGCTTCCTCATGAAGAGGGGCTCAACCAGTGGGTCAATATCGGCATGGTCTTCCGCTACTTCTTCGTGAGGAAGACGATGTTCGTGAAGTACTCTTCGGGCGCTATCGTCTGCCCGGGAGGATTCGGCACACTTGATGAGCTCTTCGAGCTCGTGACCTTGATCCAGACTCACAAGACGGACTACGCGCCGCTCGTGCTTCTGGGGAAGGACTACTGGGAGGGCCTCATCTCCTGGCTTCGCACCTCTGTGCTCGAAGCTGGAAACATCTCGCCTGAGGACCTTGACCGCCTTGTCGTCACGGACGATGCGGAAGAGGCTGTGCGTGTCGCTACGGGACGCAGGAAGTAGGCCTGTGCCATAGCATGAACCTTCGGATGCCCTTTCTGCTGCAAGCAGAAAGGGCAGCTCTGTCCCTGCGGCTTGACGGACCTCCATCGGGGGGCAATCCTGCCGCTGGGCGCCGAGGAGGGGCGCTTCGCCGGAGATGAAGCGGGCTTCCAACTGAAAGACATCTGAATCACCTATGCTTTAAGCTGAAGCTGAAACGTTTCTGTCGGATTTTTAGCCGAGGCCAGGTGATGCGCTGTGCGGTACGGCAGACGGCTTGTCCAGATTCTGGTAGCGGAGCGCGGCCTCTGGGCCGTCTGCATGGCATCTGCACTGCTTATGGCAGCACCCCTGCTCATCCCCTTCCCGACCTTCGGAGAAAAGACGCTCCGGGACGAGGTGCGCATCAACCTCGATATCGCGGGGCAGACGACACCTTCTGCGGAAGACCTTGCATCCATGCCGGAAGACATGAAAGAGCTCATGGCAGAAAGCAGAGAGGCGCTTTCAGATGCTGGGGCTGCAGAAGATGCTGGCAGCTTCTACGATGCAGTCATCAGAAGGTGCAATGCCGAGCTCGAGATGATCGACAAAGGATATCTCTCGGGAGACCGGGATACGGACGAGCTGCGCCTGCGCTTTGCTGAGCTGATGCGGGACCTCGATGAGCCTGACTATCTCGGCACGTCGCTTGATGCTTCGGCTCTGGATGCCATCTCGCTTGCTCCTGCATCCATGCCGGCACTTCTGGCGCTTCTACCCTCGCTTGCCATTGCCTTCTTGGCGCAGCGTGCGGTGGGGCAGCAAAGGCTCATGGGCCAGGCGGCAGATCCGGCCATCCGCATTGTATCATCGTCCGTGTGCAGCATGCTCTGTGCTGCAGCGGCGGTCCTGCTCACGCTTGTGCCTGCTGCAGCAATAGCTCTTGTGCGGAATGGCTTGGGAGATCCGGGCTATCCGGTGCTCTATAGCCAAGTGGGCCAGACCATCGTCTGGAGCGCTGCTGGATGTGCGGCATGGACAGCTGCTCTCCTGGTGCTTGCAAGCTGCTTTGTGGCTGCCGCTGCGAGCGCTATCTCCCTGATTTTCGGGAAGGCATTTGCCGGCCCTGCGGTCCTTGCGATTCTTGCCCTGCTGTCTGGGATGCCGCAGTACTATCTGGCAAGCTCTCCCCTGAGCGGAATCGTGCCGTTCCTTCCCATGAGCTATGCCTGTCCCTCCAAGATCGTCGGCTATGCCGGCATCTTTCCCTATATGGATCTTGCAGACAGCGTCGCCCTTTCGCCTGCTTTTGGATGCCTCGTTCTTGCGGTGGGCGCTGCCATCTGCGTCATATGCGCTGTCGCCCTCGATGCTGCCATGCGCTGGCACAGGGCAGCGCGCCTTGCGCCTCAGGGAGCGTGACGGAAGATGCTCAGCCTTCAGCATGCCACCATCGGGTATGGCCGCAATATCATCCTGGAGGACGCCAGTTTCGAGCTCAGGCCCAAGAGCATCTGCGGGCTTGTGGCGCCGAACGGCTTTGGCAAGACGACACTTCTCCGTGCCCTTTCGGGCACGGCCTCGCTCATGAAGCATGGCAGCGTTGTTCTGGACGGAGAGAGTGTCTATGCACGGCAGGACGTGCGGACGAAACTCTTTTTCGGGCCTTCTGACGAATTGCTGCTCTATCCGCAGAAGACGGGAACCTTCCATCTGAAGCTCGTGCAGGAGCTCTGGGAGTCGGATGCGGAGAGCGAAACGGCAGCAGCTCTTCTCGGCATTGAAGGCTTTGCGGGACGTCCGGTCCGCACCTATTCGCAGGGCATGAAGCGGCAGCTCCTTCTGGCGATGGCCTATGCGTCGCAGGCGAGCTATATCCTTCTGGACGAGCCGCTCAATGCACTCGATCCGGACAAGGCGGAGCGGGGATGTGCCGCTCTGTTCAGGATGGCAGAAGAAGGCGCATCCATCCTTGTGGCATCCCACCAGCCCGAGGAGCTGGACCGCATCTGTGACTCCTACATGGTCTTCAAGGGAACGAAGCTCGCGGTCGTGCCGAAGCAGGGCAGCTGCAGGGAGCTCTTCCATAGATGCTACGGGAAAGATGCCGAG
>JBJEHU010000039.1:0-28539 GCA_051876355.1 Atopobiaceae bacterium | reverse complement strand
AGGGGAATAGCGTGTTCCGTCATCCTGGGCAAGCGCCTCGCGAAGCGCAGCCAGATCCTCTGCGTCCTCGATTCTCTCGAGGACATCATCGCGCATGAAGTCCGAGGCCGATCTGCCATCGTGCTCTGCACATCTGCAGATGGCAGCCACCTCATCGTCAGGCAGTTCTGCCCTCTTCTCTGCCATCAGCCCTCCTTCCGGATGGTGGGACGAGCGGGTCAATGATGAAGCAGAACGAGATCTTGTCTTATGGCCAAAGAGCTGGGGCGGCTGCAGCGGGCCTTCCTTGTGCCTTTGGGCTCCGTATCACATTTCATATAGGTGAACTGATGCTGTCCTATGGGCTGCAGGCACTTTACTGTGCTAAAGTGTTCCGCACGGGTCGGCAGGCTGCTGCCGCATATGAAAGGGGAGACCATGTCCACCATGAACCGCCGCCAGTTCCTTGGCCTTGCAGGAAGCTGCGCTTCGTTTGCAGCGCTCGCATCTCTTGCTGCCTGCGGAAACAGCTCTTCGTCCTCGTCTTCTTCTACGAGCTCTTCTTCGAGCTCCAGCTCTTCAAGCTTCACAGGACCCTTTGTCCTGGGCTTCGATCAGGAGTTCCCGCCGTATGGCTATATCGGGGATGACGGCAATGCGACCGGCTTCGATATCGACCTTGCCCAGGCGGTCTGCGACATGGAGGGCTGGGAGTTCAAGCCCACGCCCATCAACTGGGACTCCAAGGACGCAATGCTCAATGCTGGCCAGATCACCTGCATCTGGAACGGCTTCACGATCGAGGGGCGCGAGGACGACTACGCCTTCACCGATCCCTATATGGAGAACCGCCAAGTCGTGGTCGTTCGCGCCGACTCCGGCATCGAGAGCCTCGCCGACCTTGCGGGCAAGAATGTCGCGACTCAGACGGACTCTGCTGCCTACTACCTCCTCGTCGACGGCGGCGACCAGGCGGACCTCGGCAAGACGTTTGCCAAGCTCGATACGATCGGCGAGTACAACACGGCCTTCATGATGCTCCAGCAGGGCACCTATGATGCACTGGCTGTCGACTATCCGGTCGCTGTCTTCAACATCGGTGACGATACGAGCTACAAGATCCTCGACGAGGCACTGAACTCCGAGCACTTCGCTGTGGGCTTCAAGAAGGACGATGCCGGCAAGGCTCTTGCCAAGACCGTCGAGGCTGACCTCCAGAAGCTCGACAGCGAAGGCAAGGTCGAGGAGGTCTGCCAGAAATACGCAGACCAGGGCGTCTCCTATACGGCCTGGTGCCTGCCGAAGGCATAGAAAACTGTTTCTGTCAGCTGGTAGCCGCATGCAGCATGCGCTGCATGCGGCCTTGTGTGCAAGGTGATGATCTTGGATCTCTCTACGATGGTGGGGCTTCTGGGGACGGGCTATGTCACGTCGCTCGAGATATTTGCCCTGACGCTTCTGGGCTCCATCCCTCTTGGCATCATTGTGGCCCTGGGCAGGCTCTCCCACATAAAGCCGCTTTCCTTCATCGTGAAGCTCTACATCTCGCTCATGCGCGGCACGCCGCTCATGCTCCAGATGTTTGCAGTCTTCTTCCTGCCCTACTATGGCTTCGGCCTCTCGACGGGCACGGACTACATGTTCACGGCCTGCATGATTGCCTTCATCGTGAACTATGCGGCCTACTTCGCAGAGATCTACCGCGCCGGCATCCAGTCCATCCCGCGCGGGCAGTATGAGGCAGCAGAGGTCCTGGGCTATACGCACTCCCAGACGTTCTTCCGCATCATCCTGCCGCAGATGTTCAAACGCATCCTTCCTGCCATGGGCAACGAGGTCGTCACGCTCGTGAAGGATACGTCCCTTGCCTTCTCCATCGGCGTGGCGGAGATGTTCACGCAGAGCCGCGCCCTCGTCGCGAGCCAGAGGAGCATGGTACCCTTTGCCATTGCGGCACTCTTCTACTGGGTCACCTGCCTCCTTATCGAGTTCGTGATGCGCCGCATCGAGAAGAAGATGGACTACTACCATGACTAGAAGCGATATTGCAGTGAGCTTCTCCGGAGCCTGCAAGGCCTTCGGAGACAAGGAGGTCCTGCACGGCGTCGATTTCGAGATCGGCCGTGGCGAGGTCGTGTCACTCATCGGCCCTTCCGGTGCCGGCAAGTCCACGATGCTTCGCTGCCTCACGCTCTTGGAGACCCTCGATGCAGGACGCATTGCCTACGGGGATGCCGTGGTCTGCGAAGGAGCGGAGAAGGCGGTCTACAACAAGGCAGCCATGCGTGAGGCGAGGATGCGCTTCGGACTTGTCTTCCAGGACTACAACCTCTTCCCGCACCGCACTGTCCTCCAGAACGTAATGGATGCCCCCTTGATTGTGCAGCACAGAAAAGAGGACGAGGTCAGGAAGGAAGCGGAAGACCTTCTAGGAAGGCTCGGCCTCGAAGGCAGGGAAGGTGCCGTGCCGTGCGAGCTTTCGGGCGGCCAGCAGCAGCGCGTTGCCATTGCCCGCGCCCTCTGCATGAATCCTGAAGTCATGTACTTCGACGAGGCGACAAGCGCCCTCGACCCGAAGCTCACGAAGGACATGCACGACCTCATCCGCCAGCTTGCAGGAGAGGGCATGGCAGTAGGAATCGTCACGCACGAGATGGGCTTTGCCGAGACCGTGTCTGACCGGATCTGCCTTCTCTTCGATGGACAGATCGTCGAGGACGGCACGCCCCAGCAGGTCATGGAGCATCCGAAAGACCCCCGTACGAGGGCTTTCCTGGACCTCGCGTGCGACTGATGGGAAGGCATCAGAAGAAATCCTTCGCTCTGCGCATTCTTGTGCTCCTGCTTGTCCTCTGGGCAGCAGGAGCATTTCTTGCGTTCGTGCAGCTGATAGGAAGCTATCCTGCGGCGGCAGATGCCGAGACGTGGCTTGCCGAGGCAGAGGTTGCCACATATGCGCTCTCCGAGCCCAGCCTTCTTGCTCTCGCCCTCCTGCTTCTTCTCTGGGCAGCAGGGACCGTGCTTTTCCGTACGCGTGCAAAGCGCAAGATTCGCCGCCTCTCGCGTGGCTCGAAGGCACTCACGCCGGAACAGTTCCTGCGCATGCGCAATGGCAGCGGCACACGCGGCAGAAGCGACGTCCTGGCCCATGACTTTGCCGGCATCTACATCTTCACGAACACCGATGACGGGAGATGCTATGTCGGGCAGGCCCACAACGTGATCTCGCGCGTGAACCAGCATCTCACCGGCAAAGGCAACGGCGATGTGTATGCCGACTATGTCCACGGAGCGCATTTCGAGATCAGGATGATCGCCCTCAAGGGCTCTGGCTACCATACGCTCGACGATCTCGAACGCGATGCGATTGCCGCCACGGGGGCCTATGAGGAGGGCTACAACAAGACGCGCGGCAACCGTCCGTCGTGAGAGGGTGCCGTTCAAGGGATAGGGCTTTCCGCAGAGAGGGACGGTGGCTACACTTAGTGTGTCCCGAAGGGGCTGCCTAGCTGCCCTTCATGCAGCCGAGCGAAAGGATAGTTCCATGGCTGACGAAGATGAGGTTGAGTTCATCACGCTTGACTACGAAGATGGAACCTCCGAAGAGTGCGAGGTCCTGGGCGTATTCGAGAGCGGCGACGGCGAGTATGTGGCGCTCTCTCCCGAGACGCATCCTGAGGATGTCTACCTCTATGTCTACAATGAGACGGACGACGGAGACTTCTTTGTGACAGAGATTCCGGACGAGGACTACGATCAGGTCTCGAGCGACTTCGACGACCTGTGGTTCGCGGACGCGGACGAAGACGACGACTTCGACGCAGAGGATTCCGAGTAGGGAATCCCGAGCAGGGGAGATATGGGGAGACGGGGACCGGAAGGCTTGGCTTTCCGGTCCCCGCCGTATCTAGACGATCTCCTTCGCGAGCTTCAAGAGCTCTCTTGCGGTGTGCACCTCATGCTCTGCCGGGAACTGGTCCGAGGGCGCTGTGCGGAGCCGGTGGTTGTACCAGATGACAGGCATATGCACGGAGTGGGCGCCGAGCACATCGATCGGGAAGGCATCCCCTATGTAGAGGGAGCGCGTGGGGTCTGCCCCTATGTGTTCGAGCGCCATCTCGAAGATCTCGGGCGACGGCTTTGCCGTCCCTACGGCATCCGAGATGAAGACGTTGTCGGCTAAGATCCAGCGGTCGAGGCCCAGAATCTCGATCTTCTGGCGCTGCGGCGCCTCGCGGCCGTTCGTGATGATGCCAAGGCCGCAGGAGACATGCTTGGCACACCAGTCGAGCGTCTCGACCATCTCAGGCGCAAGCTTCATGGCGGCCTTCGACTGCGTGCCATAGACATGCTGGAGGGCAAGCGCGGTCTTCTCGTCGATCGTGACGCCGTAGGTGGCAAGCGTTTTCTGCATGCGGCGGATATACATCTCGCGCGTGGGATGCTGGTCATTCCGGAGCGCGGCGAAGATCTCCTGGGAATAGCGCCTGCTCGTATCGAAGAGATCTGAGGCCGTGGCATGGGGGATGGGGCCCACGACGGTCCTCACGGCGTAGGCGAACGGTTCTGCCTGGTCATAGAGCGTATCGTCCAGGTCAAAGAACACTGCGTCACATCTCTTGGCGCCCGCTCGTCCCATCTTGTCAGCCTCTGCTCCCTGATATACAAACGATAGATGGCATGATAGGTTTCTTGTATCTGTCGCTCTTTTGCGAGCGTGCTACATTGAGCCTGTCCTGCATCATGAATAGTACCAATTCGTGCAGAATGTTTCTGTGCGTATAGTGACTCGAAACCGCTTTCTGGTGCGGAAATGCGGCTTCGTGGCTATACTATGGTGCTTGTAGCAATGTCTCCGGAAGAGCCGGAGCGCGAAAGAGAGGGAACGCATGAGCCTCGGACCTTTGGAAATCATCGTTATTCTGGTCGTTGCCCTGCTCATCTTCGGACCTAAGAACCTTCCGAAGCTTGGCAGCGCCCTGGGCAAGACCGTCAAGAATGTCCGTGAGGGCATGGAGGGCGACGACGGCAAGGACGACGAGAAGAAGGCTACCGAGACCGAAGCTTCGATCGAGGATGCCGATGCTGACGCCGATGCCGCTGACGAGAATGTGAAGTTCTGCCCGAAGTGCGGTGCCAAGAACCCGGCAGACAACGCCTTCTGCTCCAAGTGTGGCGCAAAGCTCGAGTAGTCCCTTTTCGCCCCAGGTCCCGCCGGACCAGTCCTTGCACCAGGTCGTGAGAAAGCAGAGCATGGAAAACACAATCACCTTGACCCCTGAGGGCCGTCAGAAGCTTGTCGACGAGCTTGCCTACCGTGAAGGCGAGAAGCACGACGAAATCGTCGAGCGCATCAAAGTTGCGCGCGATTTCGGCGACCTTTCCGAGAATTCGGAGTTCGACGATGCAAAGGAAGAGGAGGCAAAGAACGCCTCCCGCATCAACGAGATTCGTACCATTCTTGCAACTGCCAAGGTGATTGACGCTGCCAACGGCCTTGAAGTCTCCATTGGCTGCACGGTCGAGCTCACGGATGCCAAGGGCAAGAAGACGACCTTCACGATTGTGGGCACGACGGAGACCAACTCGCTCGAGCACAAGATCTCGAACGAGTCCCCTGCAGGAGCTGCCGTCATTGGCCATGAGGTGGGAGACCGCGTCTCCTTCTCTTCGCCTTCCGGCAAGGTGCGCGAGTACACGATCACGAACGTCACGCGCTAAGGCATGCACAGATAGGATTCGCTGCGCCCCGAACCCATGGGACTCCATGGGGCCGGGGTGCTTCATGTTGAAGGAGAGATATCTGAGATGCAAGAAGAAGAGGCACGCACGCAGGACGCACCGCTCTTGGATGAGCGCGCACAGAGAAGGGCACGCCGCCAGGAGCTGATTGCTGCCGGCATCAACCCCTACCCGATCAAGAGCCACGTCGATGCCCATGCAAAAGACATCGAGGAGAAGTATGCCGGTCTCGCTGCGGGCGAGGACACAGACGATGTCGTGACCGTTGCCGGCCGCATCCGTGCGCTCAGGAACCAGGGCAAGATTGCCTTCATCGTGCTCGAGGATGTCACGGGCCAGATTCAGCTCTTCTGCCGCGTCAACACGCTCGGCGAGTCCTGGCCGCTCGTGGGCGAGCTCGACCTCGGCGACATCGTCGAGGCGACGGGCCCGGTCGTTCGCACGAAGAGAGGGCAGCTCTCCGTCGCGCCGACGAAGCTCACGCTGCTCTCCAAGAGCCTCCGTCCGCTTCCCGAGAAGTTCCACGGCCTCACGGACCGCGAGGTCCGTTACCGCCAGCGCTATGTCGACCTCATCATGAACCCGGAGGTCCGCGAGGTCTTCCGCAGGCGCTCGGCCATCATCTCGCTCATTCGCCGCTACATGGAGGCCGATGGCTACCTCGAGGTCGAGACGCCGGTCATGCACTCGATCCTCGGCGGTGCGAATGCAAAGCCGTTCGTCACGCATTTCAATGCGCTTGACCGCGACTTCTATCTGCGCATCGCAACGGAGCTGCCGCTGAAGCGCCTCATCGTCGGCGGCATGGAGCGTGTCTTCGAGATCGGACGCCAGTTCAGAAACGAAGGCATGGACCTCACGCACAACCCTGAGTTCACGTCGATGGAGGCCTACTGCGCCTACTCCGACCTCGAGGGCATGAAGGAGCTCACGCAGGGCCTCTTCAAGACCATCGCCCGCGAGATCCTCGGCTGTGAAGAGGGCAAGGAAATCATCACGTACCAGGGCCAGACGATCGACATGTCCGGCACCTGGAAGTCCATCCCGCTTGCCGAGGTGGCATCCCAGGTCGTGGGCGAGCACATCGATATGGATACGCCCATCGAGCACCTGCGCGAGATCCTCGATGCCCACGATATCGAGTGGCAGAAGGACTGGGGCGCCGGCAAGCTCCTGTTCGAGATCTACGACGAGCTCGGCGAGGCAACGCTTGTGAACCCGACCTTCGTCTGCGACTACCCCGAAGAGGTGAGC
Source organism: Atopobiaceae bacterium (assembly GCA_051876355.1). GTDB lineage: Bacteria > Actinomycetota > Coriobacteriia > Coriobacteriales > Atopobiaceae > Olsenella_L. The sequence continues at coordinate 21,564 of JBJEHU010000039.1, read as the reverse complement.
CCGCTCTCGAAGCGCAAGGACGAGGACAAGCGCCTCACGGACCGCTTCGAGCTCGTCATTGCCGGCCATGAGTATGCAAATGCCTTCTCCGAGCTCAACGACCCGGTCGACCAGGCAGGCCGCTTCGCCGAGCAGGTCGCTGCCAAGGACTTCGGCGACGACGAGGCCATGGGTTATGACTACGACTACGTGCGTGCCCTCGAGTACGGCATGCCTCCTGCAGGCGGCATCGGCTACGGTATCGACCGCATGATCATGCTGTTCTGCGACCAGCCGGCCATCCGCGATGTCCTCCTCTTCCCGCAGATGAAGCCTGAGACGATCACGAAGGAAGACATCGCCTCGCAGCTGCCCGACTCGACGGACAACGCTGCTGCCTCGGTCGATGCCCTTGCCAAGAACGCCGAGGACGGCGCCACGGCAGACCGCAAGGCAGACGAGGCTGCACATGCTGCAGACAAGGCAGAGGAAGCACCCGCAGAGGAGCCCGCAGAAGGCGCGGAGGGCCTCTCTGACGCCGCGAAGGCAGCCATCGCGGCCGATATGTCCGGCGACCTCACGGCGGGCATCACGCGCGACGCTGCGCTCGAGCTCCTGAAGCGCTACAACGACGATGCGTTCCATATCGAGCACGGCGAGACGCTCGAGGGACTCATGCGCCACTTTGCTGAGCAGTACGATCCCGAGCACGTGGACTTCTGGGGCATCGTGGGCCTGCTCCACGACCTTGACTGGGAGAAGTTCCCGTCTGTTGCGAACCACACGGTGAAGACGGCCGAGCTTCTCGCTGAGGCTGGTGCCACGCCGCAGCTTGCGCATGCGATCATGACGCACAACTCGGACAACAACGACGAGCTGCCGAAGCCTGAGCTCAAGATGGAGCGCGTGCTCTTCGCGACCGACGAGCTCTCTGGCCTCATCCAGGCCGCCGCGAAGATGCGTCCGTCCGGCTCTGTCACAGACATGCCGCTCAAGTCGCTCAAGAAGAAGTTCAAGGACAAGCGCTTCGCTGCCGGCTGCGACCGCTCCGTTATGGAGAAGGGCGCCGAGATCAACGGCGAGGACATGAATGCCTGTATGGAGTCCGTCCTCGAGGCGATGAAGGCCATCGCTCCGGTCGGCGACATCTACGCCAAGCAGCCTGAGGACACGCAGGAGTAGGCCCTAAGGCCATATGAAATCGGAAGCGCGGCAGGTGGTTGGCTACCTGCCGCGCTTTTTCTTGGAGGGGAGAGGCATGGGAAAGCTGCCAGAGATCGCAGAAGACGAGGCGAAGGCCTGCGAAGAGGTGCTCCTCGAGCAGGAGCGGGAGCTCTGCTACAAGGACAGGTTCGGCTCGGCCGAGGCGCTCGAGCTCGGATGTGCGCTTGCAAAGCTTGAGAGCGAGTTTTCCGAGACCTATGTTGTCCAGATTGTGCGCGCTGCGGATGCGGAGGTCGTCTTCCAGTGGCTGCCGGACGACAAGGGGACGAGAAACCTCGACTTCGCTGCCGGAAAGATTGCAGAGACCTTGGCTACGGGGCATGCAAGCTGCTGGCGGCAGATCGAGGCGCTCGAAGAGGGAGAGGACCTCGAGGTGCTCTTTGCAGAGGCGCCAGAACGCCTTGCCTCTGCAGGGGCCTTCCCCGTGCGTGCAGACGACGAGATCGTGGCTGCCGTCGGCGTGAGCGGGCTTCACGAGGGGCTCGACCATGAAGCAATCGTGCGTGCCCTGGAGCAGGTCCTGGGCAAGTCCGTCAGGCGCTTTCCGGTCACGCTTGCCTAGCTCTCCTCTCTTCCCATAAATGCCATGAGCAGGCTAGGAATTTTCAGTGAAGATGGCATGCACGATTGAGCATTCGCAGTCGTGGGTACACAAAGGACAATCAAACGGCGCCCTGCAGGAGAGAGCCTTCTGCAGGGCCTTATGCGCAAGGGGGCATCTAAACCCAACATGTTCGAGAAATTCACCGACAAGGCGCGGAAGGTGATGTCGCTTGCCCAGGACGAGGCAAAGAGCCTCGGCCAGATGTATGTCGGCACCGAGCATCTGCTCCTTGCCCTCATCAAGGAAGGCGACGGCATGGCCGCGCAGGCGCTCTCGAAGCTCGAAGTGACGTACGACGAGACGCTCGAGACCGTGAAGGAGATCACGAAGGACGACTCCGAGCCCATCCCGGGCGGCCACATCCCGTTCACGCCGCGTGCGAAGCGCGTGCTCGAGGACGCCTACCGCGAGACCATGAGCCATGGGCAGACCTACATCGATACGCAGCATCTGCTCCTGGGCATCGTCTCCGAAGGCAACGGCGTCGCAATGGAGGCACTCTCCCGCATGGGCATCTCTGGGGATGCTGTGAGAAACGCCGTGGACGAGCTCATGAAGGACGCAGAGCCGACGCAGCAGCAGCCTCCTGAGGCTGCAGGCGTGCGCATCGGCCCGGAGCTCTTCGGCGGCCAGGCCCAGCAGCAGGAGGGGTCGCTCTTGAAGGAGTACGGCCGCAACCTCACGCAGCTTGCCGCTGACGGAAAGCTCGACCCTGTCATCGGCCGCGACCGCGAGATCGAGCGCGTCATGCAGGTGCTTGCACGCCGCCAGAAGAACAATCCGATGATCTTGGGTGACCCGGGCGTCGGCAAGACTGCTATCGCAGAAGGACTCGCGCAGCTCATCTGCGCCGGCAACGTGCCTGACATCCTGCGCAACAAGCAGATCTGGACGCTCGACGTCGCCGCGCTTGTCGCAGGCTCCAAGTACCGTGGCGAGTTCGAGGACCGCCTCAAGAAGGTCATCAACGAGGTCGAGGAGTCGAAGCAGGACATCCTCTTCATCGATGAGATCCATACCCTCATCGGTGCCGGCTCTGCCGAGGGCTCCATCGATGCTGCCTCGATCCTGAAGCCGCCCCTGTCGCGTGGCGAGATTCAGGTCATCGGCGCGACAACGGTCGACGAGTACCGCAAGCACATCGAGAAGGATTCCGCCTTCGAGCGCCGCTTCCAGCCGGTCTTCGTCGGCGAGCCTTCGCCTGAGGACACGTTCAAGATCCTGAAGGGCCTGCAGTCCCGCTACGAGAAGCATCACCACGTCCACTACACGGACGAGGCGCTCGAGGCGGCCGTGCAGCTCTCGATCCGCTATGTCCAGGACCGCTATCTCCCGGACAAGGCGATCGATGTGATCGACGAGGCAGGTGCGCGCACGCGCGTGCACAAGATGGTGCTGCCGCCTGAGGTCGCAAAGGTCGACGAGGAGCTTGCCCGCGTGAAGCAGGAGAAGGCCAAGGCTGCCGCAACCCAGGAGTACGAGGAGGCTGCCCGCTACCGCGACCAGGAGAAGGAGCTCACGCAGAAGCGCGACGAGCTCGAGGAGGCCTGGCACAAGCAGCTCGAGGAGCATGTCGTGACCGTCGAGGCGAAAGATATCGCCGACGTGGTCTCCGATATCACGGGCGTGCCGGTCTCGAACCTCACCGAGGCCGAAGCCTCGAAGCTCCTGCGCTGCGAGGATGCGCTCCACGAGCGTGTCATCGGCCAGGACGAGGCAGTCTCTGCGGTGGCCCGCGCCATCAGGAGGAGCAGAAGCCCGCTCAAGGACCCGAGGCGCCCCGGCGGCTCGTTCATCTTCCTCGGCCCTTCCGGCGTCGGCAAGACCGAGCTTGCGAAGGCGCTCGCCGAGTTCCTGTTCGGTTCCGAAGATGCCCTCATCAGCTTCGACATGTCCGAGTTCATGGAGAAGCATGAGGTATCGAAGCTCGTCGGTGCCCCTCCAGGATATGTGGGCTACGACGAGGGCGGCGAGCTCACGAAGGCCGTGCGCAGGCGTCCGTACTCCGTCGTGCTCTTCGACGAGATCGAGAAGGCGCATCCCGATGTCTTCAACATCCTGCTCCAGATCCTCGATGAGGGCAGGCTGACGGATGGCCAGGGACGCAAGGTCGACTTCTCGAATACTGTCATCATCATGACCTCGAACATCGGCGCACGCGACATCGCGCAGACGACGACTCTGGGCTTTGCCGGAGACTCGAACGGCCTTTCCGACAAGGAGATTAATTCCCGCGTCATGGGCGAGCTCAAGAAGCTCTTCCGTCCCGAGTTCCTGAACCGCGTGGATGAGATCGTTGTCTTCAAGTCGCTCACGACCCCGCAGCTCCGCGGCATCGTCGACCTCATGGTCTCCGACCTCAGGAACCGCCTCATCGCGAACGGCATGTCGATCGAGCTTACCGATGCAGCACGCGACCTCGTGGCCAAGCGCGGCACGGACAAGATCTACGGAGCGCGCCCGCTGCGCCGTGCGATCCAGACCATGATCGAGGATCCTCTCGCAGAGGAGCTCCTCGAGGGCAAGTGGGTTGCCGGCGACATCGTGAAGGTCGATGCTGACGGCGACGAGCTCACGTTCACGAAGACCCAGGGAGAGATTCCCGCACCGACCGAGCGCGTTCACATGGACGGCCCGCAGGCCCGCGAGAGCTGGTCTCTGCCCGAGTCGGCTCCGACAGATGCAGGGAGCGGCCTCGAGACGGCTGGCGCATAGAAGAGCCGCTGTCCTGAAGATAAGGCGCTCATGTTACGAGGCGGACGAAGCTCCGAGTTCTGGGGGCTTCGGTCCGCCTCGGTCATATACACTGGAGGAGATGTGGCGGCCCGCGGACGCGGGTCCGTACTTCAAGCGAAGGGGTCGATGCAATGGAAGCCGAGGGAACCGAACCAAGCCGTCCGGAGGCCCAGCCCCAGACAGGCGCAAAGAGCATGGATGAGCGCATCAAGGAGGCTGTGAAGGCCACAGCCCCTGGCACCTCCCTGCGCCTTGCTCTCGATATGATCATTGCCGGCAATCTCGGCGCCCTCATCTGCGTGGGCGATACGGATGCCGTGCTTGCAGCAGGAAACGATGGGTTCCCGCTCAATATCTCGTTCACCGCGAACCGCGTGTTCGAGCTTGCGAAGATGGATGGCGCGATCGTCGTCGACAAGGGGCTCACGCAGATCTACCGCGCGAACTTCCATCTCGATCCCGATCCGTCGCTTCCGACCTCCGAGACCGGCATGCGCCACCGTACGGCTGCGCGCATGAGCCTGCTCACGAAGGCTGTCGTGATCTCCGTCTCCGAGCGCAGGCACGTGGTCTCCGTCTTCGTGAACGGTTACCGCTTCCAGCTCCGGACCGTGACCGAGATCATGAGCACGGTGAACCAGCTGCTCGTGACGCTCCAGAACACGCGCCAGCAGCTCGACCATTCGCTTCTGCGCCTCACGACGCTCGAGCTCGACAACTATGTGACGCTCGGCGATATCACGGAGGTCTTCTACCAGTTCGAGGTGCTCATGACGGCCGCAGGGCAGCTGCAGAAGTGCATCGACGAGCTCGGAAGCGAAGGCAAGACTGTCGATATGCAGCGCGACGAGTTCGTGGGCGACATGGACGAGGAATACGACCTCATGATCCGCGACTACGCGCTCGATTCCTCCGAAGAGAACGCGAAGGCGATCCGCGCGAAGTTCCATGCGATGAACAACAAGGACCTGCGCTCCCCGAAGCGCATCGCCTCGATCCTGGGCTACGACGACCGTGGCGAGGATTCGATCATGACGCCACTGGGTTTGAGGACGCTCTCGCGCGTCTCTGTCGTGCATGAGGGCATGGCAGACAAGATCGTCGACGAGTTCGGTTCTCTCCAGGAGCTCATGGACGATATCGAGGAAGATCCCTCGAGGCTCGACAACATCGGCGTCAAGAACCCGACGATCCTTGCGGACAGCCTCTACAGGATGTGGGGCAAGCGCGCATGAGCGGCCACTGCTTTATGCTCGATACCCAGGTCGGCACGAAGGCTGCCTTCCTCGGCACGGCTGCCGCCGGCCATGACTGCGCTGCCGTGATCGTCGCGGCAGGCTCCGGCACGCGCTTCGGCGCCGCGGAAGGCAAGCAGTTCGTGAAGCTCTGCGGCCTTCCCCTGGTGGCCTGGTCCGTGCTCGCGTTCGACGAGGCGCCGTCGTGCGCCCAGATTGTCGTCGTATGCCCGCCGGGCAGAAAAGACGAGATGGCCGAGGCAATACTTGGCAAGGTCCATATCGCGACACCCCTGAAGATCGTCGAGGGCGGCGCCACCCGCCAGGAGTCGAGCAGGCTCGGCGTCCTTGCACAGGACCCGAAGCTCGACTATACGGCCATACACGACGGAGCGCGGCCCTTGATCACGGCGGCGACGATCGAGAATTCGCTTGCACATCTTCGGTGCGCGCCTGAGATTGCAGGCGTCGTCTGCGCCCATCCGGCAACCGATACGCTCAAGATCGTGGACCACGAGATGGTCATGAGCACGCCTGACCGCTCGCTCTTCTGGGCTGTGCAGACGCCCCAGATCTTCCGCCGCCAGCGCATCCTCATGTACCACGAGGCGGCGGCCAAGGAAGGATATGTCGGCACGGACGATGCAAGCCTGGCCGAGCATTACGGCGGCGCCATCCGCTGCGTCCGCTCTCCGCGCTCGAACCTCAAGGTCACCGTGCCTGAGGACCTCACGCTCGCCGAAGCCATCCTCGACCAGCGTCTCTGCTCCTGGCAGGACGAGAGAAGACAGAATTCCTCGAAAGGGGAGGAATGATGCTGCGCATAGGACACGGATACGATGTGCACCGCTTCAAGGAAGGCAGGAAGCTCATCCTGGGCGGCGTGGATATCCCGAGCGCGCGTGGGCTCGATGGACACTCGGATGCCGATGTGCTCGTCCATGCCCTGATGGATGCAATCCTCGGTGCCATGCGCGAAGGCGATATCGGCCAGCTCTTCCCGGACACAGACCCGGCCTATGAGGGAGCAGACTCGATGAAGCTCCTGGAGCGGGTCGCCGCTCTCATGCGCGACGAGGGCTATGCGCTTGTGGATGCAGATACGACGATTGCGGCACAGGCGCCGAAGCTTGCTCCCTACAAGGACGAGATGCGCCGATGTATGGCTTCGGCGCTCGGCGTCCCTGCCGACCATGTCGGCGTGAAGGCGACGACGACGGAGCGCCTTGGCTTCGTGGGCCGCGAGGAAGGCATCGAAGCCTGGGCGGTCGTGCTGCTCGAACGCAGCTAGAAGCTGCGGCCTTGTATGCAGAGAAGGCCGCACCTACAATATCCTGACACGCAGGGGACCTCGGCCGCATGCATGAGGGAGCCTGGATCCAGCAGAGGAGAAGCTCAGATGCTTATCTACAACAGTCAGATGCACAAGAAGCAGGAGTTCAAGCCGATCGAGCCGGGCAAAGTCCGCATGTATGTGTGCGGCCCCACGGTCTACGACCAGATCCATATCGGCAATGCCCGCACCTTCCTCTGCTTCGACGTGATCAGGCGCTATCTCACGTACAAGGGCTACGCCGTGACGTTTGCCCAGAACCTGACCGACGTCGACGACAAGATCATCAACCGTGCCAATGAGCAGGGCAGGACCGCTGCCGAGGTGGCAGAGGAGTACTCCCAGGCCTTCATCGAGCAGATGCACCGCTTCGGCATCCTCGACCCCGACATCCGCCCGCGCGCGACGCGTGAGATCGCTGCAATGCAGGAGATGATCCAGGGCCTCATCGACCAGGGCTATGCCTACGCCGTCCCCTCGGGAGATGTCTACTTCAGCGTCCGTTCCGACACGAACTACGGCATCGTCTCCGGCAGGAATGTCGATGAGCTCATGAGCGGTGCCCGCATCGAGGAGAACGAGCAGAAGAGGGATCCTCTCGACTTCGCGCTCTGGAAGGCAGCGAAGCCAGGCGAGCCGAGCTGGCCGAGCCCGTGGGGCAATGGCCGTCCTGGCTGGCATACCGAATGCGTCGCTATGATCCACCGCTATCTCGGCGTCCCCATCGATATCCACGGCGGCGGCTCCGACCTCATCTTCCCGCATCATGAGAACGAGACGGCGCAGTGCATGTGCAACTGGCACACGCCGCTGGCGAACTGCTGGATGCATACCGGCATGCTCACGATCGACGGCGAGAAGATGTCGAAGTCGCTTGGCAACTTCTATACGCTCAAGGAAGTCCTCGACAAGTATCCGGCAGACGCCCTGCGTCTCCTCATGCTCCAGACGCACTACCGCTCGCCCCTCGACTTCTCGTTCGAGCGCCTCGAGGGCTCGGTCGGCACGCTCGAGCGTCTCAAGAGTTGCGTCAAGAACCTCAGGTGGGCTGCAAAGGCAGCGCCGGAGGACGGCGAGCTCAACGAGGCAGACCATGAGCTGACGCGTGCTGTGCGCGAGGCGCAGGCCGAGTTCACGGCCCAGATGGACGACGACTTCAATACCGCAGGCGGCCTTGCCGCGATCTTCGGCCTCGTGACGGCGGCAAACACCTACCTCACGAAGGCAGGAGAGGACATCTCGACGGCAGCGACGCTGCGTGCCGCAGATGCCCTCGAGGAGCTCTCGGGCGTCCTCGGCATCAACCTCTCTTCCGAAGAAGAGGAAGGGCTTCCGCCTGAGCTTGTCGACCTTGCGAAGAAGGAAGCAGGATATGAGGGCACGAGCCCCGAGGAGGCAGCCGATGCCCTGATCGAGGCCCGCGCTGCTGCGCGCAAGGCAAAGAACTGGGCTGTCGCCGATGCCATCCGTGACGGCATCACCTCGCTCGGCCTTGTGCTCGAAGATACGGCAGCAGGCACGCGTCTCACCAAGAAGGACTAGCGCATGGCAGACAGAAGATACCAGGGCGGCGCCTCTTCCCGCCGCGGCGGGAAGGCCCAGGGCGGATACCGTGGCCAGGGCGGCTATATCGGAAAGATGTCCCAGGACAGGAGCCCCAAGAGCCGCAATTCTCGTGGCGGACAGAAAGGCGGCCGCGGAAGAGGCGCAGGAAGGCCCCAGCGTCCGGCGCCTGTACGTTCCGACATGCTCATGATCGAGGGCAGGCGCGCTGTCGCCGAGGCGCTCGATACCGGCGTCAAGCTCACGCGTGCCTATGTATCCGCCCCTGACGGCGATGCGTCGCTCCAGGAGCTCATGAGCAGGCTCGAGGCGGCGAATGTCCCCATTGAGGAGGTCTCGCACCGCGAGCTCGATGCGAAGTCGTCCCACGGGGCACATCAGGGAATCATGGTGAAGTGCGCACCGTTTGCCTACGCAAGCGTGCGTGACATCATCGACCGTGCCGGAGAGGGCCCGGCACTCGTCGTGCTCCTCGACCACGTGACGGATGAAGGCAACTTCGGTGCCATCGTCCGCTCTGCCGAGGTCGCCGGCGCTTCCGGCGTCATCATCGCCAATGCCCGCGCCGCCCAGGTCGGCGTCGGCGCCATGAAGACATCGGCAGGAGCACTGCTCCATATACCTGTTGCCCAGGTGCCGAATCTCGTCCAGGCTATGGAAGAGCTGAAGCAGGCGGGCTTCTGGTGCTGCGCTGCGACGGAGCATGCAGAAGACGACGTCTGGCATGCGCCGCTCGAGGGCCGCATCTGCCTGGTCATGGGCTCCGAAGGCTCCGGCATCTCCCATCTCGTGCTCTCGAAGTGCGACTTTGCCGTGAGGCTTCCGCAGAGAGGACACGTCGAGTCGCTCAATGTCGCCCAGGCAGCAACCGTGCTCTGCTATGAGTGGCTGCGCCGCGACATGGAGCGCACCGAAGAGCCTGGTGGCGGCGTGTGAGCGTACGGTCGCTCCATGAGCTGCTCGTCGTCGACGGCTACAACGTGCTCGGGGCGACACCCCGCTACGAAGGCCTGATCGACGAGCATACGGACCCTGCGAACTTCGATACCGACCCATTCGTCCGGGCACGCGAGGCGCTCATCACCGATGTGGCCGCCTTCGCGCAGGGACGCTATGACGCGGTTGTCGTCTTCGACGGAGCGCAGAATCCCGATCCGACCCGCGCGACGACGCATGAGGCAGGCATCTCGATCATGTTCTCCCGGGCAGGGGAGAGCGCCGATACCGTGATAGAGCGCCTCGTGACGGAAGCGCGCACGAAGGGGCGCCCAGTGAGCCTCGTCACGTCGGACAACACGATCCGTGCGACCGCAGGATACGGTCCAGGCGAGGTCACGCGCATCTCGTCGGCGCTTCTGGTCCATGAGATCGAGCAGGTAGACAGGGAAGTCAAGACGGTAACGGATGAGCACGTATCGAAGAAGATGACGGTAGAGGACCGGATTTCTCCGGAAATGCGCGAGAAGCTCTGGAAAATGCTCGGTCACTAGGGGTAATATCTATACCTACGCCGGTATGGCTCAATGGCAGAGCAACAGTTTTGTAAACTGTGGGTTGTGGGTTCGACTCCCTCTACCGGCTCCATGACAGAACAGCAGGTCACGATGCAAACTCGTGGCCTGCTTTTTTCAGCGCAAGATAGCATAAAGCATCTGTCTGCAGCCGCTGGCAGAGACCTCTGACCGCAAGTTTACAAAACTGTGGATGCGGGCTCGATTTCAACTGCCGGCGGGCAGGATGGAAGGCACCCAATGGCTTCATGGCCTTGCTCTCGAAGTGATTTCTGCACGGTCAGGGGCAGGAAGAATGACACCACAAGATTGAGGCATCACAGATCTCCGCAGAGAAATTTGTCAGGCCGAGTAAAGAACTTTGGCCTGCCGCCTGCCGATGGACAGATGGATCGAGAGGAATTCTATCCGGTTCGAGATTGGCATCTGAGGAGCGCAAGATAAGCAGGCGACACTGCTTCAGTTCGCCAAGTATTCGAATATATGCAGGTAGATGGCATAAGAGTGCCAGAGTGCCCCTTCAGGCTGCATTGCAAGAATGCAAGAGGTCTCATACAAGTTGTGCAGGAATCGTGAGTGAGTTACGCCCGGCTGGGTGGATTATGTTGACATGAATTTGGGGACGTCGTACTATCTTTTCCGCTGACGGGGAGCACAGGCTCGCAGCAATGCTTGAAAACGGTATGGGGATGTGGCACAGCGGCAACTGCGGCGGACTGTAAATCCGCTCTCTCTGAGTTCCTTGGTTCGAGTCCAAGCATCCCCACCATGCCCGTGTAGCTCAGTCGGTAGAGCACTTCGTTGGTAACGAAGAGGTCACCGGTTCAAATCCGGTCGCGGGCTCCAGATTCAAGCCCATGGCGGTGTAGCTCAGCTGGTTAGAGCACGCGGCTCATACCCGCGATGTCACCGGTTCGAATCCAGTCACCGCTACCAGAGCTTCCGCGGCGCCCTTGGGCGCCGCTAAGCATATAAGAGGGTATTATCAGGTAAGACCGACCAACAAGTGGTCGATTTTGAAGGAGGACGGCAATGGCCAAGGAAAAGTTCGAGCGCACTAAGCCCCATGTAAACATTGGTACCATCGGCCACGTTGACCATGGTAAGACGACCCTGACCGCAGCAATCACCAAGGTCCTTTCTGAGACCCCGGGCTGCAAGGCAAACTACACGGCCTTCGAGAACATCGACAAGGCTCCCGAGGAGCGTCAGCGCGGCATTACCATTACCGTCGCTCACGTCGAGTATGAGACCGAGAAGCGTCACTACGCACACGTTGACTGCCCGGGTCACGCTGACTACGTCAAGAACATGATTTCCGGCGCAGCTCAGATGGACGGCGCAATCCTCGTCATCGCTGCAACCGACGGCCCGATGGCTCAGACGCGTGAGCACATCCTCCTTGCTCGTCAGGTCGGCGTCAAGTACATCGTCGTCTTCCTGAACAAGTGCGACATGGTCGACGATGAGGAGCTCATCGACCTCGTCGAGATGGAGACCCGTGACCTTCTCTCCGAGTACGACTACCCCGGAGACGAGATTCCTATCATCCGTGGCTCTGCACTCGGCGCCCTCAACGGCGATCCGAAGTGGGTCGAGTCTGTCCGCGAGCTTATGCGCACCGTCGACGAGTACATCCCGACGCCGAAGCGTGACAACGAGAAGCCGTTCCTTATGGCTATCGAGGACGTCATGACCATTTCCGGCCGTGGTACCGTCGCAACCGGCCGTGTCGAGCGCGGCGAGCTCAAGCTCAACGAGCCGGTCGAGATCGTCGGCATCAAGCCGACCCAGAAGTCGACCGCAACCGGCATCGAGATGTTCCGCAAGACCATGGACTTCTGCGAGGCTGGCGACAACGTTGGCATCCTTCTCCGTGGCATCAAGCGCGAGGACATCGAGCGTGGCCAGGTCATCTGCAAGCCGGGCTCCGTCCAGCCGCACTCAAAGTTCTCCGCTGAGGTCTACGTCCTCACGAAGGACGAGGGTGGCCGTCACACGCCGTTCTTCTCGAACTATCGTCCGCAGTTCTACTTCCGTACAACGGACATCACGGGCACCATCACGCTCCCCGAGGGCGTCGAGATGGCTATGCCGGGTGACCACACGACGATCAACGTCGAGCTCATCCACCACATCGCAATGGAGGAGGGCGACCGCTTCGCAGTCCGCGAGGGTGGCCACACCGTTGCTGATGGCCGTGTCGTCAAGATCGTTGAGTAGATCTAACTGACGAAGCCTTCTGACCCGGTGCCCCTCGGGGTGCCGGGTCTTTTCATGCAAGCACCACCGGGTCTTTCAATATGCACATTCTGTGCAGGGACCTGTGAGTTCGTATCGGTAGTTGACAGAATCGACCAAGGGATGGTAACGTAGTCCACCGCGTCATGGTCGAGGGCGTCTCGGCAATGACAAGTATTCAGGAGGATCAATGCGTACTTTGGTTACCCTTGCATGCACTGAGTGCAAGCGTCGCAACTACACCACGAAGAAGAACAAGTCGAACAACCCTGATCGACTTGAGATGAAGAAATATTGCCCGTGGTGCCGCAAGCACACGCTGCATAAGGAAACCCGCTAAAATAGGGTTAGTCATAGGCCAGTAGCTCCAATGGTAGAGCGGCGGTCTCCAAAACCGTTTGTTGAGGGTTCGAGTCCTTCCTGGCCTGCCAGCAATTCCACCGACTATCCCTTACGGGGTAGTCGGTTTCCATGTAATACGGTTCTTTTGATCCAGAGGGGTTAATCGCATGGCTAAGAAGGAGCGCCAGAAGAGGTCCGCACGCCAGGCCCGTGCTCAGAAGCGTGCCGAGCTTGAGGTGGCCCACGCCGCATCCGCCGCTCCTGCGGGCGATGCGAAGAAGGCCGACGCTTCTGCCAAGACACAGGAGACAAAGCCGGAAAAGGCTGCCAAGAAGCCGGGGCGCATCCGTTCCTACTTCCAGGCTGTCAAGGCTGAGATGCACCGCGTCGTGTGGCCGTCCCGCCAGGAGCTCAAGAACTACACCGTAGCCGTCACGGTCCTTTTGATCGTCTTCGGCTTCTGCATCTGGCTCGTCGATACGGGCGTCGTCGCTCTGATGGTCGGCTTCACGGGCCTGAGGGGGTAGAGATGGCTAAGCACTGGTATGTCGTACACACCTACTCCGGCTACGAGAACAAGGTGAAGACCGATCTCGAGCACCGTGTCGAGACCTTCGGCATGACGGACAGGATCACGGACGTACAGATCCCTGTCGAGGAAGTCACGGAGGTCAAGGAAGGCGGCAAGCGCGAGACCAAGGAATCCAAGGTCTTCCCGGGCTATGTGCTCGTCCGCATGGAGATGGACGACAATACCTGGACGGTCGTCAGGAACACGCCGGGTGTCACCGGATTCGTGGGCCTCGACGGCTCCAAGCCGGCGCCGCTGCGTCGCTCCGAGTACAACAAGATCATGCGCCGCACGCCGAACGCACCGACCGAGGTTGTCCCGAAGCGCGTTGCCTCCTCGTTCGAGGCTGGCCAGTCCGTCAAGGTCATCTCCGGTCCGCTTGCGGACTTCGATGGCCAGATTTCCGAGATCGATGCAGACGCGGGCAAGGTCAAGGTCATGCTCACGATCTTCGGTCGCGAAACCCCGGTGGAGCTTACGCTCGACCAGATTGCAAGCATCTAAGGCATCGCTGCGCGGCACCGTTCGGTGAGGAAGCTTCTCGGCAGCTGCGCTGTGAAATAGCACTATCCGTTTCTGAATCAGGAGACTAGCATGGCGAAGAAGCAAGTCACGCACTTCATCAAGCTCCAGATTCCTGCTGGCAAGGCAAACCCTGCTCCTCCAGTAGGACCCGCTCTGGGCGCAGCACAGGTCAACATCATGCAGTTCTGCCAGGCATTCAACGCTGCCACGCAGGACAAGATGGGCGACATCATCCCGGTCGAGATCACGGTCTACGAGGACCGTTCCTTCGACTTCGTCTGCAAAACCCCGCCCGCAGCCCAGCTCATCAAGAAGGAGCTCGGCCTCAAGAGCGGCTCTGGCGTTCCTCAGCGCGACAAGGTCGGCCAGCTCACGCAGGAGCAGCTCACCAAGATCGCTGAGATCAAGATGCCGGACCTCAATGCCAACGACATCGAGGCTGCCAAGAAGATCGTTGCCGGCACGGCACGTTCCATGGGCGTCACGATCGCTGCAGAGTAGCTGTATCTGAGAGCGTGTGCCCCAAGGCGCACGCTCTTTGAATGAAATGGCGGAGATTCCGCCACGATGTGGGAGGGCTCACGCCCGCTGACCACAGGAGGTAAGAAAGAATGCCGAAGCACGGAAAGCAGTACCGCGAGAACGCGGCCAAGGTCGAGAGCAAGCTCTACACGCCGAAAGAGGCTCTCGAGCTCATGAAGCAGGTCTCCTTCGCGAAGTTCGATGAGACCGTCGAGGTCTCCATCCGCCTGGGTGTCGATACCCGCAAGGCTGACCAGAACATCCGTGGCTCCATCTCCCTTCCTAACGGCACCGGCAAGACCGTCCGCGTCGCCGTCTTCGCCGAGGGCGAGAAGGCACGCGAGGCAGAGGCTGCAGGCGCTGACATCGTCGGCTCCGACGACCTCGTTGCCGAGATCCAGAAGGGCAACCTCGACTTCGACGCCGCCATCGCTACGCCGAACATGATGAGCAAGGTCGGCCGCCTCGGCCGCATCCTCGGCCCCCGTGGCCTCATGCCGAACCCGAAGCTCGGCACCGTCACGATGGACGTCGAGAAGATGGTCAAGGAGCTCAAGGCTGGCCGAGTCGAGTATCGTGCAGACCGCTATGGCATCTGCCATGTGCCCCTGGGCAAGAAGTCCTTCGACACGAAGGCTCTGCTCGAGAACTACCAGGCACTGATCTCCGAGATTGTCCGCGTCAAGCCGGCAACCGCGAAGGGCAAGTACATCAAGTCCGTCGCTATCTCCACGACGATGGGCCCTGGCATCAAGGTTGACCCGACCATGGTCAGGAATCTGCTCGCCGAGTAGCCTGGATACTGCTTGGATTGCAAGAGGGAAGGGGCGAAGAGCTCCTTCCCTCTTTTCGTATCTATCCCCTGCTGTGTGAGGAACGTGGAGAGCCGAGTGCGCTTGACGTGCGCCTTGACGGGTACGAGCGCGTCTGCGATACTGTGTTGCTGCAATGCATAACGCACGTCCGCTGCCAGAGACAGCCGGTGCCGAAAGGCTCAAAGGGTTCGCCCGCCAGCCGAGGTGGTCCAACAAAGACTTTCTTGGACCCTGTCTGGCTTTGGCCGGGCAGGGTCTTCGTTTGACCCGCCGCGCCGGTGGTTCGTGCCAAACGAAGCAACAAGGAGGTGTACATCATGCCGAATCAGAAAAACACTGCCATGCTCGAGCAGGTCAAGTCCTCGCTCGACGCATCCAAGGGTCTCTTCGTCGTCGACTATCGTGGCCTGACGGTGAAGGAGACGCAGCAGCTTCGCCGCGACCTGCGCGAGGCCGGTGCAGAGATGAAGGTCTACAAGAACAACATCGTCCGCATCGCTCTCAAGGACGCCGAGATGCCTGAGCTTGATTGCAAGGGAACCTGCGCCTACATCTTCTTCGAGAAGGATCCTGTCGAGGCTGCCAAGGTCGTCAAGAAGACCGCCGAGAAGCTCAACAAGCTCGAGTTCGTCGGTGGCATCGCTGATGGCCAGGCTCTGTCCCCGGAGGATGCAAAGCGCTACGCCGATCTGCCGAGCCGCGAGGAGCTCATGGCTCAGCTCGTCTACGTCGTCGCAAGCCCGCTCCGTGGCATCGCTTCTGTCTGCGCTGGCCCTGCACGCGGTCTCGTCACCGCTCTCGACGCTATCGCCGACCAGAAGAACGCCGCATAGGCACGCACGTCTGCACTACCCGCACGTATTTGAAATGATCAGAGGCATGTAGGAAACGTGCCCCGAACAAGAAGGAGTCATATCATGGCTGTCACCAAGGATGAGATCGTTGAGGCCCTCAAGGAGATGCCCGCACTCGAGCTTTCTGAGCTCGTTCATGAGCTGGAGGACGTCTTCGGCGTCTCCGCTGCTGCTCCCGTCGCTGTCGCTGCTGCTCCTGCAGCAGGCGCTGCTGCTCCTGAGGAGGAGAAGACGAACTTCGACGTCGTCCTCGAGGGCTTCGGCGAGAACAAGATCGCTGTCATCAAGGTTGTCCGCAAGCTCACCAACCTTGGCCTGAAGGAGGCCAAGGAGGTCGTCGAGTCCGCTCCGAAGGCCATCCTCGAGGGTGCCAAGAAGGAGGACGCCGAGGCTGCCAAGAAGGAGCTCGAGGACGCCGGCGCAGCTGTCTCCCTCAAGTAACTTCTGCTTCATCGCATAAGCTCACCTGTACAGAAGGGACCGGGGTTTACACCCGGCCCCTTCTTTGTTATTCTTGGTTTGTTGCGCCAGAGGGTGTCCATAGCCCCTCCACAATTCTGCTCGATGTTTCTGCAGCTTAAACGATGGTCGAGCCTAAATAAACGATATGGCGGTATAAGTCAAGACTTTAATCTTGACTAAAGCGTTATCCTTCTGTAGATTACTAGTTTGCGGCATAATGCCGCATACGTCTGTATGAAGGAGGAAATGCCTGGTGCATACCGCAAAGTCTTCCGCCGTCAAATTCCAGAAGCGCGATCGTGTTAGCTTCAGCAAGATTCCTGAGGTAATGGAGCTCCCTAACCTCATCTCTGTACAGAAGGAATCGTACGACCGCTTCATGACGGACGGCCTCGCTGAATCGTTTGCAGAGTTCTCTCCGATCGAAAATAATGCCGGCACCATGGAAGTCACGTTCGGCGACTTCCAGTTCGGCGATCCTGCCCACACGATGGCTGAGTGCCGCGCCAAGGACATCACCTATCAGGCTCCGCTGCTCGTCGATGTGAAGTTCGTCAACAAGCTCACCGGCGAGATCAAGGAACAGCTCGTCTTCATGGGCGACTTCCCGATTATGACGGAGAGGGGCACCTTCATCATCAATGGCACCGAGCGTGTCGTCGTCTCCCAGCTCGTCCGCTCTCCGGGCGTCTACTTCTCTGAGGAGACCGACTCCGGTGTCCTCGTGCATCATGCACAGTTCATCCCGGCCCGTGGTGCCTGGCTCGAGTTCGAGGTCGACAAGCGCGGCCAGCTCGTGGTGTCCATCGACCGCAAGCGCCGCCAGTCTGCGACGCTCCTGCTCCGTGCCCTCGGCATCGCAGAGTCCGACGACGAGATCATCAACCTTCTCGGCGACTCCGACATCATCCGCTCCACGATCGAGCGCGATGTCGCGACGACGCGCGAGGATGCCCTCATCGAGATCTACCGTCGCCAGCGTCCGGGCGAGCCGCCTACCGTCGATTCGGCAAAGGCGCTCCTCAATGGCCTCTACTTCAACCCGCAGCGCTACGACCTCGCACGCGTCGGCCGCTACAAGGTGAACAAGAAGCTCGGCCTGGATCCTGCAGAGAACACCTCGACGGTCCTCACGAACGAGGACATCGTCTGCGCACTGCGCTACCTCCTGGCACTCCACGCCGGCGACCCTTCGAAGAAGACGGACGATATCGACCATTTCGGCAACCGCCGCATCCGTACGGTGGGCGAGCTCGTGCAGAACCAGTTCCGCATCGGCCTCTCCCGCATGGAGCGTGTCGTGCGCGAGCGCATGGCTTCGCAGGACGCTGACGATATCACGCCGCAGTCCCTCATCAACATCCGCCCGATCGTGGCAGCCATCAAGGAGTTCTACGGCTCTTCGCAGCTCTCCCAGTTCATGGACCAGAACAACCCGCTCTCTGGCCTTACGCACAAGCGCCGTCTGTCGGCCCTTGGCCCTGGCGGCCTTGCAGGCCACAAGTCGGGCTCGAGCCGCCGTACGAACGTGCCGACGGCCGTCCGCGACGTCCACAACTCGCACTACTCCCGCATGTGCCCGATCGAGACGCCAGAAGGCCCGAACATCGGCCTCATCGGCTCGCTTGCCCTCTATGCGCATGTGAACGAGTACGGCTTCATCGAGGCTCCGTACCGCCGCGTCGTCGATGGCAAGGTCACCGACGATATCGACTGGATGACGGCAGACGAAGAGGAAGACCACAACATCGCACCGGCCAACACGCCGTACGACCCGAAGACCCGCCGCTTCGTCGTCACCGACCCGAAGACCGGCGAGCTTGTCGAGCCTGAGCGTGTCGTTGCCCGTACGCGCGACTTCGATGGTTCCTTCGGCGCTCCTGCCGAGGTCGACGTCGCCGATGTCGACTACATGGACGTGTCCCCGCGCCAGCTGCTCTCCGTCGCAGCAAACCTCATTCCGTTCCTCGAGCACGACGACGCAAAGCGTACCCTCATGGGTGCAAACATGCAGCGCCAGGCTGTGCCTCTGATTCGTGCGCATGCACCGTTCGTCGGCACCGGCATGGAGTTCCGTGCTGCCCTCGACTCCGGCGAGCTCATCTGCGCCGAGCATGAGGGAGATGTCGTCGAGGTCGACGCAGCGCACATCGTCGTGAGGACCGCAAACGGCGACGAGCGCTATGACCTCCCGAAGTACCAGCGCTCGAACCAGTCCACGTGCATCAACCACCGTCCTATCGTCCATGTGGGCGACCACGTGATCGAGGGCGAGCCGCTTGCTGACGGTCCTTCCGTCGACGAGTCCGAGCTTGCACTCGGCACGAACCTCACCGTGGCCTACATGCCGTGGGAAGGCTACAACTACGAGGACGGCATCATCGTCTCCGACCGTGTCGTCCAGCAGGACCTCCTGACCTCTGTCAACATCTCCCGCCACGAGATCGATGCCCGCGATACGAAGCTCGGTCCCGAGGAGATCACACGCGAGATCCCGAACCTGTCCGAGGACATGCTTGCCAACCTCGACGAGGATGGCATCATCCGCATCGGCGCTGAGGTCGGCCCGGGAGACATCCTGGTCGGCAAGGTCACGCCGAAGGGCGAGACGGCCCTCACGGCCGAGGAGAGGCTCCTTCGTGCCATCTTCGGTGCCAAGGCACACGACGTGCGCGATACGTCGCTCAAGATGCCTCACGGCGCCTACGGACGAGTCGTCGACGTGGTGCGCTTCAGCCGTGAAGCAGGCGACGACCTGCCGCCTGGAGTCAACGAGCTCGTGCGTGTCTTCGTCGCACAGCGCCGCAAGATCCAGCAGGGCGACAAGATCTCCGGCCGCCACGGCAACAAGGGTGTCGTCTGCAAGGTCCTGCCGATCGAGGACATGCCGTACATGGCTGACGGCACGCCTATCGATGTCCTGCTCGACCCGCTCGGCGTCCCGTCCCGTATGAACGTCGGCCAGCTCCTCGAGTGCCACCTCGGCTGGGGCGCAGCACACGGCTGGGATCAGGAATCCGCTGACTCTGACCGCTATGTCCCGGGCCCGACCTATGTCGCAACGCCGGTTCTCGACGGCGCCACCGACAAGGAGGTCGCTGAGGTCATCCGCCGCACGAACATCAACATGATGAACAAGGCGAAGGCCGACTACGGCGAGCACATGATGAGCGAGTTCGTCCCGCAGCTCAACGAGCGCGGCAAGACCACGCTCTACGACGGCCGCACCGGCGAGCCGTTCAAGAGCCCGATCACGGTCGGCGTCTCCTACATCCTGAAGCTCGGCCACATGGTCGACGACAAGATCCACGCCCGTGCAACCGGCCCGTACTCGCTCGTCACCCAGCAGCCGCTCGGCGGCAAGGCGCAGTTCGGCGGCCAGCGCTTCGGCGAGATGGAAGTCTGGGCACTGTATGCATACGGTGCTGCCTCCGTCCTGCACGAGATGATGACGATCAAGTCCGACGATACGAACGGCCGCGTCAAGGCATACGAGGCCATCGTCAAGGGCGAGAACGTCCCGGCCGCTGGCATCCCGGAGTCGTTCAAGGTCCTCGTCAAGGAAGTCCGCTCCCTCGCACTCAACATGGAGCCGATCTCCTACAAGAAGCGCGACGCGCAGGCCAAGGCACCGGCAGCCGCAAAGGCCGCCAACCCGGCAGACGTGTTCGCCCAGGCAGATGCAGACGAGCTCATCGGTGGCATCTCCGGATCCGCCAAGTCCGGCCATGAGGCCCTCATTGGCAATTCGTTGAACGAGAAGGAGTAACGGTGGCAGAATTCGATACCACAGATTTCGACGCAATCAAGATCTCCCTCGCTTCCGCAGACACCATCCGCAGCTGGTCCCACGGCGAAGTCAAGAAGCCTGAGACCATCAACTACCGCACGCTGAAGCCTGAGAAGGACGGCCTGTTCTGCGAGAAGATCTTCGGTCCTGTCAAGGACTGGGAGTGCTCCTGCGGCAAGTACAAGGGCATCCGCTTCAAGGGCATCATCTGCGAACGCTGCGGCGTCGAGGTGACGAGCGCCAAGGTGAGGCGCGAGCGCATGGGCCACATCGAGCTCGCGGCTCCCGTGAGCCACATCTGGTACTTCAAGAGCCCGGCCACGTTCCCGCTGTCGAGGCTTCTCGACATCAAGAGCAAGGACCTCGAGAAGGTTCTGTACTTCGCGTCCTACATCATCACCGATGTGGACACGGAGGCCCGCGATGCTGACGCAGCCGACCTCAAGGAAGAGCTTGCTGCCGACCTCGAAGAGCTCGATGCCGAGCGCGACGACCAGATCCAGCGTGTCCGCGCACAGGCAGCAGACCAGGAAGAGGGCTCGGAGTTCGACGGCGTCGAGCCGCTCTCCGACGACGAGATCCGCGCTGAGGTTGCCGACCTCGAGGCAGAGTATGCCGAGGAGAAGCAGCTCCGCACGGAGGCCTTCGATCAGTTCATGCAGCTCGAGAAGCGCCAGCTCATTGCCGACGAGGCCCTGTTCTCCGAGATGAAGCGCTACTACTCCATCTACTTCAAGGGTGGCATGGGCGCAGAGGCAATCCGTGAGCTCCTTCGCGGCATCGACCTCGAGAAGGAGGCCGAGGAGCTCCGCGCCATCGTGGCGAACGAGGAGTCCCAGAAGCAGAAGCGCGACAAGGCTGTCAAGCGCCTCGAGATCGTCGACTCGTTCCTCAAGGGCGGAAACGACCCTGCGGACATGATCCTGGACGTCATCCCGGTCATCCCGCCCGATCTTCGTCCTATGGTCCAGCTCGACGGCGGACGCTTCGCTGCCTCTGACCTGAACGATCTCTATCGCCGTGTCATCAACCGCAACAACCGCCTGAAGAGGCTCCTTGCGCTCGATGCCCCGGACATCATCGTCAACAACGAGAAGCGCATGCTCCAGGAGGCCGTGGACGCCCTGTTCGACAACGGCCGCCGTGGCCGTCCTGTCACGGGCAGAGGAGGACGTGCGCTCAAGTCCCTCGCCGAGTCCCTGAAGGGCAAGCAGGGCCGCTTCCGCCAGAACCTCCTCGGCAAGCGTGTCGACTACT
>JBJEHU010000038.1:0-99186 GCA_051876355.1 Atopobiaceae bacterium | reverse complement strand
CTAGATGGCATCATTTGCCGGCAAGCACGTCTTGCAGCATCTCTTCGAACGAGCAATAGCGTCTGTAGAGCTCCGGATGTTCCTTCATTGCATCGAGCTCCGCCAGCGCTGCCCTGGTTCCCTCAGAGGGGCCGCACCTTTCCCCGAGCGACTCCTCGCTATGCTCAGGCTGCCGCTTGGAAACTGCGTCATTTGCCAGCATTACGCTGCCCTCTCCCTGTCCGGAGTTTCGTCATTGCAGCATCCAGCTGCCACTTCAGCATAGGCCAATCGGCACAATTCATTTCATTGAGGTCGGTTGGTCGGCCTTCAAAGAAAGGAATCCGCCCTATGGATACGAACAAGACGAATGAAGAGCTCGATACGTTCACTGCAGAGAATGCCGCTACCAGCACCCCCGAAGCCAAGGATGCACACCAGCACGCACGGGGCCATGAAGGCGAAGGCCACAGACATTACGGCAAGGACGGGCATCCGCACCATCATCACCACCATGCAGAAGAGGGTGCAGACGGCCATTGCTGCCACCATCGTGACGGCAGCGAAGGCGGCGAGCACTGCCACCACGATGCGGAAGGCGAGCCTGAACATTGCCATCGCCATGATGATGCAGAGGGCGACGAGCACACGCACTGCCATCACGGAGATGCAGAAGGCAGACATGAGCACTGCCACCACCATCACGGCGACAGCGAAGAGGGCCATGGACATCATCACCATCACCACGGCGAGCACGGACGCTTCCATGGGGAGGACGGGGCTGAGCACCACGGACATCGCCACGGAGAAGAAGGTGCTGACAGCAGCCATCGCCACGAGGGACACCGCCACGAAGGCGGCTACAGCGCCGAGGAGGAAGGCCTCATCTGTCCCTGCATGGGAACGACAAAGGATGAGATCTTCCAGGCCGTCGAGGCAGGCGCGAGAAGCCTTGAGGATGTCGAGCGCGCAACCGGCGCCGGCACCCGCTGCGGACGCTGCCGTGCAGCTGTTGCAGCAGCTGTCGAAGAGGCGCTGGCTCAGACTGCATAGATCCCAAACGCATAGCGAAGAACTCTTGAGGAGGCAGGGCTCAGGCTCTGCCTCTCCTTTCATATCTAGAAGCGATCAGCAGCCTCAGGCGTGAGCGTCTCTGCCACAGCTACGCAGACCTTCGCCGCTTCCTCGATATCATCCACAGCGCAGATTGCGCATCCTGCATGGACATAGCGGCAGGGCACGCCTGCGACAACGCTTGGCACGTCGAGCATGTGGGCCGGTCCTCCATCGGTGCCGCCGCCTTCGCGCACGCTTGTCTGCACTCTGAGGCCCTGCCTCTTCGCCGTGGCAAGCACGAAGCGCTGGTAGCGCGGGTTCGTGATCATGCAGCAGTCGAAATAGCGAAACATCGGGCCTTTATGGAGCGCTGTCTGGATATCGTCTGGCTGCTGGAACGTATCATCTGCCGGGCAGCCCTCGAACATGAAGGCAAGCTTCGGCTGGAAAGTCCTGACAGCAGCCGCGACACCGCGCTCCCCTACTTCCTCCATCGAGGAGATGGAAGCCACGACATCGAAAGGCAGGTCCTTCCCAGAAAGCTCCCTGAGCGCCAGGAGAAGCGCCGTGACGCCGGCACGGCAGTCGAATGCCTTGCCAAATGCAATCCCATGCTCCCCATCGTATTCAAACTGCGTTGCCGGCACGATGGGCTCGCCCATGCCCATATGGAAGCGCTCGATTGCCTCCTCCTTCGAGGTGGCGCCACAGTCGAGGATGAGCTCCTCGGTGCCTGCCGCCTTCTCCGCCTCGCTCATGAAATGGGGTGGCTTCACGCCGATGACGGCACGGACCCAGGAACCTTCCGTCGTGCGGACAAAGACGTCCTGCCCCGCCAGCACATGGGGCGAGAAGCGTCCGAGCTCGACGAAGCTCATGGTGCCGTTCGAGCGAATCGAGCGGACCATGCCACCGACCTCGTCCCCATGGGCATCGAGCATGAGCACTGGCTTCATTCCTGTGAAATTCTTGGGATAGATCAAGGCATCCATCAAAGAGTTCGTCTTCACGTCTGCCCAGCCGGAGCAGAACTCGCGCACAACGGCTACCGTCTCGTCCTCGAAGCCCGACGGCCCTTTTGCCATGCTCAGCTTTCCCAGAAGCCCTGCCACCTCATCGCGCACCAGATCCATCGCACCCTCCTTCTCGTTGCCCGCTCTACCATAGCCCTCTCGCCGCAGAACCTGCCCTCCCGCCATCATGTGGAAACCATTCTCCGAAGCAGCCTCCGCCTCATGAGGAGTAGAGTTCTGAGTGCCAGAGGATGCCAGAGGAAAGCGGGGACGCATGGCAGAAGACCCAGCAGAGGCGAGCACAGGCAGAAATACGCTGGCAGGTGCTGCAGCGCATACGATCTCATCGCTCCTGTCCGCTGCCTTCGCGGAACAGGAGAGGCGCACACCGGACGAATCGAGGATCTACGGAGCAAAGCTCCGCGAAGAGGTGCCGGCAGAGGCACAGGCGATGTGGCCACCGAAGACTGGACGTCCCGATCCGCTCGAGCTCCTCGAGAGTCAGGCAAAGGACCGCGTTTCCGAACTCCTGCCGATCCGCTATGAGCGCATGGCAGAGAATCCCTTCGCGTTCTATCGGGGATGCGCGCTGCCAATGGCAGGAGACCTTGCCACGACGCCGACGACGCCTCTGCGTGTCCAGGCATCTGGCGATGCCCACATCGCGAACTTCGGCATCTTCTCGACGCCGGAGCGACAGCGCGTCTTCGACCTCAACGACTTCGACGAAACAGCCCGCGGTCCCTGGGAGTGGGACCTGAAGCGTCTGGCAGCATCGGTCGAGGTCTGCGCCCGCGTGCTTGGCATCTCGAAAGAGAAGACAGAGAAGGCCGTGCATGCCTGCGTGAATGGCTACCACCAGTCAATGAGACAGTTCGCCGAGATGGGCAATCTCGAGGTCTGGTACGCACAGGCCAATGCAGACCAGCTCGCAGCGCTTGCCGGCGAGGTAGGCGGCAAGTCGGAGCGCAAGGCATTCGAGAAGACGCTCAGCAAGGCAGAGCGCAAGAACAACGCCCGGGCCATCCAGAAGTTCACAGAGGTCGTCGACGGAAAGCTCAGAATCGTGAGCGATCCTCCCCTCATCGTCCC
Source organism: Atopobiaceae bacterium (assembly GCA_051876355.1). Taxonomy (GTDB): domain Bacteria; phylum Actinomycetota; class Coriobacteriia; order Coriobacteriales; family Atopobiaceae; genus Olsenella_L. The sequence goes on along the minus strand of JBJEHU010000038.1, from coordinate 96,046 downwards.
GGTCCGCGATGTGGCCCAGAAGAAGATTCAGGAGAGCAGCTTCGGCGAGCACCTCATGCATGAGCTGGCCCAGGATGCGAAGTTCGCCCACGAGGATGCAACAGCACGGCTCATCCGGCTCATCCTGCAGGGCTACCGCGCGTCGCCGCCAGAAAACAGGCGGGCACTTCTCGACTCCTACCACGGCGTCGATATCGCCCGCAAGGTCGTAGGCGTAGGCTCGGTCGGCCTCAGGGCCTGGATCTGCGTCTTCGAGGGGGCGGATGCCGACGATCCCCTCGTGCTCCAGATCAAGGAAGCCGTGCCATCGGTGCTTGAGCGCTATGTCGGCAAGAGCGGCTACGCCGAGCAGGGCCAGCGTGTCGTCGAAGGCCAGCGTGCCATCCAGGTCTCCTCGGATCTGCTGCTCGGCTGGACGAGGCTTCCCGGCGAGGACGGGCGCCTGCATGACTACTATGTGCGCCAGCTCTGGGACGGCAAAGGCGCGCCCGACCTCACGAAGATCGATGCCCACCGTCTCACGCATCTCTCGGCCCTCTGCGGCTGGACGCTTGCCCGGGCACATGCCAGGACCGGCGACCGCTTTGCGATTGCCTCCTACTTCGGGGATGACACGGCAATGGACGAGGCATTCTGTACGTTTGCCCATGCCTATGCCGACCAGACGGAAGAGGACTTTGAGGCCTTCCTCGCTGCAAGGAAGCAGGGCCGCTTCTGCTGAAGAGGCAGCAGAGCCTGAAGATGCAAAGAGCGGAAGGAGCCCGCATCGGCGCTCCTTCCGCTCTTCCCTTATATGGACTATGCCACTAGCCTTCAAACGGCGTGAGGTTCGCGACCGCTTCCTCGATGCTCATGCGCCTTCCCTCGTGGTCGAGGTCGATCAGCACATAGCGGTCGTTGCCTAGCCCAAGCTCCTTCATGTACGAGAGCTGCCTCATGCCATGGCGGGAAAGCATGCGCTCAGTCAGGTCGTGGTTCTCTTCCGGCTTCATCGCGAAGACCATATCGACGGAAGCCTGGTCGACGGCGAGCATATCGGTCGAGGCAAGGATGCCGACATTCGGCGTCACGACCGGTGCTGCATGGACGCCTTCGCAGTCGCAGGAGACCGACATGTTCCTGAGCACGTTCACGAATGTGATCGCGCGCCCCTCGGACGAGAAGAAGTCCACAGTCGCCTTCGCAGACTCGCTGATGCGCTCCATGAGCTCCTCTTCGGCGATGTCCCACATGTTGGAAGAACCCGGCGTCGTATGGATCTGCGCCTTGCCGCGCCGTCCGTCAGCGCAGCCGATGCCGATGTTCTTGTTCGAGCCGCCGAAACCGCCCATCACATGGCCCTTGAAATGCGTGAGCACGACAAGCGAGTCATAGCTCAGCATATGGTCGCCGACACCGATCGTATCGAACCATTTGCCTCCCGCAACAGGCAGGTCAACGATGCCATCCTCGTCCATTATGTCGACAGGGCAGAACGTCCAGCCATTGACCTCGAGCGTATGGCGATGCTGCTCTGTCGTATAGCGGTCGCCCTCGTAGTACGTGTTCGTCTCGACGATATTGGAGTCCCTGAGCTCGGGCTCCTTCTCGCGAAGAGCCTTGACCCATTCCCTCGGAAGGATGTTCGGGCCGTGCTGCTCGCCGGTGTGGAGCTTGAGGCCCACCTTCCCGTGGATATTGCCCCTCACCTGCTCGTAGGCATGGGCAAGCCCTGCCGCAGAGAGGTCGCGCGTGAAGTAGACGATCGACTCGTTGCCCTGACGCTCCTTGTAGGGAACGTAGATGTTGCCACCCGTACCGGGCTGAGGCTTTGCTGCCATGTCCCACCTCTTCCTTCCGGAATCCATTGCCCCCATCATAGGGACAGACGTGCATCCATTCCGCCCGATTAGGCGTATTGCTGCGCAAGCTTCGCCAGGCGGGCATCCGAGGCGCCGTTCAGAAGCACGCCAGGCTCTACCTTGGCACCAGGAGCCGAGGGAGCCAGATCGCGCGACGCAGCAGATGCATTGCTTCCGCCCGACGTCGCGAACGGCACAATCGTCTTGCCCGAGAAATCGGCAGACTCGAGGAACGTGTTCACGATGTTCGGTGCCGTGTACCACCAGATGGGAAAGCCCACATAGACGACGTCGTAGCTGGACACATCGGGCACCGCACCCTTCAAGGCCGGACGGATGCTGCGGTCGTTCTTCTCTTTCGTCGTGCGTGACTGGCGGTCGCGCCAGTTGAGGTCTGCTGACGTATAAGGTGTCTCAGGCTCGATCCTGAAGAGGTCGGCCCCTGCTGCCTTCGCGAGGCGCTCTGCCACGCGCTTCGTCGTGCCTGATGCGCTGAAATATGCTACCAATGCCTTTGCCATGAGGAATCCTTTCTCCTATTTCCTGCATCAAGCGTAGGTCCTTCAACCGGCCATGTGAAATGCCTGGTGAGGAAGCTTGCTATGCTTTGACCGCATACCAGAAGGACCTACAGGCTCTCACGGAAGATCTCTTCGACCTCCTCAGCCGTGAGCTTGTGGTATCCCCCATCGAGGATGAAGGTGGCCTTCACGGCAGCAGGAATCAGCTCTTCGGTAAGACCGAGCTCGCGTGCATGCTTCACGACGCCGATTTCATCCATCCAGGCGCTCATCGCTTCGAGTCCTGCCTCGGCTAGCTCGCGCTCGCTCCTCCCTTCTGCATCCACGCCCCAGACCTCGCGGGCAAAGCGTGCGAACTTCGCGACGCCGTAGGGCAGGACGAGCCGGTAGTACGGAAGGCTCACGGCAGACAATGTCATTCCGTGCGTCGCGTCCGTGACGGCGCCCATAGCCTGGCCGAGCATGTGGACTTCCCAGTCCGTCGACTTCCCGCAGGCAATGAGCGTATTGAGCGCCCAGGTGCAGACCCAGCTGATGTTCGAGCGTGCCTCATAGTCCTCTGAATCCTTCACAGCAATGCGGCTTGCATGCACGAGGCTCTTCATGAGACCTTCGGCGATGTAATCGCTCGTGTTGTCATCAGTCCCCGAGAAGTACTGCTCGCAGATGTGATTGAAGGCATCATAGATGCCGGCACGCATCTGGTAGTCAGGCACGGTGAAGGTGAGCTCGGGATTCACGATCGCAAAGCGAGGAATCACATCCGCGCCGAAGACATGGCCGATCTTGAGTCCCTCTTCGTGGTTCGTGATGACCGATCCTGCATTCATCTCGCTGCCGGTTCCGCTCATCGTGAGGATGTCACCGACCGGAATGATCTTGCCGGCAGGCTCTTCCATGTGGAGGTACAGGTGCTCCCAGGGATCCCCCTCGGTCCAGGCACCCACGCTCACGCCCTTCGAGAAGTCGATGACAGAGCCGCCGCCGACCGCGAGAATCAGGTCGACATCGTTCTCCCGAGCCACGGCGCATCCTTCACGGAGCTTGTCTGCGGTCGGATTGGACATGACGCCAGAGACCTCGAAGACAGTCTTGCCGGCATCATGCAGCATATCCACGATCTTCTGGTAGAGGCCAGACCTCTTGACGGATCCTCCGCCATACGTCAGAAGGACACGAGGTCCATAAGCCGCAAGCTCTTTCGGCAGTTCTTCCAGGGCATGGGGTCCGAAATGGACGCAGCAGGGGTTGTGGTAGGTGAAATCTCCAAGCATCGGCAGGCCTTTCTCGAACGGGACAGCATATCTGTCCTCTTGTCTTACCGTTATGTTGTAATATCTAAACCTAACTTCAGGTCAAGATATATTCTGGGAGATACGCATGTATACGATTGGCCAGGTATCGGCGATGTTCGGCCTTCCCATCTCGACAATCCGCTATTACGACAAGATGGGGCTCATCCCTGGCCTCGAGCGCACCTCAGGCACTCGCCGCTTCGGCGAAGAGCAGCTCGAATCCCTCAGGATGATTGAGTGCCTCAAGCGCTCAGGACTCGAGATCCGCGATATCAGACAGTTCATGGAATGGTGCCAGAAAGGACCTGATACCTATCATGACCGTCTGCATCTCTTCGAAGAGCAGCAGAAGAAGGTGGACGAGAAGATTGCCGAGCTCGAGTGCACGCGCGCAATGATCTCCTGGAAGCTCTGGTACTACCGCACCGCAGCGGAGACAGGCAGCGAGAGCTTCATGGAAGCGGGCCCGGAAGGCCTTCCAGAAGAGGGGCGGCAGCTCTGGGAGAAGGCGCATCGGGAGACAGACGTCGAGCAGGATGCCCAAGAAAAAAGCTGAGCGATGTGATGGCAGTCAATGCCCCAGCAAAACGAACCTTCCGAAACAGATGAAGCAGGCCTGCAGCAGCACATCCAATTCTGTCAGCGCAATTCCGAACGATGAAACCAGCGCCACTCTCCGCGAAGGAGCTGAGGCCATAGCAAAAGGTGGGACCGGCAAATCATGCAAGATAGCCGAAGACATGCTTGCCGCGATACGAGCAGAGTGCTGATGGGCTGCCTGCAATGAATCTAGATGCTATCCTTTATAGCTCCGAGGCAAGGTATCCTTGAAGCTTCTCTTGCCTGCCGAGCTTCACGCCTTCTCCCGCAGCGATATATACGCCTAGTTTCATCTCTTATCATTGCATGGAAGAACCCATGGAAGAATAATCCCAGCCGGAGTGTTATCTGCTGTTTCGGATTGATGTGTCCCATCTCTGGCAGATAATGTGTTTGAGCTGGTAAAACAGTCCGTTAACGTACGTTTTGATATGGAGCCATGCTATGGAGATAAGGACCCTCAGATACTTTCTCGCGGTCGCACGCGAAGAGAACATGACGGAGGCAGCCAACGTCCTGCACGTGACGCAGCCGACGCTCTCACGCCAGATTGCAGAGCTCGAGGCCGAACTCGGATGCACGCTCTTCGTACGCACGAACCGTGCAACGACGCTCACAGAGGATGGCATGAGGCTCCGCCAACGCGCAGAGGAGATCCTGGCGCTTGTCGAGCAGACCGAGTCTGAAGTAGGGCCGGGAGCCGAGCTCCAGGGCACAGTCCGCATCGGCGCTGCCGAGACTCGCGCCATGACATCGGTCGTCGAGGCATTCCGCAGAGTCCGTACGCTCCATCCGAAGGTCCAGATAGAGCTCTCGACCGGCAATGCCGATGCGATCGAGGAACGCCTCGAGCGGGGCGTCGTAGACTTCGCGGTCGTGCTCGAGCCGTTCAAGGTGGAGAAGTACGACCATCTGAAGCTGCCGCTCGAAGAGCGGGTCGGCCTCATCGTCCCGCCTGGCCATCCGCTGGCCCAGAAGGCAGGCATCCATCCCGAGGATTTCGAAGGCCTCGACCTTATGGTCTCGTCCCGCACAGCGCATGAGAGCTTCGATCTCGATGCTTGGTCCGGGGGCGCGCTCCACGAGGGAAGCTACAACATCGTCGGCCGCCACGATATGATCGGCAATGCGCTCCTGCTTGTGCGCGGGGGCCTTGCCCTGGCGCTCTCGATCGAAGGCGTCTGTCCTGACGATCTGGCATTTGTGCCCCTGGAGCCTGCCCTCACGGCTGGCGCCTACCTGATCTGGAAGAAGTTCCGCCTGCTCTCGAAGCCGGGAGAGGCCTTCCTCGACGAGATGCGCCGCGTCGCAGACAAATCCTGAGGAAGTTTCTCGATCCCAGCACCGTTCAGGCAGATATGTAAAGTTGTCTGAACGTGGCGTTGCCATTCGGTTGCCTGAAGGACGCGGCGCATGGCATGCGCTATCCTTGGCTATGCTTCGTCTCTGAAGCTGCCCTGCAAGAATACGGATGAAAGACCGATGCCCGCCATGGACCTGCCCAGCTACACACTCTATGCAGATCTCAAGGCGTTCGGCCGCATATCGAACCGTGATGCGGCACTCGTGCTTCTGAGCCCGAACTTCCACTCGAAGGAACTTCCTCTGCGCTCCCGTGCTATGAACGACAGGACGTTCCTGTCGCGCGACATCGTGCATGCAGAGCCAGGAAAGTACCAGGCAGAGGATTTCGCCGATTTCACCCGCTCGACGCAGACGATCGAGACTGCCATCCTCACGCACCTTGGCGGAGGAGAAAGCTCCTACCAGGAGCTCCATGAGCACTACGCAGGACCTGCTGCCGAAGCGATGCGCCAGTCGCTTGCCGCTGCCGGAGAAGATGGCAATCTCTACGCGAATGCGCTCTCGAAGATTGCCTACGCAGACCAGCTCTCGGACAATGCGAAGGCCCAGCTCTGCCTCATGCTCTTCATCATCTGCGGCTGCCTCGGCAAGCCCGCTTCCGCCATCGCAATCGTCCAGGACTATGCGAGGAACGTGCTCGAGCTCACGATACGGACAACCGAGACCAATATCGGCCCCGACTTCCCGAAGGCGGCGAGCTCGACAGAGACCGATGTGCGGCTGGGCCTCATGCGCATCGTGAACGGCGATGCGCAGCTTCCGGTCGAAGAGCTCTCGACAGATCCAGCCGGCACGATCATCGGCGCTCTGGCCACAGGCCCGCGCGCAATAACGAACGTAGGGTTCGACGTGTCGAGGAACCACCTGCGAATCTGGCGCGAGAACGGGACCTGGTGGGTGAAGGGCCTGGGCTCCACGAACGGCACGACCCTGATTTCGGGCGACAGCAGGAAGACCTATATCGTCGAGCCTCCACGAGCGGAGCGCGAGCCCGGGAAGGACTATGGTCCCGTCGAGCTCTCGATGAGCGACACGCTCTGTCTCGGCACGACGACGCAGTTCATGGTGATACGCATTGCAGGATCCGGGCAGGATACGCGGAAGGTGCATGATGCAGGAAATGAACGATAAGGCCGGCACGGGCGGACTCGAGGTCATCGAGTTCGAGCAGTTCGATACCTCGTTTGCCGTGAGCCCTACCGATGAGGGCGCGACAAGGCGCCGGTATATGACGCTTCTGGTGGAACATGAGGACGAGCATGCCCAGAGCACGCGCCTGAGCGATGCGCAGCTGCTCCATGTGCAGAACACGGAGGGGACCTCGTTTGCCCTGAAGCGTCTCCGTCCGGTCCCGCAGGATGCAGACCCGTTCGCACGGCGCGGCCGCGAGGCAGCGCTCTTCGAGGAGTACCGAAACCAGCTTGCCGTCTCGCAGCTCAAGGGATTCCCCGATGTCTTCGGCTACGGCGTAACGCATGAGGGCGATCCCGGCATCCTCATGGAATGGATAGAGGGCCAGACGCTCAGGGAGGCATCCGCAAGCGGCCTCATCCCCCGCGAGAAGGATGGCGGGGCACCTGGTACCGCCGTTGCCGCCATCGCCCTTTCCGTTCTCCAGACGCTCATCTCGACCGAATACCTCGAGGGCACGTTCGTGCACCGCGACATCTCGCCCCGGAACATCATGATCCGCACGGACGAGAGCACGCCCTTCAAGGACGGCAGCGATCCCGAAACCTGCCTCATCGACCTCGGCAGCTCCATCTTCATGCGCAAGGATGATGCAAGCTTCACGACGACGATGGACGTCTGGCGTGCCGCAACGCCGGAGTATGCCCCGCCCGAGATGCTGGCCCTGAACGACAGGAGCCAGATCCTAGCCAGGCGCTCCCCTTCGATCGATATCTATGCGCTGGCAAGCGTCCTCTATGAGCTGTACGCCGGACAGACACCGTTCCGCCTTGCCGACCATCCCGGCGAAGATGCCTACCTCCTGAAGACGCAGTCAGAGCCCCATCCTCTCGAGCCCCGCACGCCGAAGGACCGCGGCCTCACGGACGCAATCATGGCATGCATCAAGGTCCCGCAGGCAGAGCGCCCGAATGCCCGCATCCTCTTCCGCGAGATTGCCGCCTGGCAGAAGGAGACGACCGGCAGGACCTCTGCCCTCCGCCATGAGGAGATCCCGTCGCGCAGAAGCGGCACACGTCTCTGGACCTCAGAGCATCAGGAGACGCCGAGACGCTTCCAGAAGATCCAGACAGAGACGCTCGGGAACCCCGCTGCAGCAGAGCCTGCCAAGCGGCATCCGGCCCTTACAAGAAGAAGCTTTCTCATCGGTGCCGGCGTTGTCGCAGCTGCTGCCGTGGCTGGATTCGGTGCCTATGAGGCACTGCGGCCGAAGAGCTTCGGCGAGAAGAGCTGGAGCGAGATCTCAGACATTGCCTCTGCCATCGCCGGAGCGGCAAGCCTGGACGAAGCCGCATCGATTGCGCATGACAAGGGAATCGCCGATGAGGACGGCTCTGTCGCAGATGGCCTCACGAAGAGCATCGCACTCGCAGACGGCACGACAGCTTCGGTCCAGGTCGTTGGCTACTGGCACGACGATACGGAAGACGGCGGCAAGGCCGGCCTCACGTTTGCCTTCACGGACCCGATTGCAGCCCGCGCGATGGCAGACGCGTCCATGCCTGAAGGCGGCTGGGAGCAATGCAGCATGAGGAGCTGGCTCGCAGACGATTTCATGGCAAGCATGCCTGACGAGCTTGCCAGCATCATCGTCCCTGCCGTGAAGCTCACAAACAATGCCGGCTCCACGCGCACGGCCGACTCTGTCACGACTACCACAGATAGCATCTGGCTCTTCTCGATGGCAGAGCTCGGCGGCACGCGCAAGGCCGAGACATTCGCATCCGGCTATGGCTATCTGGCCGACATCGTGAATGCCGAAGGCACGCAGTACGAGTACTGGAAGGACCAGAGCGTGAGCATCACGGCACGCCTCAACGAAGCGACACAGCGGAAGTGGCAGGGCAAGGACTGCTACTGGTGGACGCGCTCGCCGAGCCCCGACTGCTCGGAGGATGGCGGAGAGACCTGGTTCAACCGCGTCGGCCCGAATGGCGATGTCTTCGACTTCGCGACCGTGGCAACAGGCGACGAGTACACCTCATGCGTCCTGCCAGGCTTCTGCATCTGATCGCTCCAAGCAGAAGAGATGCAAAAAGAGAACGGGAAGAGAGGCAGAAGGCGCTCTCTTCCCGTTCTTGCCTTCTGCCGGGCAGAGGCTCTCTGCCCGGCTGTCTTTGACAGATGAGCGGACAGCCCTTCCTCTGTCCGCTCCCCAGAGCATAGACCTCCCATCGCCCAATAAGTTGCGCAACAAATTTCTGCCGGTTTTTATATCCAGATATGAAGAGAGCCTGGAGGCAGCGATGCTTCCAGGCTCTGTCTCTGCATCTAGGCAAGTGCCAGATAGTCTGTGTCCTCGACCGGCTCGAGCCACTCGTTCGAGGCCCCCTCTGCCGGCACGACAAGGGCGATGTGCTGGAACCAGGAATCCTTCGTGGCTCCATGCCAGTGCTTGACCTCGGGCTCGATGCTCACGACATCGCCCGGCGTGAGCTTCTGCGCCGGCTTGCCCCACTCCTGGTACCAGCCCTCGCCTGCGATGCAGATGAGGACCTGGCCACCCTTGTGGTGCACGTGCCAGTTGTTGCGGCAGCCCGGCTCGAACGTCACGTTGCAGGCATAAAGCTGCGGGTCTCCAAGCGGTGCCAGATAGCTGTTGCCGATGAAGTACTTCGCATAGGCAGTGTTCGGATCTCCCATCGGAAAGTCCTCGGAAAGGCCTTCAGGGGACGTCACCGCACCTTCCTCATCCTCCGTCCACACCTGCTTCGCGAGGTTGAAGACAGCCCAGCCCTTCGGCCAGCCGGCATACATTGTGACATGGGTGATGAGGGCAGCAATCTCGGCACGGGTCACGCCGTGCTTCTTCGCGTTCTGGAGATGGTAGAGCAGGGAGGAGTCCGTGATGCCCTGTGCCATGAGGGTCGTGACCGTGAGCATGCACTTCGACTTCGTGGACAGCGCCTCCTGGTCCCACACCTCCCCGAAGAGGATGTCGTCGTTCAGATGGGCGAATTCCGGAGCGAAGCTCCCAAGCTGGTCGCGTCCTGCTGTCTGCTTCATCGCAATCCCTTTCCTCATCCTGCGCTGCGCAGGAAACCTCATGCGTTTTCAGACTTCCTGAGCATGTAGATCAGATAATCCAGATGCTCGAGCTTTGCCTGTTCGGCGTGAAGGCTCTCGAGCCGCCGGTTCCGGCAACGGCTCAGGAATGCAATCTGAGCAGCCGTGCCAGAAAGGCCCGTGAAGGTCTCGACGTCCGCTTCGGTGAGCCCGGCATCTTCGAGGCCGACCGCTGTATACGCATCCATTGCCGCTCCTTTCCTCTCTCTTGCTGATTCAAGGATAGGGGCGGAAAGCTACGATGTGAAATGCCTATTGTGCACTCTCTGCAATAAGGATCTGCTATGTCAGGAAAGCGCTCGTGCCACTTCGTCCTGAAGCGCAGGCACGACGTCCGTCTCGAACCAGGGATTCTTCTTCATCCATATCTGGTTCCGGGGCGAGGGATGGACGAGCGGGAAGCTCTTGGGAAGGTATTCCTCATAGCTGCGTACGATGTCCGTGAGCTTCTCCTTCTGCGGAAGCTCGAGATAGTGGTGCACGGCATAGGTGCCGACGAGCACGAGGAGCCTGACCTCTGACATCTGGGAGAGCAGGAGCGGATGCCACTTCTCGGCAAAGCCTGCTCGCGGCGGCAGGTCTCCCGACTTCCCCTTGCCCGGGAAGTAGAAGTCCATAGGAAGGATCGCGACCTTCGCAGGGTCGTAGAAGACAGCAGGGTCCATGCCGAGCCAGGCTCTGAGCCGCTCGCCGCTCTTGTCGTTCCAGGGAATGTGCGTCGCCTCTGCGATACGTCCCGGCGCCTGGCCGATGATAACGACACGGGAAGTGGCAGAGGCAGTATAGAGCGGATCGATGCCGTGCTCCGTATAGGACACGTTCTGCTCGTCCTGCCTGATCGCTTCGAAGATATCTGCGAAATCCATGGCACACCTTCCCGAAAAGGGAGCCCCCGGCAGATGCCGGAAGCTCCCTTGCAAGCTGTCTGTACTTCAGATCCTAGCCAATGAGGAGCTTGAGGTCCTCGTCGACCGTCGTGATGCCGGCGATGCCGAAGTTGTCCACAAGGACCTTCGTGACGTTCGGCGAGAGGAATGCCGGAAGCGTAGGTCCGAGGTGGATGTTCTTGACGCCGAGGGAGAGGAGGGCAAGAAGGACGATGACGGCCTTCTGCTCATACCAGGCGATGTTGAAGACAAGCGGCAGGTCGTTGATATCGTCGAGGCCGAAGATCTCCTTGAGCTTCAGGGCAATGAGGGCAAGCGAGTAGGAGTCGTTGCACTGGCCAGCGTCGAGCACGCGGGGGATGCCGTCGATATCGCCGAGGTTGAGCTTGTTGTAGCGGTACTTCGCGCAGCCAGCGGTAAGGATCACGACGTCCTTCGGCAGCTTCTCTGCGAACTCCGTGTAGTAGCTCCTCGTCTTCTGGCGGCCATCGCAGCCTGCCATAACGACGAACTTGCGGATGGCGCCGGACTTGACGGCTGCAACGACCTTGTCGGCAAGCGCGAAGACCTGCTCATGCGCAAAGCCGCCGACGATCTTGCCGGTCTCGAGCTCGGTCGGAGCAGGAAGCGTCTTTGCCTGCTCGATGATCGGCGTGAAGTCCTTGTAGCCTTTCTCGTCTGCTTCGATGTGGCCGCAGCCCGGGTATCCTGCAGCGCCGGTCGTCCACATGCGGTTCTTGTAGCTGTCCTTCGGCGGCACGATGCAGTTCGTCGTCATGAGGATGGCACCATTGAACTTCTCGAACTCCGTCTTCTGCTGCCACCAGGCGTTGCCGTAGTTGCCCGCGAAGTGGGGGTACTTCTTGAAGGCAGGATAGTAATGGGCAGGAAGCATCTCGGAGTGCGTGTAGACGTCGACGCCGGTGCCGGCCGTCTGCTCGAGCAGCATCTCGAGGTCCTTCAGGTCATGGCCGGAGATCAGGATGGCGGGGTTCTTGCGGACGCCGATCTCGACCTCGGTCACCTCCGGGTTGCCATACGTCTCGGTGTTGGCAGCATCGAGCAGTGCCATGCCCTTGACGCCGAAGGAGCCGGTCTCGAGCGTCAGCGCCACGAGATCGTCGACCGTGAGGCTGTCGTCCGTGACCTTGGCAAGCGCCTGCTGGATGAAGGCGTCGATCTCGTCTGCATCGCGGCCGAGCACGTTGGCATGCTTCGAGTAGGCAGCGAGGCCCTTGAGGCCGTAGGTGATGAGCTCGCGGAGGGAACGGATATCCTCGTTCTCCGTGGCAAGGACGCCGACCGTGCGTGCCTTCTCCTCGAAGGTGTCGCGCGTGCCCTCCCAGAGCGCTGCCTCAGGCAGGTTCTCCGTGGAGGAAAGCTCGCCGAGGAGCTGCTTCTTTGCAGCAAGCGTGTCCTCGATGCGCTTCACGATGGCTTCCTTGTCGAAGTTGGCGTTCGTGATTGTCGTGAAGAGGTTCGTCGTCACGAGGTGGTTCGTGTCCTTCGTGACTTCCTTGCCCTCGGCACGGAGCGCCGAAGCAACCTGGGAAATGCCCTTCGTCACGTAGATGAGCAGGTCCTGCATCGCTGCCACATCAGGGGTCTTGCCGCAGACGCCCGAAAGCGTGCAGCCCTTGCAGCCGGCAGTCTCCTGGCACTGGAAGCAGAACATCGGCGTATCCATGCATCGGTCCTTTCTGTTCCTGCAGGCATATGAGCCTGCAGGCCTCTCCGTCCACCGAATATGTTGTCTCATCGGTGTCATTTCTTCTTCATTGTTGGTCGCTTCTGCGCTAGTGTATGTTGCCAGGACCACATTTTGATATTTTTTCGATAAGGGGAACGCAATGGATCTGGCTACCCTCGCAGACATCCCTCTCTTCAGGGGCATGGATGCCCAAGGCCTCGAAGAGATGGCAAAGGAGCTCCATGCACACGAGGAGCGCTACCAGAGAGACGAGCTCATCCTGAGGGCAGGGTCTCTCACGCACTCTCTGGGCATCGTCCTTTCCGGCTCCGTGACGATCGAGAGCAACGATGTCTGGGGCACGCGCACGATCCTCGGCTTTGCCGGTGCCGGCGAGGTCTTCGCCGAGACCTATGCGCTCCTGCCAGCAGAACCGCTGCTCGTCGATGTGCGCGCCCATGAGGCCTGCCGCATTCTGTTCATCAGGATATCGCTCATGCCGCGCTACCTCGCAGCGCAGAAGCCCTGGGCCATCCAGCTTGCCACGAGCCTTCTCATGACTGCGTCCCGCAAGAACCTCATGCTCTCGCGCCGGAGCTTCCTCATCGCCTCGAAGAGCGTCCGCGAGAAGGTCATGGCATACCTCAATGCCGAGGCCATCAAGCACAAGGCCGACACGTTCGAGATTCCCTTCAACCGCCAGCAGCTTGCCGACTATCTGAATGTCGAGCGCACGGCGCTCTCGAAGGAGCTCAGCCGGATGCAGAACGAGGGCTACATCAGCTTCCGCAAGAACCGCTTCACGATCCTTGCCAAAGCCGTCTGATGGGGCCATCCCTCCCGACCTCATACCATCCCCCATCCTCCCCTCTCATACTTTGGAATGAGGTGCTGGAGCTGAAGGCAGGCCATACTGCTGCCCATGGGGCAGACATGCTGCCCGACCCCAACCAGGCAGGAGAAAGACATGGCATTCGGCTTCAAGCTCAAGACCGTCAAGACGAAGCAGAGCTTCGACAACCAGAAAGCGCTCTTCGACCGCATCAAGGACGAGAGCTTCACCGCAGGCAAGCCCGAGCTCGTGAAGAACGGCTTTGCCGATGTGATCGTGTTCCCGCCTCTCGACCGCCAGAACCAGATCTGGGTCATGCTCCAGGGCAAGAACAAGATCATCATCCAGAAGAACCAGATTGTCGGCGTCACCGACCAGGTCATCAATGCCGCGCTCGACGCGGTCACGGACGACGTATTCTCGATCGGCTCCATCTTCGGCCCCAATGCAAAGAAGATCGAGAAGCTCGTCGAGACGACCGCAGCAGAGCTCGAGGCGCTCGATCTCTAGAAAAAGAGCTCTCTCCCTTCGCGGCGCCCCTGTTCACCTTCTGGCAGGGGCGCCTTCCCATGCAGCAGGGCCAGCCCCGGATGCACCGGAGCTGGCCTCAATCTTCAGGAAGATGCTTCCTCTCAAGCCTTGAGCTCGGATGAGCTCGATGAGGAGGCATCTGCGCTCTGCGTGCTCAGGCTGCCATCCGCACCCGGTCCGCCCATGCCAGAGCCCATGCCGGAAGGAGCGCTTCCGCCCTGTCCCGCGCCTGCCATGCCAGACGTGCCGGACGAGGAATAGCTCAGGCCCTCGAGCGTGACCTCGACGGAGTCGGACCCGTTCGTCACGGTATACGTGCCGTCTTCCACCATGCCCGCCGTGCTCGCAACGAGGCACTCATACGACGTGCCTGTCTTCATGGAGGCAAGCACCGTGCCTGTGCTATCCAATATCTCGATCGTGTCGCCGGCAGAGCCGGAGAGCGAGACCATCAGGACACCCTGGCTGCCCGAAGCCGTAAGCGTCTGCGCCATGCCGGAAGCCCCTGCGCAGATGAGGGTGCCGCCCGAGATCGTGCCGGTGCCTCCGTAGTCGAGCGAGCCATTGCCGCCGCTCTCAGGTCCGCTCACAAGGACCGTGCCGCCTGAGATCGTGAGGTCGCCGTTCGAGTCTATGCCATCGCCTCCAGCGCAGATCTCGATCGTGCCGCCCGATATCGTGACAGAGGCCGTATCGTCGGCCTCCATGCCGCCACCTCCCATGCCTTGCGCGACCTGCTTGCCCTGGCTGTCCTGGGCATCCTGGCTGCCAGAAGCGCCCTGCATGCTCTGGCTGTCCTGGGCTGATGGCATGGTGCCGGAAGTGCCATTCTGCCCCTGCGTGGAAGGCATGCCCCCGCCGCCGAAAGCATCCTCTTGCGATTCTTCCGTCGGGTCTCCGGCGCCATTTATTCCGTCATCCGACGAGACGAGCGAGAGCGTGCCTCCGGTGACAGCGACATAGGAGCCTTCAAGCGCCTCGTAGCTCTTGGCCACCGAGATCGTGCCGCCATTCACGACAGCGCCATACTCGGCGTGGAGGCCATCATCACCAGCAGAAATCTCGATCTCTCCTCCGTCGATCTCGAGGAAGTTCCCAGCATCAGCACCATCCGATGCTGCCGTAGCCGTGATCGTGCCGTCTGAGATATAGATCCAGCCAGCTTCGGTGTCCTCGTCGTTTTCGCAATGCAGGGCATCGGTGCCTGCCACAAGCGTGAGCGTGCCGCCGCCGATAGCGAGAGAGTCCTTGGCCTGGAGCGCATGTCCTGAGGCCACAACCGAGATCTCTCCGCCCGTGATCGTGAGCTCGTCCTTCGATACGATGCCATGCCCTTCTGCGCAGCTGACGGAGAGCGAGCCTGTGCCTTGGATCGTGAGGTCAGCCTTCGAGAAGATGCAGCCATCGACGTTCTCGTCCTCGCTTTCGTCCGTGAAGGCACCCGTCGTGGAAAGCGAGCTCTCGGTGCCATCGGCGAGCGTCAGGAACACCTTGTCTGCCGACTTCACGAGAAGCGCTGCGCCGTCTGCATGCTCTACCGAGGCGCCCGCAAGAACGATCTGGACCTTTGCATCATCTGCTGCATCGACGACGATCTGGCCATCAGAGAGCGAGCCCGTGACTATGTAGACGCCCGCTTCCGTGATCGTGACAGTCGAGCCCGAGACCGTGACGCCTGAGCCTAAGGCTTCAGAACCTGTGTCAGAGAGCACAATCGCCGTTGCAGACGATGCATCATACGAAGCATCGAAGTCGCGGTCGGAGAAGGCATCTTCTGCCGTGACAAGCGTGACCGGATCTCCCGAGGAGGAGGTATCGGATGCTGTGGATGTCTGTGCCGACGAGAAGACGGACGAGGTGGATGCAGATGTCGCGGAGCATCCCGCAAGGAGCGAAAGCGCTGTCACGAGCGAGAGTCCCGCCACGAGGGCAGAGCGTGCACGCGTGCGGTAGCGGACAGAGATAATCTTCTTCCCAGGCTTCTCAGAGTTCATAGATTCCCTCCTCATGATGCGAAAGCGAGACTTCCAGATTGCCGTTCCTGACACGGATTGCGTCGATCAGCTGCTTCTCTGTCACGCCTTCCTTCAGCGTCACGTCGAAGGCGAGCTTCACGAGGCTTCCCATGTTCGTCGTCTTGACAGAGAGGAGCTCGGAGCGTGCGCAGAGCTTTGCAAGCACTTCCTCGAAGGCACCCATGTAGTCGAGGTCTTCGGGCACCGTGATATGGAGCAGGCGAGCCTTGCCGTCGCCGCGCGTAGAGGCAAGCGTCTGGAGCCCCACGAAGACGGCACAGAGGAGCAAGGTGACAAGCCCTGCAAGCAGGGGGTATCCCATGCCGGCAACAAGTCCTGCTGCCATAGCAAGAAAGACAAAGGCGATGTCCCTGCCGGAACCAGGAGCGCTCCTGAAGCGCACGAGGCTGAAGGCACCTGCCACCGCAACGCCAGCACCGACGTTGCCATTCACAAGCGCTATCACAACGCAGACGATAGCGGGAAGGACAACAAGGGCCGCCAGAAACGAGCTCGTATGCCTGGCCTTGAAGCCATAGGCAAGCGCCAGCATGGCGCCGCAGACAAGGCTTGCCAGCATGCAGGCCAGAAGCGGCAGGACCGAGATCTCATTGGTCGTCGTGGATGCAAACAGCGAATCAAGCATGGCAGACCTCCTTGTTCTGGACGAGACGAAGATGCTCCGGCTTTCGCACTGAAGGGAAGACGAGGAGCTCGCCTGCCTCCTTGCCGGAAAGATGCCTCAGGCAGGCCTGGCCATATTTCGAGAACGATGTCTTTCTGAGCTCCTCCTCCGAGAGGAACTCGACGAGCCAGAGCGGCATGGCCTTCGGTGACTTGATCTCGAGAAGCGAGCATCCGGAATCCAGGAGCTCCTCCCCTGCTGACGAGACGAGGTCGAGCGAGCTCCAGCGTGCCCTCACATGGCAGTCGAGCGTAAGCCTGAGGTCGCGGTCATCTCTGCCGAAGAAGGCTTCCCGCTCATAGCCTATGAAGGCAGAAGGGGCCACGCCGCCTTCGCGCATTGCCGTGTAGGCAATCTCTTCCTGGATCTGATTTTTCGGCACCCGTCTTCCGGCACAGAGTGCAAGGGCGTCGCGCAGAACCATCCGACATCTTCTCTTGTAGACGATCCCGTCATGCTTCTTCTTGAGCTCGAGGAAGACCTCGTCGTCCGGCGTGCTTGGCGCATAGCTCCTGATGCGGAGCTTCTCCTTGTAGAGCGGATGGGCGGCAGAGCGTCTTGCGAACAGGAGCGTCGGCGTATCGAGATAGAGGCTGCGGATCGTCGAGGCGCCATACTCATCGGGAACCATGTAACGCTCCATCAGCGCCGAAAGACGCTCCCTCTGTCCTTGGTCCAGAAGATACTTCGCTTCGCACCTCTTGAATACGAACTGCACAGTGCGGATCTGCATGGTTTCCATATTCCCCTCTTTCCTCGTGGCCGCAGGTCATGAGCTTGGAAAGAGAGGATACGGATGCCGCCTGAAAAGCCGCTTGGAAGAGATACTCCCCCGCTCCGGCAGCGGAAAAGCACGATAAATATCTTGGCTAGCTGAAAGCTTTGATTTCATTCATGATATGTAATATAGGTGCAGTGCTGCGCATATACATATGTCATCAATAAATCGGCATGCTGCAGCGGCCTCCATAAGGAGGGCATGGAGCACCGCTGACACACGCCTCTATGCAATCGTTGTCAGGATATAGAGCGCAGCATAGACGACAAGCAGGGTGCCTGCAAGCTTCATGAAGAAGGTGCGCTTCAGATCGACATAGGCCACCCACTCGCGCACAAGCGCATTGAGCGCAAAGTAGAGGCGCACCTTCGAGCCAACACCATCAGCAGCGATACCGAGCGTGCGGGTGATCAGGAGCGCACGGAGCACATGGTAGTCATCAGAGACGACAAGGAGACGTCCCTTCGAGGTGAGCTGCTCCTTCTCGCGGAGCGCCTCTGTGAACGTGAGGTTCTCGCGCGTGTTGGCAGAGCGGTCCTCGACGAGGATGGCCTCTTCTGGCACGCCTTGGGAAAGCGCGAAGGCACGCATTGCATGGGACTCGGGCTGGAACTCGTCGGCACCCTGCCCTCCTGACATGATGAGCTTCGCTTCGGGATGCTCCCGCCATGCCTCTATGCCGCGCTTCACCCGGTTCGCGAGAAGCGGCGTCACCGTGCCATCCTTCATGAGGCCAGCGCCGAGGACGACGACTGCATCGTAGCTGCGGTGCCTGTGCGGCCACTGCACGACGATGCCTGCCACGGTATAGAACGCGAACGCCGTGCCGAAGATGCCCAGAAGAATTGCGATGAAGCCGAAGAGGAAATCGAAGACAAGTCCCACTACCGGAATGTCGCCGAGCATGCTTCTGATCACCGGCCAGATGACCACATAGGCGACCATTGCACACCCGAGCCCGAGCGAGAGCATGTTGTGGAGGCTTCTCCCCTCGCGCCGGATGAGGCGTACGCCCGTCGCGATGAGCGTCACGACGAGGATGACGGGAAACATGAGCAGCAGCACGAAGAAGATGCCCAGGATAAGGGTAACGAGGGTCTGCACCAAGGAGCTTGCCGGAAAGAGGGCGACAAGCAGGATGGACACCGCTGCGACAGTGGTGCCTGCCGCCACGAGGGCAGCACATCCGAGCCAGATCGTGCGCTCCTCGCCGAGCCGGAGCTTCCAGAACCAGAGCTGGCCCAGAGCCGCCATGATTGCCGCAAAGACGACGAATATCATCTCTCCTGAAAGGTCCATGTTCCCGCTTTCTCTTGCATCCTCCTGGGAAAGGATAGCATCTCAGAGATAGCGGCCCGTCACCGATGCAGGACAGCTTCTGGCACCTGCCGGCACACCCTCGTAGACGATGCGTCCTCCTGCCTGGCCACCGCCTGGCCCCATATCGATCATCCAGTCGGCGTTCGCAATCATATCGAGGTCGTGCTCAATCACGAGCACGGTCGCACCGTGGTCGATAAGCGTCTGGAGGACTCCCTCGAGCACTTCCACATCATGAGGGTGGAGGCCGATCGTCGGCTCGTCGAAGACGAAGAGCGCATCCTTCTGGTCGCGCTCCATCTCGCCAGCAAGCTTCAAGCGCTGCGCCTCGCCGCCCGAAAGTGCAGGCGTCGCCTCGCCGAGCGTGAGATAGCCGAGCCCCAGATCGTGGAGCACCTGGAGCTGCCCATGCACGCGCTTGAGCGAGGACACGGCACAGAGCGCCTCATCTATGGTCATCTCCATGAGCTCGGGCAATGCAAAGGTCTGAGGCTCTGTCCCCTTCCTTGCGCGCTGGAAGCTCCGCTTCACGTCCCATGCCGCATCGCCGAACCTTCCGCCGTGGCAGGAAGGGCAGGTGATCTCGACATCCGGCAGGAACTGCACGTCGAGCGAGATCGTGCCCGTGCCATCACAGACTGGGCAGCGAAGCGACCCGGTATTGTACGAGAAGTCTCCCGCATGGAGGCCCTGCTCCTTTGCAGAAGGGGCCTGGGCAAAGGCACGTCTGAGCTCGTCCATCACGCCCGAATAGGTAGCAACGGTCGAGCGCACATTCGCGCCGATCGGCGTGGAATCGATGAGATGCACCTTCTCGATGCCGGAAGGATCGAGCGCGCGCACCTGAGGCGGCAGCTTCTCTCCCTTGGAGAGCGCCTCGAGCGCTGGCACGAGGCATTCAAGCACGAGCGTCGTCTTGCCGGAGCCGGAGACACCCGTGACGACCGTCAGGGCCCCGAGCGGCAGCTTCACCTCCAGTGGGTGCACGGTATGGAGGGCATTCGTCGAGAGCGCAAGCGCACCCCGCGAGAAGAGCTCCTTCTGAGAGCGCTGAGGACGCAACCGTTTCGGGCTGTCCTGCATAAGGTAGGGAGCGATGCGGGAATCAGAGCTCTTCGCCACCTCTTCCGGCGTTCCCTCGGCGATGATGCGGCCACCCTCCTTGCCGGAGCCCGGCCCTACCTCGATCAGGTGATGCGCATGCTCGAGCACATGCACATCGTGGTCCACAACGACGACCGAGTTGCCATCTTCGAGAAGGTCATCCATCACTCCCAGGAGCCCTTCGACATTTGCCGGATGGAGGCCAATCGAAGGCTCGTCGAGCACATAGAGGACACCGGTCGTCCTGTTCCTGACCGCACGGGCAAGCTGCACGCGCTGGCGCTCGCCTGTCGAGAGCGTCGACCCTGCACGGTCAAGTGCAAGATAGCCAAGACCGAGCTCCTTGAGGCGCGCCAGAGGCTCGTCGAGCGTCGCGATGATGGAAGCACCCATGGGCTGCATCTCTTCGGGCAAGCTCGGCACGACCTTCGGCAGCCAGAGCGCAAGCTCATCGACCGTCATCTTCGTTGCTTCTGCCAGATTGATGCCCAGAATCTCGGGGTTGCGCGCTTTCTGGGAGAGGCGTGTGCCGCCGCAGACAGGACAGGGCTCTTCCTTCAGGAACCGGGCGATGCGCTTGAAGGCGCTCTCCGTCTTGGCCTTCGAGAGCGCATTCTCGACCGCGGCAACAGCAGAGTAATACGTGAAGTCGAGCTCCGTTGCCGTGTTCGAGCTCTTGTTGTGCACGACGATGTGCCGCTTCTCTGCCGGACCGTGGTAGACGATCTCTCGCTCTTCCGGCGTCAGCTCCGAGAATGGCACATCGGTGCGCACGCCCATCTCGCGGCAGACATCCTTCATGAGGGACCACATGAGCGTGCCCCAGGGAGCGACCGCTCCTTCATCGATCGTCTTCGATTCGTCCGGCACGAGCGTGCTCTCGTCGACGACGCGCATCGTGCCCGTGCCTCCGCAGGCAGGGCAGGCACCATCGCTGTTGAAGGCAAGGTCTTCTGCACCCTGTCCATAGAATTCCGCGCCGCAGACGGGGCAGACCAGCGGCTTCTCGAGCGCCACATTCATCGAAGGCGGAACCCTATGCCCATTCGGGCACTTGTAGGAGCCGACACGGGAGAACAGGAGCCTGAGCGAGTTCAGCACTTCCGTCATCGTTCCGAAGGTCGAACGGATGCCTGGCACCGGCGGCCTCTGGTGGAGCGCAAGCGCTGCCGGCACATAGCGCACCTCGTCGACATCGGCCCGTGCTGCCTGCGTGAGGCGGCGTCTTGTATAGGTCGAGAGCGCCTCGAGATAGCGGCGGGAGCCCTCTGCATAGAGGACGCCGAGCGCAAGCGAGCTCTTGCCGGAACCCGAGACGCCGGCAATGCCGACAATCTCATGGAGCGGCACACGTACATCGATTGAGCGCAGGTTGTGCACTCGGGCGCCATGCACCTCTATCGTTTCGGGAATGTTCTTCATGCATGCCTCCAGGAGTATCTTCTGCTCACAAGAGTAGTGTCCGAAAGCCTTGGAAGGCAAGCCACTCTATTCGTCCCAGGCTCTGAGCTCTGCAGCATGGGGATAGACGCGGAGGATAGCCTGCCAACCGAAAGCCGCTACGATCATGCTGCCGAGGATCGTCCAGCCAAGCGCCGACACATAATCCGTCCCAAGGGCGCCGACAAGGAGCATGCCCAGAGAGCCCTGGGCCGTGCTCGTGAAGTTGATGGCAGAAGCCGTCGTGCCGCCGGCATCATGGAACTTCGAGAGCAGGATGTTCGTCGAGAGCGGACGAAGGCTCGCCTCGACGATTGCAAAGACAGCAAATGCCGCACAGAAGAGCTGGGGTACCGCATGTCCGAAAGCAAGGAGCGCCACACCGGCACAGACGGCCACCGCAATCTCTGCCGTGATGAACGTCTTGGCCTGCATATGCTTCGAGGCGAGCTCCCAGGCAAAGGGGCCAAGCACGGTCACGAAGGCAGCAAAGGCATAGTACATGCCATAGGCCATCTCGGAGAGCCCGAAGTACGACTCGTAGACGAAGGACGCTACCGACACGTATGCCATGAAGCCGAAGTTCGGAAGCGTGAGGACGAGGAGCGGCAACGTGAAGGCGGGGACCTTGAGGACCTCTGCAAACTGCCGGACCGTCTCCCCTTTCTCGCTCGAGACATAGCGCTCCGAGACGGGGAGCGACTCCTCGAAGAAGAGCGCCAGCACGAGGAAGAGCATGCCTGCCACAGAGAGGATCCAGAACGTAGCCCGCCAGTCGAGCGCCATAACGACCCAGGCACCGGCAAGAGGCGCCACGATCGGTCCCAGGATGAACATGAGCTGGATGAAGGAGATAGCAAGCTGCCGCTTCTCTTCGAGGAACGCATCCTTCACCACTGCGTTCGTCATTGCATCAGCCGCCCCTGCTCCAAGAGCCTGGACAATGCGTGCTGTGATGAGGACCTCGATGGTAGGCGCCAGAGCGCAGGCAAGAGATCCTGCCACATAGCAGACAAGGCCTCCGAGAAGAACTGGCTTTCTGCCCCGCCTGTCAGAGAGCGGACCAAAGATGAGAAGACCTACGGCAAAGAAGAAGTTGTAGCCCACAAGCGTCTGGTTCACCATTGCCGTGGTCGTGGACAGATGCTCTGCCATGTGGGGCACAGCCGGTGTATACATGTCGAGCGAGAGCGGCATGAGCATCGAGGTACCGACAAGCAGGGCCATGAGGCCTGCCGTGCCGAGATGTTCCTGCGGGCGTGCCAGCCATGAGCTCTGCGTCTTCATCCAGCCATCCTGTCAAAGAGAGGGCATCTGCCCATAAGGCAGGTGCCACGTATATGCAATGCCGCCTATGGTAGCGGGCACAGCACGGAAGGCAGCCTGGCTAGAGAAACATGTTTAGCGATTGTAGCAATGCAGTCGAGGCATACTTCAAAGCCAAGACACGGTGGCTGTCTGCATCTGCCAATTCTTTAACACTTCTGTATATGTTTTGGCAGAACTGCATCACGAAACAGCAGTCATTCAGTCCCAAAGGAAGCGGGGTGCAGGCAATGCCCGCACCCCGCCAAAAGGTTCAATCCTGGAGCAAGCTTCCGCTACTCCTCGCGGCGGCGACGCAATCCTGCGAATGCCGCCAGAAGGCCTGCCCCTGCAAGGCCAAGCGGCAGTGCCGGATTCTGCGTATCGCCTGTGTTCGGCAATGCGCTTTCTGCCATGTGCTTCGGAGCATAAGCAGGAGCAGAAGCTGCAGCCTGCTTCACTGTGAGTATGCTGCCATCCGCTGCTTGGTCGAGGTAGCCTCGGTTCTCATTTGGAATGCTCATTAGTCAGACCAGAGGGTATAGGAGCCTTCCTCGAGCACCTCTTCAGGACGTCCCGGAAGAAGGACATGCGCCTTCGTGCCTTCCGGAACGGAAAGTTCCAAGCGAATCCTGTCGTCTTCACGCTTCCAGTAAATATCGATCGGACCCGATGCACTCTTGTAGGAGAGCTCTGCTCCATCGATTCTCTGCACCGTGCCCGGAGCGACCGTGAACTCCTTGAAGCCGGGAGCCTTCGGGGCAAGGCCGCCGACCTTGCGGACAATGAAGTCGCCGACACAGCCGAAGGCATAGTGGTTGAAGGAATAGATGCCGACCGTTCCATCCTCCTCGATGCCAGCCCATGATTCCCACATCGACGTCGCGCCATGCTCTACCTCGTAGAGCCAGCTCGGACACCTGTCCTGGAAGAGGAGCGTCTCTGCAAGCTCTGCATAGCCATGGTCCGAGAGCACATCGAGCAGATAGGGTACGGACAGGAAGCCCGTATCGAGCCTGTCTCCGTTCTCGTGAATCATCTGCGCAAGCAGATCGGCAGCTGCCTGCTCCTCACCTTCCGGCATGAGCCCGAAGGCAAGAGCCAGGACAAGAGGTCCTTGGAAGGGAGAGGCAAGGTGCCCATTCCCTTTGCAGAAGCGGTGCTGGAAGGCAGTACGGACCTTTGCTGCATAGGCCCTGCAATCCTCAGCATATGTCGTCTCTCCAAGCACGTCTGCCACCTGCGCAAGCACCATGGACTGACGGTACAGGAACTCTGTTGCCACGATGTCCTTTGTTGCCATCGCCGTATCGATCGGCCCCTTCGCATCCTTACCGATCATGTAGCTCGGGAACATCCAGTCGCCGTAGTGGAACTTCGTATCCCAGATGTAGCGGCTCTCGCCGTTCTTGGTGCCGGCAGCGCTTGCGACAGAGAACTCGTGCCAGTGCTTCATGGCAGAGAAACAGTCTTCAAGCACCTGCCTGTCCCCATAGCGCTCATAGAGCGTCCAGGGCACGAAGACAATTGCATCGCCCCAGCCAGCAGAGGAATAGGAGCCGAAGATGCCAGTCGTATAGATGCTCTTCGGTGCCGGCGAGTAGTCGATGATCTGGCCATCAGCACCCTGATCGACACGTACGCTGGCAAGCCAGCGCTCGAGGAATGCACGGACATCCATGAAGAAGGTTGCTGTCGGAGCAAAGACCTGGATATCGCCCGTCCAGCCCATACGCTCCCTCTGAGGACAGTCTGTCGGGATGGAGAGCATGTTGCCCTTCTGGCTCCAGAGGATATTCGCGAGAAGCTGGTTGATACGGCTATCCGAGGTAACAAGCGTGCCTGTACGTTCCATATCCGAAGAGAGCACCTCAGCGCTGACTTCAGAAGGTTCGAGCGACCCCGTGAGTCCGGATATCTTTGCGTAACGGAAGCCATGGAAACTGAAGTGGGGCTTGAGCTCAGCCTTCGTTCCATCACCGATAAAGATGTCGGTCTGGTCCTTGTTGCGTCCAGAGATGTTGCAGAAGAAATGCCCTTCGCGGTCGAGCACTTCGCTGTGCTCGATCTGAATCTTCTGGCCTTCATGGAGCTTGAGATTCAGCACGACACGGCCTGCCATGACCTGGCCGAAGTCGACAATGGTGAAGTCGTCCTCCTGCCAGATGGCACGCGGCGTGAGACGGTCTACAACCTTGACCTGAGGGCCCATCTGGGGAACCAGCTCATCGAAGCTGCATTCAGCTGCAAGGACAGGCTTCCAGCCTGCATCCTCAACGTATGCTGCCGTATCCCAGCCGGAACGGGAAAGCCTCAAGTCCTGCTTCTCGCCGAGGAAGATATCGCTCCAGACATAGCGGCCGGTCGCACCATGGAAGTCAGTATCGGAGCAGATGGTCTCTGCCGTTCCGTCGCTGTAGGAGATCTCGAGCTCTGCCAGGAAGGCAAGCTGATCTCCGAACTGGCAGGAGTCGCCTGTCGCGCCGATCCTGCCCGTATACCAGCCATCGGCTAGGATGGCACCAAGGCAGTTCTTCTCAGCGATGAGATCCGTCACGTCGTATTCCTGATACATCAGGAGCTTGCCGTAGGACGTGAAGTCAGGCGTAAAGAGCGCATCCGTCACGACCTGTCCATTCAGATGCGGCTCATAGATGCCATGTGCCGTGCAGACAAGCGTCGCCTTCTCGACCTTCTTCCCGGAAGGCACACTGAATGTCTTCCTCAGATAGGTGCAGGGACGCAGCCTCTCGTCGTTCGGAAGAGATGCGGGGATCTCGTGCGTGACAAACATCTGCTCGACCGTCACCGGCGGCTCTTCCATTGCCTTCGGAGCATTTGGCGCTATCCAGGATGCTTTCCAATCTCTCGTTGCACTCTTCATGCCAGATCCCCTTCAGTTCCTCGCTGCTTCCATGGTATCGCCTGCATGCTGCGCCGACTCGCCAAGCGCCTTTCCCTGGAACCTGGTGGCTGCAAGGACGATGCAGACAGCAAGAGCCAGAATGCCAGCCACAAGGAATGTCGTAGCTGCATTGCCGCCCGAAAGTGCATTGAGCACAACAGGGCTCAGAAAGCCGCCAAGAGAGGTGCCGATCGAATAGAAAGCGATAGCCCGGGCAATCATGGCAGGAGGATTGATGACAGAAAGGACGAAGGGAGCCTGGGAGAAGAAGACGGAAAGCGAGGCGCCGGCAAGGAACGAGAAGACATAGGCAGTGCCGAGATTGGGCAGCACAGCAAGTCCCAGAAGCGAGATGCCGACCATTGCGAAGGCAACCGCAAACGAGCTCTTCTGGAAGTAGGGCAAGATCTTGCCGAGGACAGCGCCTGCTACAAGACCGCCGGCAAGCATGACGGAACTCATGAGGCCCGCAACAGCAGAGTCGCCGAGTCCCGTATCGGAAAGATACATCGCAATATTGTTCGGAAAGGCATTGTAGGCAATCTGGAAGAGGATGCCGAGGACAAGCACGACATAGGATGCCTTTGCCATGCTCCCCTTTCCTGCCGCAACGTCAGCTGCCTTGGCAGCCTCTTCCTTCGGCTCGTCGCGGGGAATCAATATGGCAGCAGCTGCGAGGACCGCAAGAGCGATGAGGTAGACAAGATAGTTGTTCCTCCAGCCGCCGACAGAGAGCTGGCCTCCCACCATGGTCATGAATATCGCGCCAATGTTAACGAAGCAGGTGTTCTGCGCCATGGCGCTCTGACGCTCCTCAGGCGGCAGGAACTCCGTGAAGAGCAGCTGCGTCAAGTTCGTTATGAAGCCGACGCCGAGGCCAAGGACGGCCGAGCAGACAAGCATGAAGCCAATGCCAGCAGGAATCGCAAACGGCAGAAGGCCGCCAGCGGCGACAAGCGCGGCTCCCAGAAGCGACAGCGTCTTCTTGCTCATATGGTTGGCTGTCCGCGCAACGATGAGTGCCGCCGCGATGGCCGTGAGGCTCGGCAGCGATACGAGCATCTGGACGGTCGAAGCACCGGCTTCGGGGAAATCTGCCATAATCAGGCCCAGAGACGGCGTGATGCCCAGTGCCGCCATGG
Organism: Atopobiaceae bacterium; assembly: GCA_051876355.1. Classification (GTDB taxonomy): domain Bacteria; phylum Actinomycetota; class Coriobacteriia; order Coriobacteriales; family Atopobiaceae; genus Olsenella_L. Next base: position 69,533 of record JBJEHU010000038.1, on the reverse strand, counting down.
ACAGCAAGGTCAGCGAGAAGATGCCGGCCTTTGTCTTTGCATAGCTCTTCATGAGTCCTCCCTCTGAGAGATGCAGAGCATCTCAGACACACAAATCAGCATGTTCAGTTCTTGGTACCGGATTGCCAGGCATGCGTGCGCGCCCGTACGCCAGAGGCTTCAGCTGGATAAATAGCTATCTATCTGCTATTTTCTTGAGCTGCCAAATCAATCTGGAACATATTCTTGCAGCTCTCAGCCCATGGCTACATAGACGTTTCTTAGGAGGACATGCTATATTCTTATATGTTCGAAGGAGGCAGCATGGCAGCGTGGATATCGTCTCTCCTGAAGGATACATTCGCTCCCGACACAGCCCAGACGACAGATGCGATGGGAAGAGCGCTCAGTACGCTCTCGGGACATCAGCTCACGATGGAACACCTGGCTGCAGATTCCTTCATCCTGCCGGATGAAGATATTTCGCTCATCGCGCACCGCATGGCATTCTCGGCCCCTGTGCATACGCACTCCTACTATGAGTTCCTCTATCTCCTGAAGGGCGATGTCGTGAACGTCGTTGCAGGGGAAGAGCTCTACATGCCCGAAGGCAGTCTCTGCCTCATGAATCTGGAAAGCTCTCATGCCCTTGAGGCAATCAATACCGAGGCTATCGTCGTGAATCTCTGCCTCAGACCAGAGCTCTTCTCCTCGGGAGTGTTCGCACGCTTCTTCGGAGATGCAAACCGCATTGCACGCTTTCTGCGCGGCGAGGACAGCTCTCCCTATCTCATCATGAACGACACGCCCGAAGGCACGATCCGCCGTCTCATGGCTGACATCATCTCTGCCTTCGATGCCTCGCAGATGAAGGAGAGCTTCGAAATCGATGCCCTGGTCCTTCTGCTCCTCACAAAGCTCTGCACCATCACTTCATACAGTTACAGCGGCATCAACCAGAAGACGATGCAGATGCTCGATTACATTGCCGTGAACTACCAGGATGTCACGGTCGGCAGCCTGGCGGCAGAGTTCGGCTACAGCGAGAACTATCTCACCCAGTACTTCAGGAAGCACACGGGAAAGACGCTCTCTTCCGTCATCGCCTCTACGCGCCTTGCCAAGGCAGCACAGCTCATGGAAGACCCCAACCTCACGCTCGAAGCAATAGCAAACGACGTCGGCTATGCCTCATACAGCCATTTCTTCCAGGTCTTCCGCCGCCACTTCGGCATGGGGCCGAAGGAATGGCGAGAAGAGCATCTCGGAGCGCGAGAGAGCCAGGCCTAAAAGGGAATCTGCCGAACCCGATTCCTCCCACGCAGACATGCTATAGGCAGAATGCCATGTAGAGCGGCAGCCGTACCATGTCGCCTTCCACGCTGAGCTGCCTGGGATGCAGGATATAGCTGGTGCCGACACGCCTTCCGAACCTTTGTCTGAACTTCTCGAGAGATACGGCCTGGTAACGTTTCGACGATTTGACTCCGATTGGGCTGACACGCGGCTTCATGGCGGCATCCTTATAGCCACGCACTACCACGAAGTCTATCTCCATATTGCCCCGCGCATCATCCTTGTCATAGCTCGAGTAGTAATACAGATCGTCGCCCTGCGCTCGCAGCTGCTGGGCAACATAGTTTTCCGTCAGCATGCCTTCGCTGATGCCAAGATTTCCGAAGAGGATGGCTTTGTAGGTCTCGTTTGGTGTTGCAGCATTGACATTGAAAGACTGCGTCGTCAGGAGTCCGGTATCGGCCATATAGCACTTGAGCGCCGTGTCATCGACATTCAAAGCAAGAGCGACCGAAGGATCAGTCGTCTTGTAGCATAGATTCACGATACGAGCCTCATCCAGCCATGCCAGGGGACCTTGCCAGTCACGCGAGCGCGTGCCGCTTTCGGCCTGCGCATATACGAGGCGTTTCTCATGTCTTGAGAGCTGCTGAGGAATGGAAGCGAGAAGGCGCCTGACACGCGGAGCATCAGAGCCAGCATATTTCGACACATCATCGGCATAGAGCTCGAGTATGCCGCGCTTCACGCGGTCCGCCTTTCCGAAGTCTTTTGTCTCCGCATATTCCACGACAGACTGTGGCATGCCGCCTATCAGGAGATATTCCCGGAACAGCTGCATTGCCTTTCTGTGCAATGCATCTGGCAGAGGGCGCAGCTCCTGGCGGGAAGACCTGATGAGATCCGCAAGCGCCTTGTTGTCCCTGGCCCAGAGGAACTCCTCGAAATCGAGCGGCTCCATGGAGATCTTCATCTCTTCCGAGGGGATGACGATATCTTCCACATTCTTCTTGATCGAGATGAGCGATCCTGTCTCGATATAGTCATAGCGGCCATCCGCAACGAGGTACTTGATGAACTCTCGTGCCAGCGGGAAACGCTGGACCTCATCAAAGACGATGAGCGTATCCCTCTGATAGAACGTCACGTTATACAGGACCGAAAGGTACGAGAAGAACGTATCGAGATGTTCGCGCTGCGTTTCGAACAGCTCGCGTGTCTCTCGTGATGCAATTGCGAAGTCGATGATTAGATAGGAGCGATACTCATTCTGCGCAAATCTTTTTACGATGGTACTCTTACCGACACGGCGAGCGCCTTCTATAAGTAGAGCAGTCTTGCCCTGCGACTCCCGCTTCCACTCGAGGAGCTTCCCATAGATCTTCCGTTCGAGCATCTCTGTCATTGCAACCTGTCCATTCTCTTAGTTTCAACAGTAGATTTGCACGTTTTCCAGAAGATAGCAAGCAAGTATTCTCACGTTATCACAAGTTTAAAATATCCTATTTTGCACGTTTTCTTGAGTTTGAAATAAAGTAATTGTCACGTTTTCCAGAGTTTGAGTCATGGCATTCTTCACGTTTTCCCATGTTTGCTGCCACGTACATCTGCCTGGCAACTGACACCTGGCCATATAGCTTCCTGCGAGCCTTGACGTGCTGTGCGAGTCTTGCAATAGCCTCGTCAACGGATGCCAGACTCTGGGACCCACTTCTGGAGCGTATCAAGAACCTGAATCCATTCTTTTCTCAGGAGATATGATTGCGTCACCAAAGACTGTGCAGAGCATTCACTGTTGCAAGAAGTTTCGTGCAGCCGAGCATCACATCGCGGTAGGTCGCATCGAAATCTCCGGTATACCAGGGATCTGCCACATCGCGCGAAAGACCCGCCCAGGAAAGCAGCATCGATACCTTGCCATCAGGATCGGCACGCTCGATATCCTTCTTGCTCACAGGCTGCCATGAGTAGCCCATGCCCTTCTCTCCAAGAAGGAGCCTATAGATGCCAGCTAGGTTCTCCTGGTCCATGCCAATGAGATAGTCGAAGCGTCTGTAGTCTGAAGGTCCCATCTGGCGGCTCGCATGGTGTCCGCAGGGAATGCCATGCTCTTCGAGCGCCTTCCTCGTTCCAGGATGGACATCGTTTCCAATCTCCTCCCTGCTTGTCGCGGCGGAGTCGATCATGAAGGAATCCTCCAGGCCTGCCTGCTCGACGAGATAGTCCATAACGTACTCGGCCATCGTCGAGCGGCAGATGTTGCCGTGGCAGAGAAAGAGGATGCGCACCATCAGGTTCCTGCCCTAGCGTGCCTCGGCGAGGACGTTGCCGATATTGTGCATGAGGTCAGCAAGGAAGCGCGGCACGTCGACCGTGACCGCAACCTGCATAGACTTCTCCGGCACATTGAGACGTGTCTCGTCGCCGATCGTGCGTCCCCTCGTCGGCCCTTCGCAGTCGACCTTCATGTTGATCGGAAGGCAGCCGACAAGCGTCGGGTCGATAGCAACAGCCGCTGCAAGCGGATCGTGGAGGCCGCAGCCGCCGAGATACGGTGCGTTCTTCGCATAGGCGCCGATGTAGTAGTCGACCATGTCCGCATAGGCACGTCCAGCCTTCGTGCCCTTTTCTCTCCACTGCGCCGTCTCCTTCTTCGTGAGAAGCGTCTGGAGCGTGACGTCGAGACCGACCATCGTGGCATGGATGCCGGAGCGGAAGACTTCGTTTGCCGCTTCCGGATCCTGGCCGATATTCGCTTCGGTCCAGGCATTGATGTTGCCCGGCACCGTGAGGGCGCCGCCCATGAGGACAACGTTGAGCGTGTCCTTGAGGGAGGGGTCCTTCCTGATCGCGGCAGCAAGGTTCGTCTGCGGGCCCGTCGGCACATAGACGAGCTCATCTCCATAGCGGTGGGCAGAGTCGATGATGAAATCGACAGCGGACATGTCCTGAACCGTGCGGGCTGAATCGGCGATGGTGATGTTGCCGATACCGTTCTTCCCGTGGATGAAGGCAGAAGCCTCGCTCACGGAGAAGCCCTCCTCTGCGAGCGCATGCGGGAGGCCGGCAAAGACCGGGACCTCTGCATGTCCCAGAAGCTCGGTCAGGGCAAGGCTGTTCCTGAGCCCCTGCGAGAGCAGGACATTGCCATAGGTGCCCGTGATGCCCAAGAGCTCCGCATCAGGGCTTCCGAGCACATAGGCAATGGCCAAGGCATCGTCGATGCCGGTATCGAGGTCGAGTATGATCTTCTTCATAGGGAAGCTTCCCTTCATGGCTCTGCACCGTCTCGGAGTGTCCCACGCAGTGATGAGACGCCCCCTTTTCTCTTTCAGCATATAGAGTATAAGCCGCACGAGATGACGGGACATGGTGCCAACGGCTGGCGGACGATAGAGGAGCAGCACATGATCTGGTTCACGGCAGACCTGCATTTGGGGCATGAGAGCCTCGCCACCCAGAAACGCGGCTTCTCCTCCCTCGAGGCGATGGAGCATACCATCATCCAGAACATCGATATCAAGGTCGCACCGACCGATACGCTCTATATCCTCGGCGATTTCTCATACCGCTGCACCGTCGAGCATGCCCGTGCGCTCCGGAAGCAGATCGTCTGCCGCAAGGTCCATCTGATCTCGGGCAACCACGACAAGGACTGGTCTCGTCCCGAGGTGGCACATACCTTCGTGGTCGAGCCTCCGCTCATGAGGATGAAGACAGAAGATGGGCAGATGCTCGTTCTCTGCCACTATCCCCTGCTCTCCTGGGAAGGCATGCACAGAGGCTCGATCATGCTCCACGGCCATATCCACTCAGGGCAGGGAGAGGAAGCTCCCGGCTCCTACAACGAGCGCATGAGGGATGAGGGAATCCTTCGCTACGATGTGGGTATCGATGCGAACGCAATGGCCCCTGTGTCGCTCGACGAGATCCTGGCCTGGTTCGCCCATACGGAACCCAAGGTCCAGGAAGGTCTCTAGCGCCAGATATGGGCACGCAGCCATTCTGCGCCCTCGTTCACAACCTGCCAGTAATAAGGGTCGACGAAACCATGGCCACCGCCCGGAATCACATGGAGCTCGCAGCGCGGGAAGAGCGACTGCGCCCGCTGCGAATACGCAAGCGGCACGGCCTGGTCTGCGTCCCCGTGGAAGATGAGCACATCCTGCGGGAAGGCCGGGATATGCTCGAAGAAGTCGTAGTCCCAGCAGGAGCGCAGGAAGTCTCCCGACACATCCATGCTCATGATGTGGAAGCGCTCAGGCAAATCCTCCCTCCTCGGGCAGGCTGCATGCACTGCATCGTGCAGGTTGAAGGCAGGATAAAGGAGAAGGCAGGCCTTCACGAGCTGCACGTTCGCACGCGCTGCCATGAGCGCGATCGTGGCACCCAGAGAGGCGCCGCAGAGAAAGAGGTTGCGCTCGTCGACGAACGGCTCGCGCGAGAGCTCCCAGGCAACAGCTTCGAGGTCGTGCTGTTCCGTGAAGAGCGACATGTTGTCCTGCCAGCTGCTCCTCGAGTAGCCACCGCCTCCGCAGAAGTCGAAGACATACGTCACCATGCCGCGCTCCGCTGCGGTCCTTGCATACGGCTCCATGTCTCCATGGTTCGTCGAGAGCCCATGGGCAAAGATGGCTGTGGCACGCGGACGCCCATCGTCCCAGCCGTCCGGCAGGAAGAGCTTCCCGTATATCTTCTTGTCATCGCGCACGCACCAGTGTTCGCGCTCCATATAGCCCATAGCATCCTCCGCATCGGTCCTGGATGGTCGGCCTCATGAGCACATTCTGCCTGAAGAATGTGCAGCCGCTTCACCTTCTGGCAGGATTAGGACGCCTGTCCCAGATGAAACAGCTGTCCATTTGAAGCGCTGAGCTGCAGGTATATGAGAGCCTGAACAGAAAGGAAGCCCCGGAAGAGCGAATCTCCCGAGGCTTCCCACAGATCCATCACACGATGTTCTAGTGCGTCGTGCCGGTCGCAGCCTTCACGTCTTCTTCGTGCTCGACGGCAGCGGCGAGGCCAAGCTCGATGCCGCGTGCCATCATATCGAGCGACATGCTCGGCGTCGAGGACGGCAGATGGCAGGCCTGCTCCGTCGCATACGGCACATGGAGGAAGCCACCACGGACACCCGGGTGCTTCGTTGCGAGCGTGTGCAGCAGGGAGTACATCACGTCGTTGCAGACGTAGGTGCCTGCCGTGTAGGAGACCTCTGCCGGAATGCCCGCTTCTGTCATGGCCTGGACCATTGCCTTGACGGGAAGCGTCGCAAAGTAGGCGTCGGGACCGTCGGACGCAATCTTTTCTGCCACAGGCTGGTTTCCGTCATTGTCCGGGATGCGGGCATCGGCGTAGTTGATGCCGACAAACTCGGGTGTGATCTTTGCACGTCCGCCTGCCTGGCCGACGCAGAGCACGAGGTCAGGCTCGACCTCGTCGATTGCCTTGTCCACGGCCTCAGGACCCTTGTCGAAGACAACCGGGATCTCGACCTTCGTGACGGAGGCGCCGGCAATCGTATCGGGAAGCCTGCGGACAGCCTCCCAGGCTGGGTTCATGGTCTCGCCGCCGAACGGCTGGAAGCCAGTCACGAGAATCTTCTTCATGGAAATCCTTCTCTCTCCCAGAAGAGCCCGCCCGAAGGCAGGCTCTCATTGTGTGCACAGATACTCTCTACCCAGCTACAGCGCGACGAGGCAGATCATGAGGAGGATCTGGAAGGCCAGCATGATGAGAGCAGGGACGATCTGCTTCTTGATGACACCGTACTCGTCGTCCATCTCGAGGATGGCAACAGGGACGATGTTGAAGTTTGCTGCCATCGGCGTCATGAGCGTGCCGCAGTAGCCGCAGGTGAGGGCAAGGGAGCCGACGATGACAGGATCGGCGCCGAGCGACAGCACGAACGGCGCGCCGATGCCTACCGTCATGACCGTGATGGCTGCGAAGGCGTTGCCCATGATCATCGTGAAGAGGGCCATGCCGACACAATAGACGACGATGCCGACGACCATGTTGCCCTGCGGGATGATGGCGCCCACGATATCGGAGATGACCGTGCCGACGCCTGCAGCCGTGAATACGGAGCCGAGGATTGCGAGCAGGGTCGGAAGCATGATGAGCGTGCCCACGATATCGAGCATGCGGCGGGAATCCTCGAGATAGACCTTCATCGTGTTCTGCTTCGGGCGCATGAAATGCAGGATGATCATGCCGATGAAGACGCCGACCGTGATGCCGACAAGGGAGCTGATCTTCGTGAAGAGAGCAAAGATCAAAGCGACGACGCCGATGGAGAAGGCCGGGATGAAGATCTTCGTGCCGAGGTCCTTGTAGCCGGCATGTGTCTCTTCCTCCGTGGGCTTCGTCCTGTCTTCGCCCTTGCCGACCTGCTTTGCAATTGGCGGGATGACCATGAGGATAACGAGGACGCCGTCGACCTCATACGGCACCCAGGGACCGACGATGAAGAGGACGCCCAGGATGCACCAGAAGAAGGCCGTGCCGATCCTCTTCTCGTTCGTCTCGTCCTTTGCGTTGCGGACGCCGGCGTAGATGCAGACAAGGCCGATGATGAAATAGACGATCTCGAGGAGCTTGCTTGAAAGCGTCACATCAGCGCTCTGATAGAACTCGAGGATACCCATCAGTCTTCCTCCTTCACGCCGGCCGCAGCCTCAGCCTCAAGCTGTTTGGGGTCTTCCTTCGTGAGCTTCTTGTCGACGATTGCGTAGTAGATCGTCGTGACGACGACAGCCACGATTGCGACAGGGATCTGGATGGCAGCAAGCTGGGGAAGGTCGACCGTGTAGCCGAGATCGGACATCGTGCCCTGGACGAGCAGCATGCCCGACGTGCCGACGAAGAGCACCTGGCCGAAGAACCAGGCGACGTTCTCCATGCCGGCAGCCATGGCCTTGAGTTCCTCATGGTGCTTGTGGGACATCTTGTGGCCGTTTGCCTCATCAGCAGCCTCGGCCATGGGCATGACAACAGGCTTCACGAAGCCGGCAACGCCGCCGAAGCTCACGTTGAACGCAGCGAAGATGACACGGAAGACGCCGTAGGCGCCGAGCACAAGGCCGGCCGTGGCGTTCTTCACCTTTGCCATCACGTCCTTCGCCGCTTCCTTGAGGCCGTTCCTCTCGAGCGTGCCTGTCAGCAGGAAGACGACGACCGTGATGAGCATATTGCGGTTCGAGACGAAGCTCTTGCCCAGTGTCTGCAGGAACACCAGAGGATCCATGCCGGCAATGAAGGCAGTGACGACAGCGGCAGCCATGATCGTGAGGATCGAATCCCACTTGAGCGCGAATCCGATCACGACGATCAGGATGCCGAGAAGCTTGAGTGCTTCCATCTGCACCCTTTCTCGCAAAGGCAGCACCTGGCAGGCAGTCTATGCCCGCTGCCAGGTGCTGCCACCAACAGTTGCAAGGTGCAAGTATCCCAGTCCTTCACAATTCCATCAAGAACGAACCAGATTCGTAACGAAGCGTCTTTGGCTAAACGGATGCAGGCTTTCCTGTGCAGAATGCATCTCAGCGCATATGGAGCGGCGCATGCGTTTGGCCCTTATGCAGCCGGTCGTACCCCTTGTGCATGAGGACCCAGATGCCGAGGATGCCCAGACCATAGGGCACAAGATATCCTGGCCAGCCGAAGAGCTGTGCCAGGGCCTCGAGAGGAGAGCCCTCTGCAGGCACGCTCACGAACATAAAGTTCGTGCCGAAGCGGGTGTTGATAGCAAGGCAGAAGACGAGGTAGGCACCGGAAAAGGCGACAGCCTGCCAGAGGCGCTTGAGGCTGGGCCGGAGCTCCCCTGTTGCGAGCTTCATGAGGACAAGGGCAAGCATCAGGGAATGCTCGCCGAAGCCGCAGATCACCGGCCACGCAAGAGGAGGGCACCATGCCCAGCCTGGGAAAAGCAGGGCGCATACCGCCCCTGTCGCAGAGAGGCAGAAGAGCGTCTCCCCTATCCAGGCAGCGGGCCAGATTGCATAGAGGATGCCAAGATACTCGCAGGCATTGCAGGAGTGGAGCGGCCACCAGCTGGGCGTGAACGTGTCTGTGACGATGAAGCCGATATCCTGCGAAGCGAGGAGGATGAGCGGCACGATCGTGACGATGTATGTCATCTTCCTGCGTGCCCTCTCTGTCGGAAGCGCACGGTAGCGCAGAACACAGAAGGCGATGAGGACACAGGATGCGGCAAGCCAGGCAAGATGGACTGTCCCGAAGAGCGGCCACCCATATCCTTCCGGCAGAAGCGTCGCCGGCATGAAGAGGTTCTCGAGAAACGAGAGCACGTTCTCCATCTGCTGCCTCCTCCTGCATTGAAGACGCACGGGACAGATAAGCCTATACCCCGCCAGATTGCCCCGATTCAGGAATGCCTTCATTCCGCCAGATGGAGCCAGACAAGACGATATCTGCAGTTGGAGCACACTGCCCTGCCGGCACTATGCCCCAAACAGACAGCATGGTCCGGGCCTGTCGAGTTCTGTAGCCGAATTACGCAATTCTGCGTATATAGGTAGCTTCCCGCAGGCGCAACACTTCGTCTTGTTCCTGCAAGGGGATGCGATGGCATCCACAATGATGGGAGGTTTTCCATGGGCAAGCTCGATGGAAAGGTCTGCGTCATCACCGGCTGCGGCTCGGGACTCGGCAAGCAGTTCGCTATCCGCATGGCACGCGAGGGCGCAAAGCTCAGCCTCGTGAGCCACAATGCAGAGCGTCTCGAGGATACGAGGCGCCAGTGCGAGGAGGCAGGTGCCGACGCAATCGCCTATGCCTGCGATGTCGCTGACAAGTCCGAGCTCGAGAAGTTCGTGAAGATGACGATCGACCACTTCGGCACCGTCGATGTCCTCGTTAACAATGTCCACCACACCGTGCTCGCACCCTTCATCGACCTCAAGATGGAGGACTTCATGTATGACCTCAAGGTCGACTTCTGCAGCACCTGGTACCTCATGCAGATGTTCTTCCCGTACATGCGCGACAAGCCAGGCGCAGGCGCCTCGATCATCAACTTCGGCAGCCGCTGGGGCCAGGAGAGCCCGAAGCTGGCTGGCGAGTACAGCCCGCTCAAGGAATCCATCCGCGCTCTGTCCCGTGTCGTTGCACGCGAATGGGGCCAGTACAACATCCGCTGCAACATCGTCTGCCCGGGCGGCTTCACGGACAACGCGAAGGCTCATATGAACGAGCAGCTGCCTGAGCTCCAGAAGTTCGCAATGGAGCAGTTCTCGAACAACGCCTTCAACCGTCCTGGCGACCCGTACAGCGACGTCGCGCCGGTTGTCGTGTTCCTTGCAAGCGACGACAGCAAGTGGCTCTCCGGCCAGACCATCAATGTCGATGGCGGAGGCTGGATGGCTGACTAGCACCATCCCGGCAGGGCATGCCCTCTTCCCCGATTCGCGGAGCATGCCCTGCCTTCCTGCTTGTCGAGCACCGCTACAATGGGCGCAGAAAGGATCTATATGGCGGAGAGCATTCCCTGGGAGAAGGTCAATCAGGTTCTCGTTCAGTGCGAGGGCGTTCATGCACCGCGTGAATTCTGCATTGCCGCAGCGAATGCGGTACGCCAGATCGTGCCCTACGATGCTGCCACCGTCTTCTTCATGGCAGAGGATGGCCGCCTCGTAGACGAGCATCTGATCGGCATCACCCGCTCTCTCGCCCGCGAGTACATCGAGTGCTACCAGCATGCCGACGCAGGACGCTATTCCGTTGAGCGCTATGCCCGCGAATATCTGCTGCGCATGACGCACACGGCCATAGATCCGACCGCACCGGTCGTCCTTGACTGGGCACAGGAGCCCCATACGACGCAGTTCTGGCGCGAGTACATGTCGCGCAGGCGCGTGCGCTGGGCCATCGGGTTCACGCTCACCGATCTCTCAGGCAAGATACGTGCCATCATCGCCCTCGATCGCACCGAGGATATGCCGGCACCCACAGCCACCGAGCTTGCGACGCTCTCTGCGACGATCAGGCACCTCGATGCGCTCTACCGCAACTTCTATGTGACGCCGCCTGCAGAGCGGAAGCAGGGCATCGCCGCCCTTCTGAGCGGAGATGCAAGAGGCGTTGCCAAAGACGATTCCCAGTCGCTTGCTGCCTGCCTGACACCGCGCGAGAAGGCAGTAGGCTGGCTTCTTGTCCAGGGCAAGTCCCCGAAGGCCGCAGCCGATGCTCTCGGCATCAGCCGTGCGACCGTCTACAAGCATATCGAGCATATGCACAGAAAGCTCGGTGCCTCGAACCAGCCCGAGCTCATCCATGTCCTCACCCAGATCTTCACAGGCACCGATCAGCAGAACGGCTGAGGACAGCATCCGCACAATCCAATACACCAAGAAAGAGGCATCTCGTATGGGATATCTTGATGGCAAGGTGGCTATCGTCACCGGGTCTGGCCAGGGCATAGGCCGTGGCATCGCTCTCTTCCTCGCAAGCCAAGGCGCCAAGGTCGTGACGAACAACAGGCACCCGCTCGACCGCTCCAAGCTCGAGGAGGAATACAGGGACCTGCCCGAAGACGAGCGTGCACGCCTCATCTCCATGCGTGGCGATGCAAAGAGCACAGCCGACGAGATCGTGAAGCGCGGCGGAGAGGCAACACCCTTCTTCGGCGATGTGAGCAGCTATGAGACGGCAGGAAAGCTCGTCCAGTGCGCACTCGATGCCTATGGCCGCATCGATATCCTCGTGAACAATGCTGCAGGCCTCGGCCAGGGCACGATCTTGAACACGGACGAAGCCAGCTGGGACAAGCAGACAATCACGAAGATGAAGGGCGCCTACAACACGATGCACCATGTCGTGCCCCAGATGGTGAAGCAGGGCGGCGGCACCATCCTGAACAGCGCCTCGAATGCCTGGGTCGGCATCGCGAACCTCTGCGCCTACAGCGCAGGCAATGCCGGTCTCGTCGGCCTCACGAAGGCTTCCGCCCAGGAGCTCGAGCGCTACCACATCACCGTCAATGCCTACTGCCCGCGTGCCACCTCGCCGGGACACGTCGTTGAATTCGCGAAGACCGTGAAGACCCTGGCTGACGCAATCGGCGAAGACCACCTCGACAAGAAGAAGCTCGCCGAGGTCGAGGCAGAGCATGCCGACCCGATCTATCTGGCACCGTTCCTCGCCTATCTGGCAACGGATGCCTGCCGCGACATCACAGGCCAGGTCTTCGGCCTTTCTGCTTCCGGAAAGATCGAATGGTACTCGCAGCCTGCCATCGTCCAGGAGGTGGACTGCGGAGAAGGCCACTGGACCATGGACAAGCTGGCCGAGACGATGCCGAACACGATCCTTCGTGCCGTGCGCGAGAGCAAGCAGGGAGACTCCTGGGACAAGGATATCTCAGGGGAGCATCCGAAGACGCTCTTCCCGCTCGGCGTCTCCGTGCCGGAAGACCGCTTCCACGGTGCATCCTGGGTCAACATGATCCAGGGCCTCGACGATCCTCATGGCACTTCTGTCGGCACCGTCACGTTCGCCGCAGGCGCCCACAACGACTGGCACACACATCACGGAAAGCAGATTCTCATGGTCACAGACGGCGTGGGCATCTGCCAGGAACGTGGCAAGAAGGCCCAGATCCTGCACGCTGGCGACATCGTGACGATCGAGGCAGGCGTCGAGCACTGGCACGGAGCGATGCCCGATTCCACGTTCTCCCATGTCGGCCTCATCCTCGATGCAGACAAGAAGACCGATGCCGGACCTGTCCTCGGGCGCGATGAATATCTTGCTGCCTGCAAGGAAGCAGAAGAGAACTAGACAGCCCCTTCCTCACGCCGAAGCCGGTCCAGCCTAGCTGGGCCGGCTTCTTTCCTGCTCACCGCATTCGCCTGCATCCATGCCGCAGCACCTGCCTTCTGACAAGGAGAGCGCATTCCTTCGGACAGAGAGCCATACACTGGAAGCGGCAGATGCCAGGATATCCATATGAAGGAGCAGACATGGCTGAGAAGGCAAAGATCGAGAGCGTAGATGCCTACATCGAAGGCTTGCCCGAAGAGGTGCGAAAGCCTTTCTCGGAGCTCTGCTCTGCCATCAAGTCCTGCCTTCCTGGAGCCGAATCCTCCATCTCCTGGAGCATGCCGACATACAAGGTAGCTGGCAGGACCATCATCCAGCTCGCTGCCTGGAAGAAGCACATCGGCATCTATCCTGGTCCCGAGGCGCTCGTGCACTTCAAGGACAGGATTGCCGCTGCCGGCCTCAAGACCTCAAAAGGCACGCTCCAGGTGCCGTATAGCGATACTCATGCCGAGCTTGTCTGCTCCATTGCCCGCTGGTGCCTCGAGAGCAGATAGGCCATTCCAGAAAAATCCGGACCCCATGATTGGGGCCCGGATTCGATGCATCTCGTATCTACTCTGCCCAGAACACGCGGCCGTCCTTTCTGGACGCAGGTGCTGCCATCTTGCTCCTGTCAGGATAGCCAAGGATCAGATGTCCCACTCCCTCATAGCCTTCCGGCACGCCGAGAGAGGAGAGCCATTCCTGCACCTCGGTCATCTCTGTCTCTTCCTTCGCGCGATGGATCCAGCAGCTGCCGAGGCCCAAGCTCTCTGCTGCGATTCCCATGGTCCCGATCATGAGCGAGCCGTCGCAGACATAGGTCGGCATATCCTTCTTGCCGAGGACCATGAGCACGACCGGCGCCCCATAGAACGGATCGAAGCCTTCCTTCCAGCCGCCGATCTTCCTGTTGAGCTCGGAGAGCCAGGCAACCTTCTCCTTGTCCGTGACCGCTACGACGATGGCAGACTGCCTGCCCATGCCGCTTGGTGCCCAGAGGCCTGCCTCGATCACCTTCTCGATGAGGTCCTTCGGCACTTCCTTCTCCTCATAGGCACGGATACTGCGACGGCTGTGGATTGCATCGAGAACGTCTTCCATGGAAACCTCCCCCATCGATGCCTGCACTATCAACAGCCTCATACCCAGAGAGCTTCCCTGCATGCAGGCGGTGCCACAACAGGCTGAACCTGAAGGAGCAGGAAGCTATAGCCTGAGCTCATTGAAGCCTTCGAGCTCCTCATCTGCCTCCGACGTATCCTGCTTGATGCTTGCACCTCGGTATCCGAGCACATAGAGCCCTGCTGCCTTTGCCGCATGGATGCCGACAGGCGAATCCTCGATTGCAAGGGAGCTTGCTGCATCCTTGTCCAGGAGCTTGAGTGCCAGAAGATAGGGGTCGGGCTCCGGCTTATGGCGTGTGCACATGTCTCCTGTGACAATTACGTCGAAGGAAGATGCCAGATGGAGACGGTCAAGCGCAAAGAGAATGGAAGATGCTGCTGTCGTCGAGACGAGGCCAGTGGGGATATGCCGCGCGCGGAGATCTTTGAGAATCTCCATGAGCCCTGGCTGTGCCTCGAGCGGGAAGTCCCGGTAGATGCAGGTGTTGTCACGCCGCTTCGCAAAGAACTCCTGTGCCGAGACCTCAAGCCCGTACTTCCTGAAGAGTGTCGGGATGGACTCGAGTCCTGTCGTGCCGACAAGCGACTGGACTTCTTCCTCGGTCGGCTCTATCCCATAGAGCTCATACACCTCGCGGTCAAGCTCTATGCCATACCGTTCGGTATCGGCACAGACCCCATCGAAATCGAAGAGGACGCAGGCTATCTCTTGCGGACGCAGCACGCTTGCTCCTGACAGGTAGGGATGGACATACAGCAGAATCGATCAGCCGAAGCAGACATCGAGCCATTCTGCTCCCGGACGGGCAATGAGACGGGCATCCTTGTATGCCATCTCTGCCGTCAGTATTGTCTGGCCGATATAGCGGCCAGACTGCGTCCGCTCGAGCACGAGCGCAATATCGGGCTGCTCGTCTTCCGTGAGGTCAAGCGGCAGGAGCAGGCTCACGCAGTCTCTCGCAGGATAGTAGATGGGCACGGCCCACCGCCAGTTCCAGGAGACCTTCTTGACGGAAAGCCTAATGGCAGCATCGAGCCGGTCCTTCAGGCGCCGGAAGCGCAGCTGGTCTGCTTCGAGAAGCTTTGCCAGGTCGTCGAAGGCGGCATCCCGTCTCTCCTTGTCCTGCTCTGCAAAGGCCCGCTTTGCAGAGGCGAGCTCCTCATCGCTGTCTGCGAACTCTCTCAGAAGGAATGCTTCAGGCAGGCGGTCAACGTTGTCGATCAGGATATGCTCATAGTCGGGCGTCGGCACCTGGTCCACGTCGTAGAGTACATCGTCTGCCGTGAAGAGGTAGCGTGCCCGCTCCGGCAGGTCATGGAAGCTCCTGAGCAGCCTGTCGCCGAGCCGTCCAGACCCTGCTGTCGCAAAGCCCGAAAGATACCACGGCATCCTGTCCGGAACCCTGTTCGGCGTGAAGCAGGCATAGATAGCTTCATACGATTCATCGACAAGGCCCGTATCGAAGGCGCAGAAGTCTCCCTCGTCGTCCACGAGCACCTTGTCCTCGCGCTCGAGACGCAGGAATGTGAAGCTCAGATAGTCCCTCAAGATCTCGTATTCCGGAGCATCGGTCTCGGTGAAATCCCAGCGCTCGGGCAATGCCATGTCTGCGAGATTCTTGAGCGTCTCTGTCATCTCTCCGAGATAGGCAAACTCGAAAAGCGAAACCTCTTCCCTGTCCTGGGCCTTCTCCATCGGCTGCCCCTCTCTGCGTACGAGCCTTTCCAGCATCATACGCCTGACCGTACAGCCGATGGAATGGAGACCTCCTACACGAGCCCGAGACCGACCTTCATCTTGATGATGCGGCGGACGGAATCGTCAACGCGGTCCTCTGAGATGGCGCCAGATTCCACAGCGCTGAGCACAGCCGTATAGGCCCTGTCGAAATCGCTTGGCATGAGCAGCATATCGACGCCGGCATCGAGCGCAGAGAGCACGATGGTCTCGATCGTGTAGTCCTGGACGATGGCACCCATCTCGAGCGAGTCGGTGATGATGACACCGTCGAAGCCCAGGCGGTCGCGCAGCATGTCCGTCACGATCTCCTTCGAGATCGAGGCAGGCGCATACGTGCCGGTGATGTTCGGACAGGAGAGATGTCCGACCATGATCATGGGGACACCGGCTGCGATGGCAGCCTGGAAGGGCTTGAGCTCCTCTTCTGCCATCTCGTCTGCCGTCTTTTCCGAGACGATGGGCTCGGTCTCGGAGTCTCCGACCGCACCTCCTATGCCCGGGAAGTGCTTCGCGCAGCAGCCGATGCCGCAGGAGATGAAGCCCTGGACCTGCGCCCCCACCATGGGCGCGACGACTGCAGCAGTCGTTCCGAACGAGCGCTGTGCCATCGTGTCGCTGTCCGGGTTGTTGCAGATGTCGGCATCCGGCGCAAAGTCGAGATTGAAGCCAAGCGGCAGCAGATAGTTTCCAATCGTGACCGCTACATCGCGGGCTGCAGAGACATCCCCTGCATCGCCGATGGCACGCATATCGCCGACGTTGGCGATACCGAAGCCTGGCGTGCCACCGATGCGCGAGACCGTGCCGCCCTCCTCGTCCGTGGAGCATAGAAGCGGCAGGCCGCAGGCATCTTTCGAATACGTCTTCAGGGCAGAGAGCATCTGGACCGTCTGGTCCGTGTCTTCGAGGTTCTTTCCGAAGAAGCACATGCCGCCGACCGGATAGGCTGAAAGCGCCTGCTGCGCCTCCGACCCTGCTTCCGTCATCGTGTCCGAGACGATGCTCTCAGGACGGATGAAGAAGAGCTGGCTCACCTTCTGCTCTGTCGTGAGCGCACCCAGAAGATCCTCCACATGCTGTGCCGCAAGCTCTTCTGCCGTCGGCTGCGGCGTCTGTTCCTGCGCATCCTCATTCGACGTATCTGCTGCAGATGCAGACGTGTCCTGCGCATCGGTTCCGGCATCTGCCGCATCGTCCTGCTTTCCGCAGGACGAGCAGCCTGCGACACCGAGCATCGCGAGCCCGGCAGCAAGTCCGAGCGCTCCCCTCCTTGTCATGGCGCGTCCTCTGCCTGTCTTCAAGCTGTCATCCTTGCCGTTTCTGGGCACCATTGCCGCCTCCTTGTCCAGACAGCGCGCCCGCACCCGCCCTGCCGCTATCAGGTCTTTTTCCTGTTACCCACTCAGGAAGCTTCTGCGGCATGCATGAGCTCATTTTCGGCAGGCGCTATTCAGCTTTATGAATTATAGTCCTGCAGGAAGTGACAGGGCGTGCCAGGCGTGCCGGCTTCGGTGCGCAGCGGCACCCCAGATGCACAGAGGCACAGGTGTGCTCGGGTGCTACGCTCTGATATTGCCGCGTGCTTGCCGCATACATTCCCAGAGCTAGCCGCGCTTTCTCGATGCGAACGTATGCAGCGCCTCTTCGAAGGTCCGCTCTGCATCCTTGCTCCAGGCACCCATATCGTCCGACGTGAAGAGGACGCTTCCACATGCGGCATCAGCCTCGAGGAGCGCCCTCTTCTGCTCAGACGTAAGCTTCACGTCGTCCCTCAGGAAGAAGACATCAGGATCGTTCAGGAATGCCACGCCGTCGAGGTGCGAACGCCCCCAGATGTTGCCGAGCGCATTCTTCGTGCTCACGCGCTCGCGTCCCGATATCCGCATATAAAGCGCGCCATCCCAGTCGAGCCCCACATCGCAGCCGATGCGGCAGTACTCGGTGCGACCGATTGCGCTCATGATGGGAACGCCGCAGAAATCGAAGAGCGTGCCTTCCGGCACAGAATCGCGCAGGAGATCGAGTGCATCTGCCATGAGCTCGCCCCGGTTCTTCCCGCCATGAGGAAGAAGCGCTGCGGCATAGAGGAAGTCGAGCTTGAGAAGTCGGAATCCCCACGTGCCTGCTGCTGTCGAAAGCACTTCATGGACGTAGTCCCGGACCTCTCGATTCAGCGTATCGAGCGCATAGCCTCCCGACCAGTGGGAGCCGCTCATGACAGGATTGCCTTCTGCATCATGCAGGAGCCAATCCTCGTGCTCATGGAAAAGTGTGGAGTCCTTCTCGCACACGAAAGGCGCTATCCAGAGCCCCGGCAGAAGGCCTGCCGAAGCAATCTTCTCTGCCATGGATTTCATGCCATGAGGAAAGCGCTCCTGGCTCGGATGCGTCCAGTCCCCCACCTTCGTGTATCCGTCATCGATCTGGAAGACCGGCAGCGCCCCTTCAGGCACCTTGCCGGAAAGAGCTTCCTTGACTCCCGCGAGGTCGTGCACGAGCTTTCCCTCGTCGATATCGCCGTAGTGCCTGTACCAGCTCGTGTAGCCGACCAGAGGCCTGGCCTCGCGCCTGCTCTTTCCCGTGCATCCGACAAAGTGCGAGATGACCTCATCCAGAGCGCCTTCGATAAGGCAGAGCGCAAAGACGCAGATGCGCTCGCCTGGTTCGACCATGCGCACAGGCCCTTCCTTCGCAAGGCGGAGCTCTCCCGCCTCGAGGTCCTCCTCGATTGTCGTGACACCGAGATCGGGCAGGCATTCTCCGAAGAGGAGCACGCCTTCGCCGTAGCGCAGGTAGCCATAGCCTTCGCCGTGCTGGTGCCCCGCCCGTGCATCCTGTGCACAGAAGCGGTAGTCGCCCGAGGCATCGAGCACCCAGTGGCGGATGGCTGCCTTCGGCGTATGGGCAAGGCCGACCATTGCAGCGTCGAGCGCCCGTTCGCATGAATCGGTCCACGAGTTGTAGCCATTGAGGAAGAGCGCCTTGGCTGCCTTCACGTCAGGCCTGAGCGCTGCTCTGACAGAGACGATCCGGAGCGGTTCCTGCGCTTCAATCCAGAGCCGGCAGCCGTCTGCCCCCTCCTCGAGCTCGGCTTCGAACGGATGCTCATGGGCTGAGGCGGAAAGGATCGGCGAGACCGTCTCCTTGCCTGCCCCATCGGCCCAGACAAGCTCCCAGGCAGGCTCCGCTGCGATGTGGGCACAGCCGTTCATGCTACCTGGCCTCCTTGGCAGCGCCATCCGGCCCTCTGATAGCGGCAAGCACCTTGCGCTCGTGGTAATGCGTGAAGACGAGTCCTGCCACAAGGCAGAACGCGGTCGCTACAAGCGCCGTGAGGCGGTAGCCCATCTGCCCTCCCGCCATGGTCGAGAGCGATGTGAAGAGGATCATCGCAAGCGTCTGTCCCAAGGTCATGCTGAATGTACGCGCCGCATAGAACATGCCTTCGCGGTTCTCTCCTGTCGTCACGGCATCGGCTTCTGCGATATCGGCGAGCACCGCCTGCGGCAGGATGCCAAGTATGGCCATGGGCACGGCTGCAAGCACGGCGACGAGGATGCCCCAGACAAGCGAGGGGATGCCGAACTGGCCGCAGGCAGCTGTCACGGCAAAGGCGAGGCAGAAGAAGAAAAAGGCGAACGCGACAAGCTTCTTCTTGCCCATCTTCTTCGCAAGCACGTTCACCGGCGCATAGAACAGAAGCGATATCACGGTCATTGCGGCGAAGAACACGAACGTCCAGGAGTCATCGAAGCCCATGAGCTCCGTGATGTAGTACGGAAGGCCGGTCTGGAACATCGTGATCGAGACCCAGTAGAGGACATCGGATCCTTCGAAGATCTGGAACTCGCGGTTCTTGAACGTCTTCACGACAGACTGCCCCATGGGAGTCGAGCTCGGCTGCGTATCGGCGTACTTGACCTCGTCGATCCCGAAGGCAGCGACGAGCAGGCAGATGGCAGCAATCACGGCCAAGACAGCAACTGTTGCACGGAATGCATTGGCAGGCCCCAGTGCCGGCTCGAGCATGCCCGAAATCATCGTCACGAGATAGGCCACGGCCGTACCGATGAAATACGTGACGGAGATGTAGGTCGAGATGTTGATCCGGAGCTCCTGCGTGCGTCCGAGCTCAGGAATCAGGGCATTGAACGGCGTGCAGTAGAGCGAGAGCGTGATGTAAAAGAGCATGAGGCAGATAAAGAGCAGGACGTTGTTCGCGACAGCGGACGAGGTGCCAGGAAGCACGAACACGAGCACCGTCATCGCCGCGAATGGTATCGCCGCTCTCCTCATGAACGGGATCCTCCTGCCGTAAGGGTTCGCAAGGGAGTCCGACTTCGAGGCGATGAAGGGATCGATGAAGCCATCGAGCAGGCGCCCACAGCCCGTGATGATGCCAATGACCGTGAGGCCGGCGCAGACGATGCCCTGCGTGATGAAGACCGGCATGCCCTCTGCTACCAACGTATCGGACGGCATGTAGTAGTACACGAGCCAGTTGCTGATGATGCCCGAAAGTATGGCCCAGCCAAGCTGTCCGATTGCGAAGAGACGGATGGTCTTCCCATCTGCAAGCGGTCTCGTATCCATGGAAATCCTTCCTGACAAGGAACCCCTCTAGATCCTGACGAAACGCACAGCCATATCCACGAGGCAGACAAGCTCCGAAGGATCCTCCTCGAAGCGGTCGGAGGGGATCACATCGCCCCGGAAGCGCTTCTCTGCCAGGCCCATGAGCGCATGGGCAACGGTGCGGTAGAACGTCCTGAAGTCGTCGATCTGCCTGACCGTGCCATCGGCAACGCCGAGCTGGTAGGCGTCGATGAAGATGAGATAGAAGGAATCGACCTCGCGCCCATATGCTGCAAGCGCGTCGGCGTCAATGCTTTCCGCAAGCATCAGGTGGTCGAAGTCGTCGAGGAAGCGCACGAACTCGCGGTTCGCGACATAGTGCGCTGCATATTCGCGCAGCAGGCATTCGAGGCGGTCTGCGCCAGACATGGCAAGGAAGCGGTCCGACTCGACGATCTCCATGATTCGGTCATTGAAGCGCCGCCAGAGGAGCGTCGCTGCCGCTATTGCAAGATTCGTCTTTGTCTGGAAGCGGCGGTAGAGCGTGGCCACCCCTACGCCTGCCGCATCGGCAATATCGGTCATCCTGACCTGTCCAAGCCCGTCCTTCAGGAAGAGCGCCGCGGCGCAGGCCACGATATGGGCATCGCGGCTCTCTTCGGCAGATTCCGAAAGGTCCCGCATCCCCCGCTTCATGAGGCTTGCGTTCCGGCCGGCATATGCCATGTTCTTGACTCCTTTGCGGTGTGAGTGATAGTCTGTCTATCACATTGATAGTCAGACTATCAATGTATCTGCCACCCGTCAAGGAGGAAATCCATGGAGAGAGACGAAGACCGGGCGAAGAGCGCCTTCGGCAATGTCCAGGACGAGCGCACCTATGAGAAGGCCGTCCGCTCCAAGGAACGCTTCGAGAAACGCTTCGGCGATGACTCCAAGACAATCTACCACCTTGCTGCAGAGCCGGTGCCCGTGATCGCAGATGCACTCGGCGTAAGAAACCTCGTCCTCTCGAAGGCAGGCACTCCCTTCGATATCAAGGCCGATGCCGCCTCTGCCACGCTCCCTCCCGAGACTCCCGTGACGGCAGCAGATGCGCACGGCGCTCCGGTCATTGTCGGCAACATCCGCATGGGATTCGGCCACTACCGGATTGCAATGGCAATGGCATCAGCTGCGCATGCGATGGGATACACGCCCTACTGGTTCGACCTTGCCTCTTTCAAAGGCTCGACCGGCTCTTCTGTCATTGCCTACCAGAACAGCCTCTACTCGAAGGGCTCGAAGGTCTCGCAGCAGATCCCGCTCTTCAACAAGCTCTTCTGGGAGCCGCTCAACAGCGAAGGCTTCCGCAAGCTCTCCTACAACGCCGGCGACCAGAAGGCATCCGAGCTCTGCGTGCCGCTCTTCCACGATATCGCAAAAGACACGCCGTTCATCGGCACGCATGCATGGTGCGCCCAGGCAGCCGTGCATGCAGGGATGACTCATGTCGTGAACGCGATTCCCGACAACTGGCCGATGGCGCTGCATCTCGCGGAAGGTTCGATCCACACGGTCCAGACGCCGAGCGCCTATCTCGGCTACCACGAGCTGCGCGGCATGGACCCGAAGCGCCAGCTCTCCCCGATGCCCGAAGATGCACTCTTCTATGTGGGCCACTATGTCGATCACGAGCTCGTCTCTGCGATACCGGAAGACTGCAGGAGGCGCCGCGAGCGCGTACTCGGAGGTGGACCTGTCCGCTACCTTCTCTCCGTCGGTGGAGCCGGCGCGCAGCAGGAGCTCTTTGCCGCTATCGTCTCCCACCTCATCCCTTACGTGAAGCGTGGCGAAGCCTCGGTCTTCATCAATGTCGGCGACCATCGGGATGTGTGGGAGGCCCTCGTTAAGACCGTCGATGGCCTCAGCGCTATGGCAGAGACCCACTTCAGCGACTTTGCCGGCACGGAAGCGTTCGCGAAGGCAGCCTATGCAGGAGATGCTGGCGGCATCCATGCCTTCTGCGACGAAGACATCTTCTCTGCCGTCTACAGCTCGAATGTCCTCATGCACTGCTCCGACATCCTCGTCACGAAGCCAAGCGAGTTCTCGTTCTATCCGATCCCGAAGCTCATGATCCACCGCATCGGCGGCCATGAGGCATGGGGAGCGATCCGTGCGGCCGAGGTCGGCGACGGCACGTATGAGATGGACAGGACCGAAGAGGTCCTCGCAATGATCGACTCCTTCCAGCATGATAGGGGCCTCATCTCGTTCATGCTGAGCCGCATCGAGGACGCGAACCGGATGGGAATCTACAACGGCGCCTACCGCGCCGTCGACCTAGCCGTGCATGGGCTCGCATCTCCCTGGGCCAAGGCAGACCGATAGATAAGAAGCAGCGCCAGCCGCAAGAGCTGGCGCTGCTTTCAATCCTTGCAGCTCGTATCTAGGCGCGCATGCCCGGGCCTCCTGGGCCTCCGCCATGGCCGCCACGGCCATCAGGACCTCCCGGCCCCCTGCCATCCGGACCACCATGAGGGCCACGAGGCCCGCCTTCAGGTCCCCAGCCGCCACGCATGCCAGGTCCTCCCCAGCCAGGACCTCCTCCCCAGCCACCGAACCAGTCGCCCCAGAACGGACGGCCCCATCCGCCCATGCCGCCACGGAAGAAGAGTCCGCGGAGAAGCTGGAAGCCCACCACGAGCAGAAGGACGAAAACGACAACGAGCAGAAGCATCTCACTCGCCTCCGATGAGCCAGCAGCTGGAGCGCCTTTTAGCTCCGCAGCCCCGATGAGCTGCCCTGTGCCGCTTGGCCGTGACGTGAGGATACCCGCCCCAATGGAGCCGATGCAGAGCCGTATCCAGCACCATGCCGCACGCGCAAAGCTCGAAGCATCCTGAGAATCGGATGCCCTTCCCCTGCTTGACAGGCAGCCATGCAGGAATGAGACCTGAGCCAGAAGGCAGAGGAGGAAGCCTGCCTCAGCACTGCCCGCTAGGAGCGGGGAAGGCCGAGATAGGCACCTTCCGGAAGGACAGCTTTCGTTTCGAGCCCATGCCTGAGCACGAGCTTTGCCTCCTGCACCGCATCGGGCAGGCTTCTTCCAAGCGCCAGCTCGGAAGCGATAGCGCTTGAGAGCATGCAGCCCGTGCCATGGGCAGAGCCTCCGGCAACAGCGGGAACACCAATCCACTTTGTGCCTGCGTTCTCTGCAAGGCAGTCCTCAGCAAGGCCGAGATGTCCGCCTTTGAGAAGGACCGCGCAGCCGAAGCGCTGCCTGAGCGCACGTGCTGCCTCCTCCATGCCCTGACAGCCAGAAATCTCATGACCCAGGAGCTTCTCCGCTTCCGGCACGTTTGGCGTCATGACCCGAGCCAGACGGAAGAGGGAGAAGAGTGCATCCTCTGCGCCCTCCTCGAGCAGAAGCGCTCCTGTCGTCGAAGCCAATACCGGATCGACGACGATGTTTCTGGCATGGAGCTCAGCCAGGCTCTTGGCCACATCCGCTGCGATCTCGCCTGTCCCGAGCATGCCGATCTTCACGGCAGAGGGAGCAAGGTCCTCGAAGGCAGCATGGATCTGCTGCTCCACGAGTTCGGGCGGAAGCGGGGTGATGGCATGCACCGCCGCAAGCGACTGCGCTGTCACGGCCGTGGCTGCCACCTTGGAATGAAGGCCCAAGCTCACGATGGTAGCCACGTCTTGGGCAAGGCCTGCCCCGCCCGAGCTGTCGAGCCCTGCTATAGCAAGGACCGCCTTCATGCGGAGACGACCTTTGCAAGCTCTGCCTTGAGCTCCTCGGTAGCTTTGCGGCAGTCATCGGCTGCGAAGATGGCAGAGACGACTGCACCTCCAGCGACACCGGTACCCTTGAGCTCGTGGGCCGTCTTTGCATCGACGCCGCCGATACCGATGACAGGAATGGGGACGGCAGCGCAGATGCGCGTGAGCTCCTCATACGTCACATCGACCGCATCGGGCTTTGTCGGCGTCGGATGAAGGGCTCCCACCCCGAGATAGTCGGCGCCTGCCTTCCAGGCAGCCATGGCCTCGTCCACGGTCTGCGCCGAGACGCCGATGATTGCGTCCTCACCCAGAATCTCGCGGGCCTGGCTGCAGGCAAGGTCTTCCTGGCCCACATGCACGCCGTCAGCACCTACCTTCTTCGCAAGCTCGACATCGTCGTCGAGCACAAAGGGGACATTGTGTTCGGCGCAGATTGCCTTGAGCTCCAAGGCGAGCTTTTCTGTCTCTTCCTCAGATGCCTTCTTCTCGCGGAGCTGGATGAACGTGGCACCGCCCTGGATAGCCTCCTCGACGCAGGAGGCAAGCGTTCTTCCGCCGAGCCATGCCCGGTCCGTCACGGCGTAGCAGAGCATGCTCTTCCTGATGGCCTCGGCAGACCAGGGACCGCGCTGGCAGGGTCCGAGCTTTGCATTCTCTGCCATCAGAGATCGGCCACCTTTGCAGCTGCCACAAGGTCTTTGCCCTGGATGTTCGAGAGCGCATCGATCAGGTAGGTACGGAACGATCCCGTGCCGTCCTCCCCTGCCATGCGGGCACGTGCCTTCTCGCCGCAGATGCCCATCATAGAGATGCCGGCCACGCTTGCGGCATACACATCGTCGTTCGCAGCGAGGAAGGCCGGAAGCATTGCCGAGAGCATGCAGCCCGTGCCCGTGATGCGGCCCATCATAGGCACGCCATTCCTGATGGCACAGGTCCTTGTGCCGTCGCTCACGATATCGATGGCACCGGTGACGGCAACCGTGCACTTCCATGCCTTGGCAAGACCAGCCACGAAGGCAGCAGCCTCGGAGAGGTTGTCCTCATTTGCGGCATCGGCAGCAGAGACATCGACGCCACGGGTCGAAGCGGAGGCGCCACCGAGCGCACGGATCTCGCTCATGTTGCCACGGACCAGCTGGGGATGATACGTGTCGAGAAGATGGCGCGCCGTCTCAGTGCGGAGCTTCGAGGCACCGGCACCGACCGGGTCGAGCACGATTGCATGGCCCAAGGACGCTGCCTTTGCTGCCGCATGGTCCATCCCATCGATGCTCCTGTGGTTCAGGGTGCCGATGTTGAGGTCGAGGCCATTGCAGATCGAGGTGATATCCTCCACGTCGTCCGGTTCGTCGCTCATGATCGGAGATGCGCCGATTGCGAGGACCGCATTTGCGCAGTCATTCACCGTGACATAGTTCGTGATGCAGTGCACGAGAGGCGATGCTTTGCGCACGTTGTCGAGACAAGCACCAAGCTCTTCAATATTCATTGGGTATGCTCCTTCATGCAGCCTTAAGGCAGATGCTGCCATCCGCTCAAGGCCGCTCCCATATGCTTTTCTTCTCTTCGCTTCTAGCCGAGGTCGACCGTAAGGCCTGCCATGATCCTGTTCACGGTACGGGCGGCGCACATCTTGCCGCACATCGTGCAGGTGCCATCCTCCTCAGGCGGTGCCTCTGCGATGATCTCCTTCGCACGGTCAGGGTCGATTGCGCACTCGAACATGCCATCCCAGTCAACGCGGCGGCGTGCATCGCTCATCTTGTTGTCGATGTCGCGAGCGCCCGGGATGCCCTTCGCGATGTCTGCAGCATGCGCAGCGATACGCGTGACGATGAGGCCCTCGCGCACTTCCTGGGCATTCGGGAGCTTCAGGTGCTCTGCCGGCGTCACGTAGCAGAGCCAGTCAGCACCGGTAGATGCTGCCACAGCACCGCCGATGGCAGCCGTGATGTGGTCATAGCCCGGAGCGATATCCGTCACGAGCGGTCCGAGCACATAGAACGGAGCGCCGTGGCAGAGGCGCTTCTGGAGCTTCATGTTTGCCGGAATCTCGTCCAGGGCCATATGTCCCGGTCCTTCGACGACGACCTGGACACCCTTCGCCCAGGCACGCGTCGTGAGCTTGCCGAGCTCGACGAGCTCCGACACCTCGGAGGCATCCGTCGCGTCATACGTGCAGCCGCCACGCATCGCATCACCGAGGCTGATTGTGACGTCGTGGTCATGCAGGATCTCGAGCACATCGTCGAAGTGCTCGTAGAACGGGTTCTCTTCCCCTGTCGTCATCATCCAGCCAAAGAGGAGCGAGCCGCCACGGGAGACGACATTCGTGAGGCGCTTCGTCTCGAGGAGCGTATTCAGGACCGAGCGGTTGAAGCCGGCGTGGATGGTCATGAAGTCGACGCCGTCTTCGGCGTGCGCTTCCACGACGTCCAGGAAGTCCTGTGCTGTGAGCTTGACGAGAGGCTTGTCGTTGTAGCCGATTGCATCGTAGATGGGGACCGTGCCGACCATGAGGGGAGTTTTCTCGATGAGCTCCCGACGGAACGGACGGGTCTTGCCAGAGTTCGAGAGGTCCATGATTGCATCGCCGCCACACTCCTCGGCAATCTTGACCTTCTCCCACTCCTCCGGTGCATTCTGGATATCTCCGGAGATGCCGAGATTCACGTTGACCTTCGTGCGCAGGCCGGTTCCTACTCCGCAGGGGCGGAGCTTCTTGTGTGCCGGGTTCGCAGGAATCGCGATCGTTCCCTTTGCGACACCGTCTCTGATGAATTCGTCGGATCTGTGTTCTGCCACTGCTACCGCGTGCATCTCGTCGGTCACGGTACCGGTACGCGCAGCATCCATCTGCGTCATAGCGCTCCCTTCGTTGGCATTATCCACATCAGGTTCAAAGGGTCGGGACCGTCTGTCCCCTCTCAGCCGGCTTTGCGCCAGCTCCCCTCTATGTCTGCATCTCCAGGCAAGATCTCCTGCAGCTGCAAGGCGGATTGTAGCACCTGAAAGCCATAAGGCAAAACGGCAGGGGCGCCTGATACACTCGAGAGGAAAATCCGAAGGAAGGACGCAGGAGCCATGGAATGCAGGCGCTATCAGGACATCAACGCCGAAACAATCGACCGCTGGGTCAGCGAAGGCTGGGAATGGGGCAAGCCGATAGACCACGAAACCTATATGGCTGCCACAGAAGGAGACTGGCAGATCGTCCTCACGCCGACCAAGCCGGTGCCGAGAAGCTGGTTTCCGCCTCTGCAAGGAGCATGTGTCCTCGGCCTTGCGGCAGGAGGAGGACAGCAGATGCCGATTCTTGCTGCAGCAGGAGCACGCTGCACGGTCCTCGATCAGTCAGAAGCACAGCTTGCAAGCGAGCGTCTCGTCGCCGAGCGTGAAGGCTATAGCATCGAAATCGTGAAGGCAGACATGACAGAGGGACTGCCATTTGCAGATGCCAGCTTCGATATGGTCCTCAATCCTGTAAGCCTCTGCTATGTGCGCGAATGCGCGCCCATCTTCAGGGAAGTGGCACGCGTGCTTGTGCCAGGCGGCATCTTTCTCGCAGGCTTCGATTTCGGCGGCTTCAACTACGTCGTCGACGAGGCAGAGGAACGCATCATCCACAGCCTGCCGTTCGACCCTGTCGCAGATCCATCGCTTGCGGACGAGCTTGCAGCGCAGGATGCCGGCATGCAGTTCTCCCATTCCCCCGAGGAGATTCTGGGCGGCATGCTCCATGCGGGGCTTGTGATCGATGATGTGTTCGATGACACGAACGGCGAAGGCAGGCTCGCAGATCTCAACATCCCGACCATGCTTGCCGTGAAGGCGCATAAGGCATAAGCGTATCTGACGCCACCATACAGGGTGGGGAAGCGCTTTTGATGCGCTTCCCCGTATGCATGCTTCATACAGTTGTAAGAGCCCTAGCGGATCAGTCATTCAATTCGCGAAAGAAAATGCTAGCTCAAATCTTCTCCGTTTGTTGCGATGCACTTCTGGTACCAGGCGAAGGAGTCCTTCTTCGAGCGCCTGAGCGTGCCATGTCCGGCATCATCCTGGTCGACATAGATGACGCCGTAACGCTTGCTCATCTCCATGGATCCGCATGACACCAGATCGATGAAGCCCCACATCGTATAGCCAAGGAGATCGACACCGTCCTTGACTGCCTCCTTCATCTGGCGGATGTGCTCCCTCAGATAGGCGATGCGGTACTCGTCATGCACAGACCCGTCGGCCTCTACCACATCATGAGCCCCTAGGCCATTCTCTGCCACGAAGACCGGCAGGCCGTAGCGATCATAGACCTGGTTGAGCGTGACACGCAGACCTACTGGATCCATCTGCCAGCCCCAGTCACTCGACTCGAGATACGGGTTCTTGTTTGCCATGACCAGGTTGCCGGCTGTCTTCTCCCAACCCTGATCGGTCGTCGAGACCTGAGAGAAATAATAGGAGAATGCCGTGAAATCAATCGTGTTCGCTGCAATCACATCGAGGTCGCCTGGCTCCATGTCAATCGTTATGCCAAGCTTCTCGAAGTAGCGATCCATGTAGGCAGGATACTTGCCGCGTGCCATGACATCGAGATAGAACCAGTTCGAATACTGGTCGTCGAGAATCATCTGCATCACATCATCTGGCCTGCAGGTTGCAGGATAGGTCGTGAAGCGTGCAATCATGCCGCCAATCATAGAGCCGGGCAGGATACGATGTCCCGCCTCGATCGTGCGCGCATTCGCGACGAACTGGTTGTGCAGACACTGGAAGATGGCCTGATCATAGTTCTCTTCCTGGTCCTCTACGAGGCACACGCCGTTATAGGGATTAAACCTCCCGGCGTTGAACTCGTTGAACGGAAGCCAGAGGTCCACGACATCGCCCAAGCGCTCGAAGAGCGTCGTCGTATAGCGCACATAGGCATCGACGGTCTTCCTGCTCTTCCATCCCCCATAGCGCTGGACCAAGGATTCGGGGATGTTGTAATGGAGCATCGTCGCGAAGACCTTGATGCCGCGCTTGTGGCAGCCACTGAAGAGATCATGGTAGAACTTGATGCCTTCCTCATTCGGCTCTGCATCGTCTCCATTTGGGAAGATGCGTGCCCAGGTGATCGAGGTACGGAGCACCTTGATTCCAAGTTCTGCAAAAAGATCGAGATCCTCGTTGTAGCGGTGATAGAAGTCAATGCCATGACGGAAGGGATAGTGCTCGGTATCGGTGAGGTCTGCAAGGGCGCGCTCGAGCTTCTCGGAGTTCATGCGGCGGTTCTTGCGCGATGCCCGTTCCTCCTTCGTCCAGGCCGGATCGAAATAGCGCAGGTCCTGCGTGTCGAGACCCTTTCCTCCCTCATTCCAGCCGCCTTCTGCCTGCGAGCTTGCCATGGCGCCGCCCCAGAGAAATCCTTCCGGAAAGCCCTTGGGAGCCACGAAATTCTTCTGCATGCTGTATTTCCTTCCCTGTCTGAATCATGCGGAAAGCCGCTTGCAAAACAGGCTTTCCGCATGCACGTGATTCAACGTCTGCCTTATGCTTCCTTCTTCGTAATGGCATAGGAGATTGCGAAACTCGATGCCCAAGCCACCGCCATAGTGATGAGCAGCATGAAGAAGTTCGCCCCGCCGTCAACATACGTTGCAATGGACGTGATGCCCGGCATGGAGAATGCGTAAGTGTGGACGCTCAGAAGCATTGCGACAGCACCTGCAATCGCACCTCCTGCCATGGAGGCATAGAGCGGCGTCTTCATCGGAACAGCAATGCCATAGAGAGCAGGCTCGGTCACACCAAGGATAGCGAGGAGACCGGTAGAGACAGCCGTCGATTTCTTGGACGTTCCCTTGCGGAGCTTGAGCGATGCAGCGAGGACAGCACCAGAGACAGCAAGGTTGGAATAGAAGAAGTTCGGGAGCATGTAGTCATAGCCAAGACGGTTGAGGTTGTCGAGCTCGACAACCGACCAACCCTTGATACCGAAGATGATGGTGAGGGGGATGATGCCGCAGAAGACTGCACCGGCAAGAGGACCTGCCACTGTGAAGAACGTACCGAAGAAGGCTGCCATGCCAACACCGATCCAGTTGCCGAGCGGTGCCACGAAAGCCAGGATGATCGGTCCTGCAATCAGGAACGTGAGGAAACCGGAGAAGACGATGCGCACATTCTTATGGATATGCTTGTCGATGAACTTGAAGATGAGCGAGAACACCCAGACGCCGAGGATGACCGGGAAGATCGTGTTCTTGTAGTTGATGATGGGGATGCTGAAGAAGAGGAACGGCAGTGAGGTCAGTCCATCTGCATTGCTCATGAATGTCGGATACATGATCATAGCAGCAACGCAGAGACCGAACGCCGGATTGATCTTGAAGCGGTTGGCGGACGAATAGCCAATCACAAATGGCATGAAGTAGAACGGTGCATCAGCGATAGCGTTAAGGACGACGATGTTGGGATCCTTGGATGAGAGCCACCCAAGAGCCACGATGGTTGCCGTGACGCCTTTGAGCATGCCACCCGCGATGATGCCGTAAAGGGCTGGCGTAACGATAGCGGCAAGGGCATCAAGAAGGCGTGTGACCCAGCGGAACTTTCCACCTTCCTTGGCAGAATCGTTCAAGGCTGCCGTCGACTGTGTGAGGATATCTCCTTCCTCCTCATCCGCATCGAAGTCGACAGGGACTTCTCCACCTTCAGGAAGCCCAGCAACTTCGCAGAACTCGTGATAGACATCCTCGACCTGGGTGCCGATGACAACCTGGACCTGTCCTGCTGCATCAAGCACCTGCAGTACGCCTTCAACAGTCTTCAGCCCATCGAAGTCGACCTTGCCTTTGTCCTTCACGATTAGGCGCAGCCTCGTGATGCAGTGGAACGCCTGGGCAATGTTTTCAGATCCTCCGACGTGAGCAAGGATTTCCTTGCACAGCGCTTCGTACTCCATCGTGTCCCCTTTCTGTGGAACAGGTCTATGCCACATACTCTATGGGGTTGGGACCTCCACTCAAATGGCGGAAGATAGGATGTATACTGACCAAACTTACGGTCTCAGTTGCTGGAAAATATCGCTGCCATTTCCTATATATCACCAGTTGAACCACAGGATGGAGGCTGCCATGAACGAGGATGAGCTCGACCGCATGCTACGCAGTCATACCACTTCGGAAGAACGCCATCTGAAGGAAGGCACTTCCTATGTCTCCGACCATTACCGCCATATCGGGAAGGTCCTTGTGAATGGCCGCGAGGTCTACCATTTCACGTTCAAGCGTGCTTTGGCCGACTCGAACTTCTTCATTACCAAGGAATCCCGTTTCACGGAAATCTACGAACATGTGCATGAAGCAAGCGAGCTTCTCTACGTCTATTCAGGGCATTGCACGCAGATTGTGGATGGCAAAGGTGTCCCCATGCAGGAAGGAGATCTCTGCATCCTCGACAAGGGTGTCGTGCATAGCATCGAGCAGCTCAGCGAGGACGATATCGCAATCACAATCGTGATGCGCAAGGAATACCTCGAGCACGAGCTGTTGGGTCGTCTTGGCGAAGGCGGCATCATCAATTCCTTCATCGCGGGAGCCATCTCAGAGAAGGCAGAGCATGACAGCTACTACGTGCTGCATGGCATAAGCGACAAGGCACGGCACCACGTGAAGCAGATACTCTGCGAGTATTTCGATCACAACATCTATGGCAGGGAGATGGTAGCGGCAGAGATGGTTCTGCTCTTCTGCGAGCTGCTGCGTCAGTTCAGGGACACCGACCTCGGCAGCGAGAGCGCAGGAGGGACCGAGACGCTCAAGATTCTGCGCTATATCGAGCAGAACTATGCCGATATCACGCTCAAGCAGACAGCAGAGCAATTTGGCTTCAGCCCCACGTACCTGAGCGAGCGTATCCATCACGACACCGGAAGAACTTTCAAGGAGCTGGTTGTCTTGCAGCGCATGAGCGCAGCCTACTTCCGTGTAGCAAACTCATCCGATGCCATTGCTGACATTGCATCAGAAGTCGGCTATGCAAACCTCAGCTACTTCTATCGGAAGTTCGAAGAGACCTATGGCTATACCCCGGGAGATGTGAGGCGCCTTGCGCACATTGGGCATGGCGCGCTCGCCTGATTGGAAGAGCAGCTTCAGGCCACGTAATCGAGCATCAACGACAGAGCCAGTGCACATCCGGGGATGAGACTCCTTGTATCGATCCATTCTTCCCTCGTGTGAGCCCCAGCACCTCTGACCGTTCCGATTGTGTTGGCCGGAATTCCAAGCGAAAGCGGAATGTTACCATCGGTGGAATTCGCAGAGAGCTCCGCATCTTGTCCGAATGCCTTGGCTATGGAATAGGAACTGCGTTCCGTCAGAGCAGAGAGCTTTTCCTCGTCAATCTCTCCATCGCCTGGGCGCCTGCCGAACTCCTTCGCCTGCACCTGTACCTCATCGCTCTGGTATGCCGCAAGCACCTCGTAAAGCTTTCCTGCCATGGTCTTGAGCACCCCATCAGAGGCAGAGCGGAATTCGAAGAGCATCTCAGCGTGCTGGGCAATGGTATTGACGGACGTACCGCCTTTGATGGTTCCCGCGTTGCACGTGGTCTTCGGATTCTCCGGAAGCTCCAGTGCATAGAGACTGCATATGATTTCTGAGAGGACCTTTATTGCATTGGGGCGTCCGAAGTTGGCATAGGAATGGCCGCCTTCTGTATCGACAGATATCCTGTAGCGATGAGAGCCTACGGCATGGTTCACGCACATGCCAGCGTAGCAGTCATACGAGATATATTCCTGGACACGGTTGCCATAGGCCTCGAAAAGCTTTCGCGTGCCATCGAGGTTGCCCAGTCCCTCTTCACAGGAATTCGCGACGATGAGGAAAGCAACATCAGCAGAAAACGGATGCTCAAGCAGATACTTTGCGCTCATGAGGAGATTGCAGAGGTTTGCTGTATCGTCTCCAACGCCGGGACACCTCCATGTATAGCCGTCTGAATCTTCCTCGAGCGGCAAAGTCTCAGTATCGTTGAATACCACATCGGTATGGGCTGCAAAGACAACGAGAGGCTTTATCCCGTCGTCACCAATCGGACAGATGACATTGTTCGCTTCATCAATATAGGCAGTCCCACCATGGTCCTTGAGCCATTGGCAGATGGCAGCCGCCCTCCTCTCCTCATGATGCGAAGGCGAAGGCATTGGTGCCAGCATGCGGAGGAGACCGAGCTCTTCCTCGTGCGTCTCCCGTGCATAGGCATACGCCTTCTCATAGCATGCATCGAATTCAGAACGGCTGAAGTGTCTCATCTACATCCTTTCCTTGTATTCAACGGAAAGAATGAACGCAGCTGCCTTCCATTCCAAGAGCCTGAAATGGAGATGCAACCATGGCAAGCGTCGAATTCATCTCGATGTTGCACATCCTATTTGCGAACTTCTCGTCACGAGCAAGAAGTTTTTGCCATAACTTCTCGTCGTCGGTGAGAAGTTTCGGCCCAAACTTATCACCGCTGACGAGAAGTTCCTGGTGCTCTTCTCTTTTCCGAGCAGAAGAGCGATGCCTGCCAACGCAGCTCGCAGAGTTGGAAGATTGCATTTCGCAAAACAGACAGGGAGGCACCCGGCATGGGTGCCTCCCTGCTGCTACCGCTCTTCTTCCTTGCTCTTCTGGCTGCTCTTCTTCGGCAGCCGTCCTGCCCGCTTGAGAGCATCCCTCAGAAGATATTCGACCTGTCCGTTTGCGCTCCTCATGTCATCCGCTGCCCATTTCTGTATGGCATCCCAGATGTCGGAATCGATGCGGAGCGGATACTGCTTCCGGCTCACGCCTCAGGCCTCTCTCCCCTATGCATAGAGACTTCCGGTATTGAGCACCGGCTGTGCATCGGACTCGCCGCAGAGCACGACCATGAGGTTCTGCGCCATCGCTGCCTTGCGCTCATCGTCGAGCTCGATCGAGCCGCCTTCTCCGAGGCGCTCTACCGCCATCTCCACCATGGAGACGGCGCCCTCGACGATCTTCTTCCTGGCCGCAAGGATAGCGTCAGCCTGCTGGCGGCGAAGCATGGCCTGAGCGATCTCTGGCGCATAGGCGAGATGCGTGAGTCGGGCATCCTCGACAGCGACGCCTGCAGGAGCGAGCCTTCTGTCGAGCTCTGCCTTCAGAGCATCGCTCACCTCTTCGATGTTCGAGCGCAGCGTGATCGAGGAGGCAGATTCGTCCTCGTCCTCCATGTGGTCATAGGCATAGACAGAGGCGACATGGCGGAGGGCGGTCTCGGTCTGCATGGAGACATAGGATTCGTAGTCATCCACATCGAAGACGGCCTTGGCGGTATCTGCGACCCTCCAGGAGACGACCGTGGCAATCTCGATCGGGTTGCCCATCTTGTCGTTCACCTTGAGGCGCTCGCCATTCAAAGTGCGCAGGCGCGTCGAGATGACAGAGCCACGCACGCTCTTCGAGGCAATGGCTGCATGCTCCGGCTTCTCGCTGTCGAGTCCCGCTTCGGCGAGGCCGAGGTTCTTTGCATAGAGCGGATTGGCCCATCTCAGCCCCTCATCGTTCACGGTGCCGACGTATTTGCCAAAGAGCACGCAGACACGCGCCTGTCCCGGCTGAAGAGAGAAGAAGCCGTTCGAGAGGAAGCAGGCTGCAACGAAGAGCACGATCGTGAAGACCAGAAGCGGCATGCCAAAGACAGGCTCAGGCAGCATCAGATCGTCTGCTCTTGCGAGAGACGTAACATCGAAGATGAAGAGCGCGACAGAGACAACAAACATCGCGAGGACCACAAAGAACATGAGCCAGCCGCTTGCGGCATGGGCCTTCTTCTCGACACTCATGGCTGAGCATCCTTTCTCTCAGAGAACCTGCCTACCTGGCAGCCCGTCCCCTGAATCTGATTGCATTGTGATATCACATTGATCTCGCGTCAACAATATCTAGCTGCAGCTGATGCAAGCCTTACATATGTCTGCAGGAGGATGTTTCCGCAGCTCAAAGAGCTTCTATTCCCCGTTTGCCGGGAAGATGCCATACGCCGCATCGCCTGCATGTTCGAAGCGCACGGCAGAGATGCCGAGAGAGGCGGCAAGGACCGAGCTCTCCGCAATCTCATCCGGCGTGCCTTCTGCCAGAAGCTGCGTCGGGCGCGCATTGCCGAGCACGACAACCCGGTCTGCAAAGCGCAGCGCCAGGTCCACATCGTGAATCACGCAGACGATGGTCGTTGCCTGTTCATGCGCGAGCCTCGTCACGAGCTCCATGAGGTCATGAGCTGCCCTCACGTCGAGATAGGTTGTCGGCTCATCGAGCAGGAGCGTCCGCGCTCCCTGTGCGACCGTCATTGCGAGAAATGCCCTCTGGCGCTCGCCGCCCGAGAGCCTCCTTGCATTCCTTCCTGCAAGAGATTCGAGGTCCATAAGGGAGATGGCCTCATCGACCTTGTCCCAGTCCTCTTTGCCGAGCTGTCCGAAAGGCCCCATATGCACATAGCGTCCGCATGCCACGAGGTCCCTGACCTTCATGGACGGCGTTCTGTGGACCTGCGGAAGCATCGCGATGAGCCCTGCCCGCTCCTTCGGAGAGAGCGTGTGCGTGTCGCTGCCCGAAAGCAGGACCGCTCCGGCAGAAGGTCTGAGCATCCCTTCGACAAGGGACAGAAGCGTAGACTTGCCGCAGCCATTGGGACCGAGCACCGCCGTGATGCCGCCTTCGGGAATGGCAAGAGAGAAATGCTCGAAGAGCCTGCCCTCGCCGTAGCCGAACGAAATGTCCTCGAATGCAATCACGTCCTCACTCATCGCGATATCCCTTCCCCTTCATGAGAAGGAAGATGAAGAAGGGACCTCCGATGAGCGCCATCAGGATGCCGACCGGCAGCTCATAGGGCGCAAAGAGCGTGCGCGCCAGAAGATCGGCGAAGACCGTGAAGGCCGCACCCCAGAGCGCAGAGATAGGTATCACGCGCTTCAGGTCGTGGCCGACGAAGCGCCTGGCCACGTGAGGGACCATGAGGCCGATGAAGCCGATGAGGCCAGAGAAGCTCACGGCTGCGCCTGCCAGAAGCGAGGCGACGGTCAGCCCCGCCGCACGCAGAAGACGTACGGGGACACCGAGCGCATGCGCCGTCTGGCTGCCGAGCGCTAGTACATTGAGGCGCGATGCCAGGATGCATGCAAGCACAAGGCCGATGGCAATCAGAACGGCAGGAAGGCCGAGATCGGACATAACGATGCCGGAAAGCCCGCCCACGAGATAGGACGAGGAGCCTACGTAGGCGTTGGGAGCGATGATGAGGACAGCATTCATGCCAGCCCCGAAGACCGCATTCACAGCGACGCCGGCAAGGACGACCGTGAGCCGAGAGACGCCGGCACGGGCCGACACGAGAAGGATCAGGGCCGATGCCAGAAGGGCCCCCAGGAAGGCTGCTGCCGGAAGCGGCAGAGGCACCGCGATGCCGACCGTTGCCAATGCGCTCACGGTAAGGACAGCCAAGCCTGCGCCCGAGTTCGCACCGATGATGTTGGGGCTTGCCAGAGGATTGTCGAGCACTTCCTGGATGAGGGCGCCGGACACTGCAAAGGCAGCGCCAGCGAGGACACCTGCCAGCACGCGAGGGATGCGAATCGAGAGGAGGATGTTCCGTGCCTTCGAGGGAAGATCTCCTCCTGTGATGAGCATCCAGACGTCGCCGACACCGACGCCGGAGGCACCGAAGACCAGGCCCAAAAGGACAGCCACGATGAGGGCCACGACAGAAAGGGCAGCCAGGACCGGGAAGCGTCTGCTCCCCAGTCCTGCCACCTTCTTCTCATGCCGATGCGTGCTTCCCACAGACATCCCTACTTGTTGAGCGCCTGGCCCACGATCTCATAGGATTCGGCCCATCTGTTGAGCGGCTTGTAGAGGAAGTGCGCAGCATCGAGCATCGTGACATGCCCTTCCTCCACGGCCGTCATGTCTGCCCAGGCAGAGTCGGAGCCCACGGCGTCGTTGTAATACTGCTGGGCTGTCGCCGCATCATCGGATGCTGCGAGCACGAGGATGTAGTCAGGATCTGCTTCGACCGCCGCCTCGAGGCTGAAGTCGGAGAGCAGGCTCGGGTTCTCGTCTGCCACGTTCACGGCGCCGAGGTCCTTCACGATCGCGCCTGTCATGCCCGTGGAGTCCTGCACGACAAGGCCCTTCGAGTAGGCGCTCACGACGAGCACGGTCGGCGCCTTGTCAGCGACAGAGTACGTCTGGATATCCTGATCAATCTGATCCTTCACATCAGCCACGTTCTGCTGATAGAGATCGTCCCTGCCCGTGATCTGGCAGAAGATCCCCATCATGCGCTCGTAGTCAGCAAACGTCGTGACCTTGAAGAACGCAAGCGGCACGCCTGCCTCGTCGAGCGAGGACTCGAGGTCCTCCTGCGAGACGCCCGTCGAGTGCTTGCCGTCAGAGACGCCGGTCATGATGACAAAATCGGGATCGAGGTCGAGGATGGACTCGAGGCTCAAGGCCGTCGACTTGCCGACGCCGGAAACCGTCGAGGAGTCGACGCCGTAGTGCGAGAACGCATCATCGGAGGCACCGACAAGCGTGCCACCTGCAAGTTGCCAGGCACCGGCAAAGGAGCCCATGCAGGCAACGACACGCTGCGGATTCGAGACTGTGACCTCGCGTCCCAGGTCGTCCGTGAACGTGACGCTGTCCGTCGTGGTGGCACTTGTCGAGGTCTGGGCATCCGTCGAAGACGAGGAAGATGAAGTCTGGCTGCAGGCAGGAAGCGCAACAAGGCTCGAGGCAAGGAGAAACGCAGCTGCCACCGCAGCAGAACGTGAATGACGGCTGATGTTCAGCATGGAGATGCTCTCTTTTCTGTCGATATCGTTGACGGTGAGGATGCAGCCTGCCTCAGCTGAGGATTTCAGCTTCCCGCGCATGGCGGACAAAGATGGTGCCCATGCCCGGCAGG
This sequence comes from Atopobiaceae bacterium, assembly GCA_051876355.1. Taxonomy (GTDB): domain Bacteria; phylum Actinomycetota; class Coriobacteriia; order Coriobacteriales; family Atopobiaceae; genus Olsenella_L. The sequence continues at coordinate 31,244 of JBJEHU010000038.1, read as the reverse complement.
GAGCCAAGGCCCGCCAGCGTGCAATCCGTGGCAAGACCGGCTGCGTTCAAGCGCGATGTCCAGCTTGCCGCGCCCTCTCCCGCAAGCTGACGGCGCACATGGCTTCCTGCCGTGAGCATGAGCGGGACAATTGTAGCCGAATGCGTGCCATTGCGTACGAGCTTCTTCTCCACCTCGTCCGGATCAGGAGAGCCCTCCATGAGACCAAGGACGAAGTCGGTGCGTCCCGCTGCATGGAGCGCTGCAACGACACCGGCGTAAGCAGCATCTGCTGTCCCTCTCGTCCCGTGCCCTACAAGCACGAACGCATGGGAAGGGTGCACAGGGAACACCTCGGCAATGACTTCAGCAGCCTCTTTCTGATCTGCATCATCTGCCAGGAGCGGACGTCCGAGGAGAAGACCTTCCGGGAAGCGGCCAGCAAGAGCCGCTGCTTCCGCTGCGAGCTTGTCCCAGGCATCGCCGCAGACGATGAGCCCTGGCTGGACCGTGGCCCGTGCGACGCCTTCATCTGCAAGAGAAGTAAGCGCCTCTTCGAGGCTTGTAGATGCGATGCCGCGCTTCACGAGATGCTCTCTCACCCAGGCGCTGGTATAGGCCTCAGCAAAGGCATCCTCCGCAAAGGCGCTCTTCAGCGCTTCTGCGACAGGCGCGATATCGCTTGTGCGCGCTTCATCCACGAGCGTCCCGTAGCTGGCAAAGACAAGTCCCTCACACGTCATGGCTCACCAGCACCCTCTGGACGTTCCCTTCGGCATCCTTCTGGTAGGCGACAAGCGCCGGCCAGGCAGGAGCTTCGAGCGAGAGAATGCAGTAGATGGCAGAAGGGTCCTGCGCAAGCCTTAGATCTTCCGCAGAAGGACGTGCCGGCGTCTCGGGGTGGGAATGCCAGTTGCCCAAGACCTCCATGCCGGCAGACCTGGCCTCCTTGAGGACCTTGAGCTGCTCCTGGGGCGAGATCGTGAAGTGCTCTGCCGTATGGTCGGCATTCTCGCAGAAGAAGATGCGCTCGACGAAGGCGTCGCCCTCCTCGTCGCGATAGCCTGCCAGAAGGCCGCAGGCCTCCTCGGGCATATGCTTTCGTGCCCACTCTGCCATCTTGTGGAAATCGTCTCCGCTCAGATGGAGCATGCCTCTCCTCTCAGGCGAGCGCTGTGCCATGCTGCGCCAGGGCGCAGGCCGGCTGCTCGTAGTCGATGAGCTCGGTCACGGTCGGATGGTCACCGCAGACTGGGCAGTTCGGATCTCTCGGCGGCAGCTTGATTGTGTGGAAGTCTCCCTTGAGCGCATCGAACGTGAGGAGCCTGCCCGTGAGAAGCTCGCCTATGCCGCAGATATATTTTATGGCTTCAAGCGCCTCAAGGCAGCCTATGACGCCAGCAAGGGCACCGATGACACCAGCCTGCTTGCAGGTGGGCACCGCATCCTTGGGCGGCATATCGTGGAACACGCACCTGTAGCACGGTCCCTCTCCTGGCACGTACGTCATGAGCTGGCCCCTGAAGCGGATGATGCCGGCATGGACGAAGGGCTTTCCGCCCATCACGCAGGCGTCGTTGATCAGGAACTTCGTCGGGAAGTTGTCGACACCGTCGATCACGAAGTCGTAATCCTTGATGAGACCGGCGATGTTGGTAGAGTCGACGAACTCCCGATACGTCACGACGTTCACGCCGGGGTTGATATCGTGCAGGGTCTCTGCGGCGCTTTCCACCTTCGGCTTGCCGATATCCGAGGTGCCGTGGATGATCTGGCGCTGGAGGTTCGAGAGCTCGACCTCGTCTGCATCGACGATGCCCAGAGTGCCGACGCCTGCTGCAGCAAGGTAGAGCGCAGCCGGAGCGCCGAGGCCGCCGGCACCGATAATCAGGACCTTGGCAGCACAGAGCTTCTTCTGGCCCTTGACGCCGACCTCCTTCAAGATGATGTGGCGGGAATAGCGCTCGAGCTCATCAGGCGAGAAAGCCATGTCAGCGGCCTCCGCCCATGAAATAGAGGAACTCGACCGTATCGCCTTCATGAAGCGCTGTCGTCGCGAAGTCCTTGTGGTCGACGAAAGCCTCGTTCACGGCTACGGTCACATAGTCCGCGTTCTCCACCTTCTCGTCCTTGATGAGCGTATCCAGGGTCTCCCCTTCAGGCACGCTCCTCTTCTCTCCGCCCACCGTGATGTTCATGGCTATCCTTCCTGCGTATCCGAAGTGCAGATATGCGCTATTCGTCTTCGAGCTTCTTCACATCGAGGTCGAAGGCACCGTCTTCTGATGGCCTGAGCGCAAGCACCTTCTGTCCGTCATCCGCAAAGCTCCGAGGAACGTTTTCCATCGGCTCGCCCGCCGCAAGATGCACCCTGAGCACCTCGCCGATCTCGAGCTCGGCCAAAGCGGCCTTCGCCGTCACGAATGTCATCGGGCAGACGAGATTCGTGATATCGACGGTATCTGTGACCTCATAGGCTTCCTGTGCCATCCTCTGCTCCTCACTGATGTGCCGGTGCCGCCGGCTCGACTTCTACGGAATCTGCCTTGGGGCAGCCCTCGGGCGCCGCCTCGTCGTAGGCTTTCCTGACCACAGGAACGAAGCTCTCCCAACCTTCGCGGTCGAGGCAGAACTTGAAGCGGTCGCCTGCGATTGCGTGGTCGTCGTACCACTGAATCGTCGCATCGGCGACGGCAAGCAGCTGCTCGTCGGACTCGACGGGCGGAAGGATCTTCCTGCCCTTCGTGATGTGGTTGCCGAAGAGACCGCCGAACGTGAGGTTGTAGACGGTCTGGTAGTCCCACGAATTGACCGGGCACTTCTGCGAGCACTTGCCGCAGGAGACGCACTTCGCATAGTCGACGACAATCTTCTCTCCGTCGTCCGTGATAGCCTGGGGCTTGCAGACCTTCGAGCAGATGCCGCAGTGGATGCAGGCATCGGGCTTCCAGGCGACCTTGCGCCCGCCCTTGATGCCGAAGTCGTTCTCCTCGGCCTTGAGGCAGTTGTTCTGGCAGCCCGTGACGCCGAACTTGAACTTGCCGGGAAGGTCGCGGCCGAAGTAGCGCTGGTCGAGCATCCTCGCGACCCGGTAGGAGTCGATGTTGCCCGACGGGCAGACGGCGCATCCCTGGCAGCCTGTGACCGTGCGCACGCGGGCACCGCAGCAGCCTGGCTCGACGCCGTACTCGGCAAGCAGCGCCTTCACGGCCTCTGCGTCCTCGACGTTGATGAAGGGAATCTCGATGGCCTGGCGGCTTGTCAGATGGATGTAGCCGTGGCCGAATGTGTCTGCCACTTTGGAGATGCCGATGAGCTGGCGGGAATCCAGATGCCCTGCCGTGATATGAAGGCGCAGGGAGTAGAACCCCTTCTGCTTCTGCGCCATGAAGCCGCCCTTCTTGAGCGCGGCATTGTCGATCTTTGCCATGTCCTCTCCTCTCCAGCTTGGAGCTGGTCGTAAGGCTCAGTGTAGGCGCCTGAAGGGACTGCCCCTGCTACCTCTTTCCTATGCTTGGTTATCGCTTTGACAGATTGCAGGCTTCATCGTTTCCCGTATAGTGGCCGGTGCCCGGCAGCTGCCATCGATGAGGAACGGAACCTTCGTCTCGAAGATGCATCCAGCTCTCCGATATGCCGTCAAATCACGTAGTCGAGCTGCTTTTCCTTCGTCTTCACGAAGTGCGAAAGTATCCGCTTCTGGTACCAGGCGAAGTCGGCGCTGCCGCGGTCGCGCGGACGGCCGAGCTCGATGGGGACAATCTCTGCAATCTTGCCGGGGCGCTCGGTCATAACGACAATGCGGTCAGCGAGATAGACTGCCTCCTCGATATCGTGCGTGACCATGACCATGGTCGTCTTCTCGCGGTCGCGGATGGCAAGGAGCTCGTCCTGGAGATCCATCTTCGTGAGCGCATCGAGAGCGCCGAACGGCTCGTCGAGCAGGAGCACTTCGGGCTTTGTCGCAAGGGCACGGGCAATCGCGGCACGCTGGCTCATGCCACCCGACAGCTCATGGGGATAGGCACGCTCGAAGCCATCGAGCTGCACGAGCGAAAGGTAGCCCCGGGCAATCTCCTTCCGCTCTGCCTTCGGCCGGTCGTGGAGCCCGAATGCGACATTCTCCTCTATCGTCATCCACGGGAAGAGCCTGTGCTCCTGGAAGATCATCGCCCGTTCGGGACCAGGGCCCGAGATCTTCTGTCCATCCAGCAGGATCTCTCCTTCTGACGGCTCTTCAAGCCCTGCGATGTTCTTCAGGAGCGTCGACTTGCCGCAGCCGCTATGGCCGACAATCACGAGCAGCTCTCCATCTGCAACGGAAAGGTCGATTCCCTCAAGCACGGAGAGCGTGCCGGACGAGGTGGCAAACGACTTGCTCACGCCCTGTATGCTGAGCTTCTCAGGCATGCTCCTCGCCTCTTTCCCAGGGCATGCAGCCCTTCGCGATGGCAGACAGGATCAGGTCCATGAGGACACCGGTGACAGCGATGGCAATCATGCCGGAGAAGACGACCGGATAGTCGAGGAGCGCCCTCGCATCGTTGATGCGGAAGCCGATGCCTGAGCTTGCAGCAATCATCTCAGCGCCGACGACAGCCATCCACGAGACAGAAAGGCCGAGCTTGAGGCCGACGAAGATCGAAGGAAGCGCGCTCGGCAGGTAGATCTCGCGGAAGAGGCGCCACTTCGAGAGCTGGTACATATGACCTACCTCGACAAGCTTCTTGTCTGTGCGCTGTATGCCATTGATCGTGTTGAGCAGGACCTGGAAGAAGGCAGCGATGAAGATGACGGCGATCTTCGACTCCTCGCCGATGCCGAACCACATAACGAGAAGAGGGACCCAGGCAATCATCGGAATCTGGCGGATCGCCTTGAAGAGGCCGCCGAAGAAACGGTTCACATGCTCGCTCATGCCCATCGTGACGCCGAAGGCAAGGCCGAAGACGACAGCCAGCGCATAGCCCTTGAGGATGCGCGAGACGCTGATGGCGACATCGTTCTCGAGTCTGCCCGAAGCGAGCTGCGTAGCGATGGATGAGACGACTGCTGCAGGCGTCGGCAGCACGATCGAGGGAACGGCTCCCGAGACCGTAGCCCACTGCCACAGCACGAGAATCAGTACCGGTAGAATCAGCATCTCGAGGAAATGGAGCACTTTCATCTTCACGGCTAGTCACCATTTCCGTATTCCTGGGCTGCACGCTCCAGATAGGAGGAATCGGTCCAAGATGCAATATCGATCTTTCCGGAGATAAGGTCGTTTGCCACCTCGAAGTCCTGAATGCTCGAAAGCGCATCGAGATATGTGCCATCGAAGCTCAGAGGATAGTTCGCTCCGAAGTTCTCGAAGTCCTGCCAGGATCTGAGCACCTCTTCGGTCTGTCCCGACTGCTCGGCTGCATAGGCAATGAACGCATCGGGGCCGGCTACCATCTCTGCCTTGGCAGCGAGATAGCCCTTGAGCACCGCGACAGCGGCATCTCCATTCTTCTTCAGCCATTCGGTCCTGGCTACGAGCGTGAACGGCTCAAAGTAGGTGGAAGGATCTCCCTCCTTGCCACGGAAGAGCGTCTTTGCAAGCCCTTGGGAGACAAGCGACTCTTCCTGCCCCGACGAGCAGACGGTCGCCGCAACTGCACCGGTCGAGAGAGACGAAAGGCCATCAGGACCTGTCGCATTCACGGCCTCCACGTCGTCGAACGTGAGGCCTCCTTCTGCAAGGACCTTGATGAGGAACATCTGCGGCGTCGCTCCGCGCTGATAGGCGACCTTCTTGCCCTTGAGGTCGGCAATCGTGGCGATGTCCGGCGCTGCCGCAAGCGACCAGCCGGAGCCCCACTGCGTGACCGCAATGGCAGTCGTGTCGATGCCTTTCGACTTGCCGAGGATGCCGGCAAAGCCTGCATAGTCCACAAGGTCGAGATCTCCCGAAATCAGTGCCTCATGGAGGGCAGGAGCAGCGCCGACGAAGCCTGTCGCCTCGACTGTATAGCCGAGAGGATCGAGATAGGCCGCGAAATGACCCTTGCCTGCTGCCACGCCGAGCGGTGTCGCCGCGTCGAAGCTCTGCCCGCTCGAGGGGAAGCCGATCCTGATCGTGCCGCCTGCCGAGGACGATGCGGAGGAGCTTTCTGCTGAGGCCGCTTCGGCAAGCGCGCCTGTTCCACATCCGGAGAGCGTGAGGAGCATGGCACAGGCGCCCATGCCCTCGAGGGCCTCCCTGCGCGTGAATGTCCGCTGTGCTGTGTGCACGTTGCGTCCCAGCATTTTTCTCTCCTCTCTTCGACAAGCCCGAAGGCTCATGCTCTTCCGGCATGTCTGGCCGGGCATAGGGTTCAGTCTAGACTCAGCGAGAAGCTCGCCCTTCCACCTCTTTCCGATGGTTAGTTATCGCTATTTCTGATATCTCAATTCATTGTTTTCAATATAGAATGCCAATACGGGCTCTCGGCAGCATCGTGAATGCGAAGCCATGTGGAGCACCGATCCACCTGGCAGACAAGAGAACGGGAGCAGTCATGGGATATCCATCCATCTATCCGACCGGCGTCACCATCTTCGACAAGGACCGTGCCTGGAACGGCTACACGCTCTTCCCAACCTCCAAGGGCGTCCTTCTCATCGATATGAATGGACGCGAGGTCAGATGCTGGGCAGGGCTCCAGGGCTTTCCCGCCAAGATGGCACCAGGCGGCTATGTCTTCGGCAGCTCCGGCAGGCGCACGGGAGATGCTGCCTACCAGGACCAGCTCGACCTCATCGAAGTCGACTGGCACGGCAAGATCGTCTGGAAATGGGACCATACCGAGCTTGTGAAGGATGAGGGCACAGAGCCGAGATGGATGGCACGGCAGCACCATGATTTCCAGCTCGAAGGCTCCCCTGTCGGCTACTATGCGCCAGACCTCGAACCCAACGCTTTCAGCGACCGGACGCTCATCCTGACGCACGAGAACACCCATCGTCCCGAAATCTCGGACAAGCTCCTCATCGACGACAAGATCATTGAGGTCAGCTGGGATGGCAGGGTCCTGTGGGAGTGGCGCTGCGCAGACCATTTCGAGGAATTCGGCTTCTCCGAGGCGGCGAAGAAGGCGCTCTATGAGAACCCTGCCATGAGAGGCACGGCAGGTGGAGACTGGCTGCATGTGAACAGCATCTCACGCCTCGGCCCGAACCGCTTCTTCGACGAGGGCGACGAGCGCTTCTATCCGGACAACATCATCTTCGATTCCCGCAATGCCAATATCCTCGCTATCATCTCGAAGAAGACCGGAAAGATCGTCTGGAAGGTCGGTCCCGACTACGAAGGGCCGAATGCGAGCGAAGGCGCGAAGAAGCTCGGCTGCATCATCGGCCAGCATCACCTGCACATGATTTCGAAAGGGCTGCCCGGAGCAGGAGATCTCCTTGTCTTCGACAATGGCGGAACAGCCGGATACGATGCACCGAATGCGATGTCTCCTGATGGCGTGAGCGCCGTGCGCCGTGACTATTCGCGCATCCTCGAATTCGATCCAGTGACATTCGATATCGTGTGGGAATATACGCCGGTCGAGGCAGGGTTCATGCCATTCTCCGACGGCTCGAAGTTCTATTCCTCCTACATCTCGAGCGCCCAGCGCCTCGAGAATGGCAACACCCTCATCACCGAAGGCTCAGACGGCCGCCTCATCGAAGTCACGCCGGACCACGAGATTGTCTGGGAATACCTCAATCCCTATACGAAGGAGTTCGCGCCGGGCTTCACGACGAACATGGTCTATCGTGCCTACCGCATCCCCTACTCCTGGGTGCCGCAGCTCGAGAAACCCGAAGAGACGAGCATCAAGCCCCTCGATATCGCGAGCTTCCGCGTGCCCGGCGCCTCGGCAGAGACGTGCAGCCCCACGGCAGTCGAGGGCATCGATTCAGACAGCAGCAGCACACCCGAGGACAGCAGCACCGAAACCAGGCATGCCGACTTCTGCATGGCAAGAGTGGACATCGACGAGCTCGAAGCTGCACGCCACAAGAACGCCCAGTTCAGGCTCTGAGAAAGAACGTCTGCGACGAGGAAAGGGGCGAAGCCATCTGGTTTCGCTCCCTCTATTGCATCTACGCATCCAGGCCGAAGCGTCAGAGCGACAGCTCTCCTGCATGCGCAAAGCAGATGCGCTTGGGATGGCGGGCACGCAGGAGCTCCCAGTCCTTCTCAAGCTCGGGCGGGACATCCTTCCCATATGCCGCCACCATGTCAGGCGCCATGAGGTCGCCGACAAAGAAGGTTCCCGAATCGAGCAGCACCGAGACGCTGTCAGCAGAATGGCTCGGCGTCGATATGGCTTCTCCCGCAATGCCAAGAGAGGCGAAGAAGGCCCGGCTTTCGGAGAGCGGAACCACATGGATGCCCGCATCGTCCACCGGGACGAAGCGGTGTTTTACCTCTTTTGCAAAGACGGCGTCAGACTGATGGATATACGGCAGCTGCACATCGAAGACGACAGGGATGACGCCCAAGCGTTCAAGGTCGCCGACGATGCCCATATGGTCCGGATGCCAATGCGTGCAGAGCACGTAGCCGATATCTCGAACTTCGAGGCCTTCTGCCTTGAGCGCCTTGAAGAAGGGATCGAGCGTGCCCGCCCAGTCCGTATCCACAAGCACGGAGCCTTCTGCGCCTCTCAGGAGATAGGTCGCCGTGCGTCCATACTGGATGCGGACAATCTCTTCGCTCTCTTCCATCGAAGGCCCCTTTCCTGCGCATGTCTGAGCACATCTCCTATGAGACGATACAGGAAAGCTGCCGGGGTGTCGCGCGGCCAGACTGACATATAGCGGCAGCAGAAAAACAGGGACTGCCTTACCTGCGCTCCTCCCAGCCAAGCAGCATGCCAGAGGACACGACGACAAAGACGCTGCCGGCATTGTGGACGAGCGCGCCGGTCACGGGATCGAGCACGGCAAGCATCGCAAGCGCCACAGCAACGAAGTTGAGGCACATCGAGAATGTGAGGTTGCGCTTGATCGTCCTCATCATATGATGCGAGAGCGCGACCAGATGCGGCAGCTCGTCGATGCCATCCTTCGTGAGGACAATGTCTGCGGCATCCATTGCGATGTCGCTTCCGATGCCGCCCATCGCAATGCCGACAAAGGAGCGCTTCAGGGCCGGTGCATCGTTTATGCCATCCCCTACCATCGCGCATCCCTCATGCGAAGAGATATAGGCAAGCTTGTCCTCAGGACGGCAGGCTGCCTTCACCTCGTCGATTGAAAGCGTTTTGGCTGCGCTCTGCGCTGCCGTCTCGGAGTCTCCCGTCAGAAGCACCGAAGCGATGCCTTCGCGCCTGAGGCATGCAACAAGTTCCGCGCTTTCCGGACGCAGCTCATCCGATAGAGCGACGATGCCTGCCGGCTTCCCGTCAACTACCACATAGCTCACCGTCTTGCCGGCATGAAGCAGCCCTTCTGCCGCAAACGTGCCTGCAGCATCTTCTGCCACGCCTTCCTCTGCCATCATCTGCGCATTGCCGACCAGGACTTCATGCCCTGCCACATGTGCAGCAACGCCCCGTCCTGGCACCATGGAGAAGGAATCAGGCTCAGGCACCTCGATGCCTGCTGCCTTCGTATAGGCAACAGCCGCCTGTCCGAGCGGATGCTCGCTTCTGAGCTCGGCAGACGCGACAAGTGCAGCCAGTTCCCTGTCATCGAGCCCAGATTCCGGCAGTGCCCTGAGCTCGCTCACGGCAGGCTTTCCTTTCGTCAGGGTGCCGGTCTTGTCGAAGGCAATTGACTTCACCTGGGCAAGCCGCTCGAGCGCATCCCCCTCCTTCACGAGGAAGTCATGCCGGGTGGCATTGCCGATAGCAGCAACGACCGCTGTCGGCGTTGCAAGCACGAGCGAGCAGGGGCAGAAGACGACAAGCACCGTGACGGAGCGCATGATCTCGCCCGTGAGAAGGAAGGCAAGGACCGCAAGGCTCAGGGCGCCGACGACGATCCAGGTGGCCCAGGAGTCCGCGAGGCGCACGATCTTCGCCTTGCCGGCATCGGCGCCCTCGACGAGGCGTACCATGCGCTGAATCGAGGAATCCTCGCCTGCACGATCAGCCCGCACGAGGATGGCGCCGAACTGGTTCTGCGTGCCCGACATCACAGCATCGCCCGTGCCCTTGTCGCGCGGCATGGGCTCTCCTGTCATCACGGACTCATCGATGCTCGTGACACCTTCGACAATCGTGCCATCGACCGGTATGGCCTCTCCCGGAAGGACGCGGACAAGCATGCCCTGCTTCACTGCCGTGGCCTCTGCCATCTCCTCTGCCCCGTCCGCTGAGACGATGCGTGCCTCCCGCGGCGTCAGTGCGACGAGGCGCTCCATGCCAGCACGGGCACGAGCTGCGGTGAGGTCTTCGAGAAGGCCGCCAAGCTGCATGATGGCGGCAACCTCTCCTGCCGCGAAGTACTCCCCTGTCGCGACCGAGGCAATGAGTGCCAGAGAGACGAGAAGGTCTGCCTTGATATCGTGGTCATAGACGACAGCAAGCCCTGTCTCGACAATGATGGGAATGCCGGAGAGCACAATTGCGATCCAGGCAGGGTCGAATGGCAGCTGCGCCCCTGCCCCATCTGCCACAAGGCTCGCGACAAGCGCTGCGCCCGAGACCACAAGCAGAGCGATATCCTTCTTCATGCCTCCGAGAGCGAGGATGCCTTCCACCTTCTCCCTGAAGGCAGAACCATCTCCGTCCTCTTTTCCTGACACTGCCCTGGACGGCGTGCCGCAGCAGGCAGCCGCCTTCGTTCCTTCAGCCATTCCTTCTCCTCACGTTATCGAACTCACTGTTCGGTATAATCCAACGCATACGGCATCTGAAGAGTCAGCCTCGCTGAACTGGCTCATACGGAACAGTTGGCCCGAAGTGTCCCGATTCGCACATCTGGAGGCTCGATGGACAGAAGGCAGAGAAAGACGAGGGCAGCCATATACCAGGCGTTCGAATCCCTTGTGATGGGAGAGCCCTACGCCCAGGTAACGGTAGCCCAGATCATCGAGCGGGCAGATATCGGCAGGAGCACGTTCTATGCCCACTTCGAGACGAAGGACGACCTTCTGCGCGACATGTGCACGCAGATCTTCGACCACATCTTCGAAGGCGTGAATGCGCACTGCGAGACCCATAGAGAACTCTACGACGGCAATCTTGAAGGCAGACTTGCACACCTCCTCTACCATCTCCACGATGCCTATGGCAGCATCTGCGGCAAGCTCCTCGAGGAGGGCGAGCCCACGTTCACCCGCTACTTCACCGGACGCCTCGAAGAGCTCATCCGGAAAGGCTCGCCGAAAATCCCCGAAGATGTGCCCGAGACGCTTGCGATGGACCTCTACGTGAGCACGTTCCGCGAAGCCATCATCTGGTGGGTAAAAGGCGGCGAGAAGGCAAGTCCGGAAGATCTTGCCCATTGGTACATGGAGATGCTCGGCACAGCCAGCACCCGATAGAAGCCATGCCTCTCGCCATCCGCCAGAGGCCGCCTCTCTGCGTCGCGCATCCTCCGCTACAATGCAGGGGACATCTACTGCCTAGCCGGGGAGCTCCATGCGCGTCATCAAGAGTATCAACAACAATGCCGCCATCTGTGTTGACGGCAAGGGACGCGAGCTCATCGCGCTCGGCACCGGCATAGGATTCGGCGCAATTCCCCGCGAGGTGAATCTCTCTGACATCAAGCGCACGTTCTACGGCATCGACCCCAAATACCTTGGGCTTGTGAGCGAGCTTCCGGAAGATGTGCTCGAATTCGCGGCACAGCTGGCAGACCTTGCACGTTCGAGCCTCTCCTACGAGCTCTCGCCGAACCTGCCCGTCACGCTCGCAGACCATATCGCCTTTGCAATCAAGCGCGCAGAAGAGCATATGATCGTCGAGATGCCGCTTGCCTACGATGTGCAGCAGAGCTATCCCACCGAATACCATATCGGCGAGATAGCGGTTCACGGCATCAGTCGCACGTTCGATGTGCGCTTGCCCAGGACCGAAGCCACCGGCATCGCCCTCTCGATCGTGAACAGTGCCATCTCTGCCAGCGCCCGCGATACGAGGCGCCAGAAGACGACGGAGCGCCTCATCGAGGAGAGCACGAAGATCGTGGAGGAGAGACTCCATATCTCAGTCGAGCGCGATTCCTTCGACTATGCCCGCTTCGCGACCCATATGCGCTACCTTATCGGCCGCCTCGCCTCAGGCGAGCATGTCTCCTCTGGTGCCGCTGCCCTGCTGCCCGAGCTCGAGGAGCGCTACCCAGAAATCTCTGCCTGCGGAAATGCCATGGCAGACTTCCTATCCCAGAGCCTTGGAAAGAGTCTCGACGAGGAGGAGCGGGTCTATCTGATACTTCATGTGAACCGCGTCTTCGAGCGCGAGACTTCTGAAAAGAAGTAGCACAGATACCATTCGCAGCCGAAATCATGCCGTTCGCTCCGCAATGCATGACAGAATCGCTCCGCTCGGCCTACTCTCATTCTCGCATTGGGTGCTACGCACTGGACTTGGCTCCACGAGGCATTACCAAGGCTGGGACGCACAGGCTTTCTGTGTGCCCCGCTGCTCTGGTATGGCTCGGGGGGCATTTTTGTTAGGCATCGACCTCCTTGGAGCCATGGGCTTCCAAGGATGGCGCCTCCTCGGAACAATCAGAGCAGAAAAAGGGGAAGCAACGCTCTGATATGGGAGGCAGAAATGGCAGACAACGAGAGAATCGCGAAAGAGGTCCTCGCTGCAATCGGCGGCAAGGACAATGTCACGAGCATCGCACACTGCATGACAAGGCTGAGGATCAACCTGAAGGACGAGTCGGTCCCCGACGACGAGGAGGTCAAGGCAATCAAGGGTGTCCTTGGCTGCCAGTGGTCAGGCGGCCAGTATCAGGTCATCATCGGCCAGAATGTCCCGAAGGTCTACGACGCAATCGTGAAGCTCGGCATCTCCGCTGGCGGCGCGATTGACGAGAACCTCGACGCCAATCTGCCGAAGGAACCTTGGACTGCAAAGCGTGTCGGCCACGCAATCCTCAACTACCTCTCCAAGACCATGGTCGCCGCCATTCCTGTCATGATGGGCGCTGCCATGTTCCGCACGATTGCTGTCATTGCCGGTCCTGGCATGCTCAATATATGGGCAGCAGACTCCGAGATCTACAACCTCTTCTACAACTGGATCTACGATGCCGGCTACTACTTCATGCCGATATACCTGGGATACTCGGCAGCACAGCAGCTTGGCTGCTCGAAGATGCTCGGCATGATGATGGGCGGCATCCTGATTGCTCCTGACTTCGTGAACATCGTCACAGCAGCTGCCGATACGGGCCAGACGTTCACGTCGGTCTATGGCATACCTGCGATGCTCAATACCTACTCCTCGACCGTCCTCCCGATCCTTCTCTGCATGCCGGTGCTCTGGCAGGTCGAGAAGCTCTTCAAGCGCGTCATTTCCGACATGCTCTCCACGGTCTTCGTGCCCTTCCTCACCATGTTCGTGATGGTTCCTGTTGGCCTCTGCGCACTTGCTCCTATCGGCTCTGTCCTCGGCAACGCAATCGGCAACTTCATGTTCTCCTTCGGCAACGCCGGCGGCATCGCGACCATCCTTGCCCTCACAATTATTGCAGCACTCTGGGAGTTCCTGGTCATGACCGGCATGCATCAGGTGCTCCTCACTCTCGGCATCATGCAGCTCCTCTCTCTCGGCTCCGATTCCTGCGTTATGGTTGCAGGCGGCATTGCACAGTTCGCGACCTGGGGCATGGCATTCGGTGCCTTCCTGCGCCTCAAGGATCCTGACGAGCGTGGCGCAAACCTCGGCTACTTCCTCTCCGGCTTCCTCGGCGGCGTCACAGAGCCTGCCCTCTACGGCTGCGGCTTCAAGTACACGCGCTGCTTCGCCGGCATGGTCGCAGGCGGCGCAATCGGCGGTGCCATCGCAGGCGTCTTCCATGTCACGACCTACGTGCTCGGCGCCACGAACATTCTGGGCGTTGTCGGCTTCGTCGCAGGCGGTACCTTCAACATGGTGATGGGCTGCGTTGCTTCTGCTGTCGCCTTCATCGCCGCCGCTGCCATCTCCTACACCTTCGGCTTCACGAAGGAGCAGCTCGACGCTGACAGGCAGGCTGCGGCAGAGGCCGCTGCACAGAAGGCAGCACTCAAGGCATAAGATGGTGGCACAAGATTCGACCCGAAAGGATGATGGAGCATGAAGCGCCTGCTTCTGAGAGCTGACGATCTGGGATACAGCTACGCCGTGAACCTTGGCATCGTCCGTGCTGTAAAGGACGGCGTCGTGCGCTCCGTGGGGCTCATGCCGAACATGCCAGAAGCAGCACGCGGACTCTCCTGGCTCGAAGGCGAAGACATCGCGATCGGCCAGCACACGAATGTCTGCCTCGGGACGCCGTGCGCTGATCCTGCAACAATTCCGAGCCTCGTGGACGAGAATGGCCAGCTGAAGAGCAGCAGGACATTCCGTCAGAGCTTCAAGGACGGTATCGACTTCGTCGACTACGACGACGCGGTACGCGAGATCGAGGCGCAGCACGAGCGCTTTGTCGAGCTTGTCGGGCGCGAGCCTGACTACTTCGAGGCGCATGCGGTCATGTCGAAGACCTTGAACCAGGCCATCTCAGATGTCGCAGCACGGCACCATCTGCGGGAGCAGAAGGCCTCGTTCGACCCTGAGAACCATGTGCTCTGTGGCACGGCCGAGGTCCGCATGTTCTGCGAAGACATGCTGCCGCCCGAAGAGTACCACCCCGCCGACTTCATCCACCGCACGGTAGCAGGCCTCAAGGACGGCGAGACCGGCGTCATGGTGTTCCATCCGGGATACCTCGATACCTATATTCTTGGCCACTCCTCTCTCACCACGAACCGCACGAAGGAAGTCGACGCCTTGATCGATCCCGATCTCAGGGCCTGGCTCGAAGCACAGAACGATCTCGAGCTTATCGACTACCGCGATATCGCGTAGAGACAGCAGCACAGTCTTGCAAAGGGCAGTCCTGCCGCAGCTGGCAGGACTGCCCTCGTCTTTGAAGACTTACATCCAGCAGGCTGCATCAGGCGCCCTGCACCGTGAGCCAGATGATGGGCGATAGCGCTCTATCGGTTGTTTCTCGACTTCCTATCGGTTGTTCTTGACATTCTGGCAGTTGACTCGGCTATCGGCGGTCTAGCGTCGTCTTGCAGCTCTGCTCTCCGTCGATAGAGCCGTGCAAACCTACGACAGGTACACGACAGAGCCATCGAGCCTTGACGTCATGTCTGTCTCCATCTCGATGTCGGCACCGGGAGCGACGATGACGGAACCAGAGATGACAGAGCCATTCCGGAGCTTCACTCTCGGCATGCCCGCTGCGACATAGATGGCAGGAGCATGGGATGAGGTGCTCGTGACACCGTCGAGCGAAAGCGTCGTCTCTCCCACAAGCTCCGCAAAGCCCGATTCCGAGAGAATCTTCGTCTCAGAGATGCTCACGGACGACCCAGAGCCTTCGGCACGCACGATGCATCCGCCGTCAGCTTCAAGCTGGCCTCCCTGCATGGAAATCGTTCCGCCATCAGAAGCCTCGAGCGCTGCACATCCTGTACCAGATGCATAGGCAGAAGCATCATTGAGCACCGCCAGGCTGCCTTCGCCCTGCACCGAGATGCCTATGCTGCGCTCGCCTGAAGCAGAGACGGCAGAGCCGTCCCTGAGATAAGCTTCTGCATTGCTTGCTACGGACAAAGCTGCCGTATCGTCAGCAGCGACAGCCACCACAGCCGTATGGGCGGTATCGAGACTGCCACCTTCTGGCACGACGACAGAAGGTGAAGACTCGCCCACTGATGAGATGACAGCATCTTTGAGCTTCATCGCGCTCTCATCTGCATTGCCGCTCTCGCCACTGTCTTCCGCCTCTTCGTCCTGTCCATCGAGCTCTTCCGAAACGTAGGCTGCTGCAAGCGAGATGGAAGCCTCGCTCGTGGATTCCGGCACTCCATGTCCATCCATATGAGGAGGTTCCGACGCTGTTGCATGGTCAGCATGCTGCTCAGCCCAGGCAGCTGCATCGCTGGCGCTGGCTGCATCCCCATCTGCCGCCTGCTGCATATCCTGCGGGACAGCAGCCTCTTCTGCATATGGTGTCACCGGCCCCGTTCCCAGAAGCGCCACGAGCGCAAACCCTGCCGCCAGCATGCAGACTGCCTTAGAGAGCCTGGATGTACGCTCGGGAGGCCTGCGCCGCCAGCGTGCCGGAGCAATCGCTGCGTCCATGTCTTCGAAAGTGCTATGTTTCCAATCCATAGCAAGATGCTCCCCTCTCCTGGCATGTGCACATGGTGCTTGTGTGCCCGGAGAAAGGAGCATATGACAAGAGGGGCAGAATCAGCGCTGCCGCTCCACGAGACTGCGAGAGAGCTGAAGCGCAATGAAGCTACCCGATGCTGCCGAAGTCGCAGACCTCGCCGATTGTCCTGGCAACCATAGCAAGGCCTTCTGCGTCGCCTGTGGTGAAGCGGTTCTTGAACGTGCTGTCGATATCGAGCACGCCGACAAGCTTGCCCTTGCTGTGGATAGGCACGACGACCTCTGACTGGGAGGCGCTGTCGCAGGCGATGTGCCCCGGGAAGAGATGGACATCAGGCACGACCTGGATGGCATCCTCTGCAGCGGCTGTGCCGCAGACGCCCCTGCCGAGCGGTATGTGCACGCAGGCCACCTTGCCCTGGAAGGGGCCAAGCACGAGCTGACCCTCCTTCATAAGGTAGAAGCCCGCCCAGCTCACGCAGTCGAGCGCCTCATAGATGAGCGCTGAAGCATTCGGCAGGAAGCAGTACCAGGCAGGATCTGCCTCTGCGATGGATGTGATCTGTTCACTGAGCAGCTCGTAGTCGGTCATGTCAGCTCCTTCTTCGCACCTGTGCATGATGCAGTATGCCGTGAGAGAGCATCTCTGTCTACAGCGCTATTTCGCAAAGTGAGCTTTCCGCCATTCCGATGGACTCTCACCGCACCAGGAGACAAAGGCACGCAGAAAGCTGTTGAGCTCGAGATAGCCCAGAAGATAGGCAATTTCATCTGTTCCCATAGCGGTCGTAGAGAGATAGTGCTTCGCCAGGAGCTCGCGGGTGTGGTTGAGCTGCTTCTGGAACGTCGTGCCCTCGTCGGAGAGCCTGCGCTGGAGCGTGCGCCTGCTCACGCCGAGCCTGCGTGCGATATCGTCTGCGCCGCACTCCCCTGCTGGCAGCGCCTCGATGAGGGCGCTTCTGACATGTGCCGCAAACGACTCGTCCGTGTCGAGCTCAGCAAGCCTTCGTCCGAGCTCGGGCTCGAAATAGCTCCACATCGCATCGTTTGCGCTGACGAACGGCACATCCATGTCCTTCGAAGCGAACGACAGGACATTCTTCGGAGCTGTCTCGATGTCGCATCCCAGGAAGGCTGCAAACGAGCTGTCTTCAGGAACTTCCTGCATTTTTACTGCGACAGGCGAGATCTCCTTCTTGGTGGCCTTTCTGATGAGGTTCACGAGGAAGGCAAACTCCACCTCGACGAGGAAGGAGGGCATGACAAGGTCGGCATCGCCGCATGTCATCTCTACGCTCAGGACTCTGTCATCTTCCTGCACGATGAACTCCATGGGGCCGATGAGGCGCTTGTAGCGGGCAAGACGAGCGATGCATGCCCTTCCGTCATGCGAGCAGTAGGCTGCAAAGATCGGAGGGCTGAACTGCTCTATGCCTTCGGTGCTTGCCATCTTCACGGCAGCTTCCTTGTCCGGAGCAAGCCTTCCGACAGCCTCCATGAAGGCAAAGTATCCTTCTGCTGTCATGCTCGGCGTCTCATGGGCAAACGTATCCTCGGGCACGCCTGCGGCCCTGAGTGCCTCTTCTGCGCTGATGCCGAAGGATTCAAGCATCCTCGGATATTCCTTGTCCAGGATATAGCGCTTCATGGATCGATCCTTCCTATAGGCACAGGAGCTTCCTGCATCAGATATTGTGCTTCTTCATGCGCTCCTGATAGATGTCATTCACGATGGTGCGCAGACGCTCTTCGTCTGCCTCTGCAAGCGTGCCAGCCTCTGCCTTCCCAGCGAGCTCCGGATATTCGCGTGCGATGAGCTTTGCTGTTCCAGAGACTGCATGTCCGCGCACGAACGCAGGGATGCGCTTCATGAGCTCGGGGTTGACGAGCGACTCGATCGTCTCAGCCAATGCCATGCCTTCAGCTCCTCTCTGCTCCGTCTCTGTCCTACTTGTTCGCGCTGCCTGCGACCTGCTGGTCGTAGACGAAGTCGAGCATGGTCTTCTTCGGGAACAGGGGCGCCAGTGCCATCATGGGCCGCTGCCAGCCGGGAAGGCCGCTCGTGACGTTGAGCTCCCCCTTCTCCATGCCCTCGTAGCCGTCCTTCGCGACATCCATGGGATCGACGGCATGCGAGAAGAGCTTCGTGTCGGCAAGGCCGCCCGCGTTGGCGAAGCCCGTCTGCATGGCGCCGGGCATGAGGGCGGTCACGGTGACGCCCGTTCCCTGGAGCTCGCGCCAGAGGGCGTTCGACCAGCTCGTCACATATGCCTTCGTGGCATAGTAGACGGCCTGGAGCGGCCCCGGCATCGTGGCTGCCGTGGAGCTGACGTTGAGGACCTTCCCGTGGCCGCGGGAGATCATGTCCGGCAAGAACAGCTTCAGCATCCTCGTCGGGGTCTCGACGTTCACGGCGATCATCGACAGGTCCTGCTCCATCGTGCGCTCGCGGGCGAAGTCGCCCTGGCCGCCGAAGCCGGCATTGTTGATGAGGACCTCGGGCTCCCAGCCGTTTGTGTGGCAGGTATCGTAGATCGTCTGCGCCGCCTCCGGCTTTGAGAGATCGGCAGCGATCGTGACGGCTGTGACGCCGTACTTATCCTGCATCTCCTTGGCCTGTGCGTCGAGCTTCTTCTGGCTCCTGCCGACGAGGATGAGGTCGCCGCCCCTGCCAGCGTGGATGTTCGCGAAGCAGGTGCCGAGTCCGCCGTAGGATCCGGTGATGAGCGCTGCGTTCTTCATGGTCTTTGTTCCTTTCCCTTGACGGCCTCTCGTGGCCGCTTGCTCTTGACGGTTACAAGATTACGGGAGAGGGCACTTCCGCAGAACATCCGAGTGCGCCAACCTGCCATCAATTTGTGCCACAGCATCCCAAGGAATCTAGCATCGCTTAGGCAAAGCAATAAGAGGGTTACTATCTACAGCTCTCCCATCTAGCTAGCTACTGTCTAGCTACTGTCTAGCTACTGTCTAGCTACTCTCTAAATTACTCTCTACTCTCTATACTTTTTTATAGTAGAGAGACAGTTCTGCTATCAGCTCCATGCTAGGAGAGTGGAACATACAAGCATCAGAGCTAGCAAAAATCGTCAAGACACTGCGTCTAGCTGGAAACGACTCGCAGCAGATAGAAGTCAAAGAAGCCGTAAGAGGGCTGCCAAAATCGATGGGGGAATCAATTTCCGCTCTTGCCAACGGCTCTGGCGGACTCATTATTCTTGGCCTTTCGGAAAAACAGGGATTCATTCCAGCGCCTGGATTCGACGCACGCGCTCTGGCAGATGCACTCGCACGACTCTGCTCTGATGATATGGTTCCGCCTATTCGAGCGAATATTGAGCAGGTCGCCTTTGAAGGGGCTCAGGTCGTTACAGCCGTTATCCCCGAACTCCCCCCTGCCGAAAAACCCTGCTATCTGGCTTCAAAAGGAATGTACCGAGATTCGTTTATCCGAACGGGCGATGGCGATCGGCTTCTCACGCAATACGAGATTGACCGTTTGGTCGAAGAACGCACGCAGCCGCACCATGACCTTGAGATTGTCGAAGGAGCCACACTCTCGGATCTTGACGAAGATCTAGTGTCTGGCATGCTTCAGCGTCAAAGAAACCTACATCCGCGCATCTTTGGACACCTCTCTGATGAAGATGCGCTGCGAGCGCTCAACGTGCTCGCACGAAAAGATGGGAAGGATGGAATCACTCTTGCCGGCCTTCTGGCCCTAGGCATCTTTCCCCAGCATTTCTATCCTCGGCTCACGGTCACCTTTGCCTGCTTCCCCGGGAAGGACAAGGCCCCTAAGGATGGAATCAAGTTTCTTGATTCCGAGAGCATGGCAGGACCAATACCAGCAGTGCTTATGGACACGATAGCGGCAGTGGGCCGCAATATGCGCAGAGGCGGCATGCTGAGAAATGGACTCAGATACGACTTGGCCGATTATCCACTCGACGCAGTCCGCGAAGCCGTCTGCAACGCTCTCATGCATCGCGACTATTCCCCGATGGGACGCGGCTCGCAGGTGCAAGTGAATATGTATGAAGACCGTCTCGAAGTGCTGAGTCCCGGAGGACTCTTCGGAGCAGTTACCGTCGATACAATCGGAGAGATTGGGTCTTCATCGACCCGAAATCCAGCTCTTGCAGCCCTGCTTGAAACCACTCCTTACGAAAATGGCGGATACGTAGCCGAAAACAGAGGCACTGGATATGCACTCATCGAATCGGAACTCGCTTCGCACGACATGCCAAAAGCAGAAGTAATCGATAGACCTTCTCTATTTCAGATTGTGCTGCGCAGGAGCAATCCCGAAAATCAAAATGCCCATCAGGCAGCAATAGCCAGCACCCGAATGGCTCATACAAATAAGTCCGAAGATGCCGTCATTTCCGCGCTCAAAGAGCTGGGAACTGCAAGGACATCCGAAATTGCGGAACACGCTGACCTTCCCCGAAGCACAGCATCGAAAGTCTTGAAGCAGCTTCTGCAAAAGGGACTAGTCACCGTGACGCCAGGTGCTGTCACGAGTCCAACCAGACGCTATACCCTTACAATCTGAACACCATGGCTCTTTGACGTCCTTGATAGTCTCCGATCGAACTGCCTCTGCATTCTCGGCAATGCTCGCAAGCTCCGAGATGATGGGAATATGCTGCGGACAGGCACGCTCGCACTGGCCGCAGCGGATGCAGGCATCGGCAAAGCTGCCTCGCGCGGCAATACCGGCAAGCGCCTGCTGCGATTCCCGGATCTTCCCTTCCCGAAGACGCAGGTTCTCGGCTGCAAAGATCTCTGGGATGGGAATCTGCTTCGGACAGCCCGAAGTGCAGTAGTGGCAGGCAGTGCACGGTATGCCGGAAGATCTGCCCATGAGCTCCTGCGCCTCTGCGATGGCAGCGCGTTCCTGCCCATCGAGCGGCTTTATATCCTTCATGAAGGAGAGATTGTCCTGCATCTGAGCCACGTTCGACATGCCTGAGAGCACCGTGAGCACGCCCGGAAGCGACGCTGCAAAGCGCAGGGCCCACGAGGCATAGGAGGCACCGGGGGCCACCTCATCGAAGAGCTTGCGTACCTCACGGGGCGGCTTTGCGAGCGCACCGCCCTTCACGGGCTCCATTACGATGATGGGGATGCGGTGGGCACGGGCGACCTCGTAGTTTGCACGCGAGACGATGCGCGGATTCTCCCAGTCCGCATAGTTGATCTGGAGCTGCACAAAATCCATCTCGGGATGGTCAGTGAGTATCTCCTCGAGGAGAGCCGGCTTCCCATGGAACGAGAAGCCAGCCTCGCGTATGAGCCCCTGCCGCTTCAGGTCCTGGACATAGTCCCAGATATGGAACTTGTCATAGCTCCTATAGTTCTGCTCCATGAGCCCATGCAGCAGGTAGCGGTCGAAATATCCCGCTCCCGTCCGCTCGAGGCTTGTCACGAACTGCTTCTTCGCTGCCTTCTCGTTCCTCACGAGCATCCAGGCATTGAGCTTCGTCGCAAGTTCGAACGAGGAACGATCGTAGCGTGCAACAAGCGCCTTCCTCGCTGCCTCTTCGGATCCCGGATAGACATAGGCCGTATCGAAGTAGCGAAATCCTGCCGCCAGGAAGAGATCGACCATCTCCTCCATCTGACGGATATCGATGGAAAGGCCTCTCCTCGGCAGCCTCATGAGGCCGAATCCGAGCTTCGGATAGGCTGCAATCTTCTCATCGTCCATGGAAATCCCCTCTCCCGGCGTTGAGGAAAGCATAGCCGGAAGAGGGGACCTTATCGCGCTCGTATTGTGCCAGACGAACTGTTATCTGGACTAATGGGATGTGCCGGCGCAGTCTGCCGGGCCGCCACGCAGGATGCGCAGGCCATGTGCCACGGCGTCAATCACCGCCGTGATGTTCTCGACTGCCGCCTTGGGACTCCCAGGAAGATTGATGATGAGCGTACGGGAAAGAATGCCGGCAGCTTCGCGCGAGAGGCAGGCGCGCGGCGTGATAGCAAGAGAGGCTGCACGCATCGCCTCCGGGATGCCAGGTGCCATGCGCTCGCAGACAGCCATGGTCGCCTCGGGCGTCACATCGCGCGGGGAGAAGCCCGTGCCGCCCGTCGTGAGCACCAAGGCGATGTCCTTGGCTGCTGCATCCCGGAGCGCCTGCTCGATCTCAGGTCTCTCGTCGGGCACGATCTTCGTGGCGACGACGTCGTAGCCGTGCTCTTCGAGAAGCGCAACAAGCGCAGGGCCGCTTGCATCCTCGCGCAGGCCCTTCGACGAACGGTCGCTCACCGTGAGGACGAAGGCTGTATAGACCGTCTTCTCTTCCATGATGCTCACTTCCCGAATGGGCATACCGGATAGGTGCAGGTCTTGCATCTCAAGCACAGGCCACCCTCGCCGAGTTCGACGAAGTCGCGCTTCTCGAGCGGCACCTCTGCGATGATGCGGGGAAGGACAAGGTCGAGCACGGTCGCCGCATTGTACATTGCGCATCCCGGCACGCCGAGGATGGGGACAGGACGCCCTTTGTGGCCTTCCTCGAGGTATCCCACGAGCAGCATTGCGCCTGGCAGCACCGGCGCACCATACGTCACGATGCGCGCACCTGCACGCTTGATGGCACCCGGCGTGTTGTCATCCGGGTCGACACTCATGCCGCCCGTGCAGAGGATGAGCTCTGCCTCTTCATCTTCTGCCTCATGAATTGCGTCCACGATATCGTCCACGTTATCCCCTGGACGGGAGACGAACGTCGTCGTGACGCCGAACTCGGCGAGCTTCTTCTCCATGACAGGCGTGAAGCGGTCCTGGATGAGGCCCTTCTTCACTTCGGAGCCGGTAGCGATGACAGCAGCCGTGAGGATCGAATACGGCTTCACGCACATGAGGGGACGACCTCCTGCCGCACGCTCGGCCTTCTGCACCGTGCTCTCCTCTACGACAAGCGGAATCACGCGGGTGCCTGCCAGAGCATCTCCTGCCTTCACGCCGAAGTTGCCCTTGCGCGTTGCGACCATGACCTCGTCGACGGAGTTCACCGCATAGAGCCGCTCCGTATCAACGAGGAAGACGCCGTCCATCGCAGCATTGATGCCGATCTTGCCTTCTGACGGCTCGCCCGAGGCCACGGTCCCTTCGCCGAGGCAGAGGGCTGCCAGGCGCTTCGCTGCATCGTTCTCATGCAGCATGCCTGGCTCCATCTCCCAGACGTAGAGGTGCTCCTTTCCCATGGAGAGAAGCACGGGGATATCCTCCGGCGCAACCACATGGCCCTTCTTGAAGCGCGGACCCTTGAAGCGTCTCTCTCCTTCGGAGACGATCTGCGTCATATCGTGGCAGAGCACGTGTCCTACAGCATCTTCGGTACGTATGAGCTTCATGATAGCCTCCCTCAGGCCTCGTCTTCCGGCACGATGCGGATGGTGTCGCCGGCACGCAGGGTGCCGTTTCTGATAACGATCGTGAAGATGCCGTCTGTCGGCATCACGCACATGCCCGTGAGCCTTCTGATTTCGCAGTCATTGTGGCAGGTCTTGCCAATCTGCGTGACCGCAAGGCGTGCTGTCCCCGCATCGAGCACCGTGCCGACGGGCAGCTCCTTCAGGTCCATGCCCGAGACAAGCACGTTCTCGGCGAAGTCTCCGGCGTGAAGGTCGATGCCCTTTGCCCGCATGCGCTCGACTGCCTCATCGGCAAGCAAGCTCACCTGACGGTGCCAGTTTCCCGCATGGGCATCGCCTTCTATGCCTTTTCCCACTACGAGGTCGAGATGGTCGACCGGGGTCTTCCTCGTCCCTTTCTTCGTGCTGATGCAGCAGGCAAGCACCTGTCCTTCCGGCATCCTAGCGCCTTCGCTCATGCCTCTCCCCTCACGAAATGTCCGCTCTTCCCGCCATCCTTCTCGAGCAGGCGGATATCCGTTATCTCCATGTCGCGCTGCACCGCTTTTGCCATATCGTAGATCGTGAGGCAGGCGACAGAGCACGCGGTGAGCGCCTCCATCTCGACACCGGTCTTCGCATCGCAACGGCAGATGGCCTCGACGGCAATGCCGTCAGGCTCATAGGCAAAGTGCACATCGACGCCCGTGAGCGGGATCTGGTGGCACATGGGGATCGTCTCCCACGTCCTCTTTGCTGCCATGATGCCTGCGACCTGCGCGACGGCAAGCGCATCGCCCTTCTTGATGCCGCCGGACTTGATGAGATCGAGCGTCTGCCCGTTCATGAGGACCTTGCCGGCAGCACGTGCGATGCGGTGCGTGACGTCCTTGGGCGTCACGTCGACCATGCGCGCACGCCCTTCCTCGTTGAAATGCGTGAGCTCTGGCTCCACGCTAGCCTCCTATCTCGTTCATCGGCCGGCACGAATCGCTCGTGCGGCCTTCTGCGATATCCATGTGATGGCGCTCAGGCTTCAGGGCAATTGCTTGCCTGAACGCCTGTTCGAGCGCCTCGCCGTGAAGGCCCCGGAGCGGAACTTCGACCCGCGCATGGAGACAGGGCTTGAGCCTGCCATCCGATGTCAGCCGGATCCTGCCGCACCCCGCACAGAACCTGTGCGTCATGGGCCGTATGAGCCCTATGGTCCCTTCCCAGCCAGGAGCGGAGTAGAGCTCAGCGACGCCGTCAGAGCCTGCCGGCACAAGGAACGGCATCTTCTCGAGCACGGCATCCGCCGACACGAAGCGCTCGCACGGCCAGTGGGCACACTCCCCCATCGGCATGAGCTCGATGAAGCGGACCGATGCTACGTCCTTCCTGGCAAGCCCTGCAACCTGGACCCAGTCATCGTCGTTCACGCCGCCCAGAAGCACGCAGTCGATCTTCGTGCCCTGAAATCCTGCGGCACGTGCCGCTTCGATGCCAGCAATTGCATCTTTGAGCTCGCCCGTACGGGTGATCTTCCGGTAGAGCTGAGGGTCAAGCGTATCGAGGCTGATATTGAGACGCGTGAGCCCTGCTGCCTTGAGCTCTTCTGCAAGCGGCGCCAGGAGCACCCCGTTTGTCGTCATGTCCACTTCGTCGATGCCAGGGATTGCAGCAAGCATGCGCACAAGCTCAGGCACGCCGCGCCGCACGAGCGGCTCTCCGCCGGTGAGGCGGATCTTGTGCACGCCGAGACGCGCTGCGGCTGCAGCTATCTCTGCTATCTCCTCGAACGAGAGGATGTCTTTGTGCGCACACTTGTGCACGCCTTCTTCGGGCATGCAGTAGATGCAGCGAAGCGAGCAGAGGTCCGTGACCGAGATCCTCAGGTAGTCGATCGAGCGCCCCTCAAGATCTCGCATCGGACACCCCCTTTGCATCGGAGATGAGCGGCATCACGGACGTGGGGTCACATGACAGCACAAGCCTGTCGGGATTGCCGAGCCGTGCCCATGCGTCCTTGCCCAGCTCATAGCGGAGCTCTCCTGGACCGGGCGTCTGGAGCATGCAGATGACCGAGAACGGCGACTCGACTATGCGCCTGACCGTGCAGGGAATCCGGTTCGGGCCTTCTGCCCCCTCTTCTGCCACCTCAAAGTAGTGCGCACGGATGCCGACATGGGTCGTCTCTTTTGGTGCGACGTCTTCCGTCTCGAGCGTGACGCCCCAGTCGATACAGCTGAGCCTGCCGTCTGGCAGCACCTTGGCCTCGCTGATGTTCTTGCAGCCCGAGATGAGCGCTGCCGCCAGGGTCTTCGGATGCGCGAAGAACTCGTGGGTCGGCGCGCATTCTTCTGTATGCCCCTTGGAGATCACGCAGATCTCGTCGGCGAGGCGGTAGACCTCATCGCGGCTGTGGCTCACGAAGACGGCACCGCCCGGAAACGACTTCAGCGTGTCCGCAAGCTCGAGCTCGAGCTGCCAGCGCAGATACCCATCGAGCGCGCTGAACGGCTCATCGAGCAGCAGGATCTGTGGGCCGCCCGCAAGGATGCGCGCAAGCGCACAGCGCTGCTGCTGGCCGCCTGAGAGCTGTGCCGGCTTCAAGCGCTCGAGGCCCGAGAGCTGCATGCGCACGATCTCTTTCTGCGTACGTGCAAGGCGCTCCTCGCGGGTCGCACCCTCAGCGCCTGCCATGACATTCTTGAGGACAGACATGTTCGGGAAGAGCGCGTACTGCTGGAAGAGATAGCCGACATGCCTCTCACGCGGCTTCACATCGATATGGGCTTCGCTGTCAAAGAGCACCCGGCCGTTCAGGACGATGCGGCCTGTATCCGGCTTCATGAGGCCGGCAATGGCGCGAAGCGTCAGGCTCTTGCCGCAGCCCGAGGCTCCCAGGAGGGCAAACGTCTCATGCGATGTGGCTGTCCTGAAATGCACATCGAGCTGGAAGCTGCCGAGATCTTTCTCTATATCGACTTCGAGAGACATTATGCCCCCTTTCTCGCTGCCTTCTGGCTGCGTGCGCGGCCTTCGAACATGTTCATCGCAAGCAGCACGACCGAGGATATCGCAAGATTGATGAGGACCCAGGTGAGGGCGCCGGCATCGTCGCCCGTGCGCCAGAGCTGATAGACCGTCGTCGCCACGGTCGCGGTCGAGCCCGGCGTATAGCCTGCCACCATCGACGTCGCGCCGTACTCGCCCAAGGCACGGGCGAAGGCAAGCACCATGCCGGCGATGATGCCGGAGCGGCAGGCTGGCATCTTGACGCGCCAGAATGTCCAGATGCCGGACTTGCCGAGCGTGGAGGCCGCATCGGCAAGCGTCTGGTCGAACGATTCGAAGGCACCTCTTGCCGTGCGGTACATGAGCGGGAAGCTCACGACGACGCAGGCTACGACCGCGCCCTGCCACACCATGGTGAGCCTTGAGCCGAACGTCTCCATGAGCCAGAGGCCCAGAGGGCGCTTCGGCCCGAAGACGAGCAGGATCAGGTAGCCGACAACGGTCGGCGGCAGCACGAGCGGCAGGGTCAGGATCACATCGAGGATGCCTTTCAGCACCCGAGGTGCCCGCTCGACGACGCCGGCGAGCCAGATGCCCAGAAAGAACGTCGCAATCGTCGCCAGAAGCGCGATGCGCAGCGAATTCCAGAGCGGAAAGAGATCCATCAGAGCACCTCCTCGGATGCAGGAATGACAGGAAGCAGACTAGGAGAGCGGCGTGAAGCCGACTTCCTCGAAGTCGGCAGAGGCCTCGGAGCCCTTCAGGAACTCGAGGAAGGCCGCAGCGCCGTCAGCATTCGGTGCCTCCTTCAAGGCTGCCGCCGGATAGACGACCTGTCCGCACATATCCTTCGTCGCCTCATCGACGACCGTAAGGCCCGCAGATGTCGCATCAGTCTTGTAGATGATGCCGCAGTCGACCGCACCTTCGGAGACCTGCGTCGTGACCTCCTTCACGTTCGTGCCATACGTGATGCAGCCGGCATTTGCGAGCTCGTTCTCGTCGAGGTTGTAGTAGGCAAGGATCTTCTGCGTGTACTGGCCGACCGGCACGTCGGAGTTGCCCATAGCAAGAAGGACATCATGTGCCTTCAGGCGCTCTGCGAGGTCGTCGAAGCTCGTGATGGACTTCGGGTTGCCCTCCGGCACGACGAGCGTGACCTTGTTCTCGAGGATATCGAAGCGGGTGGAGTGGTCGATGAAATCGAGGCCTTCGTCGTTTCCGGACGTGGCTTCAGCATCGAGCTGGTTCATCTGCTTCTGTCCCGCAGAGATGAAGACATCCGCCTCGGCGCCGTTCTGGATCTGCGTCTTGAGCGTGCCCGAGGAATCGAAGTTGTAGCTCATCTCGCAGTTCTGCTGGCTTCCGAAGGAGTCTCCTGCCTTCGTGAGCGACTCCGTGAGCGATGCCGCCGCAAAGACGATGAGCTTCTGCTTCTCGTCAGACGCGGAGCTCGAGCCTCCGGATGCGCTTGTGCTGCCATTGCTGCTGCAGGCAGAGAGCACGGCTGCCGCCACTGCGGCGCTGCCGCACGCGAAGGCGCGGCGTGTCATAGTGTCCGTCATGTTCTTCCTCTCTCTTTTCTGGCCGGATGCCCCCTGCACCCCGGCATTGCTATCTCGTCAGGAAATCAGTGCTTTCCTGCATGAGGCACAATCGGACGGAGCTCTGCCCGGCAGCGGATCATCTCCGCTGCGATAGAGACCGCAATCTCTGCCGGCGTGACGGCGAGAATCGCCTCGCCGATCGGCAGATGGATCGCATCGGCGTCCTCCTTCGGGATGCCGCGCTCCACAAGCGTCTTTCTCGCAAAGGCCGCCTTGCCGCGGCTGCCGATGCAGCCGATGTAGGCAGGATGCACGGGCACGGTCTGCTCGAGCACATCGATGTCTGCCGCATGCCCATGCGTGAGCACGACGACGAAATCTTCGGGCGCAACCGCGATGCCTGCTCCTGCAAGATCTCTGAAGTCGGCGAGGATCGTGCGCTCTGCCTTCGGGAAGCGCTCAGGCACGCAGATGTCTTTGCGGTCATCGACGACGACAGGTCTGAATCCTACCGATGCAAGCACCGGCACGAGCGCCTCGCCGACATGTCCGCCACCGAAGATCCAGGCAACGGGATCGGGGCCGATGGGCTCGGTGTAGCGCTTGGCCCCCTCGTTCCAGTAGCAGACATCGGAGCATTCCTTCGCCGCCTCAGGAGAGAAGCTCTCCTTCCTGCCGAGCCGGAGTGCAGGTCTGCCCTCTTCCCAGGTCTCGACGAGCCAGAGCGTCTTCTTCTCCCTGAGCGCCGTAACAATCTCTTCGAGGAGCCCCAGGTGCTCAGGCCCCCAGACCTCGATGCTCACGAGCGCATCGCCGCCGCAGGCCATCTGCGTCTTGGCATGCGTATACCATTCGAGCTCGGAAGGCAGGCTTTCGTCTGCCGTTGCCAGAAGTGCCTTCGAGCGCTCCTGTGCCATCTGCTCGATGTGGCCGCCGCCGATCGTGCCGGCAAAGCTGCCGTCCTCAAACACTGCCATGCGCGCGCCTGCATGCCGGGGCATGGAGCCACGTGTCGCCAATATCGAGGAAAGAGCCAGACGCTCTCCTGCCTCGAGATGACGGGCAAGCTCACCCACGAAGGCCTCGTCGCGCAGGGTCTCATGCGAATCTGTCAGCGCCATGGGCGTCCTTTCTCGAGCGTGATGCGCGGGCCGCCGAGATGCGGCCCCACTGTGCCGACGATGTCTGCTGCAGGGACCCGGCCGTCTGCCCGAAGCGCCGAGACGAGCGCTTCTGCATCGTCCGGAGCGACAGCGATCATGAGGCCGCCCGAGGTCTCCGGGCAGAAGAGCGCATCCTGGACTGCCATTGGCGCATCCCCTGCGGCGACCTCGTTCTCTGCGAAGTGGCGGTTCCGGTAGAGGCCCGAGGGGAGTATGCCGAGCTCTGCCCATTCGAGCACATGCGGCAGAAACGTCACGGCCTCGGGATAGAGCTGGATATCGACATCTGCGCCCTGCGCCATCTCAAGCAGATGGCCGAGCATGCCAAAGCCGGTGATGTCCGTCACGGCGTGGACGTCGAAGGAGACCATCACATCGCGGGCATAGCGGTTGAGCGTCTGCATGATGGACTCGCAGGAAGAGACATCCGCCGCCTCGGCGAGGCCGCCCTTTGCGGCTGTGACCATGACGCCGATGCCGGAAGGCTTCGTATAGACGAGCACGTCTCCCGGCCTGGCGCCCGAATTCGTGTACATCTTCTTCGGATCGACGAAGCCCAGAACCGCGAGGCCGTATTTCGGCTCCGGATCGAAGATCGAGTGGCCGCCGACAATCAGGGCATCTGCCTCATAGACCTTCTCATAGCCGCCGCGCAGGATCTCGTGCACGGCCTCCTTCGGCATATCCTCCGGCACGGCCATAACGTTCAGGGCGATCTTCGGCTCTCCGCCCATTGCATAGATGTCGGAGAGGGCATTCGTCGCTGCGATGGCACCAAACGTATAGGGATCGTCTGCAATCGGCGGGAAGAAGTCGGTCGTGAAGACAATCGCCAGATTGTCAGATACTTTGTAGACCGCCGCATCATCTGATTTGTCGAAGCCGACAAGCAGGTTCGGATCCGTGTGCACGGAAAGGCCGGAAAGGAGCTCTGCAAGCTGGCCGGCGCCGACCTTGGCACCGCAGCCAGCACATTCGGCAAGCTTCGTGAGCTTGATATCCTCTTCCATCACCAGCTCCTTCCGAACGCGCCGGAAAGGCCGCAGATCGCTTCGAGCACGCCGCCGCCGATCGCACGCGCCTTGTCGGAGACCGTGAAGCAGTGCTCGACGACCCCGCGCGGATCGATGTCTCCCGACTTCATGCCGCGCGTGACAGGGACCCCCTCCTGGAGCAGCCCGCGGATGACGCCGTCGATCGTGCAGGGCAGGGGCACGCCTGCCACGGTAGCTGCGATATCCCCGGCACAGACGACATCGCCGATCTCGAGCACCGGCTCGAACACACCATCAGCTGGTGCTCTCAGCACCCGGTCCGCTGCGTGTCCTGCAATCATTCCCGGGACGCCGGTATTGGGAATCGGCGACCCTTCATAGTAGACACGGCCCAATTCATGGCCACGCTTCGTCTCGACGCAGGCATGGCAGTCGACAGGTGCCGTGAAGCCGGGGCCGACGCCGATAACGACAGGAGCCATGCCCTTCGTCGTGCCGAGATTCCTCTTTGCGAGGATCGCATCGACAAGCACGTCCGGATGGAGCGCCGGTATCATGGCACCGTCCGGGTCGACGAGCACGGCAATGACGCCGCTTCTTGCCAGCGCGAGCGCCTCTTCCGGTGTCTGTGCAAGCTTTCCTGTGACATCTTCCACCTGCGTCTCGCCGAGGCGTATCGCTTCGCTGAAGGCGACCGTGCGCCTCACAGCGGTCGGCACGGCAATGTCGAGCATGCAGATGGCGCATCCTGCCCTATGCAGGCGCACCGCGATGCCCGATGCAAGATCTCCTGCTCCGCGTATCACGACGAGCATGATGTTCCTCCTCGATTGAAAATCTGAAGAA
>JBJEHU010000037.1:0-268147 GCA_051876355.1 Atopobiaceae bacterium | reverse complement strand
GCACTTCGACCGTGCCGATGGCCTTCATGCGCTTCTTGCCCTCCTTCTGCTTCTCGAGGAGCTTCCTCTTGCGCGTGATGTCGCCGCCGTAGCACTTGGCAAGGACGTCCTTGCGGACGGCCTTCACGGTCGAGCGGCTGATGATCTTGTTGCCGATGGCGCCCTGGATGGGCACCTCGAACTGCTGGCGCGGGATGATCTCCTTGAGCTTGTCGCAGAGTCCGCGCGCAAGGTCGTAGGCCTTGTCCCTGTGGACGATGAAGGAAAGGGCGTCGACCTCTTCGCCGGCAAGCAGGATATCGAGCTTCACGAGGTCGGACGTGCGGTAGTCGCCGATCTCGTAGTCGAGCGAGGCATAGCCCTTCGTCCTGCTCTTGAGCTGGTCGAAGAAGTCGAGGATGAGCTCGGCCAGAGGGATATCGAAGTGGAGCTCGACCGATTTCTCGGAGAGATAGACCATGTCCTGCGTCGTGCCTCTGTGGTCGACGACGAGCTGCATCACAGGACCCATGTACTCGGGCGGGACGATGACCTTCGCCTTGAGGTAGGGCTCCTCGATGTGGTCGATCTTTGTCGGCTCGGGCAGGTCCTGCGGGCTCGTGATCTTGACCATCGTGCCATCGGTCTTGAAGACGTGGTACTCGACAGAGGGGCTCGTCGCGATCAGCGACAGCCCGAACTCGCGCTCGAGGCGCTCCTTCACGACCTCCATATGGAGCAGGCCCAAAAATCCTACACGGAAGCCGAAGCCGAGGGCAACCGAGTTCTCGGGCGACCAGGTGAGGGAAGGATCGTTGACCTTGAGCTTTTCGAGGGCATCGCGGAGGTTCTCGTAGTCCTTCGTATCGATCGGGAAAAGGCCGGTGAAGACCATGGGCTTGGCCTCGTGGTAGCCGGGGCAGGGCTCGGCGCAGGGATTCTCTGCATCCGTGATCGTGTCGCCTGTCCGTACCATCTCGGGGTCCTTGAGACCTGTCACGACATAGCCCACCTCGCCGACGGAGAGCTCGTCGAGCGGCGTCTCGAGCGGACGTTTGCAGCCGACGCCGTCACAGAGGAACTCATCCCCCAGAGCCATCATCTTCAGATGGTCGCCCTTCCTGATGTGGCCGTCGAAGACGCGCACCGTCGCGACGACACCGCGGTATTCGTCGAAGTAGGAGTCGAGGATGAGTGCCTTGAGCGGCGCATTCTCGTCGCCCTTCGGCGGCGAGATCAGATAGACGATCGCTTCGAGCAGATCGTGGATGCCCTCGCCGGTCTTGCCGGACACGAGCACGGCATCATCTGCCGGAATCGCGAGATCGTCCTCGATCTCCTGCTTGACCTCCTCGGGATGGGCCGACGGCAGGTCGATCTTGTTGATGCAGGGCACGATATCGAGTCCGGCATTCATCGCAAGCGTCGCATTCGAGACGGTCTGCGCCTCGACGCCCTGCGTTGCATCGACGACGAGCACGGCTCCCTCGCAGGCAGCAAGCGAGCGCGAAACCTCATACGTGAAGTCCACATGGCCCGGCGTGTCGATCAGGTTGAACAGATACGTCTCCCCGTCGTCGGCGTCGTACATGACGCGTACCGCATTCGACTTGATCGTGATGCCGCGCTCCTGCTCGATGTCCATCGAGTCGAGCATCTGCGACGTGAGGTCGCGTTCCTCGACCGTATGGGTCAGTTCGAGGATGCGGTCCGAGATCGTCGATTTGCCATGGTCGATGTGCGCGACGATGGAGAAATTGCGGATATGGGAGGTATCTATGCTCATGCGTCCTTCATGCCCTGAATGAGTCCAAGATGGGCTGCAGCGCAGCTGCAGCTTTTTCCTGGGCAGCTATGGATATTTCCAGATGTCACGGCACATTCTAGCAAAGTGCGCACGATGGCTCGGCCGAGAGTCTGCTATACTCTCGAGGTTGACCTCGCCGTGTCCGGGTGCGGAACCCCACTTCCGACCCAAAGAGAGGCCTCATCGCATAGCACTGAAAGGAACCGCACCGTGGCAAACATCAAGTCGCAGAAGAAGCGCATCAAGCAGGCAGAGAAGGCCCGCGTCCGCAACCAGGCAGTCCGCTCCGAGCTCAAGACCTACGTCAAGAAGGTCCGCGAGGCTGTGGCAGCAGGCGACGCAGACGCAGCACAGGCAGCAGCCTATGCAGCAAACCGCAAGCTCGACAAGGCTGCATCCAAGGGTGTCATTCACAAGAACCAGGCTGCCCAGCGTAAGTCGGGCGTCCAGAAGCTCGTGAACACGCTTCAGAAGTAGCTTCTTCATTCCAAGCAAAAGCCAAAGGCCCCGGTGCGTGCTGGCACCGGGGCCTTTCTTGTGCCGCTAGCCTTGGCAGATTGCAAGGACGACCTGAATCATCGCATCCCTTGGGTCGGCTCCGCTCTTGAGGCCGGCATCTGCCTTCTCACAGGCATGGAGGTCGTGCACAAGCTCATCGATCGTGAACTTCCTCGCCCAGCCACGGAGCTTCTTGACCTGCCAGTCCTGCTTTCCGAGCTCTGAGGCCAGA
This sequence comes from Atopobiaceae bacterium, assembly GCA_051876355.1. Taxonomy (GTDB): domain Bacteria; phylum Actinomycetota; class Coriobacteriia; order Coriobacteriales; family Atopobiaceae; genus Olsenella_L. The sequence continues at coordinate 265,631 of JBJEHU010000037.1, read as the reverse complement.
AGGGCTGCGCTTCCCCGCTCCTCGAGGCTCTTCGCGCAGATGAGCTCGCGCACCCTGCCTTCGAGATAGCTCAGGGAGCCGATGAAGCTTCCCTGGTCCATGCCGGAAAGCAGCTCGAGCGCGCCCTTCACATCGCGCGCCGACACCACATCGGCAAGCTCCCAGGGCTTGATGTCCTCCGTGAGCACGATATGCGCTTCCACATCGCGGATCGTCACATGCCCCGGCGTCTCTGCAAGAGTGCCGAGCTGCGATATCTCGTTTCTCAGGAGCATGAGCGATGTGCCCGAGCGCTTCACGAGCTCCTCTGCGGCATCGGGATCGAGCGTGATGCCCAGCTGCGGCGCCACCTTGCGCGAAAGCTCCCCGGCAAGCTGCCAGGGCTTCGGCGGCGTGCAGTCGATGATCGAATGCGCTCCTGCTGCCTTCACGGCCTTGTAGAGCGCCGAGCGCGTGAAGCCCGATCCCTTCGGAAGGGCCCCGACAACGAGCATGAGGACCGTCGTCGGATTCGGGTTCTTGAGGTAGGAGACAAGCATCTCCTGCACGGGCTTTGCAAGCCTGTCGGCCTCCGTGACGAGCACGAGGCGGAACGCATCTCCTGCCGGCATCGCATCGAGCGATGCCTTGAGCGTATCGGGGTCTGCCACAGATCCTGCTGCCAGCTCATCGAGATTGAATGCCGCGAGGCCCGGATCGAGCTTGGCCTTCATGCGGCGCACTGCCTCTTCGCGCTTTATCTCGTTCGTGCCGATGACAAGATAGACCGGCAGGAGCGCCTGTGCCTTTCCCATAGCTCCCCTTTCTGTTCCACCCCATTCTGACGGAATCAGCGCTCCGTGTACACCGCATAGCCTCCGTCACGGGGACGTATCTCGACCGTGCCGACATCCTTCGTGCAGAGAAAGCGTGCTCCAGCGCCTGCAAGCGTGTCGATGCACTGCTGCGTCGGATGCCCATACTTGTTGTTCTCGCCGGCAGAGGCGACAGCAAGCTCAGGCGAAAGCTTCTTCGCCTCGTCTGCATCGATCGATATCTCGGACCCATGGTGGCCGACCTTCAGCACATCGATATCGCCGACCTCATCCACAAACTGCCGGAGCTCGTCCTCTTCCCCGTCGCCCGTAAGAAGGGCACGGAATGTCTCGTTTCCCTCTTCATGCTCGAGCACGAGCTCGATCGAGTCCGCATTCTCCTCGCCTGAGACAGATGCCTTCGGCCATGCCATCCGCATCGTGAACCCTCCTGCACAGATGGCAGCGCCTTCCGAGAGCTCCTCTGCATCGCTTCCCGTGAGGTCTGAGATCTCTTCCTTCAAGGTCGCGCTCATTGCTTCATTCACGCCTTCGGCGACATAGACCTTGCCGACAGGGGCGACGCCTGCAAGATCCTTCACCCCTCCTGTGTGGTCGTCGTGCAGATGCGTCAGCACGACTGCATCGATATGGAGCACGTGCTCCCGCTCGAGCGCCTCTGCGATGGCTCCTTCAGGACCGGTGTCCACAAGGACTGCAGCCCCTCCTTCCTGGATGAGGATGGCATCGCCCTGTCCGACATCGAGCACACAGAGCCTGGCCGGAGCCAGAAAGCGCCAGGAGAAGACGAGGCACACGAGCGCCGCCGCAAAGGCAAGAGCAGATGTTCTGAGCCAGCGGGCGGAGAGATCGGGCCAGACGACGAGCCAGAGGATGAGCACGGCGAGCACGAGCGCCTCCGGCACCGCCGTGCCGGCAGAAAGCGAGATGCTTGCATGGGGCAGATGCGCGAGGAATCTCACGGCAGCAAGCGAGAATGCTGCAAAGGCATCCGACAGGCGCATGAGTGTCGTCGAAATCCAAGGCACGGGCAGCAAGGCGAAGGCAAGGAGCGCAAGCGCGATCATGCAGGAGAATGGCACCGAAAGCACGAGATTGGCAAGAGGCGCCACGAGCGAGAAGGTCCCGAAGACCTCGGCAGAAAGCGCTGCTGTCACGAGCTGCGCTGCGAGTGTTGCGGCAAGGAGCGCAAGTGCCTTCTGACGAAGGCCGGAAATGGTGCGCAGAAGGGGCCGTGGCACGCGCGGCAGCCAGGGAAGCTCAGGCACGAGAAGTCCGAGGGCATAGACGAGATAGGGCGCAAAGAGACAGAGGCCCAAGACCGCATAGACGCTCAAAAGAAAGCCGATGTCGGCTGCAGCGGCGGGAGAGACCCAGATGAGGACGAGACCCACGAACGAGACAGATGAGAGCGCATGCGAGCGCCTGCCCGCAAGAACGGCTCCTGCCGCCGCGCAGCTCATGAGCCAGGCACGGACAGCCGAGACCGGAGCTCCGCAGAGGAGCACGAAGATTCCTGTCGCTATGACCGACACGGCAATCCGTGTCTTCGGCGAGAGCCTGAGCCAGCCCAGGATGATGGTCAGGGCAGAAGCGATGACGGCAAGGTGCCCTCCCGAGACGGCGACGAGATGCGAGACGCCGCAGGCAGCAAACATATCGGTGAGCCCCTGCTCCTGAAGCGGCGCCTTGAAGCCGAGGACCGATCCCACCTCGAGCGCACGCTCTGGCGTTTCATCCTGAAGAAACGCCGCTTCGCCGAGAGAGCGGACCTTCTCGATTCCGCCGCGCAGGCCACCTGGCTCTTCCACATCGACGATGCGTACCGCCTTCACAGAGCAGGCGATGCCCTGCGCAAACGAGCTCCTGCCATAATCATCATCTTCAAGCGCCTTCATGCGTCCGATGCAGCGGACGCGCTCGCCAGACCTGAGCTCGCGCGTGCTGACAAGCCATACATCGCCGACCGCTTTCCCGTCCTCCCCTTCTGCCTTGGCCCGGCACCTCCAGCCGGACACGCCCTTCGAGGCATCGCCAGTGATGACGAAGACGAGCTTCGAGGCTGAGGTGGCCTGCAGCGCAGATGCAGCGCCAGCGGTCCTTGCACAGAATGCAGCGGAGGAGACGAGCGCCACAAGCGTGCAGGCAAGGCAGGCAGCAGGCAGGAGCTTTCTGCCCCTCCAGCAGATGAGCGCAGAAGCGGCGAGAGCCGAAAGCACAGCAGCCTCTGCCGCAGGGCTCACGCTGTCCCAGGGAAGGCACCAGAGTGCAAACCGCGACGCATAGATTGCACAGAAGAGTGCCAGCAGCGTCTCGGGCAGGAAGGGCCGTTCGGGAGGCTTCTGATCCCTATACACAGATATTCGCCTCGAGCTTGGCGTACTTCTTCTCGCCTATCCCGGAGACGCGCATGAGGTCTTCCTTCGAGCTGAAGGCGCCATGCTCCTGCCGGTCCTGGATGATCGCATTCGCGGTCGAAGCACCGACGCCGGGAAGCGTCTCGAGCTCTTCTGCCGTTGCCGTATTGATGTTCACAAGGCCAGATGAGCTGGCAGACGTTGATGAGGAAGATGTCGAAGAAGAAGATGAGCCAGAAGCGGCAGAGGTGCCGGATGAGGTGGCCTGCGAGGGTGCAGATGAGGCGTCCGTCTCCCCTGCCTTCGGCACATGGATCTTCGTGCCGTCGGTCACGGCCTGGGCAAGATTCAGCTGCGCCGTATCCGCATCGTCGAGAAGCCCTCCTGCTGCCGCAACAGCATCCTTCACGCGCTCCGTCGTGCCCGCAAGATCGTAGACGCCCGGGTGCGCCACTGCCCCGTCGATATCCACGAGGACCGGATCTGCTGCTTTCTCGGATGCCTTCTCTTCAGTCTTGTCCGAAGAGCTATCGTCTGTCGCCTGCGCAGCAGCCTGTTCCGACGAAGCGGCATCCTGTGCGCCCTTCTCGACCGTGAAGGCAGGATGAGAGAATGCTGCTGCCACCGCAAGGAAGAGCGCGACCGCAGAGCCCGCTGCTATGAGCGCACAGGCTGCCTTCCTGTTCCCGAGATTGAGATGCCGTACCCGGTCCCTGAGACCAGGCCTTCCCTGCCCCTGAAGCCTTCGCTGTGCCATGAAAATCGCCTCCCTCTCCAGATTGGATGAGGGAGGCGACCTGTCATGCGGAATTGCTTGCCACGTGCTGCCGCATATCTTGCACATGTCTGGCAAAGGAAGGCAAAACGCCAGCTCAGCCTTCTGACACCGTTTCCTTCTTGCCCCATTCCGCCGGAGCGAGCTCCTCATGGCGAACACGAAGCTTGCGGGGAGGACGGTAGCTCGGGCACTGGTCGAAGTCGACATACTCGATATGCTCGACGAGATCTTCGATCATTGCATCATGGTCGAAGGAATCCCAGGCCTCATGCACCTCGTCAAGCTTTGCATGCGTCTCGGGACGGCGCGGCATGAAGAGCGTGCAGCAGTCAGGAGCCGTCTGGCAGCTGATGTCGTACGTGCCGATCTGCTGGGAGCGCTCGATGATCTCCTGCTTGTCTGAGCCAATCAGAGGACGCAGCACGGGCATGGACACGCACTCATCGACAGCAGCGATGTTCTCGAGCGTCTGGGACGCCACCTGGCCAAGGGACTCTCCCGTGACAAGCGCCTTCGCGCCTTCGATGCGTGCGATGCGCTCTGCGACGGAGAACATGACGCGGCGGTACGTGATGATGCGGAGCTTCTGGTCGACCGCAAGCGAGATCTCGCGCTGGCGGGCACCAAAGGGAACCACATAGAGGCGGCCGACGACACCGGACGGTGCCAGGGCGCGCACGATGTCCTGCGTGAGCCACTCGCTCGTATCGGACACCATAGGCCTGCCGGAGAAGTGGATCGGCACGCAGATGGCGCCGCGGCGGCCGAGCATCCACGTCGCGACCGGCGAGTCGAAGCCGGAAGACAGAAGCGTCACGACCTTGCCGGCCGTGCCGACAGGAAGGCCGCCTGCACCGCGTTCCGACACGGCATACACGAAGACAGAGCCCTGGACGACATTCACATGGACCTCGACATCGGGGTTGTGGACATCGACCTTCTTGTCAGAGAAGGCTTCGCAGAGCGCAGCTCCCACCTGGCGGTTGATATCGAGCGTATGCACGGGATAGTCGGTCGAAGACTTGTGCGCATGCACCTTGAACGAGGAGAAGCTGCCGGCCTCCTGGAGCGAGACGATGGCAGCCTGAGCATACTCCTCGGGATCGCGGGCGCATTCATGGGCAAGCGACACACGGGCGACACCGGGGACCTTGCCGATGAGGTCCTGGTATTCGCGGGTCGCGCCGCCCTCGAATGTCACCAAGATATAGCCGCAGATGCGCCGGATGGATTTCACCGGCGTATCCCTGAGCGCGCATTTGAGATTGGCCACGAGCTGGTTCTCGAAGGTCGAGCGGTTCTTGCCCTTGAGACCTATCTCGTGGTAGTGGACGAGGCAGACGCGTATCGACATGATCAGAAGACCGACTTGTTCGCGCCCTTGATGGCCTCGTCGAAGTCATCCTTCACAAAGCCGAGGGTGCCGTCGTCGATCTCCTCCATTGCGATGGAGACAGGATCTTCGCCGGAGACGACGGTCGTGATATCGTCGAAGTCCTGGACGTCGACGACACGCAGGTGCTGGCCGCGGATCATGTTGTTGATGTCGCAGGCACGCTTCGATGCCATCGAGCAGAGCAGGAACGGATTGTGCTCGGTCTTGTCGAGCAGGTTGTCGATTTCAGGCTTAATGACGGACATTAATGGGAACCTCCATCCATCTCGAACCGGCGCATCACGGAGTCGAGCTCCTGTGTCGCACGGTCAACAGTGTCATTGACGATACGCGCATCGTACTGGTCCGCGAGCTCCATCTCATGGCGGGCATTCTTGAGCCTGAGCTCGACCGATGCCTCATCCTCTGTGCCGCGTCCTCTCAGGCGCTCTTCGAGCACCTCGAGCGATGGCGGCTCGATGAAGATGAGCACGGCATCCGGATAGACCTTGCGGACATTGAGCGCACCCTGTACGTCGATCTCGAGGACAAGCGAATGGCCCTTCGCGAGAAGGCGCTTCACTTCGCTCACAAGCGTTCCATAGAGGTGTCCGTGGACTTCGGCCCACTCGACAAACTCCCCTGCCGCAATGCGGCGGCGGAACTCCTCATCGCTCAGGAAATAGTACGATGTGCCGTCGACCTCGCCGGGTCGTGGACTTCTTGTAGTAGCGGAAACCGTCAAGCCCAGGTCCGGGCGCTGCTTGCGGAGCTCTGCAAGCAGCGTGCCCTTTCCTGCGCCCGACGGTCCGGAAATGACAAAAAGTCGTGGTGTTGCGCCCACTACTTGGAGAGCGCTTCGATGAGCTGCTCGCGCTGGCGGGCACCGAGGCCCTTGACGCGGCGCGTGGAGGAGATGCCAAGCTCGGCCATGATCTTGGCAGCCTTGGCCTTGCCGTAGCCCGGCAGGGACTCGATGAGGGCGCTCACCTTGAGACGGGCGGCAATGGGGTCGTCGGAATCAAGAACCTCCTCAAGCGTGACCTGGCCGGTCTTGATCTTCTCGCGGAGCTCCGCACGCTCGTGGCGCGCGGCAGCTGCCTTCTCCAGTGCTTCCTTGCGCTGCTCGTCGGTAAGTTGAGGGAGAGCCATTGTTCCTCCAAACTGGAAACGCATGCAGGCACCTCTTCTTCGGGTGCCGAAGCTGCTTCAAACCCATCATGCGATACTATAGTCTCGCAATCCATCAGGCATTTTGCAAGTGCGGATATGCCAAACTTCTGGCTTTACGCAGGGACTTTACACAACTCCTACGAAATTCGTCCTGCACTGAAGAGGCTTCTATGCACAGAGCTCCGAGACGATGGCCTCGAAGGCAGTAGCAGGATCTTCGGCCTGCGTGATCGGACGGCCGACGACGAGCATCGACGCGCCGGATGCGATGGCAGAAGACGGCGTCGCGACGCGCTTCTGATCGCCGACCGCTGCACCCTTGGGACGCACGCCCGGCGTCACGACAAGGGCGTCGGGGCCAAGGAGCTCGCGGAGCTCATGGGCTTCCTGCGGAGAGCAGACCATGCCATCTGCTCCTGCACCATAGGCGAGCTTTGCAAGGCGGGCGACCTCGTTTGCGACAGAGTCGGCAACGCCGATCGAGGCAAGCGCTGCCTGGTCCATGCTCGTGAGGACAGAGATTGCGATGATCTTCGTGCGCTCGTCGCGGTCCTTTGCTGCTGCCTCGACGCCTTCGCGGGCAGCCTTGACCATGTCGGCGCCACCCAGGGCATGGACCGAGAGGATATCGGCACCGGCGCGCGATGCCGCCTCGGCAGCACCCCTGATCTGATGCGGGATGTCGTGGAGCTTGAGGTCCAGGAAGACCTTGAGGCCACGCTTGTGCATCTCGGAGACGATCTCGGGCCCGCAGGCATAGTAGAGGGTCATGCCGACCTTGACCCAGCCCGCGTGGCCAGAAAGCGTATCCGCCAGGGCCAGGGCTTCGTCGCGTCCGCAGTCGAGCGCCGTGATCACGGCATTGCGTGCAGCTTCTTCGCTCAGCATCTGCATGCTCCTATCACTTCGTGGATATCCTTGACACCCTGGGACTCTGCCCAGGCTTCGAGCTCGGAGAGGATCCTCGGGGCAGCCGTGGGATCGACGAGGTTCGCCGTGCCGACAGAGACCGCCGTCGCGCCTGCCAGCAGGAACTCCGCCGCATCCTCGCCTGTCATGACACCGCCGACGCCGTTGATCGGAATCTTCACGGCCTTCGCCGCTTCCCAGACCATGCGCACGGCAATCGAGTGGATGCAGGGCCCGGAGACGCCGGCCGTTGCCCTCGAGAGCTTGCTTCTGTAGGTCTTCACATCTATTGCCATGCCCGGAATCGTATTGATGAGCGTCAGGGCATCGGCACCTTCTGCCTCGCAGGCACGGGCAATCTCTGCCACATCATGCGGTGCGAGCTTGATGAGAAGCGGACGCTTCGTATGGGCGCGGCAGGCACGCACGACCTCTGCCGCCGCCTCGGGCGTCGCGCCCATGGCAGCACCGCCGCAGGCGATGTTCGGGCAGGAGATGTTGATCTCGAAGGCAGACGCGAAGGGAGCGAGCTCCTCGAAGAGATCGAGCGCATCGACATATTCCTGGATCGAGTGTCCGGCCACCTGGCAGATGACGCGGCAGCCGCGCTCCTCGAGCCCTGCGAGATACTCGCCGTACTCCTCGACGAACCCCTTGACGCCGGGGTTCTGGAGGCCGACGGAATTCATGATGCCAGAGCAGATCTCGGCAAGCCTCGGCGCCGGATTTCCCGGCCACGGCTCAGCTGCGACACCCTTGCAGGTGATGGCACCGAGCTGGGAGACATCGAAGAAGCTCTCGAACTGGCGGCCATTGCCGAACGTGCCAGAGGCAGTGCAGATCGGGTTCTGCATATGCACGCCGCCGAGATTGACATCCATCTTCACGCGTGTCATTTCCAGAGCACCTCCTCTGCATCGAAGACCGGTCCGTCCGTGCAGCAGGCACGCATCGTGCCGTCTGCCATCTCGACATTGCAGGTGTTGCAGGCGCCGAACCCGCATGTCATCATCCGCTCCATGGAGACCTGGCAAGGTATGCCCGCCTTCGCGGCGAGCTGTGCGACGCCCGCCATCATGGGCTGCGGGCCGCATGACATGACCACATCGTAGGAGCGCTTGGCAAGGAGGTCTTCTGCGACGCCTGTCGTGAAGCCGTGATAGCCGAACGTTCCGTCATCCGTTGCCGGGAAGACCTCGGCTGCGCCTCCACGGGAAAGCGCGCTCTCGTATCCTGCTCCGCCGTCCTGTCCGGTCAGTGCCTGCGCCCCTTCCTTCCAGAAGAAGCGCTCGCTCTTGGCGCCCATCACGATATCGCAGTCGATGCCGTGATCCATGAGCATGCGGGCTGCGGCATAGACAGGAGGGGCTCCGACGCCGCCAGCTACGAGAAGCGCACGCTTCGCGCCCTCGGCAGGAAGCCTCCAGCCATGGCCCAGAGGTCCCAAGAGCGTGGCACCCTCGCCCGGCTCAAGCGAGCAGAGACGGTGCGTCCCCTCGCCGACCTCGGCCACGATCATGCAGATCCAGCCACGGACCGGGTCCGTCCTGTAGAAGCTCAGAGGGATGCGCAGCAGATGGGACGGGTCGCCCGGCACGGCGACATTCACGAACATGCCGGGCTTGAGCCCCTGCACAAGCTCGCCTTCGGTCTCGAGGCAGATGTCCCAGATATGCTCTGCTGCCTCGTGCTTCCAGACAAGCTTGTAGCCTGCGAGCTTCGGCGCTGACGCCGCGCTCATGCGGGCGTCACCACGCCGTCAGTGAGCGTGCGCTTGCCGGCGCAGAACACGTCGGATGCAGCGCCCGTGAGATGCCAGCCGAGGAAGGCGGAGTTCTTTGCCTTGCCCTGGAGCCAGTCCTTCGTGACCTCGATCTCGGCAGCGGGGTCGATGAGCGTGAGATCTGCGGCAGAGCCCGCCTCAATCTTGACCGGCTCGAGCGTAAGCACGCTCCTTGGATTGATTGCCATGACCTCGACGAGGCGGCTCCAGCTCATCTTGCCCGGAAGCACGAGCTTCGTGAGCATGAGCGGAAGCGATGTCTCGAGGCCGACGCAGCCGAAGAAGGCGATCTCCCACTCGCAGTCCTTCTCATGCGGCGCATGCGGCGCATGGTCCGTGACGACGCAGTCGATCGAGCCATCGCAGATGCCCTCGACGAGCGCCTCCATATCGGCCTTCGTGCGCAGGGGCGGGTTCATCTTGAGGTTCGTGTTGTAGGACGGCGTGATGTCGTCCTCGTTGAGGAACAGGTGATGCGGCGTGACCTCGCAGGTGACCGGCAGGCCTTCCTTCTTTGCAGCGCGGACGAGATCCAGTCCCTTGGCTGTCGAGATGTGGCAGACATGGAAGCGGCAGCCCGTGAGCTTTGCAAGCTCGATGTCGCGGTAGATCTCGAGCTCCTCGCCGAGTGCCGGCCAGCCGAACATGCCGAGGCGCGTCGAGGCCTTGCCCTCGTTGATGACGCCATTCGTCGTGAGCGAGTCGATCTCGCAGTGGGCAAGCACGGCACGGTCGAACTGCGACACGTACTCCATGCAGGTCCTCATCATGCCGGCGCTCTGCACGCCGTGTCCGTCATCGGAGAACGCAGCTGCGCCTTCCATGACCATATCGCCGATCTCGGAGAGGGCCTCGCCCTTCTCGCCGCGCGTGAGGGCGCCGATCGGACGGATATGCACGAGTCCAGCATGCTTGCCGCGGTCGATCTGATAGCGGATCTCTGCGCCGGTATCCGTCACCGGGTCCGTGTTCGGCATCGTCGCGACATCCGTGAAGCCGCCGTGCGCTGCTGCGCGCGATCCGGTGTCGATCGTCTCCTTGTACTCGAAGCCAGGATCCCTGAAGTGGACATGCATGTCCACGAGACCCGGCACGAGGTACTTGCCGGCAGCATCGATGACCTCAGCGTCAGCGGGCGGCTCGAGCCCCTCGCCCACCTCGGCAATCTTGTCCTGGTCGATCAAAACATCGCGGATGCCGTCAAGCCCGACCTGCGGGTCGACCACATGAGCGCCTCTAAGCAGATATGCCATTGTTCTCTCCTCCCAGGAGAAGGTACATCTCGGCCATGCGGGTAAGGACGCCGGCATTGACCTGGTTCAGGATGCGCGAACGGCTGCAGTCGGCGACGTCCGCATTGATCTCCATGCCGCGGTTCATGGGGCCCGGGTGCATGATGATCGCGTCATCCTTCATGCGGTTCACGCGTGCCATATCGAGGCCATAGAGCCTGTTGTACTCGCGCCTCGACGGGATGGCGGCACCCTCCATGCGCTCGAGCTGGACACGGAGCATGTAGATGACATCCATGTCTTCGATAACATCGTCGAAGTGGGCCGTCTGCGGGCAGCCGAACCAGTCAGGGTCGTCGACCTGGAACGTCGGAGGCCCGACGAGCGTGACCTCGGCACCCATGGTCTTGAGTGCCGGTGCCAGAGAGCCGCAGACACGGGAGTGCGCAAGATCGCCGACGATTGCGACCTTCAGGCCATCGAGGTGGCCGAAGTGCTTCCTCATCGTGTAGAGGTCGAGCATGGCCTGGGTCGGATGCTGGTGCTTGCCGTCGCCGGCATTGATGACGACAGCATCGGTGTTCTCGGTGATGCGCTGCGGCGTGCCAGCAAGGCGGGCACGGCATACGAACATGTCGACGTTCATGGCAGAGATCGTCTGGATCGTATCGGCGAGGGACTCGCCTTTCACGACCGAAGACGTCGATCCGCCCATGGACAGGGAGTCTGCCGAAAGGCGCTTCTCGGCGAGCTCGAACGAGCTCTTCGTGCGCGTCGACGGCTCGAGGAACAGGTTCACGATCGTGCGGCCCCTGAGTGCCGGCACCTTCTTGATCGTGCGGGAATTGTTGACCGACTCGAATGCCTGAGCGGTATCGAGGATCTGGGTGATATCGTCAGCCGTCAGGCTGTAGGTATCGATGAGGTTCTTTACAGACAGCATCAGTGAACGCCTCCATCGCTGGGTTCGTCTGCCTTGTTCCAGATCTCCACGGCGGTATGGGAATCGAGCGGCTCGATGCAGACGCGGACATCCTCTTCGCGGGAGGACGGCACATTCTTTCCGACATAGTCGGCACGGATCGGAAGCTCCCTGTGGCCACGGTCGACCATCACAGCAAGCTGCACCGACTTCGCACGGCCATAGTCCATGAGGGCATTGAGGGCAGAGCGTACCGTGCGGCCCGTATAGAGCACGTCGTCGACGAGGATGATGTCCTTGCCCTCGACAGAGAACGGGATGTTCGTCGCGTGGACGACAGGTGCTGAGTTGATGCCGAAATCGTCACGGTAGAAGCTGATATCGAGCGAGCCAAAAGGCGGCTTCACATGCTCGATGTCCTCGATTGCATCGACGAGACGATGCGCGAGAATCTCGCCGCGGCGGATGATGCCGACAACGGCGATGGTCTGAGCCCCCTCATTGTGCTCGATGATCTCGTGCGCAATGCGCACGATAGCGCGGTCCATGGCCTGAGCGTCCATGATGACCGCTTTGGGTTCCTGCTCCATGAGTCTCCCTCCACTAAAGCAAAAGGTGCCCGTCCGCCCTATGGCGGCACAGACACCCCGTCTTTTCGCTTCATGGAGAGGTCCCTCAGGAACCGCTCTTTATGTCGCGCCTTTCGGGCATCTCGTACCGCGCATTAAAGGCTAGAGACAGAATACTCCACCCTCATGCTCAGCACAACAGAAAACATCGCCAGCAGAACGAACGAGCTGTCGACGCACGTCCAGCATGAAAAGAGCCCCGCAGCGCTGCTGCAGGGCTCCAATGCATCGGGATGTCCCAAAGCTATGCATCCATATGGAGATAGCTTTTCCAGAACTCCGCGCTCGTGAGATACGGCTTTGCCTCGTGGTAGGCCTTGGCGACAGAGGCGCCTCTTGTCGTATAGTCTGCCATGAGGGTACGATAGCGCTCCTTGAGCTCGTTCCAGCGCGTGCGGTCCATACGACGCACATGCGCATGCGTGCCGTCGATATCGTAGGCCACGAGCACCGAGTGGCGTGCTGTGAGTGCCGTCGGATAAGCACCATGCGAATAGTTCACAGCAACAGGCTTCGAGTCGAGCATCCATTCCGGCAGATCGTGACGGTCGTGCGGCAGGGATTCTGCAAGCTTCAGACCGATATGGCGCCGAGCGCCCTTGCCGAAGACCCACGGATTCGAGCTTGCCGGCGCTTCCTTGCAGGCCTTCTGGTCCTCTTCAGAGAGCTCAGAGATCGGCAGCAGCTTCTCGTTCTTCGCACCTTGGCGCTTGATGATCTCCTCGCCGGAAGCCGTCTCGATGAAGGTCGGGCCCTTGAGGTAGTCTTCGAGGCCGTCGAGCAGAAGCTCGCATGCTTCATAGTCCATAGCACGGAGATAGATGTGGAATGTCCTGTCAAACCTCATCATGAACATGCGCCAGTATGGCAGGTCGTCGACAGCCATCATGATCATGAAGTTTCTCGTGTACTGGTAGCAGTCGACAGATGCCCTGAAGCGGCCTTCGAACTGCTCATGCCAGACGCAGATGCCATCCATTGCCATGTACTTCGGCTGGCAGCGGATGCCATACTCCACATCATCGCAGCGCACGAAGACCGGAAGCGGCAGTCCATTCTCCCGGATTGCCTTCGTCGGAATGCAGGAGTACCACCAGGCGCCATAGGCACGGGGCAGCTCTACATTGATGGATTCGTTGTGGGCGATGCCTTCATAGGTATCGACCTCAATCTTCGTATCCTTGATGCCGTGGTAGCGGCCATCGCGGCCTACCTGTGCCACGTCCTCGAACTGGATGTTCGGCTCGCCGATATTGAGCATGGCACCATTGATGAAGGCATCCTTGTAGCGATCGTTCGCAAGCGAGAGCAGCGCATAGGTCCGCTTGAAGCTCTCCGGCAGGACACGCACGTCGTCGTCCATCAGCAGGACATGCGTCGCATTCCAGCCAAGTCCTGCAAGCATGCCACGGGCAAAGCCGCCGGAACCGCCGACATTGGCATTCGGAATGACCGTGACTCCTTCATCGGAGAGCGCCTCGGCATCGAGCGTGCGGCCATTGTCGATCACGAACATATGGAAGCCGGAAGCGATGGGGTCGGTCGAGCCCAGAACCTCCTTCTTCACGGCTGCAATGTTGCGCGTGATGTAGGCTTCCTTCTTGAACGTCGTCGTCGCGAGCGCGAGCTTCACCGGCCTCACCGCATCATCGTCGACCTCGGCGAGATAGGAGCCGCCGCAGAGCTTCGTCGTGCCCTCGGAGCGGATGGCAAACCCCTGAATCTCGGCACGCTCCTTCGGAAGCGGCACCTCGACGACCTGGATGTTTTCAGAGGCGCCGACCTTGAGTATCGGCCGCTCGGAGCGCTTCGGCTCCTTCATGCCGGCAGAAAGTCCCGTAGCATAGATCTCGCAGCCGTCGCCAGCCAGCTCGAGCTGGAGCGTCACTTCGCTGACGACCGTATACCGATGCCACTTCTCGATGGAAAGGCCGTTGAGGTACGTCGTGAAATCGACTGTGCCAGAAATCTCGAGCGCATCTTCCTCTTCGTTGAAAGCGACTTTGCCCTCTCCGTCCTTCCAATACAGGCCCGGATAGGAGGCAGAGAATTCGTCGGGTGCGATCAGGATATTGGCAAGCTTGTATTCGATCATCTAGGGAAACGATGATTAAAGCATAGCTCACCAGGCCGAATCGCACCGCCCGGCCTTCCGCTGCCCGCCAGGTTGCCGCGCATCCGGTAGAAATGGCACTCTACCTGCACAAACGTTATAATATGGATATCGGTGGGGCTGCGGCGGAAGGCTTGCGATGGGCGATCAGATGAGCTTCGGCGACCTGGAATCGCAGGGGCAGCGGAGGAAGACGAGGCGCGAGGAGTTCCTGGAGCATATGGATGCGATCGTCCCCTGGGACAGGTGGACCGCCCTCATCGAGCCCCATTACCACTCCCAGCAGCGCGGCAGGCATGTCCGCGGCGCCGAGACGATGCTCAGGATGTACCTGCTCCAGGTCATGTTCGGCCTCTCGGACGAGGGCACGGAGGATGCCATCCTCGACTCCCGCGCCATGCAGAGGTTCATGCACATCGACCTCATGCGCGAGCAGGTCCCCGACGCCACGACGCTCGCGAAGTTCCGCCACATCCTCGAGAGGAAGGGCCTCGGCAAGGCCATGCTCGACGAGCTGAACTCGGAGCTCGAGGCGGCGGGCGTCATGATGCGGGGAGGCTCCATCGTGGACGCGACCTTCATCGAGGCGCCGAGCTCCACCAAGAACGAGGGGCATTCCCGCGACCCCGAGGCCCACCAGTCCAAGAAGGGGAAGAACTGGCATTTCGGCTTCAAGGCGCACATCGGCGTCGATGCGGGCAGCGGCCTCGTGCATACCGTGGAGACGACTGCCGCCAACGTGTCCGACGTGGCCATGGCCCATTCCCTCGTCCGCGGGGACGACCGGTTCTGCTATGCGGACTCCGGATACACCGGGGTGGCGAAGCGCCCCGAGGTCGCCTCCGACCCGCACCTCTCATCGATGCGGTGGACCGTCGCCAGGAAGCCCTCCACGGTGAAGGGCCTGGACTGCGCGCTCTCGGCCGAGAAGGGCATAGAGTCGAGGAAGGCGTCGGTGCGCTCCAAGGTGGAGCACCCCTTCCTCATCGTGAAGAGGCGATTCGGGCATATCAGGACCCGCTACCGCGGCATCGAGAAGAACGGCTGCCTGCTCCATGCCGCATTCGCGCTGTCGAACCTCTCGATGTGCATATCGGCGGGGAGGGCGCTGGAGCCCCTGCCGACGGCTGCCTGATCCCGCGGGACAGCCATGCCCGGATTCCCTGCCGGAGGGGGTCCGGAAGGCGATGGCGCCCTGATTCCGGGCCCTGGCCCCGCCCATCCCATCGGAAAACCATCACCCGAAAGGCCTTGGGGCGGGATGGGCCCATTAATCATCGTTTCCCTAGGTACCTGTTTCCTGGAATGGATGCTATCTGAGGTTGCGGTAGGCGTTGCACACTTCGTCGACAGGGCCAAGCATGCGTTGCTGGCCCTTCTCGATCCAAAGGACCCTCGAGCAGATGCGCTCGACGAGATCGATGGAATGCGAGACGAGGAGAACCGTCGTATTGTCATTCTGCACGAGCTCGTTGATCCTCTTCTCGCACTTCTGCTGGAACAGGAAGTCGCCGACGGAGAGCGTCTCATCGACAATCAGGATATCCGGATCCGTGATCGTGGCGATTGCAAAGGCGATGCGGGCAACCATGCCGGAGGAGTAGTTCTTGAGCGGCATCTCCATGAAGTCCTTGAGCTCAGCGAACTCGACGATGTGGTCGAACTCCTGGTCAATGAACTCCTTGGAATAGCCGAGAAGGGCACCATTCAGATAGATGTTCTCCTGGGCCGTGAGCTCGGGGTCGAAGCCAGCGCCAAGCTCGATGAGCGGGGCGATCGTACCGTTGACCGTGCAGGTGCCTTCGGACGCTTCGAGGACTCCTGCGATGATCTTGAGCATCGTCGACTTGCCGGACCCATTCGTGCCGACAAGGCCGAATGCCTCGCCCTTGTGCACATCGAACGTGATGTGGTTGAGCGCGCGGAACTCCTTGAAGGAGAGCTCGTGCTTCATGATCGCGATGAAGTACTCCTTGAGGGAGTTGAACTGCTCCGACGCAATATTGAAGATCATCGAGACGTCGTCGACACGTACCGCGATATCGTCAGGAAGCTTTGTATCAGCCATGGGACTCCTGTGCCTAGATGTAGAGGATGAACTTGTGCTCGTGGCGATGGAACACGACATATCCGAGGGCAAGCGAGGCGAAGGCCCAGATTGCGCAGCGAATCACGAGGCTCAGCGTCGGCATCGTCTGCCAGAGCAGGATGTCGCGGATGAACGTGACGTAGAGATAGATCGGGTTGAAGGCCTCGAAGACCTGCATGGCATGGGGCAGGATGCTCACCGGATAGAAGAGCGGCGTGGCATACGTCCAGGCCGTGAGGACGACGCTCCAGAGATGGATGACATCACGGAAGAAGACGGCGAGGGCAGAGAGCAGAAGTGAGAGACCTATCGAGAAGATGACAAGAAGTGCAAGCGCAACCGGCAGAAGCAGTGCCAGCGGCGTCAGCGGAATCTGGAAGAAGAGCATGACGATGAAGATGGCGATGCAAGAGAACGCATAGTTCACAGCTGCAGAGAGAACCTTCTGCACCGGGAACACATAGCGGTTGATCTTGACCTTCTTCAGAAGCGAGGCAGCTCCGATGATTGATGTGAGGCCCTGGCTCGTAGCATCGCTCATGAGCTGGAAGGCCGTGTTGCCGAGGATGAGGTAGAGCGGATAGCAGCCGATGGAATCGTCTGCATAGCGCATGAACGTCGAGAACACGGCAGACATGACGATCATCATGAGGAGCGGGTTCAGGACCGACCAGGCAACGCCGAGGACCGAACGGCGATACCTGAGCTTGAAGTCTTTGCTGACAAGCTGCTGGATAATGAAGCGGTCACGCTTCGCGGGCGGATACCAGGCATCCTTGCCTGAAATGAGATGCCCATTGTTTGTAGCTTCGCTGGTAGCCAAAATGCCTCCGTTGCTACGCAAGTTCTAATAATCCGAGCTATCGTATGTATGCTAGCACAGGCCCTCTATCCTTCGATATGGCCTGTCGGCTGAGTGCACACAAGCTCGACGTTTCTGCAGGCAGCTTAGGATATCCTCTCGACAGATGGCGACACATCTGTCTGTTTGATGCTCCGGCTGAGACAGGCTCTTCATAGCAAAAGAGCCGAACATCAAGTCCGGCTCTGGAATCTCTGGCTCCCCGGGTAGGGTTCGAACCTACGACACACTGATTAACAGTCAGTTGCGCTACCACTGCGCCACCGGGGAATATGTAACTGCGCCGTTGCGCAAGTACTCAGTATAAGGTTTCTTCTCTTCGATGCAACAACTATTTCGGAAAATCTTTGGCCAAGGCAATCATGGCTGCACTGCCTCGATAGGCGTGCAGCCTAGCATACGGTCGGCAATCCCATCTTGTACTCTTGGAAAAGCCCTCATCCGAGAACGGAGGTCCCCATGCTTGTCCTTGTCATTCCCGATATCCATCTGAAGCCATGGATGTTCGATGCGGCCGAGGATGCCATATCTAAAGAGCATCCCGATGCAATTGTCCAGCTCGGCGACCTTCCGGACGATTGGGGGATGCAGCGCAGACCTGAGGCATACGATGCGCTCTATGACCGGGCAGAACGCTTCCTCGCCGCACATCCGGATACGCTCTGGTGCTACGGGAACCATGACGTGTCATATTTCTGGGAAGCACCGGAGAGCGGCATGGCCAGAGGCCAGGTTCTCCGCCATGTGCAGTAGTGCTCCCGTGCGTTCTGGGACAAGGTGCCAGATGACCGGAAGGCATTCATCCACCGCATCGACGATGTCTGCTTCTCGCATGCAGGCCTCCTTGCCGACTTCGTCGAGGATGAGGGCCTTTCAGGCTTCACCATCGATGAGGCTCTTTCCGCTATCAACAAGATGGGCAGAGAGGAGCTCTGGCAGGATCTCTCCCCCATCTGGGCACGTCCGCAGGGCATGGCAGACCTCGATGTCCTTTATCAGCCCCAGGAGCTCTTCCAGGTCGTCGGCCATACGCCGGTGAAGCGCATTGAGCAGGAGGGCAATCTCCTAAGCTGCGATGTCTTCTCCACGTATTCCTGGGGAGGCCCCATCGGCACCGAGGAGTTCCCGCTCGTCGATACCGAAAGCTGGACCTTAAAGACAATCAAGTCTGTCAGGGAATAGTTATAAAAAAGAGAGCCTGTCTTTCGACAGGCTCTCGAATCTGCTGGCTCCCCGGGTAGGGTTCGAACCTACGACACACTGATTAACAGTCAGTTGCGCTACCACTGCGCCACCGGGGAATGTGTCCGCGCCAAAGCGCACTAGCTAGTATACGGAAACACCGGGCCATTGCAAGCTTGCATCAGAGAGAATTTGCGCTCTGCAATGCTTCTGCAACATTCCGCACACGCGCTCTCCGCAAATCATGCCTATTCGGCAAAGTTTCGCCAAGCAAGGCTCACGGAGCCGACTCCGAGATGGAGCGATACGACAGGGCCTCCATCGCGCACATGAATCGTCGTCTTCGGCAGCTCGCGCCTCACCTCATGGACGAGCTCCTCGACTGCGTCATGCGCCTCTCCGTAGCCTGTGACGGTCACAGAGTTCATGCGGGCCTCTTCCGGCACCTGTGCGACGAGCGCACGCGCCGTTCCCCTCATGCCGTGGGCGACGCAGACATCCTTGATGCCGCCCTCCTGAAGCTCCATGACAAGATAGCGGTCGAGATTCGATGGCACCGCACGGCGCGTCGCACCGAGGCGTCCCGATCTTCTCAGGACCTCGAGGTCGGGAACCGTGAAGGCGATGCCCTGACGGGCACGCTCGTCCTCGAGCTTATGCCCGACTGTGTCGAGGCTGTAGCCAAGCGAGACAAGCTTCCTTGCCTGGCGCACGAGGAACTCGAGCCCGCCCGATGTCGTCCAGGAATCGACGATGCAGATGCGGTCTCCGTCCTCGCCTTCACGGACGAGCTGATTTCTCGCCTGCACGGCGCTCCGGTAGGTGCCGGAGAGCCTCGAGGAGATCGTGAGGCAGAGCACGGCGAAGTCTGCCTTGAGGAGGCGCCTGAACTCGTCTGCGAACTCGTCCTGGTAGACTGCCTCTGTCACGAGCAGCCTGCCTTGGCGGAACAGGGCATCATAGTCGCCATTCTCGTTCCGGAACGTCTCTGCATAGCGGACGCCGTCGACGTTGTAGTGCATGGGGACCATCGTGACCCCGAGCTCCTCTGCACGGGTACGCGAGAGCGTGCAGGAGGAATCGCAGACGATGGCCACGGGGCGCTGGAGCGGATCCGCACCGCCCGTCGTGAGGGCACCGAGTCCTGCCACGGCGTTGCTCTGCCTCTCCATCACTGGTCCCTCCTTCCGATGGCACGGAACTTCTCGTAGCGTGCCTCGACAAGCTCGTCTTCTGTCATGACCTCGAGCTCCGCAACCTGATCCGCAAGGCACTTCCGGAAGCGCTCTGCAAACTCGTCCGTGCCGAAGCCTTCTGCATCGACAATACCATCGATGATGCCGAGATTCTTGAGGAAGGGAGCCGTGATGCCGAGAGCTTCGGCCGCATCGGCTGCACGCTTCGGCGTCTTGAAGAGAATCGTCGAGCAGCCTTCGGGGCTCACGACGGAATAGACCGCATCGGAGAGCATGAGCACACGGTCGGCGACAGCCAGGCCGAGCGCTCCGCCCGAGCCGCCTTCGCCCATGATGACGGTGATCTCGGGTGTCCTCAAGGAACCCATAGCGACAAGGTTGTCTGCGATCGCAGCACCCTGGCCGCGCTCCTCTGCCTCCATGCCGGGGTACGCCCCTGACGTATCCACAAGGCAGATCACGGGGCGGTGGAACTTCTCTGCCTCTCTCATGAGCCGGAGCGCCTTGCGGTAGCCTTCCGGCTCGGGCGAGCCATAGTTTCTGGCAACCCGTTCCTTGATGCCGCGTCCGCGGTCGGTCGCGATGACCGTGACCGGGCGTCCATCGAGAAGCGCCAGACCTGCGACGATGGCAGCATCGTCGCCGAACTCGTGGTCGCCGTGAAGCTCGATGAAGCCCTCGAACGTGGTGTCCATGACGGAAGGGACAGATGGTCTGTCAGCGTTCCTCACGCGCTTCACGAGGTCGTAGGCTGTGGCATCTGATGCAGCAAGCTTCTCGAGATGGTGCGGAAGCGGCCAGCGTGCCTCTTTGGGATAGGCCGCCTCGCACTTCGGCACCTCGCGCTTGCCCCAGGCATCCCGGTCATGGAGATAGAGCAGGTAGCCAAGCGTGGAGGGAATCTCCTTGCGCTCGACGACCATGTCGCAGAAGCCATGCGCAAGCACGAACTCCGAGCGCTGGAAGCCCTGGGGGAGCTTCTTGTGCGTCGTCTGCTCGACGACGCGCGGTCCCGCGAACGCGACAAGCGCATCGGGCTCGGCAAGCGTGATATCTGCCTCCATGGCAAAGGAGGCCGTGACGCCGCCCGAGGTGGGATCGGTCAGGACACAGATATATGCAAGGCCAGCATCGGAGTGGCGCTTGACGGCATTCGAGACCTTTGCCATCTGCATGAGGGAGGTGAGTCCTTCCTGCATGCGGGCACCGCCCGACATCGTGAAGCCGACGACAGGAAGGCTCTCGTTCGTCGCACGCTCGAAGCAGCGGCAGATCTTCTCGCCGACTGCCGCCCCCATGGATCCCATCATGAAGTCGCCGTTCATGATGAAGAGGGCGCAGGACTCGCCGGAGATCGTGGCCTTGCCGCAGACGACCGCTTCCTTCTCTCCGCCCGATTTCTGGCGTGCAGCGGCGAGCTTCTCTTCGTAATCAGGGAAATCGAGGATGTCCTTGGCCTCGATATTGGCATCCCATTCCTCGAAGGAGCTGGCATCGGCCGTGAGCGCAAGGCGCCTTCTGGCACCGATGCGCATGTGCTTGCCGCAGCGTGGGCACACATCGAGATTCTGTTTCAGCACCTCCGCGTCAATCGCATGGCGGCACTGGGGGCAGCGCACCAGGATCGTGCGCTCCGGGATATCGACCGGCACTTCGGTGACGGGCCCTTCGAGCTCGTTCAGAGACTTCTGGCGTTCACTCATAGAGGTGCTCCATCAGATTCGTATGGTAGTTGCCCGAAAGGAATTCCTTGTTGCTCAGGATATCGAGCTGCAGGTCGGCATTGTAGTCGACGCCCTCGATCACAAGCTCGCCGAGGGCGGAGCGCATCTTGCGTATGGCCTCTTCGCGCGTTGGCGAATAGACGATGAGCTTGGCCAGGAGCGAGTCGTAGTAGGGCGGGACGCTTGCGCCCACGTAGAGCGCCGAGTCGAAGCGTACCCAGGGGCCGTTCGGTGCATGGAGCATCGTGATGTCGCCGGCAGAGGGCAGGAAATCGGGCGTCTCTGCATTGATGCGGCACTCGATGGCATGGCCGACGCACTGGATGTTCTCCTGCTTCCAGGAGCCGAGGTCTGCACCTGCCGCAACGCGGAGCTGCCACTTCACGAGGTCGATGCCGGTCACGAACTCCGTGATCGGGTGCTCGACCTGGAGCCTCGTGTTCATCTCCATGAACCAGAACTCGCCGGAATCGCTGAACAGGAACTCTATCGTGCCGAGCCCTTCGTAGCCGACCTTCTTCGCAAGGTTGCGTGCGCACTCATACATGTGCTCGCGGATCTCGGGCGTGAGCGCCGGGCACGGGCTCGGGCTCTCCTCGAGGAGCTTCTGGTTCCTGCGCTGCACGGAGCACTCGCGCTCGCCGAGCGAGAACACATGGCCATGGGAATCGGCAAGGATCTGCACCTCGATGTGGTGTGCCGGAGAGATGAACTTCTCCATGTAGCACTCGCCGTCGCCGAAGGCGCTCTGCGACTCTGCACGAGCCTGCTCGAAGGCAGAAGGTGCATCCTCCGGCGCGAGGACCTTGCGGATGCCGCGGCCACCGCCGCCGGCACGCGCCTTCACAAGCACGGGGCAGCCGATGCGGCGTGCCTCTTCCTCTGCCTGCTGAGGCGTCTCGAGAAGATCGCACCCCGGCACGATCGGCACGCCAGCAGATCTGGCCGTGCGCCGCGCCTGGTCCTTGTCCCCCATGAGCTCCATGATTTCAGGCGAGGGGCCGATGAAGACAAGGCCGTGCTCGCGGCATTCACGGGCAAAGGCCGCATTCTCGGAGAGGAAGCCATATCCTGGGTGTATTGCCGAAGCGCCGGACTCGAGCGCGACCGTAATGATAGCGTTCGTATTGAGGTAGGACTCGGCCGCACGCGGACCGCCTATGCAGTAGGCCTCGTCGGCAAGTGTCACATGGAGCGCTGCCGCATCTGCCGTCGAATAGATGGCGACAGTCTTCACGCCCATCTCCTTGCAGGCGCGGATGATGCGGACGGCGACCTCTCCCCTGTTCGCGATCAGTATCTTCTCGAACATGGCCTATGCGTCCTTCTTCGGGACAAGCGCGAACGACATGTCTGCGACGCAGGCAACCGTGTCGCCGACCTTCGCCTCGCCGTGCGCGAAGTGGAACATGCCATGGCTCCTCGTGAGCTCGCACTCGAGCGTCACCGTGTCGCCCGGCCTCACCTGATGCTTGAAGCGCACCTTGTCGAGGCTCGTGTAGAACGGCGTTGCCTTGTTCGCGTCGAGGCCATCGGCGAGAAGGACGCAGCAGTTCTGTGCAAGCATCTCGCAGAGTATGACGCCCGGCACGACGGGATAGTCGGGGAAATGTCCCTGGAGGAAAAACTCGTCGCCCTTGATTGTCACATGTCCCACAGCATGTCCATCCTGGACCTCGGCATCGTCCAGAAGCAGCATGGGCGGCCTGTGAGGCAGGATCTTCTCCAGCTCTGTCTTGTTCATGCCATCTCCCTAGTAGATCTTCATGAGGACCGAGCCGTACTCGACGAGCTCGCCGTCGGAGACCGTGATATCGACAATCTCGCCGTCACAGTCGGCCGTGACTTCCTTCATTTCCTTCATGGCCTCGATGACGCAGAGCACGTCGCCCTTCTTGACCTTCGAGCCGACCTGCACGAACGGCTTCGCGCCCGGTGCCGGCGCAGCATAGAAGACGCCGACCATCGGCGCCTTCACGGCCGTCACCTTCGACATGTCGAGCGGCTCTTCGCCTTCCGGCTCAGCAGGCTCTTCGGGTGCCGGTGTAGCCGTCTCGGGTGCAGGCGCTGCAGGGGCAGCTGGTGCCTGAGGAGCAGCTTCCGGCAGGACGGCAGCAGGAGCTGCCGGTGCAGGGAACGCTTCGGGGCGCTCGAGCTCGATGGCAGAATCGCCCTCCTCGATGCGCACGCGGGCAAGGCCGCGCTGCTGCATGAGCTGGGCCACTGCATCAATCCTCTTCGTCGAGGTATCCATGTGCCTTACGCCTCCTCATACTTCCTGAGCGCGATGACGGCATTGTGTCCGCCGAAGCCGAGCGACGTCGAAAGCGCCCACTTTCCGTCGAAGGGCTTGGCCTCGTTCGGCGTGTAGTCAAGATCGCAGGCCGGATCGGGCGTCCTGTAGTTGATGGTCGGCGGGATGACGCCATGCTCAAGCGTATAGGCGCTTGCCATGGCCTCGACAGCGCCCGTCGCGCCGAGCATATGTCCCGTCATCGACTTCGTGGACGAGATGTGGGCAGCACGTGCCGCCTCCTCGCCGAGCGCCTGCTTGATTCCCTTCGTCTCGGAGGAGTCGTTGAGCTTCGTCGAGGTGCCGTGGGCATTGATGTAGAGGCCCTCGGAAGGATCGAGCTTGGCCTCCTCGACAGCCTGCTTGATGGCACGCGTGATGCCGGAGGCGTCAGGATCGGGAGACGTGATGTGGTAGGCGTCGGCCGTGTTGCCATACCCTGCGACCTCGGCCACGATGTGGGCACCGCGGGCCTTGGCATGCTCGAGCTCCTCGAGGACGAGCACGCAGGCGCCTTCGCCCATGACAAAGCCATTGCGCTCCGCATCGAAGGGACGGCAGGCAGTGGCCGGATCGGGATTTGTCGAGAGCGCGCGGGCATTCATGAAGCCGGCAATGGAGACCGGCACGATGGCTGCCTCGGCACCGCCTGCAAGTATTGCATCGGCGTAGCCGCCCTTGATGGCACGGAATGCCTCGCCGATCGCGTTCGTCGACGTCGCGCAGGCCGTGACGACCGGAAGCGTCGGGCCCGTGACATGATGCCTGATCGAGACTTCGCCCGATGCCATGTTCGCGATGATCATCGGCACGAAGAACGGAGAGATCTTGCGCGGGCCGCCATTCTGGAGGCGCTCGCACTGCTCTTCGATCGTGCCGATGCCGCCGATGCCGGAGCCGATGTAGACGCCGAGGCGGTCAGAGTCGATTGCACCCTCCTGATCGAGGCCAGAGTCCTTCATGGCCTCATCGGATGCGACGAGCGCGAACTGCGTATAGCGGTCGTGATGCTTTGCCTCTGCCTTGCCGAGCAGGGCCTCGGCATCGAAGCCCTTGACCTCTGCTGCGACCTTGACACGGAAGTTCGTCGTATCGAAGGCGTCGATCTCGGCGATGCCGCTCTTTCCTGCGACAAGCGAATCCCAGCTCTCGGACGCGTTCAGGCCCACGGGGGTGATGGCGCCGATGCCGGTTATGACAACTCTGCGGTTCATTTGGTTCCTTCCTGCACGAGAGGCTGCGCTACATGCACAGTCCGCCGTCGATACGGATCGTCTCTCCCGTCACATACGAGGCCTTGTCGGAGGCGAGGAATGCAACAACATTCGCGACCTCTTCGGCCGTGCCAAGCCTCTTCAGGGGAATCTCTCCCTCATAGCCGGCACGCGTCTTCTCGTCGAGCGCACGCGTCATGTCCGTCTCGATGAAGCCCGGTGCCACGGCATTGCACGTGACGCCTCTGCCTGCAAGCTCGCGGGCGACGGACTTCGTGAGGCCGATCAGTCCTGCCTTCGAGGCAGCATAGTTCGCCTGGCCGATGTTGCCGGAGAGGCCGACGACAGAGGCAAGGTTCACGATGCGGCCGCCCTTCTGGCGTACGAAGCCGCGCATGAGGGCGCGGATCATATGGAAGGCACCCTTGAGGTTCACATCGAGCACGGCATCGAAGTCCTCGTCCTTCATGCGGGCAAGGAGCGTATCGCGCGTGATGCCGGCATCGTTCACGAGAGCCCAGACGCTGCCGAAGTCGGCCTGCACCTGCTTGACCGTGGCGTTGACCTCATCCTCGTCTGCGACATTGCAGCGGTAGGCCTTCGCGGTCGCACCCTCGTTCTCGAGAAGCCCGACGCACTCGGCAGCTGCTGCCTCGTTGCCGGCAAAGATGATGGCAAGGTCGTATCCATCGCGTGCAAGCGCAAGGGCGCAGGCACGGCCGATGCCACGAGATCCTCCGGTCACCAGCGCCACGTGGCGCGACATATCGCGCTCGAGCGTGCCTGTCTTTGCTTCTGCCATCAGATGAGCCCCTTTCCTGCCACGAGGGCGCGTGCCTCTTCGGCTGCCTCGGGCGTCTCGACACAGACGGCGTCGACGCCTTCGAGCGTCCGCTTCACGAGACCCGTGAGCGTGTGTCCTGGTCCGACCTCGATGAACGTATCGATGCCGGCGTCCTGCATCGCATGGAGCTCGTCTGTCCACTTGACAGGATTCGAGACCTGCTCGGAGAGAAGCGCTGCAATCTCTGCCGTGTCCTCCGGATATGTCTCGCCCGTCCTGTTCGCATAGACCGGAAGCTTTGGCGCATGGACCGGATTCGTCTCGAGATAGCCTGCAAGCGCCTCGGTGGCTTCCGCCATATAGGGGCTGTGGAAAGCACCGGAGACAGCGACCTTCATGCTCCTGCCGCCCGCCGCCTTCACGAGGCCATCGAGCTTCTCGCAGGCCTCGGCAGAGCCGGCAACGACCGTCTGCTGCGGGGAGTTGAAGTTCACCGGCCATGCTTCGCCCGCCTCATGGGCAAGCTCGGATACCTTGTCTGCATCGAGCTTGAGCACGGCACGCATGGCGCCCGGATGCTTTTCGGTGCAGTCTGCCATGGCCTTGGCGCGGACCTCGATGAGACGCGTTCCCTCCTCGAGCGAGAAGGCTCCGGCAAATGTCAGGGCTGCGACCTCGCCGAGCGAGTGTCCGGCAACCGCCTGGGGACGTATGCCGAGCTC
Source organism: Atopobiaceae bacterium (assembly GCA_051876355.1). GTDB lineage: Bacteria > Actinomycetota > Coriobacteriia > Coriobacteriales > Atopobiaceae > Olsenella_L. The sequence continues at coordinate 239,479 of JBJEHU010000037.1, read as the reverse complement.
TTCGAGCGCAGCGGCTGCGGCAAGATCGGTCGCAAAGACGCAGGGCTGCGTGTTGATGGTCTGGCCAAGCTCTTCCTTCGTGCCTTCGAAACACTGGGAAGCGGTGCCCGGACGCACGGCGTCCGCCCCGTCATAGACCTTCTTCGCAGCAGCGGAAGCACCTGCAAGCGCCTTGCCCATGCCGGGCTTCTGGGAACCCTGGCCTGCAAACAGGAATGCTATGCCAGCCATTTCGTGGCCCCCTTGAGCGCCTCTTCGCAGCCCTGCATGAGGTCGTCGACAATCTCGGCGGCAGACTGCTCCTTCTTCACCATGCCGGCGACTTCGCCGCACATGAACGAGCCCTCCTCGTAGTTGCCGTCCTTCGCGGCCTTGCGAAGCGACCCAGCACCCATCTTGCCAAGCTCCTCAGCCGTGGCGCCTTCCTTCTCCGCGCGCAGGAACTTCTGCGAGAACGGGGTCTTGAGGCAGCGCACCGCGCCGTTGATCGAGCGGCCCGTCACGACCGTCGAGAGGTCGTTCGCCTTGAGGACGCGCTTCTTGTATTCGTCTGCAACCGTGCACTCATGTGCCACGAGGAAGCGGGTGCCTACCTGGACGCCACAGGCGCCAAGCATGAAGGCTGCTGCCATCTGGCGTCCGTCAGCGATGCCGCCGGCTGCGATGACAGGAATCTTCACGGCGTCCACGACCTGCGGCACGAGCGCCATCGTCGAGACATCGCCGACATGTCCGCCGGACTCGCCGCCCTCGGCGACGATTGCGGCGGCGCCGACACGCTCGAGAAGGCGTGCAAGCGCCACCGAGGAGACGACCGGGATGACCTTGATGCCGGCCGCCTGCCACATCTTCATGTACTTGCTCGGATTGCCCGCGCCTGTCACGACGACAGGGACCTTCTCCTCAGCCACGACCTGGGCCACATCGTCGGCAAACGGGCTCTGCAGCATGATATTGACGCCGAAGGGCTTCGTCGTGCGGGTGCGGCAGTCGCGGATCTCGTTCCTGAGCCAGTCGGCATTGGCATTCATCGCGGAGATGATGCCGAGACCGCCGGCATTCGATACGGCGGAGGCGAGGCTCGCGTCGGCAATCCATGCCATGCCGCCCTGGAAGATCGGCTTCTCGATGCCTGCCAGGTCGCAGAGAGGAGTCTTGATCATACGCGTTTCATCCTTTCCTGCTGAGTGATCTTTAGAGCTGTGCCTCAACGAGGTCGACGAACTCCTGGATCGTCTGGGGGTTGGCCTCAGGATCGATCTCGATGCCGAACTCGTCCTCGCATGCCATGACCGCCTCGACGGTGCTCATGGAGTCGAGGCCGACCTCGGCGAGCTTCGTCTCGGGCTTGAGCTCGACGTCGTCGAGGCCCTCCTGGTCCTTGAGGATTGCGACGACGCGATCGAACGTTGACTCTGCCATGATGTTTCTCCTTCTATCCATGCGCCTTTGCGCTTCTCATGCGCCTTTGGGGCGCCTGATGACAAGTATGCCTCATGCCTTCCAGCGGATGAGGGCGGTCGCGATATCGAGGCCAGCTCCGAAGCCGCAGAGCACGATGAGGTCTCCGTCGCGGAGCTTGCCTGCTCGTGCCATGCGGTCGAGCGCAAGCGGTATGCAGGCGCTCGAGATGTTGCCGGTCTCCTTGATGGTATGGACAATCCTGTCAGGCTCGAGCGAGCACCTCTTCGCGACCGCATCGAGGATGCGCTCGTTTGCCTGATGGAAGATGAAATGGTCGATATCGGAAAGCGCGGTGCCGGTCTCCTGCGTGAGAGCGTCGAGCTCTTCCTCGATGCTCGAGACCGCGAAATGGAAGACCTTGCGTCCCTTCATGAGGAGCTTCGAAGGCCTGGCCTCTGCCGTGCCGCCGAAAGGAGACGTGCCGACAAGCCCCGGCACATCGAGCGATGCGACATCGGGCTTCGTCACAAGGCGACTCCAGAGCGGGCTCTCGCCTCCTGCCGTGACGACAGCCGCTCCTGCACCATCGCCGAAAAGGACGCAGGTGCTACGGTCCTCCCAGTCGAGCAGGCGGCTCATCTTCTCGGCAGAAAGGACAAGCGCCGTCTTTGCGCGGTTCCGGCAGAACCAGCCGTCTGCCGCATCGAGTGCGAAGATGAAGCCGGCACAGGCTGCCGAGACATCGAATGCGGGGCAATGGGCACCGATGCGCTCAGCCACGGCACAGGCCTCGGCCGGCATCAGATGGTCACCCGACGTCGTGGAGCAGACGATGAGATCGAGATCGCCTGCCGTCATGCCGGCAGCATCGAGCGCCTTCTTCGAAGCCTCGACCGCAAGATCGTCGAGCGTCTCGTCCGTGCAGACGTGCCGAGTCGCTATGCCGGTTCGGGTCTGTATCCATTCGTCTGTCGTATCGATGAACGTCGAGAGCTCGTCGTTCGTGACAACCCGATTCGGAAGCGCCGAGCCGGTGCCGACAACCGTGAATGCCACGCTAGCCCCTTCCTGCACGAGGCGCCTGGGCAACTGCCTGCATGGCAGCACGCTCTGCCTCGGTATAGGCATGCTCGAGACGGCGTATGCCCTGGAGAAGCACCTGGCGCTCCTCTGTTGACTGGCCACGGGAAATCTCTGCTGCCATCTTGCGGTTGAATATTGCATGGATGCGGTAGACGCATTCGCCCTTGCGGGTCAGCGTCACATCGATGCGGCGCGCATCGTCTGCGCTCCGTCTGCGCTCTATATAGCCTTTTGCCTCGAGCCTCTTGACGACGGCTGTGGCGGAAGGACGCTTGATTCCGAGAGCGTCGGCAATCTCCGACATGCTAAGCGCTCGATGTCCGACAAGCACTGCCTTGCCGACTGTCGAGAGCAGGTTCAGCTCGGAGTTCGTGAGATCCATCCCATGGGAGCGGTAGACGCAGTCCTCAAGACGGATGATGGCCTCGAACGTGCTGCTCAGAAGACGCGATATCTCGCCGATGAACGCCGAGTCGTCATCCACGTCGATGATCGGTGCCGCTTCCTCATGAAGCTCGCGCATTTCCACGTCTGTCTCTCCTCCTGGTTTCTGCTCTGCGATACCAGTCTCAGGACAATTATTTAGTCTAACTAATCATTTTCGGATGTGAAGCGTCTTCATGCTCTGCGCGCCATGTCCACATATCTGCCAATCATCGGCAGGAACGAAGCGAGGCCTCTTCCGGAAGGAAGGCATGCTCGGCCCCATCACAAGAGACGACCCGCGCCCTTCCCCAGGCGTCGATGCCGGCAAACGTGCCCTCCGCCAGCACCGCGCCGGAGGGAGCTATGGCAGACACGCCGTCACCGAGATAGGCAATCTCGCGCTCGAAATCCTTCCCTATCGGCGCAAGTGGCCCTTCCTCGGGCACGACCGCTTTCGCCCATGCGCGCGACATCGCGACAAGAGAAGCCGTGATGCTTCCTGCAAGCGCAGAGAACTCCTCCCCGAGAAGATCGGGCACGGCACCTGCCATGGCATCTTCGAGATAGGCAGCAGGAAGCGGCCGTGCCATCCCGTCATGCACCCGGGCCGGCACGATCTTTTCAATCTCAGGCCTCACCAGGTTGAGGCCTATGCCTGAGACTGCAAGCCAGGCTCCCCCGCTCTCGCGCCTCGACTCGACGAGGATGCCGCCGAGCTTTGCAAGCATGCCATCAGGAGCTCTGAGCACGATATCGTTCGGCCACTTGAGGCAGATGCCTTCTGCTCCGAGAGCGCGGAGGCTGCTGAGCACGGCAAGCGCCGTGACCGCAGGAAGGCCTGACGAGGCCCGCTCATCTGCCTGCGGCCTCAGGAGCACGCTCAGATAGAGGCCGCCTGGAGGCGAGACCCAGCTGTGGCCGCGCCGACCGCGGCCTGTCGTCTGCCGCCTTGCGCAGATTGCCGCACCTTCAGGAGCGCCATCTTCTGCCAGCTTCAGCACGTCGTCGTTCGTGGACCCGGTCGCCTCGACGATGCGCACGAGATCTGAAGCATCGTCCAGCAGTCCGCCCGTGCCCGTGCATCCTGCATCTGCCTCCATCGCGCCTCCTCAGCACATGCCTCCCCATCAAGCAGATTCTAGCGCGAACCAGACAGTCTCCCCACAGGCAAGGGGCAGGCGCCATCTGGCACCTGCCCCAGCAAGCTCATATGCTGCTCTTCCCTACTTCTGCTTCTTCTCGAAACGCTTCGAGCAGTCGCACGTGACCTCTTCCATCGAGTCGGCGATGGCCTGGGCGAGGGACTCGACCTCGCGGCCCTTGGACTCGGGAAGCGAGGAGGACATCGAGAGACGCTCGTTCAGGACTTCCATGTCCTTCATGTTCTCGTCGATGTAGTCCTCCATCAGGTCGCCGACCGTGCAGGCCCACGAGCCATTCTCCACGAGCGCGATATGGCGGTTCTGGAGGTTCAGCATCTTCATCTCGGAAAGCAGGCTCTCCATGACAGGATAGATGCTCAGGTTGTACGTCGGCGAGGCAAGCACGATGTGCGAGAGGCGGAACATGTCTGCAATGAGATAGGATGCCTGCGTCGTCGAGACATCGCAGAGCTTCACGTTCGTGACGCCGCGCTTGCAGAGCTCGGCAGCCAGGCACTGCACGGCATTCTCCGTGTTCCCATACATCGAGGCATAGGCAACAAGGACGCCCTTCTCCTCGGGCGTATAGCTTGCCCAGTGGTTGAGCTTGTCGATGTAGCGCATGATGTCCTCAGGCGTGCGGTAGAGGGGCCCGTGGAGCGGCACTACGATCTTGATCTTGTCGAGGACGCCTGCTGCCTTCTTGAGCAGCAGCTGCACATGCGGGCCATACTTGCCGACGATGTTGCAGTGGTAGCGCCTTGCCTCATCGAGGAACTCGCGGTCCCAGTCGCACTCGTCTGCCCAGAGGCGGCCGTCGATCGCCTTGAAGCTGCCGAACGCATCGGCAGAGAAGAGGACGCCGTCCGTGAGGTCGAGCGTGACCATGACCTCAGGCCAGTGGACCATCGGTGCCTCGATGAACGTCACTTCGTGCTTGCCGAACGAGAGCGTATCGCCCTCTGCGACCTGGATCTGGCTGTGTGAGTCGATATCGTAGCCGAAGTTGTGCATGAGCATGAACGACTTCTCGGTCGATACGATCTGGCAGTCAGGATAGAGGGCGAGCACCTCGACCATCGAGGCGCAGTGGTCGGGCTCGAGGTGGTTCACGACTATGTAGTCGAGCTTGCGTCCATCGAGCACAAACTTGAGGTTCTCGAGCATCTCGCGCGTAATCGACCAGTCGACGGAGTCGAAGAGCGCCGTCTTCTCGTCGAGGAGGACATAGGAGTTGTACGAGACGCCGTACGGGATGGGATGGACATTCTCGAAGAGATGGGTCCTGTGGTCGTTTGCACCAATCCAGTAGATGTCATCGGTGACATTGCGTACGCAGTGCATGTTGCTCCTTCCATAGGGGCCCGATGCGGGCCCCGCAAATCGATGTCAGTCTCAGAGGCCCAGGGTTGCGCGGTCGATGAAGTGGTCCTTCGGCTCGGCGCACTCGGGGCAGACCCAATCCTCGGGAAGCTCGGAGAAGAGCGTGCCCGGCGCGATGTCTGCCTCGGGGTCGCCTTCCTCCGGGTGGTACTCATGGCCGCATCCCGAGCAGACCATCGTGGGGCCGATGGGATCGGGCTTCGGAAGGTGCGGACGCTTGATCTTCACCATCTCCCCTGCCGGCTCCTTCTCGCCGCGGCCGAACGCATCGGCAAGAAGCGGCAGGACTTCCTGGACATCGCCGACGATGCCGTAATCGCAGTTCTTGAAGATCGGCGCATTCGGGTTCGTGTTGACAGCGACAATCGTCGAGGCATCCTTGATGCCCTTGAGGTGCTGCTTGGCGCCCGAGATGCCGCAGGCGATGTAGAGGTTGCCCGTGAACTTCTGGCCGGACATGCCGACATAGCGGTTGAGCGGCACATACTTGAGCTTCTCGGCGACGGGACGCGAGGAGCCGATGGCAGCGCCTGCTGCATGGGCAAGCTCCTCGATGAGGTACATGTTGTCCGCCGATCCAATGCCGACGCCGGCAGAGACGACGCGCTGCGCATCGGCGATAGGCGTATCGGCCGGGATGCCGACAGAGAAGTCATAGCCATCTGCCACAAGCGCCGCCACGACTGCCTCGACGTTCTTCTTCTGGTCTGCGTCAGCGAAGATCTGGAGCTTGCGGGGGCCGGTCTGCGGCATCACGGGACCGAAGAGGTCGCGTGCGCTCTTCTTCTTGCCGCTGTCCTTCTTGCCGAGCTTTCCGAGCTCATAGGCAGAGATGACGACACGCATGATCTCGTTCGTGCCCTCGTAGATCGTCGTGATCTTCGCGTCGCGGTAGTAGCGCTCGACATCCATGCCCTTGATGAAGCCGCTGCCGCCGTGGATCTGGAGGGCGTCGTTCGTGACCTCGAGCGCAACTTCGGAGGCGAACATCTTTGCCATCGCTGCCTCGCGGCCATAGCGCGGAGCATGGTTCTCCTTGAGCTCCGCTGCCGAGTAGACAAGGTAGCGGGCAGCACGGATCTTCGTCGCGCTCTCGGCGATCTTGAACGAGACGCCCTGGTTCACGCCGATGGGTGCTGAGAACTGGACGCGCTCGCGTGCATAGTCGCGTGCCTTCTCGTAGGCGCCCTGGGCGATGCCAAGTGCCTGGGAGGCGATGCCGATGCGGCCGCCATCGAGCGTTGCCATTGCGATCTTGAAGCCCTTGCCCTCTTCGCCGAGCAGGTTCTCCTTCGGCACCTTCACATTGTTGAAGTGGAGCTCGGCCGTCGAGGACGAACGGATGCCCATCTTGTTGTAATGGTCGGAGAACGTGAAGCCCTCCCAGCCCTTCTCGACGATGAAGGCAGAGATGCCGTGGTTGCCGAGCTCGGGCGCCGTCGAGGCGAAGACGACGTAGGTGTCTGCCTTCGGGGCATTCGTGATGAAGATCTTCGTGCCATTGAGGAGCCAGTAGTCGCCCTTGTCGATGGCGGTCGTCTGGGTGCCGGATGCGTCAGATCCTGCGTTCTCCTCGGTCAGGCCGAAGGCGCCGATCTTCTCGCCGCGGCAGAGCGGGACGAGATACTTCTGCTTCTGCTCTTCGGTGCCGAAGGCAGCGATCGGATAGGTGCCGAGCGACGTGTGGGCAGAGAGGATGACGCCTGCTCCGCCATCGACGCGGGAGAGCTCCTCGACGGCGATAGCATAGCTTACGACATCGAGTCCTGCGCCGCCGTACTCCTTGGGATAGGGAATGCCCATCCATCCGTTCCTTCCGAGATCGGCCACGACCTCGTCGGGGAACTTGTTCTCCTCGTCGAGCTCGAACGCGATGGGCGCAATCTCTTCTTCGGCGAACTTCCTGATTGCCTGACGGAGCTTCTCATGCTCCTCGGTTGTCTGGAACAGCATATCTGTGCCTTTCTCTTTCTTCATATCGGGTGCTGCATGCTTGGATTTCGGCTGTGCTGCTGCGGCTGCGTCTTTTCTGGGCGCCTTTTCCGGGACATCTGCCCCGGCCCTTCTGCCAGACTTCTTCTGGCCTCTGCGGGAAGGCTGCGCCATGTGCCTCACCGTCCTCTCTGTTTCCTGGCTCTGTCTGGACGCTCCTGTGGCCTAGACCTTGATGGCACGGAGCGCCGTGATGTCCTTCAGGAGCTCGGGGACGATCCTGAAGAGGTCTCCTGCAATGCCGAGATCTGCAATCTCGAAGATCGGGGCTTCCGGATCCCTGTTGATCGCGACGATCGTGCCCGCATCGCGCATGCCGGCGGCATGCTGTATGGCACCGGAGATGCCGAGTGCGATGTAGAGCTTCGGACGCACGGTCTGTCCGGTCTGGCCGACCTGCTGCGAGGGATCTGCCCAGCCGGCATCGACGGCAGCACGGGATGCTGCGACGACACCGCCCAGTGCTTCGGCAAGCTCTGCTGCAAGCGCAAGGCCGCGTTCGGGGTCCTTGGCAATGCCACGGCCGACCGCGACGACGACGTCTGCCGAGGAGAGATCTGCCTGGGGGCGAGCAGATCTCTCCCACGAGACGACACGGGCGCGGATGTCAGACGCCGTGACATCGCAGGGGTCAGTGATGACCCTGCACGTGCGGGCGCGCTCCTCGTCGAACGGAGCACGGACCATCACGCCAGGCCTGACCGTTGCCATCTGCGGCCTGAAGCGCGGACAGACGATCGTTGCCATGAGATGCCCGCCGAATGCAGGTCTTGTCATCTTGAGGTTCCGGTCGTCTGCATCCGCCTTGATCTTCGAGACATCGAGCGTCGAGGTCTCGCGGAGGAACTGGAGGTATTTGCCGGTATCCACATCGAGGTGCGTCGTGTCGGCGGTAAGGCCTGTATGGAGCCGGGCGGCGCATCTGGGCGCCAGATCGCGTCCGATCGTCGTCGCACCAATGAGGAGGATGGCTGGATGGTGTGCCTCGACCTCTTCGCAGAGCGCCTTTGCATAGGCATCCGTCGTATAGACGGCAAGCTCCTCGCTTTCCTGGACGCGCACTTCGTCGGCGCCGTAGCCGCCGAGCTCTGCTGCCTTCCCGGCGATGCCCTGGCCTCCGAAGAGGAGCGCCACGACACGCTGGCCGAGATCGTCTGCAAGCCTTCGCGCTTCGCTGACGAGCTCGAAGCTGACAGGCAGAAGCTCGCCTGCGCGCTGCTCGCAGAAGACCCAGACATCGCGGCTTTCTGTCATATCTGGCATGGCTTTCCTCCTTCTCAGATCAGATGGCGTGCATCGAGGGCACACGCAAGCTGGTGGGCAGGATCGGGACCGACGAGCATCTGCCCCGCGCCTTTCTGGGGCGGCGCGAAGCTCTTCCAGACGTTCGTCGGGCTTCCCTTGAGGCCGATCGTGTCGGTCTCGATCAGCGGATCGTCCTTCAGGTCTTCGTAGCCGAAGACCTGAAGCGGCTTTTCCCAGGCGTCCCATATGTCGCGCAGGTTCATATAGCGCGGCTCGTTGAGCTCCTTGATGCAGGTGAGGAGGCAGGGCGTCGGGCAGGAGATGGCAAAGGAGCCATCCTCAAGCTCGCGCCGGAGCAAAAGCTCAGATTCCGTACGCTCGATCTTCGAGACATAGGAGACCTGGGGAATGCCGAGCTTCTCCGCAATCTGCGGACCTACCTGTGCCGTGTCGCCGTCGATGGCCTGGCGCCCGCAGAAGACGATATCGTCGTCTACAAGGCCGATCCTGTTGATTGCAGCAGCGAGAATCTGGCTTGTCGCAAACGTATCGGAGCCGCCGAACTCGCGGCCCGAGACGAGCACAGCCCTGTCCGCTCCGCGGGCAAGGAGCTCCCGCAGCATGCCTTCTGCCTGCTTCGGCCCCATGGAGAGGACGATGACCTCGCAGCCACACTCATCCTTCAGCTCGAGCGCTGCTTCGAGCGCGTTGAGATCGTCAGGGTTCACGATTGCCTTCATGGCAGCGCGGTCGAGCTGTCCCGATTCCTTCACGGCCACCGGGCCTGAGGTATCGGGCACCTGCTTCGCGCAGACGATAGCCTTCATGTGCTCCCTCCCTACCTGAGAAGCGCACTCGAGATGACCATCATCTGGACCTCGCTCGTGCCTTCATAGATTTCGGTGATCTTCGCATCGCGCATCATGCGCTCGATCGGATAGTCGCGGGTATAGCCGTAGCCGCCGAAAAGCTGGAGGCATCTCGTCGTCACATCCATCGCGGTGCGGGCGGCGATGAGCTTTGCCTCTGCCGACTCGACAGAGCAGCTCTTCGCGCGACCGTCCATGACAGCCTGCTTTGCAAGTGCTGCCCGGTAGACGAGGTAGCGGGCAGCGTCGGTGCGTGCCTGCATCTCGGCGAGCTCGAACTGCGTGTTCTGGAAGGCAGCGAGCGAACGCCCGAACTGCACGCGCTCCTTCACATAGGCCACCGTCTCGTCGATCGCTCCCTGAGCAATGCCAAGCGCCTGGGCAGCGATGCCGATGCGTCCGCCGTCGAGCGTCTTCATCGCAAGCGCGAATCCTCTGCCCTGCGCTCCGAGCATGCGGCCCTCGGGCACGAAGCAGTCCTGCATGATGAGCTCGCAGGTCGAAGAGCCGCGGATGCCCATCTTGTCTTCGGGCTTGCCGACGGAGAAGCCGGGGTCGGTGCGCTCGACGATGAAGGCAGAGATCTCCTTCTTCTTCCGGCCTCGTGCATCCTCTCGGGTGCCCGTGACCGCAAAGATGATGAAGACGTGGGCATAGCCTGCGTTCGTTATGAAGATCTTCGTGCCATTCAGGACCCAGCCGCCCTCTGTCTTCTCGGCCCTCGTCTCGAGGCCCTGGGCATCGGTGCCGGCACCGGGCTCGGTGAGCGCAAATGCGGCAAGCCACTCTCCCGAGGCAAGCTTCGGGAGGTAGCGCTCGCGCTGCTCATCGGTTCCGGCATCCAAGATCGGTGCCGTGCCGAGGCTCGAGTGTCCCGAGAGGATGACGCCGGTCGTGGCGCACTTCTTCGAGAGCTCCTCCACGGCCATCGCATAGGTGAGCTCGTCGGCACCGGCTCCTCCCCACTTCCGGGGAACGAAGATGCCGAGCATGCCTAGGCTGGCCATGAGGCGCACATTCTCTTCCGGAAAGCGTTCTTCGGCGTCGACCTCCTTTGCGAGAGGGGCAACCTTCTCCTCTGCGAACTGCCGGAACATCGACCGGGCAAGCTCCTGTTCGCGGTTGAGCGTGAAGTCCATAAGCCTGCTCCTATGCAGCCGTCTTGTCGGACGTTTCCTGGGCAACGCGGTCGAAGGGCACCTTCGTGCCGTCCTCGCGGTAGATGTAGAAGCCGCGGCCTGTCTTGCAGCCGAGATTGCCGCCACGGACGAGCTTGCGGATCAGGGGGCAGGCGCGGTACTTCGTATCGTTTGTCTCCTTGTAGAGCACGTCCATGATTGCAAGGCAGATATCGAGTCCGATGAAGTCGCCGAGCTCGAGCGGGCCCATGCGCAGGTTCGCGCCGAGCTTCATAGCCTTGTCGATGCTCTCGACGTCGGACACGCCCTCCATCTTGATGAAGGCAGCCTCGTTGATCATCGGGATGAGGATGCGGTTCACGACAAAGCCCGCTGCCTCATTGACCTCGACCGGCTGCTTGCCGATCTCGCGCGAGATCTCGAGAATCTGGTCCACGGTCTCCTGCGGCGTGTTCGTGCCGGCAATGACCTCGACGAGGCTCATGCGGTCGGCAGGATTGAAGAAGTGCATGCCGACGAGAGGACGGGAGAGGCCACGGCCGATCTCCGTGATCGAAAGGCTCGAGGTGTTCGAGGCAAAGATCGTCCGCGCAGGGCAGATGGCATCGAGCTCGCTGAACATCTGCTGCTTCACGCGAATATCCTCGAATGCCGCCTCCTCGATCAGGTCGCAGGCACCTGCAAGCTCCTCCTTCACGCCGGCACGGAGACGTGCAAGACGATCGTCCGCCTCTTCCTGTGTGAGCTTGCCCTTCTCGACGAGCTGCGCATAGGAGGAAGCGATCTTCTCCTTGCCGCGCTCTGCCCATTCCTTCTTCACGTCGCAGAGGGCTACTTCCCAGCCTCCCTGGAGGAATGCCTTTGCAATGCCCTGTCCCATGACACCGGCACCGATGACTCCGACCCTCATGGTTCGATCCTTTCTTCTGAGGCACATGACGTGCCGATTTCTTGCAGTCCTTCCGCCCTCCTTCTGAGGGCGGGCTATCTGTTCTGGAAAACGGGCTTCGGCTTCGGACGCTCCTTCGAGAGGAACGCTTCCATCGCTGCCCTCTGGTCTGCCGTCTCGAAGCAGGAAGAGAAGAGCTCCTCTTCTGCCTTGACGGAGCGCTCGAGGGGGACGCTCTCCCCTGCGAGGATGGCGCGCTTGCTGGCGCGCACGGCAATCGGCGCTGCCTGCGCGATCCGCCTCGCAAGCTTTCGCGCCTCATCGAGGAGCTGCTCCTGGGGGTAGACGGCATTGACGATGCCGAAAGCAAGGGCAGTGGCGGCATCGATCGTGCGGCCCGTATAGATGAGCTCTGCTGCACGTCCGGTTCCTGCGACGCGTGCAAGGCGCTGCGTGCCGCCGAATCCTGGCGTGATGCCGAGCGTGCATTCGGGCTGGCCGAAGAGGGCGTTCTCGGAGGCAAGCCTGATGTCCGCTGCAAGCGCGAGCTCCATGCCGCCGCCCAATGCATAGCCGTTCACGGCAGCGATCACAGGCACCGGGAAGCTCTCGATTCCGAGGAAGACGTCGTTTCCGAGCGTAGAGAATGCTCTGGCTTCCTCTTTTCTCATCCTCACCATCGATGCGATGTCGGCACCGGCAACGAAGCTCTTCGTGCCTTCGCCCGTGAGGATGACGGCGCGGACCACATCGAGGTCGAGGGCGCAGAATGCCTCATGCAGGTCTTCGAGCACGACGCGGCTGAGCGCATTGAGCGCTTCGGGCCGCGCAATCGTGAGCTCGGCTACGTGCCCGTCGATGGCTGTCTTCACGTATCCCATGGCACACCTACATCTCGACGACAGTCGCGCATCCCATGCCGCCACCGATGCAGAGCGTCGCCAGGCCGTGCTTCGCGCCGCGATGCTTCATCGCATAGAGGAGCGTCACGAGGATGCGGGCACCGGACGCGCCGACGGGATGGCCGAGGGCGATGGCACCGCCGTTGACATTCGTCTTCTCGAGATCGAGCCCCAGGTCATGGACGACAGCAAGCGACTGTGCCGCGAAGGCCTCGTTCGCCTCGATGAGGTCAAGATCGGAGACGGAAAGGCCTGCCTTTGCAAGCGCCTTCCTGCTTGCCGGAATCGGACCTGTTCCCATGATCGAGGGGTCGACGCCGGCGAGGGCACCGGAGACGAGCGTCGCGAGCGGCGTCACGCCGAGCTCCTTGGCACGTTTCTCGCTCATGATGACAAGAGCGGCTGCGCCGTCGTTGATGGCAGAAGAGTTGCCGGCCGTCACGATGCCGTCGGGCTTGAAGGCAGGGCGGAGCTTGCCGAGAAGCTCCATCGACGTCTCGCGCGGTCCTTCATCGGTATCGAAGACGATCTCCTTCTTGCGCTGCTTCACGGTAATCGGGACGATCTCGTCCTTGAACGCGCCATCGGCGATAGCCTTGAGCGCACGGGTCTGGCTCGTGAGCGCGAAGCGGTCGAGCTCCTCGCGCGTGATGCCCCAGCGCTCGGCGACGTTCTCTGCCGTGATGCCCATGTGGTAGTCATTGAACGCATCCCAGAGGGCGTCGTTCACCATCGTGTCGACGAGATCGGACTTCCCCATCGGGTATGCCATGCGGTAGCCATAGCGTCCCTTCATCATCGCGAACGGTGCCATGTCCATGTTCTCGGTGCCGCCGGCGACGACGACATCTGCCTGGCCAGCGCGGATCATGTCGGCCGCAGCATTGACGGAATGGAGTCCCGACCCGCAGACCGCATTGAGCGTGACGGCCGGGGTCTCGACCGGAAGGCCGGCATCGAGCGCTGCCTGGCGGGCAACGTTCTGGCCCTGGCCTGCCTGGATGACGCAGCCGAAGTTCACATGCTCGACATCGGCTGGCTGGATGTTTGCGCGGCGCACGGCCTCCTTGATGACAGTGGCGCCGAGGGTACGGGCAGGGACGCCAGAGAGCGTGCCGCCGAACTTTCCGATGGCGGTGCGGCAGGCGCTGGCAATGACAACACGATCGTTCATGGGAGTGCTCGCTTTCTATTCATCGATTTGTATAAAGTTGGAGAGTCAAAAACTAGCTGGCAATCAGATTCGAGCGGCGCCAGATGTTCAGGTCCTGGGCTGCCTGGATGAGCTCGTCCCTGAAATCGGGATGAGCGATGCTGATGAGCGCTTCTGCGCGCTGCCAGGCAGAGAGGCCCTTGAGGTTCACGACACCGTACTCCGTAACCACATACATCGTGTTCGCACGCGTATCGGTCACGATAGAGCCCGTGGCCAGGGTCGGGCGGATGCGGCTCGAGATCTTGCCGGTCTTCTTGTCCTTGTAGGTCGAGCTCATGCAAATGAAGCTCTTGCCGCCGCGCGAGAGGTAGGCGCCGACGACGAAGTCGAGCTGGCCGCCAGCGCCGGAGATGGCACGGGTGCCGGAGCTTTCGGCATTCACCTGGCCGGCTAGGTCGATATCCACAGCATTGTTGATCGAGACGAAGTTGTCGATCTGTCCGACCGTGCGCATGTCGTTCACGTAGTTCACCGGTGCGGCATAGCACTCGGGATTCTCGTCGAGGAAGTCATAGAGCCGCTTCGTGCCAGCTGCAAAGGCATAGACCTGCTTGCCGCGGTCGATGGCCTTGTAGTTGCCGGTGATCTTGCCGGCAAGCGAGAGATCGACGAACGAGTCGACGTACATCTCGCTGTGGACGCCGAAGTGTCCGAGGTCGCTCTGCGCGATGCCGGCACCGATGGCGCTCGGCATTGCGCCGATGCCGAGCTGGAGGCACGCCCCATCAGGAATCATCGGCACGACAAGCTTCGTGACGGCGTCGTTGACCGGGTCATAGGGAACAGGGCCTTCCGTGCCGATTGCATCGATCGGCTGGTTGTCGCCCTCGATGATCATATCGACGCGGTTCACGTTGATCGACGTCTCCGGACCGCCATAGCAGCGCGGCATGCTTGTGTTCACCTCGACGATGATCGTCTTTGCCATGTCGCAGATGGCACTGATATGGCTTGCGCAGAGGCCGAACGAGAAGTTGCCGCTCGCATCCATCGGAGGCACCTGGAAGCACACGACATCGACTGCACCGGTATGCTCGCGGTAGTAGCGCGGCAGCTCCGAGTAGCGGATCGGCGCATAGAAGCAGAAACCACGGGCCACAGCCTTGCGCTCGGCCCCGCCGAGGTGCCAGGAATTCCAGGTCAGATGCTCTTCGGGATGGTCGATCTTGAAGATCTCCGGCTCATGGGCCAGGACGCCGCCACGGAAATTGACATTCTCGAGCTCGGGCATGCGCTTTGCGAGGGCACGGTCGAAGGCGACCGGCGTGATCGAGCTCCATCCGTAGTCGACCCAGTCGCCGCTCTTCACGACACGGGCTGCTTCGTCGGCTGTGACGAGCTTCTGTCTGTAGACATCTCCATACTTCATGGGACACCACCTTTGCATCTGCTGGTATGAGGAGAAACAGGCGGTGACAGGCGGCTTCCAGATGGGACAGCAGGCCAGGACAGGCCGATGACATGGGGATTCATCGACTGCGGTCACCTATTGCTACGCGTTTGGTAGCATTTCTTGTTGGCAAGATAATGAGATTTGTTCTTGATTTTGTCCCGTGCCGTGCGGCAAGCGGTCTGAAACTTCCCTCAGACGGCTCTTTGCAGCTTGATTCGTTGCTTGTGCAACATAAATATGTTCTTTTGCAAAAGATTGCAACATGTGTTCAAAATATTCTGCATGGGAGCATACCCATGCAGAATGCACATGCATCCATCCCCAGGACGCATGCAGGATGGCCTCAAGGGAGCATCGCTCCTTGAGGCCATGCAGCAGGCAGCTGTCCCGCGAGATGGGAAGCCAGACTGCTTAAAAGAAAAGCGCAGCAGACCTGAAGCCTGCTGCGCTGCTCGCCCGTCAGTCCTTCCTGTCTCCCCCGCCCCGATGCTTCCATCCTATCGGGAAGACGAAGACGAACGGGATGATGCAGGGGATGCCGAAGAAGATGCCCGACCCCGGAAACAGGAGCTGGACGATCAGGGCAATGAGGATGGCAAGAAGGACGCAGATGATGAGGTCCTCGATGATATGTTCGAGCCTGTCTCGGTCCATTGCATCCTCCCGAATGAAAAAAGGCAGCTGCCCTTTTGAGCAGCTGCCTTGGCATGCTTACGATATCTACTCTTCCATATAGTCCTTCAGGCGGCCGGAGCGGGAAGGATGGCGGAGCTTCGCGAGCGTCTTGCTCTCGATCTGGCGGATGCGCTCACGCGTGACGCCGAACTCGCGTCCGACTTCCTCAAGCGTGCGCGGATGGCCATCCTCGAGGCCGAAGCGCAGCTTGATGACCTTGCGCTCACGGTCTGCCAGGCCGTCGAGCACCTGGTCGAGCTGCTCGCGCAGCATGGACTCGGATGCTGCCTCAGGAGGAGCGACGGCACCGGAATCCTCGATGAAGTCGCCGAGCTGCGAATCCTCTTCCTCGCCGATAGGCGTCTCGAGCGAGACCGGCTCCTGGGAGATCTTCTGGATCTCGCGGACACGGTCTGCCGACATGCCCATCTCCTTGCCGATCTCTTCCGGGGTCGGATCGCGGCCGAGGTCCTGCAGAAGCTGGCGCTGGACACGGACGAGCTTGTTGATGGTCTCGACCATGTGGACCGGAATGCGGATCGTGCGTGCCTGGTCGGCGATAGCACGGGTGATGGCCTGACGGATCCACCACGTGGCGTACGTCGAGAACTTGAAGCCCTTCGTGTAGTCGAACTTCTCGACAGCACGGATGAGGCCGAGGTTGCCTTCCTGGATGAGGTCGAGGAACAGCATGCCGCGGCCGACATAGCGCTTTGCGATGGAGACGACAAGGCGCAGGTTCGCGGAGATCAGCTGCTGCTTCGCGTCGAGGCCGACCTGCTCGATGCGCATGAGACGGCGCATCTCGGCACGTGTGAGCTCGATATCGCCGTTCTCGGCAGCTTCGAGCTTCTCCGTGGCCTCGGCACCAGCCTCGATCTTCATGGCAAGATGGACCTCTTCGTCGGCGGTCAGAAGGTCGACCTTGCCGATCTCCTTGAGATACATCCTGACCGGGTCGCCGGTAAGCATGACCGTCGAGGTGTCTGCCCTGCGGTTACGGCTGCGGGTCGAGCGCTTCTTCGAGGTCTTGCCCTTCGTGGCCGTGGAACGCAGCGCGGCATTGACTTCCTTTGCCTCGCTCGTGCGGGAATCATCGTCGTCTTCGTCGAGATCGTCCTCGATATCGTCCTCATAGCTGTCCGAATCGAGGTCGTCATCGAGACCGTCGATAGAGTTGCCATCAACGTTCGGCATCGCCGCGTCGTCTGTCGCGATGTCCACGCCCTTCGAGCGCAGCACGTCGTAGAGATCCGACAGCTCGTCGGAATCGACATCTATGTCACGGGTTGCGACCTGGATATCATCCTCAGACACCGTGCCATCATGCTTGGACGATTTCGTCACAAGGGCATCGACGGCCTGCATGAGCTCTGGGGACAGCTTGATATCCTCTTTCGACTTCTTTGTAGCCACGTATTTCCTTTCGACGCACAATCGTTACTACTTTACCCGTTATTGAGCATCCGCAGACGCAGAAAGTCTGCCTGACAGCTCCTGCACATGCCTTTGTAGCTGCGTCGCTTCGACGAAGAGCTCCTTCGTGCGGTCCGAAAGCGCATCGGGCGTGCTTCTGAGCTCGGTCCTGATTGCGCGGATCTTCCGCTTCGTGGAATAGAGCTCGACCGTATCCACAAGGAAAGCCATCTTCTGCCCTGCTGTCATTCCTTCGGCCGACGCAAGCCTGCCGCCGCCGAGGAGCTGTGCCGCCTCGGGATAGACCGAGGTCGCCGCCGCCACGACGTCTTGCGGCGTTGCATCCTCAGGTGTCGCGAGCATGGCCCATGCCATTGCTTCATGCCTCGAATCGGCCCAGGAAAATCCTGCAATCCTCTGCGAATAGCCGCGCGCCTCGGCAGGATAACCTGCCATCATCGCGAGGAGCTCGCGCTCCGCATCGATCTGGCGGCGCTCGTCGGACGAGAGGGCCTGCGGAACCACTGCCGCCGCGCCATATGCGTCATCCGGCACATAGTCTCCTGCATCCTCGTCGTAGTAGTCCGCATCGTCGTAGGTCGGTCCGTCATAGGTCGGTATCTGCTCCTGCTCGGGACGCGGGCTCCTGCGCGGCGCAGGGACAGCGGCCTCGCTGGTGCGGGGCTTCCTCTTGATTGTCCGCTTCGTCTCTTCAGGATCCATGCCCAGGGCATCTGCGAGCTGGAGCGCATAGGAGTCGATGAGCGGGGAATCCTTGAGCGGGGCAAGAAGGCCGGCCAGATCGTCGAGCGCCTTCACGCGCACGCCCGGAATCGTGAGGTCGTAGCCTTCGAGCCGCTTTGCGAACACGAAGTCGATGAGCGGCCTTGCGCCATCGAGCTGCTGCTGCATCTCATCTGCCGTATGCGATGCAAGGAACTCCATCGGGTCCTGGTTGTTCGGCAGCACGACGCAGAGGAGCTCGGCCGTCGTCTTGTCCACATACTGGACAGCGCGCTCGGCGGCTCGCTGGCCTGCCGCATCGCCGTCGAACATGCAGATGATGCGCTTCACGCGCAGGCGCTCGAGCGTCTTCACATGGTCAAGCGAGAACGCCGTGCCAAGCGCTGCCACGGCATTCCTGAATCCGCCCTCATGGAGAGCGATAACGTCGGTATAGCCTTCGCAGACGATAGCGGTGCCGGTCTCGACCATCGCATCGCGTGCCTTGTCGATCGCAAAGAGATGCTTCCTCTTGTTGAAGACCGGCGTGTCGCCCGTATTGATGTATTTCGCTATCCCGTCATGCTTCGTCGCTTCGAGGATCCTGCCGCCGAAGGCAATCGTGCGCCCCTGCTCGTCGTGGATGGGAAACATCACGCGGTCGAAGAAGCGGTCGGATACCCTGCCAGAGCGCTCGCGTGCCAGGTCCGCTGCGACCATCTCCTGCGTCGTAAAGCCCTTGGAGCGCAGGTACGCTGCAAGCATCCCATGCCCCGGCGCAAAGCCGAGGTTCCAGGAACGGCAGATGGCAGAGCCGAAGCCACGGCCAGAGAAATAGCTCCGTGCCGCGGCAGGGCCATCGCCCTTGCCGCGCATGAGCATCGTGCTATAGAACTTCTCCGCCTCGGCAAGGCAGGCCAGGAGGCGCTGCCGCTTCGGGCCGTGATGGGCCGTCTTCTCTTCCGTGAGCTCTATGCCGGCACGGTCTGCAAGGTAGCGGATAGCATCGGGGAACTCGAGATTCTCCCTGCGCTGGACATAGGAGAAGACATCGCCGCCGGCACCGCAGCCGAAGCAATGCCAGAGGCCGGTCTGGGGATTTACCTTGAACGACGGAGACTTCTCGTGATGGAACGGACAGCAGCCCCAGAACTCCTGGCCACGCTGCTTCAGGACGACAGTCTCGCCCACAAGCGCGACGATATCGGTCGCCTGCCTGACACGCTCCTTGTCTTCGTCGGTTATCAACAGATTGCCCCCTCGCTGTCGGCACCCAAGTTCTCATGTACCCACTCGATGTTCCCGCGAACCACTGCTTCGAGTTCCACCATCGATGCGAACTTGCGCTGTGCCCTGAGCCAGCGGCAGAAGACGACCTGCACCTCCCGCCCGTAGATATCGCCGGAGAATCCGAGCAGGTGCGCCTCGAGGAACTCGGGCCGCTCTTCCGCCTCGAAGCTCTTCGGAGCCCCGACATTGATGGCAGCGGCATAAGGCACGCCGTCGACCACGACATATCCGCCATAGACGCCTTCGCCCGGCATCGCCGAAAGCTTCGCGCATTGGACATTCGCCGTCGCAAAGCCCATGCCCGTTCCTTCGCCACGCCCATGCATGACAGTGCCTCGGACGAAATGGCAGCGGCCAAGAAGCTCTGCCGCCGCATCCACCTTCCCCTCAAAGAGCAGATGCCGTGTCCTCGTCGCGCTCACCGGCTCCTTGCCGCCAAGCGCGAGGTCCTGCGGCACGCATGCAGCTCCATGCTGGCCCATGAACCGGCCAAGCGCTGCCACATCGCCCGCACCGCGGGCACCGAAGCGGAAGTTCGTGCCGACATGCACGGCAACAGGATGGAGCGCTTCTGCAATGCGGGAGCAGAATGCCTCAGGCGCAAGCCCTGCGAGCTCGCGTGTGAAGTGCATGACAAGGACAGCGTCGGCACCGAGCGAAAGGAGTCCGCGCACGCGGTCAGATACCGCGAGGAGCCGTGCCTCGGGATGGGGATCGACGACTTCTGACGGATCG
The DNA here is from genome assembly GCA_051876355.1 of Atopobiaceae bacterium. Lineage (GTDB taxonomy): Bacteria > Actinomycetota > Coriobacteriia > Coriobacteriales > Atopobiaceae > Olsenella_L. Next base: position 219,557 of record JBJEHU010000037.1, on the reverse strand, counting down.
GGGTCGAACGTCACGACGACAGAAGGAAGGCTACGCTCGGCTGCGTCCGCCAGAAGGCGGGAAATGAGTGCCCTGTGGCCAAGGTGCAGGCCATCGAACGCACCCAGGGCAATGACGGAAGGGGCATCCTCGGCAAACGTCACGCCGTCTGCCACATAGAGCCTGCCAAGCTCATGAGACCGAGGCTCTGGCAGCCCCTTTAGGCCGAAGACAGCAGCATCCACGAGTGCTGCACGTGCCGCTGCATCGAGCGGCAGTGCATAGCCGCACAAGCGCTCCATCGTGTCTATCCCCTATCCTTCGTGTACGCCTGAAATGCCTGCCGGGAAATTCGCGACAGTCTTCAGGCGGTCGCCTGCACATTCCCAGACACCATAGACCTTGCCGGAGAAGACCATCGCGCAGCGCTCCCCCTCATGCATATCGAGGCTGCCCTTGCCGAGCGTCTTGCCCTGAAGGAGCATCTCGAGCTCCCGGTCCGTGACGGCACGCTTCGGAAGTCCGAGCGCACGCACCGGGTCTGCCGCCAGAGCAAGGATGCCGTCTGCTCCTGCAGCTGCGACCTCTTCGAGCGTATGGGCGCTCTTCAAGGTAAGGTTTCCGGACGAGAGGCGCCGAAGCGCTCCGAGATGCGCCGCACACCCGAGCGTACGCCCGAGGTCGCGCGCGATGCTCCTGATATAGGTGCCCTTCGAGACCGTAAAGGCACAGTCCCAGAAGAGGCCTTCGTCGTCCTCGCCGACAGCGAGGAGCATGACCTGGAAGATCTCGATCCTCCGGGAGGCGAGCTCCACCTGCTCTCCTTCGCGGGCAAGCGCATAGGCACGCTTGCCGTCGATCGAGATGGCAGAATAGGCAGGCGGTACCTGGTCCTGGACGCCGACAAGAGAAGCAAGGACACGCCTTGCCTCGTCTTCTTCGAAGAGGCGCTTCGGCACCTCTGCCGTACGCACCGTCTTGCCCTCGCGGTCATCCGTATCGGTCTCGCGGCCGAACGAGATGCGTGCCTCATAGGACTTCCTGTCCTGCGTGAGCATGCCCATGAGGCGGGTCCCCTGGCCGACACCGACGACAAGAAGGCCGGATGCAGCCGGATCGAGCGTGCCAGCGTGTCCTACGCGGCGCTCGCCCAGGGCGTAGCGCACTTTCGAGACCGCATCATGGCTCGTGATGCCGAGAGGCTTGTCGATGGCAAGCAGCAGATTGAGTCCGCTCTGTCCGCGCTTCACTCGCTCACCCCGCCCATGGCAGGAGCGCAGGGCTCGTTCGTGAGCAGGGCCTTGAGGCGCGGCAGCACGACAGAGAGCGCCTCGTCGAGGTCGCCCTTGATCGTGAAGCCGGCAGCAGCCTTGTGTCCGCCTCCGCCGAGCTCGCGCGCGACGACCGAGATATCGTAGTCGCTCTTCGAGCGCAGGTTGCCGCGGACGCCTCCTCCCGGAAGCTCCTTCAAAAACAGCGCCACCTCGGCACCGTCGACGCTCCTCACGACATCGATGAGACCATCGCACTCGTCGAGCTGGGCTCCCGTGCGTTCGAGATCGTCCACGGTCGAGTAGCTGTACGAGATGCGTCCGCCCAAAAATGTCTTGATCCTTGCCATGACCACAGCCTCGAGATGCAGGTACTGCAGGCGGAAGCTCTGGTAGACATGGAGCGACACATTCGACGGGTTCGCCCCGGAATCGACAAGATAGGAGGCGATATCGAACGCCTCCGGATTCGCGTTCTGGTACTGGAAGCGCCCCGTATCGGTCATGACGGCACAGAAGAGGCAGTCAGCGATATCGGGCGTCATTTCTGCCTCGATATGCTGCGCGAACTCGGCGATGATGACGCCGGTGGCAGCAGCGTCGGGACGCACGACATGCACGTCGCCGAACGGCTTCTCGGACGGATGGTGGTCTATCTCTGCCACCTTCGGAGCACGCTTCAGCACCGCTTCGGCCTCGTTCAGGCGCCCCGGCGCCGGAAGGTCGACGCTGATGAAGAGATCGGGCGCTCCTGCATATTCTGCAGCAGGGACAAACCCGTCGGCACCCGGCAGGAATGCGTAGATCCTCGGTACCGGGTCGGAGTCGGCCAAAAGGTTCGTGACGGTCTTTTCCGGCCAGCGGCGACGGAGGATATGGGCAAGAGCGAGGCCCGAGCCCAGGGCGTCTCCGTCCGGGCTCGTATGGGCGCAGACACAGATCGTCTGCGCCTCCTCAATCAGGGAGACAAGGGCCGTGAATGCAGCGGCCTGCGTCTTCAAATCGTCGTATTGCACGGTCCCTCTATTCGGCATCAGGCTCGGACGGCTGGATCGGATAGCCATCCTCGTCCTTCTCGACCGCGAGCGTCGGCGGGACGTTCTTGAGGGCGCGGGCAATCTGCTCGGCCTCATCGGTCGTCGTATCGATGCGGAACTCGATCTCGGGCGTGACCCTCCAGGCAACAGCGTGCCCGAAGAGCGAGCGGATGCGCCCCTTCGCGCGGTCGAGAGCCGCCATGACTTCCTCGTAGCGGTCTGCATCGCAGGACACGTAGACACGCATGAAGGACTTGTCGATTGCGACCTCGGCGCCCGTCACCGTGACGAGCGCGAGATCGGGATCGGAGATCTCGAACAGAAGTATGTCTGCAATCTTCTCGCGCGCCTGTTCGTTGATGCGGCGGGAATTCCTGTTCTGCTTCATGTCTTGACCTTACTCGGTACGGGCAACCTCGACGATCTTGTAGGACTCGATCGTGTCGCCCACATGGATATCCTGATAGTTCTCGAGCGAGATGCCGCACTCGAAGCCGGCCTTGACGCTCTTGACCTCGTCCTTGTAGCGGCGAAGCGAAGCGATCGTGCCATCGTAGACGACGATGCCGTTCCTGACAAGGCGGACCTGGTCGGTGGCAGAAACCTCGCCTTCCTGGACCATGCAGCCGGCTGCGATGCCGACCTTCGGAACCTTGTACGTCTGGCGCACCTCGATGGTAGCGGTCTGCTTCTCCTCCTCCGTCGGCTTGAGCATGCCGATGCGTGCAGCATCGATCTCCTCGATGGCCTTGTAGATGACGGAGTAGGTACGGATCTCGACGCCGGCCTTCTCTGCTGCCTGGCGGGCCTTGGCATCCGGACGGACGCCGAAGCCGATGATGATGGCATTGGAGGCATCGGCGAGGATGACATCGGTCTCGTTGATGGCACCGACAGCCGTGTGGATCACGTTGATGCGGACCTCGGACTGGTCGAGCTTCGAGAGGGCATCGACGAGTGCCTCGATGGAGCCCTGGACGTCTGCCTTGATGATGAGGTTGAGCTCCTTGACATCCGCCTCCTCCATCGTGTCGAAGAGGTTCTCGAGCGTGACGTGCTTTGCCTTGTTCTGCTCCTCGATGCGGGCCTTGAGCTGGCGCTGCTCGGCGAGGGAGCGTGCATCGCGCTCGTCGTCGAACACGCGGAACTCGTCGCCTGCGTTCGGGATCGACTGGAGGCCCAGGATCTCGACAGGGTCGGACGGCTTGGCTTCGGAGACGTTGTTGCCGTGCTGGTCGAGCATGGCGCGGACACGTCCATAGGCCGTGCCTGCCACGACGGCGTCGCCGACGTGGAGCGTGCCCCTGTTCACGAGGATCGTGGCGACAGAGCCGCGGCCGCGGTCAAGCTTCGCCTCGAGGACATAGCCGGATGCGAACGTGTTCGGGTTCGCCTTGAGCTCGAGGTAGTCGGCCTCGAGAAGGACAGCTTCGAGAAGGTCCTCAATGCCGATCTTCTTCTTGGCGGAGATGTTCACGAACATGTTCTGGCCGCCCCATTCCTCGGGGATGATGCCATATTCCGTGAGCTCCTGGCGCACCTTGTCCGGGTTTGCGCCCGGCTTGTCGATCTTGTTGACGGCGACGATGATAGGAACGTTTGCCGCCTTTGCATGGTTGATGGACTCGATGGTCTGGGGCATGACGCCGTCGTCGGCAGCGACGATCAGGATGACGATATCCGTGACCTTGGCGCCACGGGCACGCATGGCCGTGAACGTTGCATGGCCCGGCGTATCGATGAACGTGATCGTGCGGCCATGGATCTTGACCTGGGATGCACCGATGGCCTGCGTGATGCCGCCCGCCTCGCCGGCAGCGACACCCGTGTGGCGGATTGCGTCGAGAAGCGACGTCTTGCCGTGGTCGACATGGCCCATGACGGTGACGACAGGCGGCCTCGGCACGAGGTCCTTCGGATCGTCGTAGAAGCTGAAGGAGTTCTCCTCCTCCTTGGTCATGACCTTGACGTCGCGGCCAAGGTCGTCGGCGATGAGCTCGATCTGGTCGTCCGTCATGCTCTGTGTCATCGTCAGCGGCGTTCCGAGCAGGAACAGGCGCTTGATGATGTCATTCGCAGGGACCTTGAGGAGATCTGCGAGCTCGGCCACGGTCGAGCCCTGCGGGACCTTGATCGTATCGAGCTGGGAGAGGTCCTGATCGTTCTTCACGGCCTCCTCGATGCGCTTCTCCTGGGCAGCCTCGGCAGCCTGCTTGACACGGCGCTCCTTGCGGCGCTTGCGGCGGCCGGTCGATTCGCGCGTCGCTTCCTCGACAGCAGCACGGGCCTCCTCGAGCACGTGCTCGCGGTTGTACTCCTCGGCAGCACGCGCCATGCGGCTATAGCGGTCTTCCCCGTCATCCTGCCTGCGGCTGTGCTTCTGGTTCCTGCGGCGGTTCTCGCCACGGCTGTCCGGCTTGCCCTCTCCTGCAGGAGCAGCCTGGGCGGCATTCCTTCTGACTTCGTCCATGGAGAAGCCACGGCGGTCGTTGCGCTCATGGCGCTCGTCCGTGCGCTCCTCGCCGTTGCGGCCGCCACGCTCATTGCGCTCATTGCGGCCGCCACGCTCGGAGGAGTTCCTGCGCTCGGGACGCTGGCGCTTCCTGGCGGCACGCTCTTCGGCTTCCTGCTTCTTGCGTGCCTCCTTCTCCTCTTCCTGCTGCTTCAGGACCTTTTCCTGCTGGGCGATCTGGTCAAGCAGGCTCGTGAAGGACGGCACGCTCTTCGGAGCCGTATCCCTGACACGGTTCTTCTCTGCCTCTTCCTTTGCCTTGCGCTCCTGCTCGGCGCGCTCCTCCTCGGCCTTCTTGCGGGCAGCCTCCGCCTCGCGGCGGCGCTGCTCCTCGACAGCACGCTCCTGCGCACGGCGCTTCTCGGCCGCGACACGCTCGCGCTCTGCCTCGGCGGCAGCCTTGCGCTCTTCCTCTGCCTTTGCCTCGGCCTCGGCCTTCTTCTGGGCCTCGATCTCTGCAGCCCTGGCCTCGAGAATCGGCTTCAGCTTCTTGCGGACAAGGTTCACGTAGACGTCTTCGAGCGTCGAAGACGGCGACTTTGCCGGTATCTTCATCTGATCGAGATAGTCGAGCATCTCCTTGCTCGACATCCCGTATTCCTTTGCCAGATCATGTACGCGGGTCTTTGCCATGTAACCAACCTTCCTAGATGCGACGGATGAGATGCGACGTGCCGTCGCATTGTCAGATCAGCGAATCGGGATCGTCTGTGACCTCGGCGTCCATGAGCTTCTCGTGGATGCCGCAGTACTTCGATCCCGGACGGGCCATGTTGCGGCAGCGCATGCCGTCGGGGCTCACGTACTCGCAGCGATGGCCCTCTTCGGTGCCATCGTCGATGAGCGTGTCCTCCTCATGCTGCGGTGCCGGGATATGCGTCCCGTTCAGGATGCTCTTAGCGAGCGACTCGTTCTTGATATCGATATGGTAGCCCGTGAGGCGTGCAGCAAGACGTGCGTTCTGGCCTTCCTTGCCGATAGCGAGGGAAAGCTGGTCGTCCGGCACGATGACCGTGCAGTAGTTGCTCTCGGGGTCGACAAGCACGCGGGAGACCTTCGCAGGCGACAGCGCGTTCGCGACACGCTTGGCCGGATCCTCGTCCCAGAGCACGACGTCGACGCGCTCGCCCCTGAGCTCGGAGACAACCGTGCGGACACGGCTGCCCTTCGGTCCGACGCAGGCGCCGACCGGATCGAGGTGCTCGTCGACAGAGGAGACGGCGACCTTCGAGCGGATGCCCGGCTCGCGAGCGACGGAGTTCACCTTCACGACCTTGTCGTAGACCTCAGGCACCTCGAGCTCGAAGAGCTTCGCGATGAGGTTCGGGTGGGTGCGGGAGATTACGATCGCCGGACGCTGACGCTCGCCGCGCGTCGGCTGGACCGTGCTGTTCGGGTCGCGGACATCGACGATGATGGCCTTGATGCGCTGGTTGTGCGCATAGTGCTCGCCGACCGGACGCTCGTTGCGCTCATCGGGATGGCGATGGAGGTCGAAGTGCGGGAGCTCGGCCTCGACGCCCTCGCGGATCTTCACGATTGTGAAGTCAGGCGTCGACTGGAGCACCGTGCCGGTGATGATGTCGCCGATGCGGTCAGAGAACTCCTCGTAGATCTGCTGGCGTGCAGCATTGCGCACGATGTTGTTGATCTCGGCCTTTGCCTGCTGGGCAGCAAGACGGCTCGTGTCCTTCGGCGTGACGTCGATCTCGTCGAACTCCTCGAACTCGCCGGTCTCGTCGTTCCAGGACTCGTCCTTCGGCTCGAGGCGGTAGACATAGATCTTGCCGGTCTGGCGGTCGATCGTGACCTTTGCGCCCCAGTCGAGGTGCAGGACGTCGGCATAGCTCTTTGCGAGCGACTGCTCGAGACGGTCGAGCAGGTAGAGCTCGTCGATGTGCTTTTCCTTGCAGAGCGCCATGAGCGCTTCCATCATTTCAGATGCCATATCTCATTCCTCCTTGGCGGCCTAGTTCTTGCCGCCACGCTTTTTGCCAGCTGTATCGAAATCGGGCTTGATCGTGCACTTCGCGATCTCTCCGAGCGGGAAGCGCTGCTCCCCCTCGTCGGTATCGAGCACGACAGAGCCATCCTCGAAGCCCTTGAGCACGCCTGTCCAGCGTCTGCGACCCTCGGAACGGTCCAGCTTGATCTGGACGGCCTCGCCTGCGAAGCGCTCGAAGTCATGCGGACGCCTCAGAGGGCGGGACATCCCCGGCGACGAGATCTCGAGCGTATAGGCACCCGGGAAGGGATCGAGCTCGTCCACGACCTCGTTGATCCAGCCGCCCTGCGCCGTCACCTCGTCGAGCGTGATCGGCTCTGCGCTCTCGTCTGCGTGATCGATCCTGATGCAGACGATCGGCGCCGTCTTTGCGCCTTCGACGCTCACATCCACGATATCGATCGCATGCGCGGGCGCCACCTTCTCGAGCGCATCGATGATGCTCTGCTCCTGTTCGCTCTTCGCCACAGCCATCCCCTCCTTCGGCCTATCGGCCCTACATAACAAAGGAAGCGGGGCGAAAACTCCACCCCACTTCCTCTACGATTGAACTTTGACAGTGATAGTTTAATACGTGCGTCACGTATCGTCAAACCTGCACAATTCGTGAGAGGGAACTCCATGACTCTCCAGCAGCTCCGCTATCTCATCGCCGTGGCCGAGCACGGCTCCATCAATGCCGCGGCAAGAAACCTCTATACCGCCCAGTCGAATGTCTCCTGCGCGATGCGCGATCTCGAGGAGGAGTTCGGCTTCGAGATCTTCACGCGCTCGAACCGCGGCGTCGAGCTCACGGCCGAAGGCACGGAGCTTCTCGGCTACGCCCGCCAGGTCGTAGAGCAGGCAGACATGCTCGAGGAGCGCTTCGTCCAGGGCTCTGCCCCGCAGGAGCGCCTTGCGGTATCTGCCCAGCACTACGCCTTCTCCGTACAGGCCTTCGTCGATGTGGTGAAGAGCTGCCAGAGCCCCGAATATGATTTTGTCATGCGCGAGACCGCGACCGGCCGCATCATCTCCGATGTCCGCGACTTCAGGAGCGAGATCGGCATCCTCTATCTCGATGACTTCAACAGGCCCGTCCTCGAGAAGGCATTCGAGGATGGCGGGCTCGACTTCCACCCGCTCTTCGATGCGCCGGTCCATGTCTTCGTCGGCGAGCAGCACCCGCTTGCAAGCAAGGACCTCATCCAGCCCGAGGACCTCGAACCGTATCCGCGCTACTCGTTCGAGCAGGGAACGGAGAACTCCTTCTATTATTCCGAGGAGCCGCTTTCACAGCTTCCACACAGAAAGACCATCCGCTACTCCGACCGCGGCACGCTCACGAGCCTTCTTACCCACTTCGACGGCTATACGCTCTCGACAGGCGTGCTCTCGGACGAGATGCAGTCGGGCATCGCCTCGGTGCCACTCGCAGGAGCGCCTACCATGCGCGTCGGCTATGTAATCCACCACGAGAGGCGCCCGAGCAAGCTTCTGTCCTCCTACATCGAGCGCCTGCGCGAGATCATCCGCACGAACAGCTCCGAATGCACGTACCTCGAAGACGACGCCGGCACACGGTAGCCTGGACCGCAGCGAGAAGCAGGCAGGCTATGCAGGAGGGGCTCCGCACGATGATGTGCGGAGCCCCTCTCTCATAAGCCATTGGCTTTTGACGCTAGATTGCTACGATGTTCACGAGCTTGCCCGGAACGACGATGACCTTCTTGATCGTCTTGCCCTCGAGGTAGCTGGCGACAGCCTTCTTCGCTGCCTCCTCGAGCACGTCGTTCGTCGCATCGGCCGGCACATCGGCGTGGCCACGGACCTTGCCCTTGACCTGGACGGCGATAGAGACGGTCTGGCTCTGGGCCTGCTTCTCGTCGAACTCGGGCCAGGGCACGTTGTAGACGGAGTCCGTCTCGCCGAGGGCGGCATGCCAGAGCTCCTCGGACCAGTGCGGAGCGATCGGCGCCATCATGCGGACGATGGCAGAAGCGCAGGCACAGCCAAGCGCCGCGTCGCCAGATCCGTCAGGATGGGAGTTCACATACTTGGAGGCCGCGTTCACGAGCTCCATGATGGCAGAGATGGCCGTGTTGAACTGCGCGCGGTCGAAGTCAGCCGTGCACTTGAGGCCGAGGCGGTTGAGCTCGCGGTTGAGCTCCTTGCCCTCCTCGTCGAGCTTGCTGACGTCGACAGCGCCTGCCGTCTTCGGGTCTGCGCCCTCGACGAGCTGCCAGACGATCCTCCAGGCACGCTTCAGGAAGCGGTTGCAGCCGGCGACTGCCTCCTCGTCCCAGGAGAAGTCCTTCTCGGGCGGTGCGACGAAGAGGATGGCAAGGCGCATCGTGTCTGCGCCATACGGCTCGATGACAGAGGAAGGAGGAACGACGTTGCCCTTCGACTTCGACATCGTCTCGCCATTCGCATCCTTGACCATGCCCTGGCAGAGCAGGTTCGTGAACGGCTCGTCGAACTTCACGAGGCCCATGTCGCGCAGGACCTTCGTCCAGAAGCGCGAATAGAGCAGGTGGAGAATGGCGTGCTCGATGCCGCCGATGTAGTTGTCGACCGGCATCCAGCGGTCCACAGCCTCGCTCGAGAACGGCGCCTTGTCGTTGTGGGGGTCGGTATAGCGCATGTAGTACCAGCTCGAGCACGTGAACGTGTCCATCGTGTCCGTGATGCGCTTTGCCGGACGTCCGCACTTCGGGCATGTCGTCTCATAGAACGGTGCATACTCGGCAAGCGTCTCGCCTGCGCCGAGGTCGAGGTTCTCCGGGAGGCGGACCGGCAGGTCCTCTTCCGGCACCGGCACGTCGCCGCAGACATCGCAGTGGATCATCGGGATCGGGTTGCCCCAGTAGCGCTGGCGGCTGATGAGCCAGTCGCGCAGGCGGTACTGCACCTTCGTGCGGCCGCAGTGGTGCTCCTCGAGCCAGGAGACGATCGCGTCGACTGCCTCGGAGTGCTTGCCGCCCTTCATGCCTGTGAACTCGCCGGACTGCACGAGGTAGCCCTCTGCTGCCATGGCGGAATCCCAGTCGACATTCGTGACGACAAGGTCGCGCTGATCCTTGAGCTGATCGTAGAGCGGATCTTCCTTCTCGCAGATGATCGGCGGAATCGGCAGGCCATACTTGCGGGCGAAGTCGAAGTCGCGCTGGTCGCCGCAGGGGACGCCCATGACGGCACCGGTGCCGTAGTCCATGAGGACATAGTCGGCGACCCAGATCGGAGCCGGCTTGCCGTTGATCGGATTGATCACATAGCGGCCCGTGAACACGCCGTGCTTCTCGCGCGCCGTGCCCTGGCGGTCGACGGAAGAGACCTTCTCCGTCGCAGCCTTGAGCGCTTTGAACTCTTCCTCATGCTCCGTGCCGGCCACGAGCTCTGCTGCAAGCTCGCTCTCGGGCGGCAGCACCATGAACGACACGCCGAACAGCGTATCGGCACGGGTCGTGAAGACCGTGATCGTGCGGTCCGTCGGCGTCACGCCGTCGGTATCGGCGAGCTTGAAGTCGATCTCTGCGCCTTCGGAGCGGCCGATCCAGTTGCGCTGCTGCGCCTTCACGTTCTCGGGCCAGCCGGTGAGCTTGTCGAGATCGTCGAGGAGCTCCTGGGCATAGTCGGTGATCTTGAGATACCACTGGGAGAGGTTGCGCTTCTCGGGGATGGAGCCGCACCTCCAGCAGCGGCCCTCTACGACCTGCTCGTTTGCAAGGACCGTCTTGCACGTCGGGCACCAGTTCACCGGGCTCGTCGCACGGTAGGCAAGGCCGCGCTTCCACATCTGGATGAACATCCACTGGCCCCAGCGGTAGTACTCGGGGTCGCAGGTATTGAACATGCGGTCATAGTCGTAGGAGAAGCCCATGCGCTTCATGGTCTTCACGGCCTGGGCAATGTTCTGGTACGTCCACTTTGCAGCCTGCGTATGGTGCTTGATGGCAGCATTCTCTGCCGGCAGGCCGAAGGCATCGAAGCCCATCGGATGCAGCACGTCGTAGCCGCGCATGCGCGCCTGGCGCGCCATTGCATCGCCGATCGTATAGTTCCTTGCATGGCCCATATGGAGGTCTCCCGACGGATACGGGAACATCTCGAGCACATACTTCTTCGGCTTGGCGGGATCGGTGTCCGTCTTGTAGAGATTCTCTTCCTCCCAGGTGCGCTGCCACTTGGTCTCGATGGCCTGGGCATCGTACTCCGGGATGGCAGACATCTCGTTCGTGTTGTCACTCATCCTGAGCGCTCCTTCTAACGCGGAAGCAGGTAATGGACTCTGATTATAACGACTAAGCATTTCCATGCGCTTAAACATCTCGTCCCCATATGGACACAGCTCTGACATGCCCATGAATACCTCATGGCAAAGGATGCGTCTCGCTCTCAAATGGCTCCGGAAACGTCACAATGGGAAGGTCTGCTCCCTACCAGAAGAAGGCATCCTTGCTCCGGTTTGACAACTATGTGCGTCCAGGCACGCCCGATGAGGCGCTCGCCCTGCTCAAGGCGCACCCCCACGCAACAGTCCTCGGCGGCATGATGTGGCTGAGGCTCCAGGACAGGACCATCCCCTATGCGATAGATCTCTCGTCTGCCGGCCTCGACTATGTGAGGCATGAGGACGGAAAGATCTGCGTGGGAGCAATGGCGACAATAGAGGAAGCACGCAAAGATGCAGCGCTGGCGCATCTCACCTCTGGCGCTTTCGCGGAAGCAACGGAAGGCATTGTCGGCACCCAGTTCAGGAACCAGGCCACGGTCGGCGGCTCCGTCTTCTCCCGCATGGGATTCTCTGACGTCCTTGCCTGCCTTCTTCCTTTCGATGCGACGGTCACGCTCGCGGAAGCCGGCACGATGCCTCTTGCCGCATTTGCCCGCATGGGCACCGTCCACGACGTGCTCGAGGAAGTGGCGCTCGACGAGAAGCCGGCACGTGCTGCCTTCGAGAGCGTGAGGCTTTCCGCAACGGACTTCAGCGCCCTCAACGTATGCGCCGTCTGGCAGGACGGCTCTTGGCGCCTTGCGGTCGGCTCGCTTCCGAAGCGCGCCCAGCTCGTGGACCTCTCCAGCCTTTCGCTTTCCGAGAAGCCGGCAGCAGATGAGCTCGATGAGGTGGAGAAGCTTGTAGCAGCGCTCCCCTTCGGCTCCGACATGCGCGGAAGCGCCGACTGGAGACGTGCAGCCGCGCCTGCGCTTGCGCGCCGCGCCATCGAGCGGGCAGCTGCAAAGCCGCTATCGAGCGAGACAACTCCAGACGAGGAGGATGCACGATGAGCGATATGGTATCTGTCTCCTTCACGCTCAATGGACGCCCGCTCACGGCGGAGGTCGACCCTGCCGAGACGCTCCTCTCCTGGCTCAGGAGCCATGGAATCAAGAGTGTCAAGTGTGCCTGCGAGACGACGAACTGCGGCCTCTGCACCGTGCTTGTCGACGGTGCGCCCGAGCTCTCCTGTGCCCTCATCATGCCCCGTGTCTCGGGCCACGATATCGTGACGCTCGAAGGCATGGGCCAAGAGCGCCAGGAGCTTGCCCAGTGCCTCGCCGAGGAGGGAGCCGACCAGTGCGGCTTCTGCGCCCCGGGCCTCGAGATGGCGGTGCTCGCGCTTGACCGCACGAATCCGGACGCCACAGACCACGAGATGCGGAGCTTCCTTGCCAACAACCTCTGCCGCTGCACGGGCTATGCCGCACAGATGCGCGCCATCAGGCGCTTCCTCAAGAGGGACCATGCCGCAGGGGCCAGGCTCCAGGAAGGCTCCAAGGAAGCTGCTGCAGCCGTGGCACAGGTGCGTGCGGCTGCTTCCGAGATCGAGACACCTGACCGCGGAAAGACCCTTTCCTCTGCCGTCGTGAAGAAGGATGCCGAAGCACTCCTTGCAGGACGTCCCGTCTATACGGACGATCTTGCACCGGAAGATGCCTATATCGTGCGCCTTGTTCGCTCGAGCGTCGCGCATGGGCATGTCCTTTCCGTCGACACGGCAGCAGCGCTTGCAATCCCCGGTGTCGTTGCCGTCTACACGTCGAAGGATGTGCCGCATCACCGCTTCACGCTTGCCGGCCAGAGCTATCTCGAGCCAAGCCCCTATGACACGTGCATCCTCGATGACACGGTGCGCTATATCGGCGATGAGGTGGCAATCGTCGTCGCCGAGAATGAGACGGCTGCCAATGAGGCCGTCCATGCAGTGAAGGTGAAGTACGAGAAACTCCCGTTCGTGCTCGATGTCAGGGAGTCCCTCGACAACCCCTGCGTCATCCACGACGAGGACGACTGGACGTATGGCGGAGACAAGACAGGCAATCCGAAGCGCAACCTCGTTGCGACCGGCGGCCATGTCTTCGGCGATGTGGATGCCGGCTTCGACGAAGCCGATGTCGTGCTCGAGCATACGTACCATACGCAGGCAGCAGAGCAGTCGATGATGGAGACGTTCCGCTGCTACGCAGAGACCGATGCCTTCGGCCGCATCACGATCGTGAGCTCGACGCAGGTCCCGTTCCATATCCGCCGTCAGGTCGCCACAGCTCTCGGCATCCCGCAGAGCCGCATCCGTGTCGTGAAGCCCCGCGTCGGCGGCGGCTTCGGTGCGAAGCAGTCCGGTTCCTGCGAGGTGTATGCAGCCTTTGCTGCCATCAAGACCGGACATCCCTGCAAGTGCATCATGACGCGCCAGGAGACGCTTTCCGCCTCGAACTCCCGCCACGAGATGTATCTGACGGTGAAGATCGGCGCGAAGAAGGACGGCACGCTCACGGCAATCGACCTCCATGTGCTCTCGAACGCCGGTGCCTACGGCTATCACGGCTCGACAACCGTGACGCTTGCGGCAGGCAAGACACTGCCGATCTACAACCAGGTGCCAAGCCGCTTCTCCTACGACGTCTGCTACACGGACACGATGCCGGGAGGCGCCTTCCGCGGCTATGGCGCGACGCAGGGCTGCTTTGCCGTCGAATCCGCCGTGAACGAGATGGCAGATGCCCTCCATATGGACCCTGCCGAGATCCGCCTCAAGAACCTTGTCACGGCAGGCCAGCATCTGCATCAGCTTAACGAGGAGCCGCTCAGGAGCTGCCGCGCCGATGAGTGCCTGGAGCATGCGCTCGAGATGGCGCGCTGGAAGGGCCGCCCGCTTCATGAGGACCTCGGTGACCGTGTCCGTGGCATAGGCCTCGCCCTCACGATGCAGGGCTCTGGCATCAGCAATGTCGATATCGCGAACGCCGATATCACGCTCGAGGATGACGGCTTCTACATCCTCGATATCGGTGCGACCGATGTGGGCACCGGCGCCGATACGATCCTCGCGCAGATTGCGGCAGAGGCCCTCGAATGCCCGGTCGACGATATCGTGGTGAAGGGTGTCGATACCGACACGTCCCCCTACGACACGGGTGCCTATGCCTCGAGCGGCACCTATACCTCAGGCGGCGCAGTCCTGCGTGCGGCTGAGGCCCTCAAGGCAAAGATCTGCGCGCAGGCTGCCGCCTGGTGGAAGATCGATTCCGCCGATGTCACATTCTCTGAAGGCACAGTCACGAGCGCTGACGGCACGCAGTCGATGAGCGTCAAGGAACTCGCGAACCGGGCCATCGGCTTCGGCCTCAACCAGGGCCACCTTGCCGGACACGGTGCCAACACGCAGCCGCAGTCGCCACCTCCCTTCATGGCAGGCGTCGCCGAGGTCGAGGTCGACAAGGCATCCGGCAAGGTCACGCTCACGGACTATGCCGCTGTCGTCGACTGCGGTACCGTCATCAACGTCCCGCTTGCCCGTGTGCAGGCAGAGGGCGGCATTGTCCAGGGCATCGGCATGGCGCTCACCGAGCAGGTCGTCTACGACGCCCGAGGACACATGCGCACCGACTCCTTCATGCAGTACAAGATCCCTTCGCGCCTCGACGTGCCCGATGTGCGCGTGGAGTTCATGCCAAGCTATGAGCCGACAGGACCTTTCGGTGCAAAGTCCATCGGCGAGGTCGTTATCAACACCCCCTCTCCCGCCATCGCAAGCGCGGTCGCCCACGCCACGGGCCGCTATGTCCGCTCGCTGCCCCTTACGCCCGATAAGGTGCTTCTCGGGGAAGACGATAAGTAGCCTCTGGAGCTGTCGTGCAATGCAGAGAGCGTCTCCTGGCCGAAGCCGGGAGACGCTCTTCTTATTGTCTCGATCTATATGACAAGAGCCCCTGCACGAGGCAGGGGCTCCCGGACACATTCCTTAGCGGAAGTTCACGTTCGGGTCCTGGTCCTTCAGGACGACGTCGTGGGCTCCGCCCTCGACGAGCGAGGTTGCGCTCACGAGCGTGAGCTTTGCCTTGTCGCGGAGCTCGGCAAGGTTGAGCGCTCCGCAGTTGCACATCGTGGAGCGGACCTTCAGCAGCGACCCATCGACGTTCTCCTTGAGGGATCCTGCATACGGGACATAGGAGTCGACGCCTTCGACGAAGGACAGCGACTTCTTCTTGCCGCCGAGGTCGTAGCGCTGCCAGTTGCGGGCACGGGCAGAGCCCTCGCCCCAGTACTCCTTCATATAGGAGCCGTTGACATTGACGCGGCGGGTCGGGGACTCGTCGAAGCGTGCGAAGTAGCGGCCGAGCATCATGAAGTCGGCGCCCATAGCAAGGGCAAGCGTCATGTGGTAATCGTAGACGATGCCGCCGTCGGAGCATACCGGCACGTAGACGCCGGTCTCCTTGTAGTACTCGTCACGAGCACGGCAGACATCGATGAGGGCGGAAGCCTGGCCGCGGCCGATGCCCTTCTGCTCACGGGTGATGCAGATGGAGCCGCCGCCGATGCCGACCTTCACGAAGTCAGCGCCGCAGTCGGCGAGGAAGCGGAAGCCGTCAGCATCGACGACATTGCCAGCGCCGACCTTGACGGAATCGCCGTAGTGGGCGCGGATCCAGTCGAGCGTGAGCTTCTGCCACTCGCTGTAGCCCTCGGAAGAGTCGATGCAGAGGGCATCGGCGCCTGCAGCGATCAGGGCCGGGACACGCTCGGCATAGTCGCGCGTATTGATGCCGGCGCCGACCATGTAGCGCTTGTGGGAGTCGAGGAGCTCGTTCGGGTTCGACTTGTGCGAATCGTAGTCCTTGCGGAAGACGAGGGAGACGAGGTGCTGGTCCTTGTCGACAATCGGCAGCTGGTTCAGCTTGTGCTCCCAGATGATATCGTTCGCGGTCTTGAGCGTCGTGTCGTCCGGAGCCGTGACGAGCTTCTCGAACGGCGTCATGAATTCGCGGACAAGCTTGCCGCGGTCATCGCGGGAAGGACGGTAGTCACGGGACGTGACGATGCCCAGGAGCTTGCCGTGGCCCGTGCCGTCATCCGTGACAGGCATGCAGGAATGGCCCGTCTCCTCCTTGAGGTCCATGACCTGCTGGAGCGTCATGTCAGGCGTGAGCGTGGAGTCGGACTCGACGAAGCCTGCCTTGTAGGCCTTCACCTCGGCGACCATGGCAGCCTCGGACTCGACGGACTGGGAGCCATAGATGAAGCTCATGCCGCCCTGCTGTGCCAGGGCGATTGCCAGGCGCGGACCGGAGACGGCCTGCATGATTGCAGAGACCATCGGGATGTTGAGGGAGATCGAAGGCTCTTCTCCACGCTTGAAGCGCACGAGCGGCGTCTTCAGGGAAACATTGTCCGGAATGCACTCGGACGATGAATAGCCTGGCACCAGCAGGTACTCAGAGAATGTATGGGACTCTCCTTCGAAGAATGTTGCCATGAAGCAATGCCTCCATCTGCTCGAAACGCTACGTCCATTCATTCAATTGAACGGATTGTAGCACCCATCTGCCTACAATTTGCATCCATTCACCTAAAACGGGGAATCAGGCGCATGGTCTGATTCCCCCGCATAAGCTTCTCTATCCTTCGTTCATGACATCCTGGAAGTTCACGGCAATGTCATGCTTCGTCGGCACCCATTCGACCTTCTTGAAGAGGGCCACGACCGTGATGGGGATGTACGTCATCATGAACAGCGGGAACGTGAAGATGTTCGTGAAGATGCGCCACTTCTTGCGCGCATGGATGTGCTTGCGCTCGGATACCGTCGTGATGATCGCAAGCAGGAAGAACACGACATACATCGACCCGAAGGTCATGACAAGCGAGCCGACGCACATGAGGAGCTCGCCCTGGGTCGCCAGGAAGCCGTGGCTTGCTGCACCGATGCCGAGATAGGCGGCATTCACGAATGCGGACACGAGCGTCAAGATCATGCCCGGGGCGATGGTCATGAGCAGGTCGTACGATGCGAACTGCTTCTTGCGGATACCGTGGACAAGATCTCTTGCATAGCTGAAGAACACCTGGTAGAAGCCCTTCGTCCAGCGCATACGCTGGATCCAGGACGCCTTGAACGTGACCGGCTGCTCATCGAAGAACTCTGCCGGCGCGTAGCCGATCTGGATGTTGTTCGCGGCGCAGAACGTCGAGAACTGGATGTCCTCCGTGAGCAGGTGGAAGTCCCAGCCGTGCATGCCGCGGATGATGCTCGAGGAGACGAGCCAGCCGGAGCCGGAGATGGCCGCAGAGGTGCCAAGCTCCATGCGGGCATTGTTCAGGAACTTCGCCTCGCGGAGGAACCAGAGCGCATAGGCCGCAGAGACCCAGGAGGAATCGAAGTTCTTGGAGTTGCGGTAGGACGTGAGGACCAGGTATCCCTGGTCGAACGCGTCGTTCATGATCTTCGTGTAGTCAGGCGAGACGATGTTGTCGGCGTCGAACACGAAGAAACCGTCATACTTGTCGCCGGTCTCGTCGAGGATGCGGTTGAACGCATAGTCCAGGACCCAGCTCTTGCCCTTGCGCACGAGGTCGTTTCTCTCCCACGTGATGGCACCGGCATCGAGCGCTTCCTTGTACGTGTTGTCCGTGCAGGCATCTGCCACGACATAGACGTCCATGAGCTCGCGCGGATAGTTCTGCGAGAGGATGGAGCGCACGAGGTTGCCGATGACGGGCTCCTCGTTGTGGGCTGCAATCACGAAGGCATAGCAGTGCTGCTTCTTGGCAGGCGGTATCTTCACATCGCCGCGTCTCCAGACATGCAGGATGTAGACGAACTGGTAGAAGTATGCCAGCGTGAAGAACAGCAGCATGATGAAGTTGAAGATGACGATGGGCGTGAGGCCCGCCTTGATCATCGTATATCCCACGAAGCAACCCCCTCTTTCGACAGGTGCGCGCCAGGCGCGATCATAGGGACAGGCCAAGCTCCGGGCATACCTCGCGTCCCCGCTCAGTCAAGCCCATCGAGGTACCTTGAAGCGATTCTAATACATCTAGAAGGTCGTCTGGAAGCTTGTCCGCCAACTCTATGGTCTCTCCAGTCCAAGGGTGGTCGAAGCGTATGTGCCAGGAGTGCAGGAACTGGCGCGTGAGCCCCCTGTTCTGGATCTCTGTGCCTTTCCCATAGAGTGGATCTCCGACGACGGGGTGGCCGATATGGCGCATATGCACACGGATCTGGTGCGTGCGGCCCGTATAGAGATGGCACTCGAGAAGGCTGTAGCCTTCGTCGCGTCTGCCCGCCTCGAAACGCTCGAGCGTCTTGAAGGTCGTGATCGCCTCCCGAGCTCCCGGGTCGTCGGATACCGCCATGCGCAGGCGGTCCTTCGTCGAGCGGGCAATGCCCGTGACGATCGTGCCTTCGTCGGGCGCCACATAGCCATGCACGAGCGTGACATAGCGCCTGTCGAGGACACGCAGGCGGATGAGGTCCTGAAGCGCCTTCTGCGTCCTGTCGTCCTTGGCAGCGACCATGAGGCCTGAGGTGTCGCGGTCGAGCCTATGCACGATGCCGGGGCGCTCCTCGCCCTGGAGCATGCCGAGATGGGCATAGCCGCAGTGCGCGACGAGCGCGTTTGCCAGCGTGTCGTCGACATGTCCCGGTGCCGGATGGCAGACAAGCCCCGCCTGCTTCGAGAGCACGATCAGATATTCGTCCTCGAAGCGGATATCGAGAGGGATATAGGGATTCGGAGCGAGAGGGCCGCCTTCGTCTTCAGGCTCTTCGACTTCTGCCTGGATGCGGTCGCCGAGGCAGATCTTCTCGCTCTTGGAGTCGGCGAGCGTCCCATTGATCGTGACGGCACCTGCTTCGACGAGCTTTGCGCAGGCGCTCCTGGACGGCATCCTGTCCTGGGCAGCAAGGAAGCTGTCGAGGCGCTCGCCGTCCGCCTCGGGCCCTACGAGAAACGAATGCAGCGCGCTAGCCACGCTCCCCTCCTTCCCGCATGAGGCAGACAAGCACGGCTATGACGCCCAAGGTCACGAAGATGTCTGCCACATTGAAGACCGGAAAGTCCATGAACTGCGTCGCGAAGAAGTCCGTCACGGAGCCCTGGGCAAGACGGTCGATCATGTTGCCGATGCCGCCTCCGGCGACAGCACCCAGTGCAAGCGCGAACGGCACCGGCATCTCTTCCTTGATCACGGCAGCAAGGGCAATCGCGAAGATCGCGACCGCGATTGCGACGAAGAAGAAGCCCTTGCCCTCTCCCATGGAGAAGGCAGCGCCCGTGTTCTCCACATGGAGGAGCCTGAGAACGCCCGGAATGAAGGGAGCCGTGTCTCCGGCCTTTGGCAACGCCGCCCTCACCCAGGCCTTCGTGAGCTGGTCCAGGATAATGGCTGCCGCCGCCATTGCGAAGAAGAGCGCGCAGCGCTTCTTCCTGTCCGGTCTTTCCATGGTCTCCTCCTTCTCCATGAAAAGGCGGCCACGCCGAGCGCAGCCGCCTTGGAATTGCATATGCGTGCGCTATGCGCGCTCGCGTGCCTCTTCGACTGCCTCATGGCAGCGCGGGCAGAGGCCGTCAGCGCCGAGCGTGCGCCAGTTCCAGCAGCGCGGGCACTTCTCGCCCTCGGCCGGAAGCACGGTGCAGGAGAGCTCGTCGCCCTCGGCGAGCTTGACAGCAGAGCAGACGAACGGTTCTGCGAGATCGCAGCCGAGCTCGCCTGCAAGAAGCTCGTACATGTCGTGCGGAAGCACGAGCTCTGCGCGTGCCGCCTGCGACGTCTTCTCTGCGATTGTGCCGGCAGCCTGGGCCTCCTCGTAGGCCTTCGTGAAGGCGCCACGGGCCTCGGTCAGAGCATTGTAGACCGGCAGGTACTTTGCGACCACATCGTCTGCGACCGGGTTCTCGAACCAGTCGAGAAGGGCTGCGAACGTCTGGCCATCCTTGAGCGACTTCGGCAGGTATGCCATGACCTCATCGGTCGTGTAGGCAAGGATCGGCTGGAAGTCATGGACGAGCATCGAGAGGATGTAGGCCCAGGTCGTCTGTGCGCTCCTGCGCTCCTTGGTCTCGGCGCCGCCGCAGTACATGCGGTCCTTCGTTGCGTTCAGGTAGCCGTTCGAAAGCTCCGTCACGTAGTCGTAGAGGTTGCGGTAGACGACGTTGAAGCGGTACTCGCTGTAGGCCTTGGCAACGGCGTCGTGGACCTCGCACATGTGGGCAAGCGTCAGCTTGTCGTATGCCGTGAGCTCGTCGAAGGGAAGCCCGTCCTCATCGAGCTCGAACTGGCCCTCGAGCTCGCCGAGCAGGAACCTGAACGTGTTCCTGATCTTGCGGTAGGCATCGCCGACGTGGTCCAGAATCATGTCGTCGCACGGGACATCGGTCGACGTGTCGACGGAAGCGACCCAGAGGCGCAGGACATCGGCGCCACGAGTATCGCAGACCTTGTTCGGGTCGATGACGTTGCCCAGAGACTTCGACATCTTCCTGCCCTTGCCGTCGAGCGTGAAGCCCTGCGACACGACAGACTTGTAGGGAGCGACACCGTAGGCACCCACGCTTGTCATGAGCGAGCTCATGAACCAGCCGCGGTGCTGGTCGGAACCCTCGAGGTACATGTCGGCCGGGAACTTGAGGTACGGACGGTGCTTGCAGACGGCAGTGTGGGAGACGCCGGAGTCCCACCAGACATCGAGGATGTCCTTGTTCGCCTTGAGGTTGTGGCTGCCGCACTTCGGGCAGACGCAGGCATCGCCGAGGTAGTCCTTCGGATCTTCGGTGAACCAGGCATCGGAGCCCTTCTCGCGGAAGAGGGCGATGACCTTGTCGAGCGTTGCATCGTTGAGCACGGTCTCGCCGCAGTCCTGGCAGGTGTAGGCAGGGATGGGCACGCCCCAGTTCCTCTGGCGCGAGATGCACCAGTCCGGACGCTGCTCGACCATGGAGCCGATGCGCTTGATGGAATGTGCCGGATAGAAGCGCACATGGCTGAGCGCATCGAGCGCCTGCTTGCGAAGGCCCGTCTGGTCCATGGAGACGAACCACTGGCTCGTGGCACGGAAGATGACCGGCTGCTTGCAGCGCCAGCAGTGCGGGTAGGAGTGCGTGATGTCCTCATGCAGGATGAGGGTGCCACGCTCCTGGAGCCACTCGATGATCTTCGGGTTGGCATCGTTCACGTTCATGCCGGACCACGGGCCGCCCGTGCCGATGGTGTCGCCCTTGTAGAAGTTGCCGTCGTCGTCGACCGGCATCACGATCGGGATGTTGAAGCGCATGCCTGCGTTGTAGTCGTCGACGCCGTGGCCAGGAGCGGAGTGGACGACGCCCGTGCCGTCTTCGAGCGTGACGTAGTCGGCATAGATGAACTCGCCCTCGACGCCCTGGTCGCCGAAGATCGGCTGCTTGTACTTGTTGTGGACAAGCTGCTCGCCCGTCATCTTCCAGACGGAGCCGTCAGCGGTACGTGCCAGCTCGTAGGAGCCGTAGCCGAACTTCTCGACGCACTTCTCGACGAGCGCCTCTGCCATGAGCTCGCAGCGGCCGTCCACGACGACGCCGACATACTCGGCCTCGGGGTGAAGGATGACGCAGTCGTCTGCAGGAAGGGTCCAGGGCGTCGTTGTCCAGATGTCGACCCAGAGATGGCCCTTGTAGGCCTCGAGGCCCTCCGGCACCGTCGTCATCTCGAAGCGGACGAAGATTGCCGGCGACACCTCGTCGCTGTACTCGATCTCTGCTTCGGCGAGGGCCGTGTGGCAGTGCGTGCACCAGTGCACCGGCTTCCTGCCGCGGTAGATGGCACCCTTGTCGAAGATGGCCTTGAAGATCTCGACATCGGTCGCATCGTAGTCATGCGTGTACGTCAGATACGGATTGGCCCACTCGCCGAGGACGCCGAGGCGCTTGAAGCCTTGGCGCTGCGTGTCGACCTGCTCGACAGCCATCTTGTTGCAGATCTCGCGGATCTTGACGGTCGGAAGCTGGTTGAACTTCTCGGTGCCGAGCTTCTCCTCGACCTTGTGCTCGATCGGCTGGCCGTGGCAGTCCCAGCCCGGGACATACGGCGTCTGATAGCCGCGCATGGACCAGTAGCGGTTGATGATGTCCTTCGAGATCTTGTTCTGTGCATGGCCCAGATGGATCGGACCGTTTGCATATGGAGGTCCGTCATGCAGCACGAACTTCTCATGGCCCTCGTTCTTCTTGAGGAGCAGGCCGTACACATCGTTCTGCTCCCACTGCTCGAGACGCTTGGGCTCATGCTGTGCGAGACCTGCACGCATGGGGAACCCGGTCTTCGGCAGGTTCATCGTCTTCTTGAACTCGTTAGCCACCTTGAGACCCTCGCTTTCCGGAAAGCCTTAGGGCTTTCCCTCCCAAAGGACGCCTTACGCAAAAACAAAGCGCCCCGTCCCTCTTGCTGGGACGAAGCGCATCATTCGCACACTTCGCTTGTAGACCACCCAGCGAGCGGAAACTCCGCCGTACTCGGCTGGCCTATGACGGCGGCCAATCCGGTGGTGCCTACTGGCAGATTCCTGCGTTCGGGCCACGGCTCCAAGGTGATATTCCCTTCCGCTCCGGTCACGGGATTCCAGCAGCCCCGCTCTCTGGCGGCCGTGCTCGGAAGGTACTCGTCCTCTTCATTGCCTCTGCCAGGACATAGTAGCACTCATCGACTGCATGAAGCGCCCCCGCATATATTCTGGATACGAAACGGCCATCTTTCCGGCATGTGCTGCCCTCTTCTTTCTTCTTGTCCCATCCAGAAGCTCTCTCCGTGGAAGCGTTCCCGTCCTTCCGCTCATGGATTTGTCTCTTGCCGGGCCAATCTGATATGTCAGTATGGTCACATCTATGTAGAGACATATGAACGATCAAAGACAGAGCAGAAAGCAGAGCATGAGCGAACCAAAGCCAGCCGACAGGCGCTACCTCGAGCTCCTCTCAGAGAAGTTCCCGACCGCCCAGACGGCATTCACCGAAATCATCAACCTCGAAGCGATCCTCAACCTGCCGAAGGCCACCGAGCACTTCGTCTCCGACATCCATGGAGAATACGAGGCCTTCGAGCATATCCTCAACAACTGTTCGGGCGTCATCCGCGAAAGGGTGCGCTCGACATTTTCTTTGGAGCTCACGAAGAGCGAGCAGCAGGATCTCTGCACGCTCATCTACTATCCGACAGCGAAGCTGCGCCGCATGAAGGAGGAGGGACGCGCGACCGAGGAGTGGTATGCCATCACGCTCACGCGCCTCGTACGCCTGGCACGCTACCTCTCGGGCTCCTACACCCGCTCCAAGGTCAGGAAGGCGATGCCTGTCGCCTATGCCTACATAATCGACGAGCTCCTGCACTTCACGCCGGATGAGCGCAAGGTGCGCCAGGTCTACCACGAGCGCATCATCACCTCGATCATCGATACGGGATCGGCAGACGACTTCATCTGCTCGCTTGCCGCACTCATCAAGCGCCTCGCCGTCGACCGTCTCCATGTGGTCGGAGACATCTACGACCGCGGCCCGCATGCCGAGCTCATCGTCGAGCGCCTCATGCGCTACCACTCGGTCGATATCCAGTGGGGAAACCACGATATCCTCTGGATGGGCGCGGCAGCAGGCTCTCCGGTCTGCCTTGCGGCCATCATCCGCAACAACATCCACTACGATGCCTTGGAGATCCTCGAGAACTCCTACGGCATAAGCCTGCGCGAGCTTGCACTCTTCGCCGAGCGCACCTACCAGAAAGACGATGTCCTCTCCCCCTTCGAGAAGGCCATCTCCGTCATCATGTTCAAGCTCGAAGGCCAGACGATCCAGCGCCATCCGAACTGGCAGATGGAAGGCAGGCTCCTTCTCGGCAATATCGACAAGGAGCGCGGAGTCGTCCGCATAGGAGACACCGAATACGAGCTCACGACCTCCGATTTCCCGACCGTCGACCCTGCCAGCCCTTACCAGCTGAGCGTCGAGGAATCCAGGGTCATGGCAAACCTCGTCGAGAGCGCACGCACTTCAGAGCGCCTGCAGCGCGATATCGGCTTCCTCTATGACCATGGATCCATGTATCTCGTGCACAACAAAAACGTCCTCTTCCATGCGTGCCTGCCGATGAAGCCGGATGGATCGTTCAATCCCGTGAAGCACGGAGACACGCTCTATGCCGGACGTGCCTATCTCGACTATGCAGAGCGCGTCGCCCGCACGGCCTGGCACCAGCATGACCAGCTCTCGCTCGACTGGATGTGGTACCTGTGGTGCGGCCGCTTCTCGCCGCTTTCCGGCCGCGAGGTAAGGACGTTCGAGCGCACGTATGTGAAGGACCAGAGCACGTGGAAGGAGCCAAGAGACCCCTACTACACGCTCGTCACGCGTACCGAGATCGCAGACCGGGTCCTTGCCGAGTTCGGCCTCACCGGTCCCCACTGCCATATCGTGAACGGCCACACGCCCGTGCATGCCTCTGCTGGCGAGAGCCCGATCCGCGCCAATGGCAAGGTCCTCGTGATCGATGGCGGCTTCTGCCGTGCCTATCACCACACGACCGGCATCGCAGGATACACCCTCATCGCCGAGGACACCGGCATGCGCATCAAGGCGCATCGTCCCTTCAGCTCCATCCACGACGTGCTCGATCTGAACGAAGACATCGTGTCCGACACGGACAAGTTCGAGTACGAGGAGCGGCCGCTTCTGATCGGCGACACCGATACCGGAGACGAGATCAGGCAGCAGATATCCGATCTCAGGGCCCTCCTCGACGCCTACCGATGCGGCCTTCTTGTGGAGCATGCTGCGCACTGACGGGACACCGACGGAACAATTCGCTGCATTCTCTCCAGATTTCTGGGATATGTGTCTCTATTTTCGGGCTTGGGGTACATGTTTCTGCAATGCAGTTGGAAATGGGTGCTCCGGCACCCGCTAGGAGAAGACGATGGACAACAAGAAGCAACGGCAGTCGATGATCTTGTACCTGATCGTCGCTATCGCGCTGATCTTCGGCCTGAACTCGTACTTCAACCCCACCATGTACCAGCAGGTGACGGATGTAAGCTACAGCACGTTCCTCGAGATGGTCGATGACAACCAGGTCTCGAAGGTGGACCTCGATACCAGCACGAACGAGATCAAGTTCACGGCCAAAGACTCGAGCGGCACCGAGAAGACCTATTCGACGACCGCGTTCCCGAACGACGACAGCCTTGTCAGCAGGCTCTCAGAGCACAATGTCGACATGTCTGCCTCGATTCCGAACGAGAACCAGAACCTTGCCTACTACATGCTCCTGAGCTACATCATCCCGCTCGCGATCGTGTTCTTCCTCGGCTGGCTCATCAACCGGCGCATGCGCAAGCAGATGGGCGACACGATGGACTTCTCGAGCGGATCTGGCTTTGGCGGCCTTGGCGGAGGAGGACTCGGCAAGTCCTCTGCCAAGGAGGTCAAGGGCGAAGAGGTCCATACGACGTTCAAGGATGTCGCTGGCCAGGACGAGGCAAAGGAATCCCTGCAGGAGATCGTGAACTTCCTGCAGCATCCTGAGAAGTACAACGAGATCGGCGCACGCTGCCCGCGTGGTGCCCTGCTCGTCGGCCCTCCGGGAACCGGCAAGACGCTTCTTGCCCGTGCTGTCGCTGGCGAAGCCGGCGTCACGTTCTTCCAGATCTCCGGCTCCGAATTCGTCGAGATGTTCGTCGGCCGTGGCGCTGCCAAGGTCCGCGACCTCTTCAAGGAAGCAAACAAGAAGGCTCCCTGCATCGTCTTCATCGATGAGATCGATGCTGTCGGCAAGAGGCGCGACACGTCGATCAACTCGAACGACGAGCGCGAGCAGACGCTGAACCAGCTCCTGTCCGAGATGGACGGCTTCGACAACCACAAGGGCATCGTCGTCCTCGCAGCCACGAACAGGCCCGAGACGCTCGACCCGGCACTGCTTCGTCCTGGCCGCTTCGACCGCCGCATCCCTGTCGAACTCCCCGACCTTGCCGGCAGGAAGGCAATCCTTCAGCTCCACGCGAACGATGTGAAGATGGAGCCGGGCATCGACCTCGATGTCATCGCCCGCTCGACCCCTGGCGCCTCCGGCGCAGACCTTGCCAACATCATCAACGAGGCAGCACTGCGTGCTGTTCGCATGGGCAGGAAGCGCGTCTCCCAGGAAGACATCCAGGAATCCGTCGAGGTCGTCATCGCCGGCGAGAAGCGCAAGTCGACGGTCCTCTCCGAGCATGAGAAGCAGGTCGTCTCCTATCACGAGGTCGGCCACGCAATCGTCGCTGCCACCCAGCGCTCCGATGCCCCGGTCCAGAAGATCACGATCGTGCCGCGCACCTCGGGCGCGCTCGGCTACACGATGCAGGTCGACGAGAACGAGCACTTCCTGTCCACGAAGAAGGACATGGAAGAGCAGATTGCCGTCCTCTGCGGCGGACGTGCTGCCGAGGAGCTCATCTTCGGCGAGGCCACGAACGGCGCCTCGAACGATATCGAGAAGGCGACGCAGATTGCCCGCGCCATGGTCACCCAGTACGGCATGACCGAAGAGCTCGGCATGGTCGCCCTCGGCCAGCAGAGGAACCGCTACCTCGGCGGCGGCTCGGAGCTCACCTGCTCCGAAGGCACGGCCGAGAAGGTCGACGAGATGGTCCAGAAGCTCGTCGAGGAAGGTCACCAGACCGCCCTCAAGACGCTCCAGGACCACCGCTTCAAGCTCCACGAGATTGCCCGCTACCTCCAGAAGAAGGAGACGATTACGGGCGAGGAGTTCATGGCAATGTTCACGCGCGACGACGGCTTCGCTCCGCGTCCTGCACAGGCTCCGGCCCAGCAGTAGGCATCTGCCGCACGATATGCCAGAGGGAGGCACCCAGCGGTGCCTCCCTCTTTTTCATGCCGGCATATCAAACGCGCTATCGCTTCGCGCAGAGCTCCCAGAACGTGACCGCAGAGCTTGCGGCCACATTGAGCGAATCGACGCCGTGGCTCATCGGGATGATAGCGTGACGATCGCAGCGGGAAAGCACCTCTTCCGAGAGTCCATAGCCCTCAGATCCGAAGAAGAGCGCTTCGCGCGCCGGCTCCTTGAGGACGGGGTCTGAAAGCGGCACTGCGTCATCGGTGAGTGCCAGCGCGACCGAGGAGAAGCCATAGCGATCGAGGAGCGCAAAGAGGCTCTCGGGCCACTCCCCTTCCGCCTTTGCCCACGGCACCTGGAATATCGTTCCCATGGACACCCTTACCGACCTCCTGTTCCAGGGGTCGGCACAGCTTGGCGCCACGATCACGACGTCCACATCGAGGGCCGCAGCCGAGCGGAAGAGCGCCCCCACATTCGAGACGTCGACAAGGCCTTCGAGCACGGCGAGGCGCACGCGTTCATGCTTGGCGCAGAGCCTTTCCACAAGCTCTGCTGCCGTGGGCAGCTGAGGCCTCTTCATGGCCGCAAGCACGCCACGGTTGAGGCGGTAGCCCGTGACCTTCTCCGACATGTTGTGCGGAAGAAGGAGGACC
This sequence comes from Atopobiaceae bacterium, assembly GCA_051876355.1. GTDB lineage: Bacteria > Actinomycetota > Coriobacteriia > Coriobacteriales > Atopobiaceae > Olsenella_L. The sequence goes on along the minus strand of JBJEHU010000037.1, from coordinate 191,975 downwards.
GGCGCCTCGTCTGGCCACATCTCGAGGAGAGAGCCGATGCTCTTGAGCTGGCTCTCGTCTGCCAGAAGCGATAGGGGCACGACGCCTTCCTTGAGCGCGACCTCGATTGCGATCTGCGACTCGCAGATGAGAAGCGCCTGCTCGGCCTCGAGCTCGCTTCTCAGCTGATGGTTCGTGAGACGGAGATAGGGGTCGAGGCGCGGGTCCTCGAGATCTCTGACTGTTTCTGGCTTCACTCTCTGAACCTTTCGTTTAAGCTCTGACGCACCTCTTCCTTGCTGCTACGATAGCATCTCCGGAACACGAGACACGAAAGAGAGTCAGGTAGCAGTGTCCAGGCATATGGAGAGCGGCACAAACAGGCCCGCCCACGCAGCGCATATGGCAAGAACGCAGGAAGAGCAGCAGACGCCAAGGCATGGTGCAAGGCATGAGGAGCCGAGGCGCACGCCTCAGCAGCCGCGCAGCCGCAGGAAGGCATCGAAGGCTCCTCTCATCATTGCCGTCATTGCCGTTGTCTACCTAGCCGGCTGCATCTTCTTCATGAACCATGTCCTGCCCGGCACGACCGCAGCAGGCCAGGACATCTCGCTTGCCAATGCATCCACGCTCTCTTCTCGCCTCGCCGATGCCGCAGACGGCTTCTCCGTCACGGCAAGCGACACTGACGGTACCGAGAGCTTCACGATCTCTGGTGCGGATGCCGGCTTCTCCTACGATGCAGACAAGGCAGCGCGCGAGCTCCTGCATGCCCAGAGCAGCCTTGTCTGGCCTGTCGCAGCCATCCGGTCGCTCTGGGGCAGGTCGGAGGTCGTGCTTCCCTCCGATGCCGCCACGCTCGACGAGAGCTCGTTCTCCGATGCCGTGTCCTCTGCCGTCGAAGAGGTGAATGCCGCAGCAACGCCTTCCGAGGATGCCCATCTTGCCTATGATGCGGACCAGCAGAGCTTCGTCGTCGCCGCAGAGACTCGAGGAAACCAGCTCCACGAGGATGTCGTGGAGGATGCCGTGAGGACATCGTTCCAGCACCTCGCAAGCTCCTGCACGCTCAATGCCGCCGCCTACATCACGCCTGAGGTGCTCTCGACCGACGAGCGCCTTGCCTCAGCCATCCCTGCTGCCAACGCTCTCATGGGCGCCCAGCTCACGATCACGCTCGATGGCACGACCGTGGCAACCCCTTCCGACAATATCGTCGCCGACTGGATCGAGCTCGATGACAGCTACCAGCCCCAGCTCACGGTTGCCTCGATCGAGAAGTGGGCAGAGGACAATTTCGACACCGTCGGCACGACGCGCACGTTCACGGACTACGAGGGACGCACCCGCACGGTCGTCTGCAACACGAACCCCGAATCCGAGAGCACGTATGGCCAGCTTGTAGACGCCGAGAGCTTTGCCGAGGAGGCATATGCTGCAGCGACGGCGAAGGATACCGCGACGATCGATATCGCGGTCACCCAGGAAGCCGACGGCTTCACGAAGGCAGGAGAGGCTGACTGGGGAGACCGCTACATCGATGTGGACATCACGAACCAGCACGCCGTGCTCGTGGATGCCGGACAGGTCCTCTGGGAGTCCGATGTCGTGACCGGCAATGTCTCTGCCGGCAATGACACGCCCGAAGGCGTCTTCACGATCCAGAACATGATGAACTCCATCACGCTCACGGGAGAGGATGCCTCGGAGAACTTCGTCTACAACTGGATGGGCTTCATCCGCACGGTCTGGGGACTCCACGATGCGACCTGGAGGACGGAGTTCGGAGGCGACATCTACAAGACGGATGGCAGCCATGGCTGCGTGAACCTGCCGCTCGATGCGGCAAACGAGCTCTATGGCCTCGTGCATGTCGGAGATGTCGTGGTCGTACACGAGTAGGCTCTTTTCCGTTCGCATAGGACAGTCTGCCATTTGCCGCCATGAACGCCGCATCTCTGCGCATCTGCAGCAAGATTGATGGCATTAACTGTCCCGAGCGAAAGGAGTCCCTATGGGTCAGTATGTACTGAACGAGAAGGATGGCCGCTATCTCTTCAATCTGTGCTCCAGCAATGGCCACATCCTGGGCACGTCCCTTGTCTTCCCGTCCCGCGAAGAGTGCCTCGCAGGCATCGACGCCGTGCGTGCAGATGCCCCGAATGCTGCGGTCGAGGATTCGACTGTCGACGCCTTCAAGCGCGAGGCGGCACCGAAGTACCGCATCTATGAGACGCTCTCCGGCAACTACTTCTTCCGCTTCTTCACGAAGGACAACGGAGACATCTTCCAGTCGCATAGCTACGAGAAGAAGGAGAGCCTCCTGCGGCGCATAGAGCGCATGCGCAAGGAATGCGACTCGTCCATCGCGGCAGACGACCTGTAAAGGATACGCAGAGCCAAAAATGAGCCCTCCTGCACGGCATGTGCTGGAGGGCTTCTTCGTGCCTATGAAAGCCTGTCCTAGACGAGGTACTCGGCAATCTGGACTGCGTTCGTGGCCGCACCCTTGCGGATCTGGTCGCCGCAGCAGAAGAACGTGAGGCCGTTCACGCCGTCCGGAGCGGAGAGATCGCGGCGGATCCTGCCGACGAAGACAAGGTCCTGGTCGGAGGTATCGAGCGGCATCGGGTAGCGGAGGTTTGCCGGATCGTCCACGACCTTGACGCCCGGAGCCGTGCTCAGGATCCCGCGTGCCTCGTCCGGCGAGAGCGGATTCTCGAGCTCGAGCGTGATGGACTCGGAGTGCGAGCGCATGATGGGCACGCGGACGCAGGTGCAGTTCACGCGGACCTCAGGCAGGTGCATGATCTTCCTGCCCTCATTCTGCATCTTCCACTCCTCGGACGTATAGCCCTCGTCCTTGAAGCTGCCGATCTGCGGGATGAGGTTCATCGCGAGCTGGTAGGCAAACGGGCTCGTATCCCCCACTTCTCCGCCCTCAGCGAGCACCTTGAGCTCGCGCGTGAGCTCCGTGAGGCCGGGCATGCCAGCGCCGGAGGCCGCCTGGTACGTGGAGACGATCATGCGCTTGAGCCCTGCCGCCTTGTGGAGCGGATAGGTCGGCACAAGGCCGATGATCGTCGCGCAGTTGGGATTGGCGATGATGTTGCGGGGATGGTTCTGGATGTCGCCCGGGTTGATCTCGGGGACGACAAGCGGCACATCCGGGTCGAGACGGAATGCATGCGAGTTGTCGACGCAGACGGCACCGCGTGCGGCTGCCTCGGGAAGCAGCGCCTTCGCGATTCCATCGCCTGCAGCGCCGAGGACGATATCGACGCCGTCGAAGGCCTCAGGCTTTGCCTCCTTGACCTCGACCTCCTCGCCCTTGAACGTCAGCTTCTTGCCGGCGCTCTTCGCGCTTGCAAGCGGGATGAGCTCGCTTACCGGGAAGTTGCGCTCTTCGAGGCACTGCCTCATCTGGGTTCCGACAACGCCCGTGGCGCCGAGGATGGCTACGCGCTTTCCTGCCATGGTTTGACTCCTATTCCACCATCTCGTCGGCAAATGCCTGGTAGATGGTACGTATTGCCCGTTCGAACTCGGCGTTGTCCACGCCGAAGATGATGTTGATCTCCTGGGAGCTCTGCGTGATCAGGCGGACATTGATGCCGTTCTCGCCGAGCGTGGAGAAGACGCGGCCCGACGTGCCGACGCGCTTCGACATGTTACGGCCGACGACCGTGATGAGGGCCAGGCCATCGATGACACGGACCTCGTCCGGCTGGACCTCTTCCTGGATGTCGCCCACGATCGAGTAGAGGCAGTCATGCACATCGGCTGCATTCACGACAACGCCGAAGGAATCGATGCCGGTCGGCACATGCTCGATGGAGACGCCGTAGCGCTCGAAGACCGAAAGCACGCGGCGCAGGACGCCGACAGCCGTCGACATGTGGTTCTGCTTCACGTAGACGCAGAGGAAGTCCTTCTTGCCGGCGATGCCCGTGATCAGGTGCTCGACAGAGTCGTCTGTCGCCTCTTCGGAGATGATCGTGCCCTCGGCGTGCGGGTCGTTCGTGTTCTTGATTGCGATAGGGATGCCGACCTCGCGTACCGGGAATATCGCCTCCTCGTGGAGGACAGAAGCTCCCATGTAGGAGAGCTCGCGCATCTCGTCGAACGTGATGCGGTGGATCGGACGTGGATGCTCGACGATGCGCGGGTCGCAGGACAGGAAGCCCGACACATCGGTCCAGTTCTCGTAGAGGTCGACGCCGATGGCACGGGCAACGATGGCACCCGTGATGTCGCCGCCGCCACGGTCGAAGAGGCAGATCTCGCCTTCCGGCGTCGCGCCATAGAAGCCGGGAATCAGGAACGGCCCGATCTTCTTTGCCATCTCGTGGATGTTGTGCGTCGCCTTCGTCATGCTGACCTTGCCATTGCGGTGGAAGCGCATGACATCAGCGGCATCGACGAAGGGAAGGCCGAGGTACTCGGCCATGAGCTGGCCGGTGAAGTACTCGCCGCGGGACACGATGTATTCGGGAGAGTACTCCGTCACATGCGCCTCGAACTCGTCGAACTCCTCCTCGATCGGATAGGAGAGGCCGAGTTCGCGGGCGATCTCGACGAAGCGGGCCTTGATCTGATCCATCAGAGGCGTTGCATCCACGTGGTACTTCACATGGGCGCAGACGAGATAGAGGAGGTCAGTGATCTTGTCATCGTCCTTCGAGCGGCGGCCTGCCGCAGAGACGACGATGAACTGGCGGGCAGGGTCTGCCTCGACGATGCTCTTGACCTTCCTGAACTGTTCAGCCGAAGCGACGCTGGAGCCGCCGAATTTCGCTACCTTGAGCACGTTATGCCTCCTGCGGGAATGCCGCCATGAAGGCAGCGGAATCTTTTTCAAGCTGCTGCTCGTAGAGCGCACGGGCACTCTCGACGTTCAGGCCATCGAGGCGCCAGTAGCCCTCGAGATAGGGCTTGGCACCCTCAGGCGGCTCTGCCTTCGTGCGGAGGAGATAGCTGCCTTTGAGAAGCGACGGATCCCAGGTGAGCGGCTCATCGAAGCGGTAGACGGGCTTTGCACCTTCTGAGCAGTCAAGGAGGTCCTGGACGATCGCGTTGCCCGTAGGCAGGCTTCCTGCACCCTGGCCATAGAACTTGAGCTCGCCGATCGTCGTGCCGACAAGCGTCACGAGGTTGAAGTTCGAGGGAACGTCCGCCTCGAGCGTGCGCAGAGGCATGCAGACCGGCTCGACAGCAGCCGCATAGCGGCCATCCTTCTGAGTCGCACGGCCGAGAAGCTTCACGACATAGCCCCTGCTCTCGAGGAATGTGAGATCGGCGATCTTCAGGTTCCGGATGCCGGTCGTAGGGATGTCCTTCGAGCAGGCGCAGCCGAAGGCGACCGACGTGCCGATGATCGTCTTGTTCTTCACATCGATGCCGTCGATATCGGCGGTAGGATCGCGCTCGGCATATCCCAGACGCTGCGCCTCGGAAAGCGCGACATCGAAGTCGACCGCGTCATCGCGCATCTTCTCGATGATGTAGTTCGTCGTGCCGTTCATGATGCCGGAGATGGAAGAGATCTCGTCGATGCGCTTCGCCTTCATGATCGAAGCGATCCAGGGGATGCCGCCGCCGCAGGTGGCCTCGATGAAGAGGCGGGCGCCCGATGCCTTCGCATGGCCCACAAATTCCTGGAAGTAGGCTGCGACGACTGCCTTGTTGGACGTGACGACAGACTTGCCGGCGTCGAGGGCACGCACGATATACGTATGCGCAGGCTCGAGGCCGCCCATGGCCTCGACGACGCAGTCGATGGTGGAATCATTGGCGATATCGTCGAAGTTCGACGTCATCCTGGGCTCAGTGCAGCGGTCAGGCAGCTCGAGGATGCGCGTGACCTGAAGCGACGGTACCGAGCTCTCGATGATCTGGACCACGCCACGACCGACCGTACCGTGGCCAAGCAGGGCTACGTTCATATTCATCCAATCTTTCCAACGTGTGACGGAAGCCCGTCTCATTGATGAACACCGCTATCATGGACCTCAAGCGCCCGTAAAACCTCTGACGCAAGGGGCAATCAAATGGTGAACACTTTCTACCACAGTACACGCAGCTGTGCGCAATCCGTAACAAGCAAGCAAGCAATCCTTCAAGGTCTCGCCCCAGATGGCGGCCTCTATGTCTCGGATGAGCTCGGCCAGAACAAGATCTCCCTTTCCGATATGGTCAAGGGAACCTACCACGAGAATGCACGCAAGGTGCTCGGCGCCCTTCTTACCGACTACACGGAAGAAGAGCTCGCATCCTGCGTGGAGAATGCCTACGGCAAGAAGTTCGATACGGCAGATGTCACGCCTGTGACGCCTCTGGGCGCCGACTGGCTCCTCGAGCTCTTCCATGGACCGACCTGCGCCTTCAAGGATGTGGCACTCCAGATGCTGCCGCAGCTCATGAGCGTCGCGCGCGAAGGCGATGGCAGAAATGTCATGATCGTGACCGCAACCTCGGGCGATACCGGAAAGGCAGCGCTCGAAGGCTTTGCCGACGTGCCGGGATGCGGCGTCACGGTCTTCTATCCTGACGGCAAGGTCTCGGACATCCAGTATCTCCAGATGGTCTGTCAGAAGGGCGCCAATGTCTGCGTCTCCGGCATCCGCGGCACGTTCGACGATGCCCAGACCGGCGTGAAGCGCATCTTCTCCGACGCAGCCCTGAAAGAGCGCCTTGCACAGAAGAACATCGTGCTCTCGAGCGCGAACTCCATCAATGTAGGACGTCTCGTGCCGCAGGTCACCTACTACTTCGATGCCTATGCCCAGCTCGTGCGCAGGGGAGCCCTCAAGGAGGGCGATGCGATCGACTTCTGCGTGCCGACTGGAAACTTCGGCGATGTGCTTGCTGGCTGGTTCGCAAAGCAGCTCGGACTCCCGGTCCGCCACCTCATCGTTGCCTCGAACACGAACAAGGTGCTGACCGACTTCATCGAGACCGGCACCTATGACCGCCGCCGCGACTTCGTGAAGACGATCTCGCCTTCGATGGACATCCTCGTGTCCTCGAACCTCGAGCGCCTGCTCTATTACCTGTCCGACGGCGACTGCGACTACATCGCCTCCCTCATGGCAGACCTCTCCGAGAAGGGATTCTATAGCGTGAAGCCGGAAATCCTCGCGCGCATCCAGGAAACGTTCCGTGCAGGCTTTGCAACCGATACGGAGACCCGCGAGACAATCAGGAACACGTTCGAGCGCGAGCAGGTGCTCATCGATACGCATACTGCCGTCGCAAAGTGCGTGCTTGACCGCATCCCCGAGGATGGAACGGTGCGCGTCTGCCTCTCGACGGCAAGCCCCTACAAGTTCTGCTCCGACGTTCTTCAGGCACTCGACGAGCCGACCGAAGGCATGAACGACTTTGCCTGCATGGATGCGCTCGAGAAGAAGTCGCACACGACGGCCCCTCGGCAGCTCTCGTCCCTTCGCTTCTCCGAGAAGCTCCATACTGGCGTCTGCGACATAGAGGGCATGGGCGCTGTCGTCGAGGATGCCTGCATGAGGATCTTTGCAGGGAGCGAAGATGGCCGATAGCGTATGGGTGGGCGTTCCCGCCACATCTGCCAACGTCGGTGTCGGCTTCGACTGCCTGGGCCTTGCCCTCGACCTCGAAGCCCGCTTCGGCTTCGAGAAGTCGGACCATCTCGAGATTCTGGGCTGCGAGGAGCGCTTCCGCGGCGATGACAATCTTGTGCTTGCAAGCTACCGTGGCGCGACAAGACGGCTCGGCCTCGAACCTCAGCCCCTGCGTCTCACGATCGAATCCCCGATTCCGCTCTCGGGCGGCCTTGGTTCGAGCTCTGCCTGCGTCGTTGCCGGCATTCTGGCCGCGCAGGCGCTGGCCGACAGGCCCTACGACGAGCGCTTCACGCTCGATCTCGCGACGCACCTCGAGGGACATCCCGACAACGTGGCGCCGGCCATCCTGGGCGGCCTCGTCTCGAGCTTCGTGGATGGCAAGGACACGATCTCGCTCCACTTCCCCGTCGCAGACAAGCTCCGCTTCGTTGCGATTGCCCCTCCCTATGAGGTGAGGACAGCAGATGCCAGGCGCGTGCTGCCGCATGAGGTGGAGCTTTCGACCTGCGTCTGGCAGATGGGCCGCATCGTGGCCCTCGTCCATGCCCTCGAATGCGGCGACGAAGAGCTCATCGCGAAGGCCGCCCAGGACAAGCTCCATGAGCCCTACCGCGCAAAGCTCATCCCCGACTATGCGCTCCTGCGCGAGCGTGCGCTCGAAGCAGGTGCCTGTGCCTTCGTGATCTCCGGCTCTGGCTCGACGATGCTTGCGATCTGCGGCTCCGATTCGGCCGCACGCGACGTCGTGGATGCCGTGAAATGCTCCGCAGAGGGCCTCTGGATCCGTATCTGCTCTGCAAGCGGACAAGGAGCCCGCTATCTCGAATCGTGAGCTGAGAAGGGCTGAGAAAGCCTCTCAGGGCATGAAAAGCCTACCGGAAGGCGTGCAGCTTCAGCTGTGCGCCTTCTCTTTATGGCGGCGGACAAGCGCTACAATCAGAAGGCCCGTGGCAGCACCGGCAAGATCGATGAAGACATCGCGGACGGCGCTGTTCCTTCCTGGCACGAAGATCTGGATCGTCTCGTCGAGGCAGGGTATCACGAGGATGAAGAGGAGCATCCCTGCAATCCTTGAAGACATATGCGACCAGTCAGGACGCACGGCATGGTGGACAAGAAGTCCGAGCACGAGATATTCGGAGAAATGTCCGCACTTGCGGACGATGAAGGACATCGTCGTCTGATTGCTTATGCCAAGCGCTTCGAAGACAGGACGCAGGAGCGTCACGAAGATGCCGCTCTCAGTGCTTGAGGCGCCTCCCTGCACGAGGGAATGGCCCCAGATGACACAGACCCAGAGAAAGACGGCGAGGAATGCTCCCCGCCGTCTCTTCATATCTTCCAGCAGCACGCTATGCTTCATTGGCCGAGCGGCCCCTGTTCCCACGTGGCTTCAGATGCTTGAGCTTCGTTCCGCGCTTCTTTGCCTTGGCGGCGCTCTCCTTCTTCTGGCTTCCGCCTTCGATCACCTTGAGGTAGTCGCGGGAGGTGCGGGCATAGGACGGGTTCTTCGACATCTCGTCGCTGATCAGATAGTCGACATAGGACTCCGTGTCGATCGGTGCGGGAGCATCCGGCACCTGCGGTGCAAGCGAAGCGGTCGGCTCGTCGAACACCTCATCGTCGTCGAGGCCGGCAGGAGCTGCCACGACCGGCGTGAAGCCTGCATCCGGCGCTGTCGTGTCGTTCTCGGCGAGCGCATCGAGCGCTGCCTTCCACATCGCGTCCTTGTCCTCGCCGTCCTTCTCTTCCTCGGGATAGAGGCCGGAATCGATCTGCGCGATACGCGACGAGATCTCGGAGCGGTCATGATGCGGACGGGCTGCAGCTGCGATGTCCTCTGCCGCAAAGCTCCGCTGCGAGGCGGTCACGCTTGCAGCAAACGGCACATCGTCGATTGCCGGCTGCACGATGGAGTAGTCATCCGATACCGGAATGGTGAGGTCGCGCGAGATGTCCTTGCCGTGCTCGCGCTCCCACCAGTCGGTGCCGACATCGCCGACCGTGCCATCGGCACGGGTGATCACGGGAAGGTCGTCCATCGAGTCCTTCGCAAGGCGCTCGGACAGAACCGAGCGGACGCCGCGGGCACGCTGGCTCATGCGCTCCGCCCATGTCAGACGCTGGACATAGTTCTCGGCGATATCGCCGTAGTCTTCTGCTTCGTGTGCAGCGATACCCGGCTGCGCTTCGCGGGCACCCTTGCGGGATGCTTCCTTCTTCTGCACTTCCTGGAGGAAGACTGTCGTCTCGTCCGGGCTCGCAGAGGCAGCGATATCGGGCACGCGCGAGGCGATGCTGCTATAGGGCATGCTCTCGGCTGTCTGGCGCGGGAACCCTCCCGTCATGGTCGTGGAGACAGAGGCTGTCTCGGACGGCGACACGCGGTGCGGAGACGTCGGTGTAGGCGGCTTCGGCTTGTCGTCTTCCTGCGGCACAGCCGGAATCGTCGGCACAGAACGGAGCTTCGGGCCTTCGGTCTCGACGCGCTCTGGCTTCTCCTCTTCACGGTCAAGCTCGAGCGTACGGCCCGGATCGTCTTCCTCTTCTGCCTCGAGGAACGGATGCGCCTCTTCGCCCGGCGCACGCAGATGCTGCGGCACATAGGACGGACTGTCCTCGGTACCGAACCAGGCATCCTCTGCGCGGGCGATGGATTCTTCCTCGAGCTGCTTCTTCGAGCGGTGCCAGGCAATCGCGGAAACCGTGCCGGCAAGCGCTATGCCGCAGCCGAGGCCGGCCGCGAACGGGACAAGCATGGTCTGGGGATCCAGGTCCTGCCCTGCAGTCTGTGCGAATGCCGTCTGGGGGTAGAGCCACATGGCCGGTCCCATGAGACCTGCATAGACACAAGGATTGACCCTCTTTGGCTTCATCTGCATAACCTCCCTGGTGCGCCTGCACCTAGGATACTGAGCGAAGAGCTGCCTCGGCTCCCGGGATCCCTCTTCTGTGGGAGGCCCTGCGTGCGGAAGGCAACGGTCTGCTGCGGTTTGAGTGTATGTGCCGTCGCCGTACGGACACTGGCCCGTACCAGCTACATTTACTTTACCGATTGCAGCACTCAATGCAAGGCAGACAAGATACCTTTTCTGGCAACTTGCATATTCTCGTTTGCGTTTCGCATGTCTTCTGCTATAGTAGCTAACGCCCAAGGGGAATTAGCTCAGTTGGGAGAGCGCATGACTGGCAGTCATGAGGTCAGGGGTTCGAATCCCCTATTCTCCACCATGAATGTTCAGGCCTGCAGCAAACGCTGCAGGTTTTTTTGTTGCGTAATTTCCTTTCCAGCTGAAAAAGGGCCGCACCGGAGGTGCAGCCCTTCCTGAAAGATGCTGTCGTTCTTCTCCTACAGCGCGTCCACGTACTCGCTCTGCGCAGCCTTCTTTGCGGAGCGAATCAGGAACTCCTCGTTCGACGACGTGGCCTTGAGGCTCTTCACGAGCGCCATCTCGGCGCGCTCCGTGTTGTTCATGTTTGCGAGGATGCGGCGGATGCCCCAGACGAACGGCTGGAGCTCCGGATCGATCAGAAGCTCCTCGTTCCTCGTGCCAGAGGCGACTGGATCGATGGCCGGGAAGATGCGCTTGTCTGCAAGCTCGCGGTCGAGCTTGAGCTCCATGTTGCCGGTGCCCTTGAACTCCTCGAAGATGACCTCATCCATCTTGGAGCCCGTATCGACGAGCGCCGAAGCGAGGATCGTGAGCGAGCCGCCGTTCTCGATGTTGCGGGCAGCGCCCAGGAACTTCTTCGGCGGATAGAGGGCTGCAGAATCGACGCCGCCAGAAAGGATGCGGCCGCTTGCCGGCATTGCAAGGTTGTAGGCGCGGGCAAGGCGGGTGATGGAGTCGAGCACGACGACAACATCCTGGCCAAGCTCCACGAGGCGCTTGGCACGCTCGATAACGAGCTCGGAGACGGCTGTGTGGTTCGAGGCGGGCATATCGAACGTCGAGGCAACGACCTCGCCCTTGATCGAGCGCTGCATGTCCGTGACTTCCTCAGGACGCTCGTCCACCAAGAGGCAGATCAGATGCACTTCGGGGTTGTTTGCCGCGATGGATTCGCAGACCTTCTTGAGGACGGTCGTCTTGCCTGCCTTTGGCGGCGAGACGATGAGACCACGCTGGCCCTTGCCGATAGGAGACACGATATCGATGGCACGGCCTGTGATCGAGTCCTTGCCATGCTCCATCTTGAGGCACTCGTTCGGATAGATCGGCGTGAGGTCGCGGAAGCGCGGACGATGCCTGAGCTCCTCGACAGTCATGCCGTCAACTGTATCGATGGAGATGAGCGGCGGGAACTTCGAGTTGTTGCGGTTCGGTCCGACCGTGCCGGAGATCTCGTCGCCGGTCCTGAGACCGTTCTGCTTGATCATCTGCTGGAAGACGAATGCATCGTCGTCGCCCTGCATGTAGTTGCCGGTGCGGATGAAGCCATAGCCTTCCGGCTGGATCTCGAGGATGCCCGTGACGGGACGGAAGCCCTCCGCCTTCGCCGCTGCCTCGAAGATGCTCTCGACGAGATCTGCCTTGCGAAGTCCCACATATTCGACGCCGAGCTCTGCTGCCTTGCTCCTGAGCTCGGCAACCTTCATCTCCTTGAGCTCGTCGCGGGAAAGAGACGGCTCCGGGACTTCCTGGCGCCTGTTGTTGCGCCGGCGGTTCTGGCCGTTCTGTCGGTTGTTTCGCTGGTTGCTGAAGCGCTCATTGCGCTGGTTATTGAAGCGGCGCTCCTGGCGCTCGCCCTGATTGTGCTCGGAATTGCGCTCGAAGCGACGGTTCTGGCGCCTGCGGCCACGTCCGCGCTCCTCGTGCTCCCCTTCATGTTCGGAAGAGCTGTTCTCCTGCTGCTCGGAAGAGGCGCTTTCCTCAGAGGAGGCCTGTCCCTCGGCATGCTGCTCGCCCTTCTCGGGTGCCTGAGCAGCCTCTTCTGCATGCTCTGCATGGTGCTGCTCGGCATGCTCCGCATGCTCTTCGTGCTCCTGGACATGCTCATGCACGTGCTCTGCATGCTCTTCGTGCTTCGCTTCATCCTCGTGGGCAGGTGCAGCTTCTGCAGCGGGAGCCTCCTCCTGAGGCTGCGCCTTCCTCGTGCGGCGGCGACGGACTGGCTTCGGTGCCTCTTCTGCCGCGTTCTCGGCTGCAGGAGCCTCTTTGGCAGGAGCATCCTGGGCTTCTGCGTCAGCTGCCTTCTTGCGGGTGCGGCGCCTGCGAATAGGCTTCTCTGCCTGCTCGGATGCGGATTCAGCTGCTTCAGGAGCTGCGGATGCATCCTCTGCATCCTTCTTCCTGCGCGTCGTGCGGCGGCGTCTTGGCTTCGGCGCTTCCTCGGTCTCGTTTGGCACCGTAGCATGCGTCTCGGGCACTGCTGCTCCGCCTTCGTTCATGTCTTCCGACAAAATGTTCCTGCTTTCTCGCTCATAGGAGCATATGAATATGAATCCTCTGCCATGCGGTGAGGTGCTTATAGGCTGCGTTTGCATGTCTGGGCAGTCTGCAGCATCACGGAAAGGCAATCATGTCTTCGATGTGCCACCAGCTGCTTTTGAGGTATGGATGCACGCATAGGCGTGCCGAATCAACGTGACTATAACACAAGCACGCCAAGTGCCAGCCAAAAATGCAGAAATGCGGTAATTTTTGCCACCTGGACGACACAGAGCGCATGAAATGTGCGCCAACAGGCCTTCTCAAGCAGCTCAGGATACACGCGAGCGTGCAGGGCTCATCTTCTGCACCTCATCTTCGAGCTCGAGAGCCCGGCTCTCCCCTGCTTCCGTGAGCGCGACCGTGACCGAGCGTGTATCGCGTGTTCCCTGGCGGCGAAGGACATATCCATGCTCTTCGAGCGCCGCTATCGACATCGATACCGTCGGCTGGAGAAGCCCCATGAGCTTCACGAGATCCGATATCGTGGCTTCCCCTCCCGGGAACTCCTTGAGCCCCAGGAGCATGAGATCGCCCGCATGGAAGGCATGCGTGCCCATGGCCTCGGACATCCTGATGATGCGCTCCTTCGAGAGGCGCCTCGTCGGTGCATCCGCGATGATCTGGCGCCTCATCCCATCAGCCCGCTCCTCGACGAAGGCAGCACCTTCATCGGTCAGCGTGCACCAGACATTGCGGCGGTCCTCAAGGCCGAATGCCCTGCTCACGAAGCCAAGCTTCACGAGATGGTTCATCCTGTGCGTCATGGTCGGCCGAAGCGACCCCTGGTAGGAGGCAATGTCAGACGTCTTCATGCGCTCGCCTGTGCCATGCAGATGGCAAAGGACGGCAAATTCCTCGAACGTGAGCCTCGAAGCCTGCGGGCAGGCCCTCCGTTCCAAGCTATAGGCCCTCCTGAGAGCTATGTATTCCTTGAGCTCCAAGAGGCGCCTCCCCTATCTCGGCTTTTCTGATTCCAACCATGCATTCTGTGCATGAAACCAGTATATGGATGCAGAGGGATTGGCCGGAGTGCCTGCGCCTATACGTATTAAGCTTTTAACCGATTGGCACATCATCCTGAAACAAAAGCACGCCTTTCCCTGAAAAAGAAAGGCGTGCCGGTTCGCGCGTATGGATGGCTCGCTGCTACATGTGCGTCGGAGCGCTCACGCCGATGAGCGAGAGCGTGAGGGCAAGGACGCGCCTAACGGCGTCGCAGGCAGCGAGACGTGCCTTCGAGACTTCCGGATCGACGGGACGTCCCTCGCTCGGAAGCACCTGGCAGACGCCGTAGAATGCATGGAAGTCGCCAGCAAGCTCCTCCGCGTAGTGCGTAAGGCGGAACGGCGCCCTGTCGCGGGCGCATCCTGCCACGAGCTCCGGGAACTCGGAGAGCTTGCGGGAGAGCGCAAGCTCGGTCTGGTCGGACAGAAGCGACAGGTCGTAGTCAGAGCCGATCGAGCGCTCTGCCACGGCATCCATGCCAAGAGGCTCGGCCTCTTCGAGCTCGAGTCCTGCTGCACGGCGCAGGATCGAGCAGATGCGGGCATGCGCGTACTGCACGTAGTAGACCGGGTTGTCATTGCTCTTGCGCTTCACGGCCTCGATATCGAAATCGATCGTCTGGTTCGAGCTCTTGGAGATGAGGGTATAGCGCACGGCATCGGCACCGACCTCGTCCAAGAGCTCGCGGAATGTCACCATGACGCCCTTGCGCTTCGAGAGACGGACGGCCTGGCCGTTCCTGAGCAGGTTCACGAGCTGGCCCAGCAGCACCTCGAACTCGCCCGGGTATCCCAGCGCCTCGCAGGCGGCATTCACGCGGGCGATGTAGCCGTGGTGGTCTGCGCCCCAGATATCAATCACATGGTCGACGCGCTGGAACTTGTTGTAGTGGTAGGCAATGTCAGAGGCAAAGTACGTGTACTCGCCGTTCGTCTTGATGAGGACACGATCCTTATCGTCGCCGAAGTCGGTCGAGCGGAACCAGAGGGCACCGTCGTCGGTGCGGTAGAGGTAGCCGCCCGCATCAAGTGCCGCAAAGGCGCGCTCGACGGCGTTCGTGCCGGACTCATCCTTCTTGTAGAGGCTGCGCTCGCTGAACCAGACATCGAAGTCGCAGCGGGCATCGTGGCAGGTCTTGCGAATCGTCTCGAGCATGGCCTTGTAGCCGCGCTCGCGGAACTCGGCGATGCGCTCGTCTGCTGCAGCCTCGACCCAGCGGTCGCCGTCGGTCTCTGCGAACTGGCGGGCGAGCTCGATGATGTAATCGCCGCCATAGGCATTGCCGCCGAGGTCGGTATTGAACTCGTCCATGTAAGGATGGGTCTCGGGTGCCTCATCCTCTTCGTCTGCGACATAGCGGGCACGGTCGGCGAAGAGCGCCTCTGCTGCGCCGTCGAGGTCCGTATTCTCCTTCTCCATGATCTCGAAGAGCTGGAGATAGCGCTTCGAGACAGAACGGCCGAACACGTCCATCTGGGAGCCATGGTCGTTGATGTAATACTCGCGCTCGACCTGGTAGTTCGTGTGCTCGAGCACGCGGCAGAGCGAGTCGCCGAGCGCGACCCAGCGGCCGTGCCCCACGTGCATGGGACCCGTCGGGTTTGCAGACACGAACTCGACCTGCACCTTCTGGCCGTGTCCCACATCGGACTTTCCGAAATCAGCGCCCTGCTCGCGGACGGTGCGGAAGATCTCGTTGTTTGCGCCGGTGGAGAGATAGAAGTTGATGAAGCCGGGGCCTGCGATCTCGACCTTGTCGATCTCCTTCGAGCCTTCGATGTGCTTGGCAATCGCCGCTGCGATGTCGCGCGGCTTCATGTGCGCAAGCTTTGCCGACCTCAGGGCCACCGTCGAGGTCCAGTCGCCGTGCGACGTATCGTTCGGACGCTCGAGGCCCACATCTCCCACGGCAAATTCAGGGAGGTCTCCCTGTTCCTGGGCCGCGCTGATGGCGGCACGAACCAGCTGATCTAGGGTCTCGGGCATCTCTGACAGCTCCTTCTCTAGAAACAGGCATGCTTCTGCCTGTGATATCCAACATGTGAAAAGATACCACCCTGCCCATCTGAGCAGGGTGGCATCGTCACTTTACGTGAAATATGCAGCGCTATGCAACCGTATGGCGGCCAGAACCGGCACGCTCCTCGCGTGCAAGATCGCTCCTGAGCTTCGCGAGGCCCGGTTCCATGCCCACCGGATAGAACTGGGGGTTCAAGAAGCGCTTGACCGCCGGATCTAGGTGCATGAGCGCCTCGCGGCAGCGGTGCTTCGACTGCTCGAGCGTTGTCTGCTCGCCCGTCCGCTTGCCGTCTGCGACGAGCTGGACGAGGAGCTCATGGGACTCGTAGCCCGAGACATCGTACGTATAGTCGGGGTCCATGATATCGACGATGGTCGAGGACGTATCCTGCGCGACCGCGTCATCGACAATCATGTCGCCCACAGGCACGCCCTCCGCATCCGTGAAGCGCAGGATGTGCTGGATGCCAGGAATCGTGCGCTTGTAGCTCATCTCGGAGAGCTTGATGACGGGCGTCCACTTGTCCGCACCCTTTGCCTTCGTGGCAGAGAGCTTGTAGACGCCGCCCAAAGACGGCTGCGGGTCGCAGGTCGCGAGCTTCGTGCCGACGCCGAAGGAATCGAGCGGGGCACCCTGCGCGAAGAGCGACTGGATCGTGTACTCGTCGAGGTCGTTCGAGACGGAGATCTTCACATACGGAAGGCCTGCCTCATCGAACTCCTTGCGGGCAAGCTTCGAGAGCTTTGCAAGGTCGCCGGAGTCGATGCGGATGGCAGCGAGGCGCTCGCCACGTGCCTCCATCTCCTTTGCGACCGTGATCGCGTTCTGGATGCCCTTCTTCACGTCGTAGGTATCGACAAGAAGGACGCAGTTCTTCGGGCTCGACTTCGCGAAGGCGCGGAATGCCTCGAGCTCCGACGGGAATGCCATGACCCAGGAGTGGGCATGCGTGCCGAAGACAGGGATACCGTAGATCTTGCCGGCGAGGATGTTCGACGTCGAGGAAGCGCCGCCCACATAGGAGGCACGGGCGACAGCGAGGCCGCCATCAGGACCCTGCGCACGACGGAGGCCGAAGTCAGACACGGGGTGACCCTGTGCCGACTGGACGACGCGGGCGGTCTTCGTGGCCACGAGCGTCTGGAAGTTCACGAGGTTCAGAAGCGCCGTCTCGAGGAGCTGGCAGTCGATGATTGGGCCCGAGACCCTGACCATGGGCTCGCGCGGGAAGACGATGTCGCCTTCGGGGATGGCCCACACATCGACATGCAGGCGGAAGTCCCTGAGGTAGTCGATGAAGCCCTGCTTGAACATGCGGCCGCCGCCCGGTGCGGGAAGCGAGCTCAGATAGGCAAGCGCGTCATCGTCGAACACGAAGTTCTCGACGAGGTCTGCAATCTGGCCCATGCCGCAGGCCACCGCGTATCCACCTCCGAACGGATTCTCGCGGAAGAAGACATTGAAGCATGCCTGGGTATCGGCAAGCCCTGACTCCCAGAATCCCTGAGCCATCGTGAGCTCATAGAGATCGGTATTGAGCGCGACATCGGTCGGCTTCGTCCTATCGGTCAGCGACATAAAGGAAGACCCCCTGTACTGTCAGCCTGATATGTAAGCAGGTAAAGGGTACCACTTTTCCTGCATAATCCTTGAGCTATGCGAAGATGTTGACAAGGAGGAAGACGAGGGCGATGCCGACAACGGCCGCGATCGTGATCTTCTGGCCAAGCGGCATCTTGAGGTCGTCATCCGGCTCCATGAGCGCACGGCCGCGCTCGCGCTGCGCCTGCTCATGCCTGATCTCTTCCTGCTCCTTTGCGACCTCGGCCTTCTCGGAGCGGAGACGCTCGAGCTCTGCGCGCTCCTGGGCAGCCTTGGCAGCCTCCTGGCGCTTTGCCTTCTCGGCCCTCAGCTCCTCGAGCTCGCGCCTCTCGTCGTCTGTGAGCTCCGTGCTCTTGTTCTCGTCCATCTGCTTCACCAATCTCTGGTAGGTATCTGCATGCTTAAAAGTGCTTATTCCCCTATCGGCGCCCTTCCATCAGAGCTCCGGGCCTTCCACGCCGGTTGCATCGAAGGCCGGCACGAAGCTCTCGGAGACCGTGCCGCCCTGCTGCCACCAGAGGCGCTCGAAGCCGAGGTCGTCCGAATGGTCGAGCACCTGCTCATACTCCGCATCCGTGACAGCGCCGGCAAGGGGCCCGCCCATCTTCCGGCAGCGCTCGTTTGCCGTGTACTGGTTCATGACAGAGATGTCGACGTCGTTGCCGCAGAGATCCCATACGCGGTCGAGCACATGGCAGGAGTCGTCTGCATGGGAGGGCAGCACAAGATGGCGGACGATGATACCCTGGAGCATGCGCCCGTCTGCATCCTCTTTCCTTCCGCCTTTGGCCATGAGTGCCTCATGCATGACGGAAAGCGCAGCATGGGCAACCTCTGGATAGTCACGCGCACCCGAGAGCTTTCCCGCAAGATCGGGCGATGCATATTTGTAGTCCGTGAGCCAGATATCGATATCGTCTGAAAACTCCCGCACAAGCTCCGGCAGCTCATAGCCCGATGTGTTCGCGACGATCGGCAGCGTGAGCCCAGCGTCCTTTGCAAGCATGAGCGCCTCATGCACGTAGGGTGCATAGTGGAAGGGCGTCACAAGATTGATGTTCAGGGCTCCCTGGTCCTGGAGCTCGAGCATGATCTTCGCCAAGCGCCTGACCGTAATCTTGTGGCCGAAGCCTTCCTGCGAGATGTTGTGGTTCTGGCAGAAGATGCAGCGCAAAGGGCACCCCGTGAAGAAGATGGCGCCCGACCCGGCTTCGCCTGATATCGGCGGCTCCTCCCAGAAATGGAGCGCGGCACGCGCAATCCGAAGGTCTGCCGTCGCGCCGCAGAGGCCTGCCTTGCCGGCACTCCTCTTCGCGCCGCAGTGCCTGGGACACAGCGTGCAGGTGGCAAATGCATCCTCCGAGAGGAAATCCATAGGTCTCCTTCATGCAAGAAGACCCGGATGCATAAGCATCCGGGTCCGATAATCAAATGGTGGAGATGAAGGGATTCGAACCCTCGGCCTCTGCCTTGCGAAGGCAGCGCTCTCCCAGCTGAGCTACATCCCCGTCTGGGCAGTGCGTTAGATATTCTCGCAATTCGCGCAGGTCATGTCAATGCCCAATTTGGAGCGCCCCACAATATCGGCAGCAGGACATGCAAACAATAAGATGCCGCCTCCTGCAGAACGTTTATGAACCCACCTTGCTAAGGTGGGTGTCCTCGTCGCCTGTTCCAGCTTCCTTAACACCGAAGGATACCTGTACTGGGAACGAGATATGGACTCCCTGAAAATACGTGTCGGTTCACCCAGTTTGTGCTGCAGGGGGACGGCACCACCAATGATAGGAAAAGTTCTCGGGCTTGCACAGTCTTGACTTGCACCTTGCACACGGGAAATACTTGAGATTGCTTGCAGCGAGCCAATACTTCTGCCTGCTTTGTGGCATGCCCGCACACAACGTTTTCCTGAGAATCCCTTTCCGGTATGATTGAGAGGTTCTATCTCAATCGAAGCTGACGCGGAACAGGAACAGGAGGTATGGCGTGCGTATCGAGCACTGGGTGCCCTATATCATGCTTTTCCTGAGCGCCCTTGTGACGACGCTCCTAACAACGCCTCTCGCCTCGAAGATTGCCTGGAAGGTCGATGCCATCGACTATCCGGAGAAGCGCCGCATCAATACGACGCCGATTCCGCGCATGGGCGGCATCGCGGTCTTTTTGGGGCTGCTCGTCGCCCTGCTTCTCCAGATCTTCGGCTACCGCTACCTGGGCTGGCCGTTCTCGATCATGCCGCCGAGGAGCCGCGCCATCAACTATCCTCTCCTGGGCATCGCAATGGTCACGATCTTCGTGACAGGCCTTCTCGACGACAAATATTCGCTCAGGCCCCACCAGAAGCTTCTGGGACAGGTGCTCGCAGCGACCTTCGCTGCCGCCTCGGGCCTCGTGATCGGCAACATCGTGAGCCCCATCACGGGCGATTTCATCGAGCTCGGCATCTGGACCTACCCGATCACGGTCATCTACCTCGTTGCCTACGTGAACATCTTCAATCTGATCGACGGCCTCGACGGCCTGGCCTCAGGCATTGCCGTCATAGCGAGCTTCACGATGTTCATCATCGCCTTCGGCGGCGGCCGCTTCGATGCCGCAGGCCTTTCCATCGCCCTTGCCGGTGCCTGCCTCGGATTCCTGAAGTACAACTTCCATCCAGCCTCGATCTTCCTCGGCGACTCGGGCTCGATGCTCATAGGATTCGCGCTGGGCACGATCTCGCTTCTGAACGTCACCCGTATCGCGGGCCTCACGACGATCATCGTCCCTCTTGTCATTGCCGGCATCCCGATCATCGATACGTTCTCTGCCATCGTCCGGCGCATGCGTGGCCATGTAAGCATCGGCCAGGCAGACCGTGGCCACATCCATCATCGCCTCATCGCAGAAGGCTTCGACCAGAAGCAGGCTGTGCTTCTGATGTATGCCTGGACGAGCGTCCTCTGCATCGGGTCGTACGTTATGACGCAAGTGACGCTGTGGCCCCGCATAGGCATCTTCTTCCTCCTCTTCGTGATCTCGGCGCTCTTCTGCCGCCATCTCCATCTCTTCGAGCCGGTGCTCCTGCATCATCAGGATCCGAATACCGGCGACGACACGCTGATCACGCCGGACGATCCGGCCTTCAAGGCAGAAGAGAACAAGCTCGAGCACCACAGCCACCATCATCTGCACTGAGAGGCAATTGCATCTCTGAACAGCAAAGGAGCTTCCGCCCCAGAGGTGGAAGCTCCTTTCATAGGGAGAGGCGCTGAGAGGCCATCTCACGCCGCACTGTTCCCTTGCCTCTCCGTTGTCCCATAGATCCCCGCATGCACTCCGGAGGCGTCTTCAGGTGGCGGAGGCATATGCATGTCCGGGCCTGCCGTGTCGAGGCAGCGCATCCCTATGCAGCAGGCATCGAGTCGTGCTGCGGACGTATATGGGAAGTTTCTGGCTCCTGCAGGCAGGAACGTCTTTGGAGCTCTCAGATGGGCCTGGAGCGTCTCTGGGGCCGCTTCGATGCAACCATTTCTCCAGCGATGGATGCCTCTCCCCTGCCTGTTTCTCGGCATGAAAAAGCGCCCCCGCTTCTCAGCAGGGGCGCTACTGCATCTTCGATGCAAGACAGCTTAGGCAGCTGCGAGTGCCTTCTTGGCAACCTCGGCGAGCTTTGCGAAGGTCTCGGGGTCGTCGTAGGCGATCTGTGCGAGGACCTTGCGGTCGAGATCGACGCCGGCGAGCTTGAGGCCGTGCATGAAGTTCGAGTAGTTCAGATCGTTCATGCGGGCAGCAGCATTGATGCGCTGGATCCAGAGAGCGCGGATGTCGCGCTTCTTGTTGCGGCGATCGCGGTACTGGTACTGCAGGGAGTGAGCGACCTGCTCCTTCATGCCGCGGAACGTACGAGAGGAAGTACCGTAGTAGCCCTTGGAGAGCTTCTTCAGGGTCTGACGCTTCTTGCGTCCGGTAACTGCGCGCTTGACACGTGCCATATCTAATCAACTCCTAGTTGCTGAATGCAATGCTTACTTGCCCATGCGGGCGGAAACGACCTTCACGTCTGCAGGAGCGACGGTGGTCTCCTGGCGGAAGCCGCGAATGCGCTTCGGGGACTTCTTGGTCAGGATGTGGCTCTTGTAAGCCTTGGCACGCATAATCTTGCCGGTACCCGTACGGCGGAAGCGCTTTGCCGTACCCTTGTGCGTCTTCATCTTAGGCATACTCAGTTCTCCTTCTCTGTCTCGCTATCTTCTCCCGTGTCCACGTTGTCGAAGGCACCCTTGATGGGAGAAAGCAGCATGTGCATGTTACGGCCTTCCATCTTCGGCTGGGAATCAACCGTAGCGAAAGGCTTGAGCTCGTCCGCAAGCTTCTCGAGCACCATGAGACCCTGCTCGGGGTGAGCCATCTCGCGGCCGCGGAACATAATCGTGACCTTGACACGGGCACCCTTCTTCAGGAAGCGGAGCACGTGGTTCTTCTTGGTCTCGTAGTCACCCTTGTCGATCTTCGGGCGGAACTTCATTTCCTTGACTTCGATCTTGGCCTGGTTCTTGCGGGCCTGCTTGGCCTTGCGGGCCTGGTCGTACTTGTACTTGCTGTAGTCCATGACCTTGCAGACGGGAGGCTCTGCGTTGGGGGCAATCTCCACGAGGTCCATATTCTGTTCCTCGGCAATGCGCAGGGCATCGCGGACGCCAAACAGACCAAGCTGCGAGCCATCCACACCAATCAGACGGCAAGTACGAGCAGAAATCTCCCCGTTGATGCGGGGCTCATCGGACTTAGCTATCGCCGACACCTTCCTCTCTCTGGCAGTTGCCTGCCACATAAAAGAAAATCTCCCGGCACGCGAAGCAGCAGCCAGAAGACATGGGCCCAAAAGGGTGAACTCATATTGTCTGACCAGACAGCTGC
Organism: Atopobiaceae bacterium; assembly: GCA_051876355.1. GTDB lineage: Bacteria > Actinomycetota > Coriobacteriia > Coriobacteriales > Atopobiaceae > Olsenella_L. The sequence goes on along the minus strand of JBJEHU010000037.1, from coordinate 169,434 downwards.
TCAAGGCGCCGCAAGGTGGGGACGCATACGCATCCCGCTTCGTTAACACGAAAAGACAGTGTACGCCTCCACCCGCATGCATGCAAGCCGGAGCCGCTCTTCTCCATCTCTTCACAGCACATCATAGCAGAAGGGCTCTCAGCCCGTGATGCTGCTTTGTGGGAAACGTTTATCCCTGCAAACATTCGTGTTCCAGCTGCCTGCCACTTGCTACACTAGTCGATGCACATTCGCACGGACCGAGGAGCTGTACCTCATGCAGGAATTCGAACTTAGCGTCAATGGCCTCAAGGTCAAGGCCGCCTATGACTCGGCTACGATCGATGGGGTGCTCATACCTCTCGTGAAGCGCTGGTCGAACCTCGCACGCGGCCTCGGCAGGCGCATGATCGTCTTCATGGCAGGAGCGCCGGGAACCGGCAAGTCCTGCTGCGCTCAGACGCTCGAAGAGCTTTCCCAGACGGTCGAGGGGGCGCTGCCGCTTACAGCGGTAAGTCTCGATGGCTTCCACTATCCCAACTCCTATCTGAGATCGAACGTGGCCGACGTCGATGGCCGTGAAGTCAGGCTCTCCGACATCAAGGGTGCACCTGAGACCTTCGACCTCAATGCCTTCCGTGCCAAGCTCATCGAGCTCAAGCGCGGCAAGCGTGTCCTCATGCCTGCCTACAGCAGGAAGACCCACGAGGTCGAGGAGAACGCTATCGCCGTCGACACGAGGATCGTCCTCATCGAGGGCAACTACCTGCTCTTGGACGAGCGTGGCTGGAGAGGCCTGTGTGCCTACTGCAACGATTCCGTCTTCATCGAGGCCACGCCCTCCGAGCTCGAAGCACGCCTCGTCGAGCGCAAGGTCGAGGGCGGCATGAAGAAGGCAGAGGCCGAGGCATTCTATGAGAAGAGCGACAGGAGAAACGTCGAGCGTGTCCTTCAGCATCGTGTCCCCTGCGCCGTGACCCTTGAGCAGTCTGGCATCAACCATCTCTCCAGGAAGGCTGCGCCTTCAGGACATGAGGATCCGCTCCGCTAGCACAGAGCACATCCCAGCAAGAAAGAAGGCCGGAAGCATAAGCTTCCGGCCTCATTCATATCCCTGGTGCCCGAGGTGGGACTCGAACCCACACGGCATTGCTGCCAACGGATTTTGAGTCCGTCACGTCTACCAATTCCATCACTCGGGCATGTGTGCCTTGAACAGGCTCCCAAACTATACCAGATGCCAGGCATCCAGAACAGCCAGTTTCTCTGTCTCTATATGAAGAGAGCCCCATCCGGGGCTCTCTGGACACTCGCTGGTGTCGGAGGCGGGACTTGAACCCGCACGACCTTTTAGTCAGTCACTAGCACCTCAAGCTAGCGCGTCTGCCAATTCCGCCACTCCGACATGCGCTTTGCGCAAGTGGTACTTTAGCATACTTCCCATGCGGCACAACCGACTATTTTCGGAAGTTCTGAGCGCTCACAATCTGCCCAGGCTAGTGCATGCCATCAGACTCATGCACGCCGTCCTGGAGCCACGGATTGTGTTCCAGCTCTTCTGCCATCGTCGTCTCAGGGCCATGGCCGCAGAAGATTGTATAGGAGGCAGGAATGCGGCGCTTGAGCTTGGCAAGCGTCTGCATGAGCTCCTCGTGGCTGCCACCGGCAAGGTCGGTCCTGCCACACGAGAGGTGGAAGAGCGTATCTCCCACAAAGGCAAAGCCCTCTCCCAGAAGCACCATGCCGCCCGGCGTATGGCCCGGAGCCGCTATCGCCTCGAAGGAGAGCTCATCGAGCTTCCATCTATCCCCGTCATGCAGCAGCTTGTCTGCATCGGGAATCTGCTCCCCGTATGCCATGCCCGAGCCGTCCACCTTGCCGGAGTGCTCCTTTGCCCACGCATAGTCAGCCTCGGGCATCATGAATGTGGCACCCGTGGCCTCCTTCAGGGCCTTGACTCCGGACACATGGTCGTTGTGGCCATGCGTGCAGACGATGAGGTCGACCGTGACATCTGTGAGCTCCTGGGCGATGCGGGCACCCTGGTCTCCTGGATCTACCACCATGCAGTGGCCGTTCGATATCACGGCGTAGCAGTTTGTCTGGAAGGGGCTCACCACGAACTGTTTGAGCTCTGTCATCTAGAGTCTCCTCTTCATCTGGCTCGACCCTTCACCCGGCATGATGCGGCGTGCATCGAAGACCGACGGCACACGGCTCACGTTGGCCAGAAGCGGCATGAGCAGCGATGCATCGGAGATCGCGATGAGGAAGCGCAGGCGCGCCACGCCCTGGGCCGAGGTCTGGGTCGCGGCGGAAAGGATATTGCCGCCGGAATCGTTGATTGCGATCGTGACGTCCTTGAGAAGCCCCATGCGGTCCGACGCCTCGACGACGATCTCGACCTGGAACTCCGTAGCGCCCGACGTATCCCACTCGACCTCGATCATGCGCTCAGGATGCTCCATGAGGCCCTTCACGTTCGGGCAGTTCGCACGGTGGACCGAGACGCCACGTCCGCGTGTCACGAAGCCCACGATATCATCGCCGGCGACTGGGTTGCAGCAATGGGCAAGGTGGACCATCAGGTCCGGGTCGCCCTTCACGATCACGCCGCAGCTCGAGCGCTTCTTGCGCTCCTCGCGGGTCGGCTTCGGCCGCTTGATGAGCGGCCGGTCCTCCATGATGGCACGGCGCATCTCCTCTTCGCGGTCAGCCTGGGCCTGCGCCTGGGCATTCGCTTCGGGCGTGCCTTCGAGCATGACCTCCTCGAGGCGGTTCGCGACGATCTTCGGCGTGTACTTGCCGGCACCGATTGCTGCCATGAGATCGTCTGTCGTATGGACATCGAACTGCGGCAGCACCTTCTCGCAGGCCTTCTGGACGCGCGGCGTGGAGATGCCATAGCCGCGCTTCCTGAGCTCGTGGGCAAGGTCGTTCCTGCCGGCTTCCATATCGTCGGCACGGGTGACGGAGGCGAAGTACTTCCTGATCTTTGCACGGGCAGACGGCGTCTCGACGATGTTCACCCAGTCGCGGGACGGCTTGGCATTGTTGTTCGTCAGGATCTCGACACGGTCGCCCATCTTGAGGCGGTACGTGAGCGGCACGACGGCGCCGTTCACCTTGGCACCGACGCAGTGATTGCCGACCTCCGTATGCACGGCGTAGGCAAAGTCCAGAGGCGTCGAATCACGCCGGAGGCTCATGACTTCGCCCTTCGGCGTGAACACGAAGATCTCGTCCTCGAAGAGATCGACCCTCAGGTTGTTCAGGAACTCATGGGCATCGTCGATATCGCCCTCGGTCGTCCACTCGAGGTTCTTCCTGATGTAGTTGATGGCAGAATCGATGTTCTTGTCGTCTGCGCTCATCATGCCCTGCGAGTTGCCGGACTTCTTGTAGAGCCAGTGCGCCGCGATACCATATTCTGCCTGCTCGTGCATCTGCACGGTGCGAATCTGGATCTCGATCGGGCGGGCATCGGGACCGATGACCGTGGTATGGAGCGACTGGTAGAGGTTTGCCTTCGGCGTCGCGATGTAGTCCTTGAAACGTCCGGGGAGAGGATGCCAGAGCGAGTGGACAGCTCCCAGGACGGAATAGCACTCGCCGACCGTATGCACGATCACGCGCAAGGCTATGAGGTCATAGATGTCGGAGAACTCGAGGTCCTTCCTCTGCATCTTCTGGTAGATGGACCACAGATGCTTCGGGCGCCCTGTGATCTGGAAGTTCTTGATGCCGGCGCGCTTGAGCTCGTCGTCCAGAACCTTTATCGCCTCATCGGTGTCCTGCTCGCGCTGGGCACGCGAGTCCTGGACCATGCGGGCGATCCTCTGGTACTCCTCGGGCTCGAGATAGTAGAACGCAAGGTCCTCGAGCTCCCACTTGATGGAGCTGATGCCGAGACGGTCTGCAAGCGGCGCATAGACATCCATCGTCTCATGCGCCTTGAAGATGCGCCGGTCAGGCGGCAGCGCCGCCAAGGTCCTCATGTTGTGCAGGCGGTCTGCAAGCTTGATGATGATGACACGGATGTCCTTCGACATCGCAAGGAACATCTTGCGCAGGTTCAGCGCCTGCTTCTCGTCCATCGACTCGACCTCGATCGAGGTGAGCTTCGTGACGCCGTCCACAAGCTCTGCCACGGTATCGCCGAAGCGCTCGGAGATGTCCGAGAGCGTGGCAGGCGTATCCTCGACCGTATCGTGCAGCAGGGCTGCGCAGATCGAGTCTTCATCCATATGCAGCTTGTCTGCAAGGATCAGGGCCACCTCGACCGGATGGTTGATATAGGGCTCGCCAGAGCGCCTCTTCTGATCCTTGTGGAACTCAGCAGCGAAGTGGTAGGCCTCGTTGATCTTCGAGACCGCCTCTTCGTCCATGTAGCGGGAGCAGGTTACCTCGAGGAGGCGCCAGTTGTCTGCGTTCGGAATGGCATGTTCTGCCATGGTTCACTCCTCTCCGTCGACGGTACGTCCCAAGTGCGGGACGATCGGCCTGCATATCGAGCAGGTGAGCTCCTGTGCGGTCGCGGTGAGGATCCAGTCCCGGAAGCGGGCGAAATCCTCGCGTGCACGCATGCCCTCGAGGTAGCGTATGGACTGCTCGAGGTCCATGCGGGCAGGAGCTTTAGCCATGAGTATACGACGCTGGGATCCCCAGCCGCTCGTCGAGAGGAAGCCGAGCTCCTGGAATATCTGGATGCCGGCAGAGACCGACCCCTCATCGATATGCGACCGGTCATCTGCCGCAAGGCAGGCCTCTGCGATATCCGCGTTCGCAGCATCGAAGCTGCCGTCGCCGCCTGCTTCCTGGGAAGCGCGTGCCATCTGCATGAGCGTGCGGTAGAGGACGACGAGGTCGGAGCGTGCAGGCGCCGCCGAGGCGATGATGCGCTCGTCGATGCGTGCATCCCTGCTGCCGAAGAGCAGATGGACCTGTGCAGGCTTGCCGTCCCTGCCGGCACGTCCGCACATCTGGTTGAATTCGATCTCGGAGAATGGCAGGTGGAAGAGCACGGCGTTCCTGATATCAGGGATATCGACACCCTCGCCGAAGGCAGAGGTCGCGACAATGCAGGCAAGGTCTCCCTCGCGGAACGCATGCTCGACACGTGCGCGGTCGCGGCGCGTGAGGCCAGCATTGTAGAACGCGATGCGTCCTGCCTCGTCCGGCACGGCATGCCTGAGCATGCGCACCAAGGCCACGGACTGCTCGCGTGAATTCACGTAGCAGACGCACTTCTCCCCTGTCGCCACGATATGCACGAGCGCCGCTTCGCGGTCGCGGAGCTCGCGCAGATCGTCGAGCTCGAGGTTCGTCCTGCTCGTCCGGTCGATCAAGACATTCGATTTCGGGATCTGGAGCAGGCGGCAGATCTCCTTTGCCACCACATCGGGCGCCGTTGCGCTTACGGCCAAGCAGACGGGATGTCCCAGCGTCTCGAGAATCCGCGGAAATTCGCTGTAGGCGTCTCGCTTCTGGGGGCCTGACTGGCCCATATGGTGGGCCTCGTCGACGACGACAAAGCCGATGTGTCCGCCCTTCGCGAAGCGGCGTGCATGCACCGAGAGAAACTCGGGCGTCGTGAGTACCACATCGACCTCTCCTGCGGCAAGCGCCGAGAAGATGTCCTCACGCTCTCCCTGACCGGTCGCACCGGTCAGGACACGCACGGACATGCCGAGGGCGCCGAAGGCCTCCTCGAGGTGCACCCGCTGGTCTGCGACAAGGGCGCGGAGCGGATAGACGAAGACCGATGCCTTGCCCTCCGCAAGCGCCATGCGCGCGGCATGCACATGGAAGATGAGGCTCTTGCCGCGGCCGGTAGCCATGACGCAGAAGCAGGATTTGCCCTGGCCGAGCAGCTTGAGTGCCTCACGTTGTGCCGGCAGAAGCTCGTGGTCGCCGATGAAGAGATGGGAAAGACGCTCTGCAAGATCGTCAGGCGCAAGTCCAGAAAGCTCCTGGCGGAGGTGCCGCCCTCCTCTGGCTTCATGGCCCTGGGCAGGCGCTTCTTTCGTCTGGCGTATGACCTGGATATCGATGGCAGCATCATGCGCTGCCGTCGCACAGACGATGCTGCAGACCTCGGCGTGGTATGTGACGCCCCGCTCAATCGCAGGCACGAGCGCCGCTGCGATATGGTGGCGGAGGTGGCCGAGCACCGTGCCGTGCCTCGTCACGAGCGCAAGCGAGCAGGCGTCCGGCGTGCCATCAGAGCAAATGGAGAGCGCATCTCCCTTTGAGAGCTGCGTCGCATCCGTGCCCTCGGGCATCCTCACGACCCGCGTCCGGAACCTCGTCGCCTCGGCGATGCCGATATGCTCAGGCACCGAAAGGACCTCAGACGCATGCTCGTAGAGCTCGTCGGCAAGCGTCGGCTGCGTCTTTGCACCGTCGTCGTCAGGGGTCCTGTAGATGATGTCTTTGACCATGAGCTTCGGCTTCGTACGCCCCTGCCAGGTCTCGTTCACGGCCTCGAAGACGAGATCGACCGCTCCGTCGTAGGCCGATGCCTTCTCGATATGGGGCGTCCGGAACATGATGGCGGGCACGGCATGCGTGCCATCGCTTGCGACGAAGCGCAGATGGTCGCCGTTCGTGCCGACGCGTGCCCTGCCCCTCATCGTGACGCCGCAGACGCCGAAGAGCGGCTTCTTGTTGCCCATGCCGAAAGGCTGGAGGATCTCGAGCGAAGAAATCGTCGGACGGTCGATCTCCGAGAGCGAGACGATTGCAGCAACTTCGCCCTTGTCCTCGAACTGCTCTGCCGGAAGCGCATCCATGATGGCTTCCATGCGGTCACGGAACGCATCGAGATTCGCGGCATCGAGCGTGACGCCCACGGCTCCTGCATGTCCTCCAAAGCGGATCAGGAGATCGGAGCATTGCTCCACGGCGTGGAAGAGGTCGACCGAACCCACGGAGCGGCCAGAGCCTCTGGCAACACCGTCAGAGATCGTGAAAAGGAGCGCCGGCACATGGTATTTGTTCACCATGCGCGAGGCGACGATGCCCTTGACACCCTCGTGCCAGCCTTCGCCGCCGACGACGATGACGCGTCCGCCCTCATAGAGCGCATCGACCATTGCCATCGCTTCATCGGTGAGCGCTGCCTCAATCTCGCGGCGCTCCGAGTTGATGGCCTCGAGCTGCCCGGCAAGACGGGTCGCTTCCTGCTTGTCGTCCGTGAGCAGGAGCTGGAAGGCCACATCGGTAGAGCCCATGCGTCCTGCCGCATTGAGACGGGGAATGAGCGAGAACGGCAGGCTGTCTGCCGTGACGGTCGAAAGATCGGTGCCCGAGCTTGCCGCCAGAGCGACGATGCCCGGACGGTCCGTCTTCCTCATGCGTGCCAGGCCGTCCGTCACAAGGGCCCTGTTCTCGCCCTTCAAGTCCATCATGTCGGAGATTGTGCCGAGGGTCGCGACCTCGGTATAGCGCCGCCAGAGATCGGGATTTCCGCGGCGCTCGCCCAGGACCTGGACAAGCTTCAGGGCCACGCCGGCGCCGGCGAGGTCCCTGCTCGGACAGTCTTCCTCCATCTTCGGGTCGGTGACCGGGACGCCTTCCGGCACGAGGTCTCCCGGCTCGTGATGGTCGGTCACGACGACGTCGATGCCCTCATCCTTGAGCCACTCGACTTCGTTCTTCGCTGCTATGCCATTGTCCACCGTGACGATGAGGTCAGGCGATGCCTTCTCCTGGACGCGTGCGAGCGCCTCGCGCGAGAGGCCATAGCCCTCGCCGAAGCGGTTCGGTATGAACGGAGCGACCTTGCCTCCAAGCGCCCGTAGACCGAGCGTCAGAAGGCAGGTCGCACTCATGCCGTCAACATCGAAATCGCCGAAGACCGCTATCTGCTCCCCGTTGTCGAGCGCTGCCTCGACCCGGTCCGCCGCTTCCTTCATGCCTGGAATCAGTAGAGGGTCTTGCCAGTCACGCTCGAGCGAGGGTGTGAGAAAGCGCTTTGCCGCTTCCACATCGCGTATGCCACGGGCGCAGAGCACGCGTGCCACGAGGGGCGGCACATCGAGCGCCTGCGCCAGCTTCGAAGTGGCCTCGGCATCTCCAGGGAGGACATCCCAGCGTCTGCTTCCCTTGAGGCCTGCCATGAAGGTCAGGCCTCCTGTGCAGGTGTCGCCGTATCGCGGTACTTGGCTGCAATCTTTGCCCACTTGGGCTCCTTGGACTTCCAGAGGCAGAGGATCTGGGAAGCGACCGCAAAGCTCGAGTAGGTGCCGAGAAGCTCGCCGACGAACATCGCGAAGGCGAAGTCGCGCAGCGTCGAGCCACCGATGGCAAGCATGCAGATGACCGGGACGACCGAGGTGATTGTCGTGTTGATCGTGCGGACGATGACCTCATTGATCGAGAAGTTCGCGATCTCGTCGTACGTGTGGTGCTTGCCGTCAGAGAGCTGCTTTGCGTTCTCGTCGATGCGGTTGAACTCGACGACCGTGTCGTAGAGCGAGTAGCCCATGATCGTCAAGAGCGCTGCCACGACATTCGGCGTGATGGGCATCTGCGTCCACGCATAGACGCCGACCGTGATCAGCAGGTCATGCACGAGGGCGATGACGGCAGAGATCGACATCTTGAATTCATAGCGGATCGAGACATAGACGATGATGGCAGCAATTGCGACGAAGAAGGCAAGAAGCGACGAGCGGGTGACATCGGCACCCCAGTCAGGGCCGATCGTCGTGACCTGGTAGGAGGAATCCTCGAGGCCGAGCTTGTCTGCGACCTGGTTGGCATGGTCGGTAGCCGTCTGGGGGTCGGTTGTGCCGGAGCGCACGAGGAAGCCGGTAGCGCCATCCGTGACCGAAGTCTGGACTGTGGCCTCGCTCTCGCCCGCATCAGCAAGCGCGTCCCTCATCTGCTCGATCGTGATCTGTCCGGTGTCGCGGAAATCGATCTCGGTGCCACCGATGAACTCGATGCCGAAGACGAGGCCGCGGGCAAGGATGCCGATGATGGAAAGGGCAATGAGGACACCGGAGATGATGAAGAAGACCTTGCGGTGCTTCATGAACTGGATCTCGCCCTTGAAGTGGCTACGCATGGGCCACACCTCCCTTCACGCCGCGTGCATCGCGGACGGCTTCTGCCTCTTCCAGATCTTCCTCGATGCCCCAGAACTTCGGATGGCCCTCGATCTGGTGCTGTGCAAGGAGGCGCAGTGCCGGCGCCTTGAAGCAGAACATGGTCACGATGTCGCAGGCGACGCCCAGGGCCAGTGTGAGGCCGAAGCCCTTGACGGTGCCGGAGGCGAACGCAAAGAGCGCGACAGCGGAGACGAGCGTCACGATATCGGCGTCAAGCGAGGTCTTGATGCCGTGCTTCGTGCCGGAGATCGAGGCGTTCTTCACGCTCTTCCCCATCCTGATCTCCTCGCGGAAGCGCTCGAGGACAAGGATTGACGAGTCGGCCGCAGAGCCTGTCGTCAAGACCATGCCGGCAAGGCCCGGAAGCGTAAGGCTGAAGAGCCCGTTCTTCGAGAGGATCGCAAGAAGGCCGAGATAGAGGACAGCGAAGCAGGCAAGCGATCCCAGAGTCAGGATGCCCATGCCACGGTAGAAGAAGAAGAGATAGACCACGACGATCGCGACGCCAGTCGCGATTGCGAGGATGCCCTGCTGGAGGGAGTCCTGGCCAAGCGTCGGTCCGACGACGCGGGACTCGGAGTACGTGAGCGTCACAGGCAGCGAGCCGGAGTCGAGGACCGTCTTCAGGCTCTTCGCATCATCGAGCGTGAACGAGCCCGAAATCGAGACATTGCCATCCGTGATGGCAGACTGGACGGCAGGCGCAGACTTCACGACGCCGTCGAGCACGATCGCGATCTGGCCCTTCGTCGGGGCAAGCTCGGTCGTGACATCGCCGAAGATCTGGGCGCCTTCGCTGTTGAACGAGACGTTCACGACATACTCGCCCGTCTGTGACTGGGCGACCGAGGTCTTCGTGATGTAGGAGCCGTCCATGAAGGCGGTATAGGAGCCGTCAGCAAGCTGGACATCCTCCTGGCCGTTCTGGATCTTGAGGAGTGCATCCGCGTCGCCGATATCGTCGAGACGGACGAACTCGATGTGTCCGGTCTGGCCAATCGTCTGGACCGCCGTCTCGGCATCCGTCGCGCCCGGAATCTGGACGAGGATGGAGTTTGCGCCCTGCTGCTGCACGGTCGCCTCGGAGGCACCGAGCGAGTTCACACGGTTCTGGACAATAGATGTGGCGGTAGCCATATCGTCAGATGTCGGCTGCGAGCCATCCGACTTCGAAGCCGTCAGGATGACGGAAACGCCGCCCTTGATATCGAGGCCCTGATTGATCGAGGTGCCGAGCGGTGTGAAGGCAATCACGCAGGCCACGCAGACGGCCGCGAGGATCACGAGCGTCGAGACCCAGCGGCGCGCATTCGCGCTCAGGCGATGCTTCGATCGTGTTTTCGGACGTTTGGGTGCCGTGGCTGACGTGCCTTCTGTGGCATTCCAGCGCGCGACACCCGAATCATGGGGCACCTGCCCCTTCTTGTTCTTTGCCATGTCCCTGCAACTTTCTGGAACCTATGGTCCATCGTATCTGCAACAGAACCATTATAGGGACACGGAATCGTTTGGCAAAATGCCTAGATGTGCGCAATCAGAAGTCGTGCACCGCTTCCGATGCCATCCATTCGTCCTCGAATTCCTTGTACGTGCCGGCAAAGATGGCTGCACGTGCCTGGCGCATGAGCTCGAGGAGGAAATAGATGTTGTGCATCGAGAGGAGGATGGCGCCGACCATCTCCTGCTGCTTCACGAGGTGGTGGATATAGGCACGCGTGAAGCCGCCCGTGCAGACCGGGCAGGTGCACTTCTCGTCGAGCGGGCCATGGTCGTGCGTGTACTTCGCGTTCTTGAGGTTCATCCTTCCCTCATGGCTGAACGCGGTTCCCATGCGCGCCGTGCGCGTCGGCAGCACGCAGTCGAACATATCGACGCCGCAGCCCACTTCATGCACGAGCGTCGTCGGGTTGCCGACGCCCATGAGGTAGCGGGGCTTGTCCTTCGGCATGTATTCGGAGACAAGCGGATCGAGCGTCTCGCACATCGTCTTGAAATCCTCGCCGACCGAGTAGCCGCCGATGCCGTAGCCAGGGAAGTCGGCACATTCCTCGAGATGCTTGAGCGACCTCAGGCGCAGGTCCATATGCATGCCGCCCTGGACGATACCGAAGAGGGCCTGATCCTCGCGGGTGTGTGCGGCAAAGCAGCGCTCTGCCCAGGCGCTCGAGAGCTCGACGGCGCGCTCGACGAACGGGCGCTCTGCCGGATAGGGCGGGCACTGGTCGAGCTGCATCACGATGTCGGCACCGAGCTGCTCTGCGATATGCATGTTGTCCTCGGGCGTCCAGTGGATGTAGGAGCCATCGTAGTCGACCGCACGGAACGTCACGCCCTCATCGGAGAGCTTCGTGAACTCGCCGTGGGAGAAGACCTGGAAGCCGCCCGAATCGGTGAGGATCGGACGGTGCCACTGCATGAACTCGTGAAGGCCGCCCATCTCTTCCACAAGATTGGCTCCCGGCCTGTTCGCGAGATGGTACGTGTTCGCGAGGATGATCTTGGCGCCAAGCTCCTCGAGCTGGGCAGGGAGGATCCCCTTCACTGTCGCCTTCGTGCCGACCGGCATGAAGATGGGTGTCGGAATGTCGCCGTGCTCGGTATGGATGAGTCCTGCACGTGCATGGGTCTTCGGATCTTCTGCCTGGACCGTGAATGTGAAATTCGGATTGCTAGCCACGTGGAGACTCCTTCTCGCATGCATGTGCCTCTTCGAGCACCGACTCGATCCAGACGGCGACGCCGTCCTCATCGATGCTCGGGCAGATCTCGTCTGCCTTGGCCTTGAGCTCTTCCGTCGCGTTGCCCATTGCGACGAAATGGCCGACGTGCCCGATGAGCGGCATGTCATTCCCGCCGTCTCCGAAGGCGACGGTCGCCTCTTTCGGGATGCCGAGATAGGCAGCAAGCACCTCGGCGCCCGTGCCCTTCGTGACACCCTTCTTCGTGATCTCGATCTGGGCTGTGCCCATCTCTGCGAACTCCCAGATGCCTTCCTGCTCGAGGATGCGCTCGGCGACTTTCATGTTCTCAGGCACCGGGAAGGAGCAGTCGAGCTTCTCGATCCCGCCCTCTGCTTCCTTGAGCCTCGGCAGCACCGAGATGCAGTTGTGCCAGCCCTTGAGCTTGCCGACCGGAAAATCGCGGAAGCGCTTGATGAGAGAGAGGAGCGATGCCTCGCTCTTCCCTTCTGCCTGTCCCGTCATATAGGAGATCGCGCCGATCTCTGCATAGGTGTCCATCCCGAGATGGACATGCCAGGCAGCGTGGAGCGGCTTGAATGCCTGGAAGATGCGAAGCGCATCTTCGCGTTCGATAGGCCTGCGCACGAGCGGCTTGAGGTCCTTGTCAGCGATGCAGGCACCATTGGCCGACACGAAGTAGTCCATGCACTCTGCTTCGGTGACCGGACCTTCGATGAGGCCACGGGGTCGTCCGCTGCAGACCGCTGTCGCGACGCCGTGGTCCTGGAGCAGCTTGATGGCAGCCGTGACCCGAGGGGCGATGCCCTGGTGATGGGTCAGGATCGTTCCATCGAGATCAAACAAGCACAGCCCGATGCCCTGAGGGCACCGGGCTGTACCGGCCAATCCTTGCTTGAGTGCAGGTGTCTGACTACTTCTCGCCAAAGCCGTCGTCAATCAGGGCAACGAGGGTGTCGAGAGCTTCCTGCTCCTGGTCGCCGTCGCAGGCAACCTCGACCTTGGTGCCAGCTGCGAGGCCAGCAGCGAGAATCATCATGATGGACTTAGCGTTGACGGGAGCGGAGCCCTTCGTGAGGTCCTTGATCGTCACATTGCAGGGGAACTTCTTCGCGGCAGCAACAAACTGGGAAGCGGGACGTGCGTGAAGACCAGTTGCGTTGACAATGGTCGTCTGCTTGGAAACCATCTTTTTCTCCTTTGACACGACAATGGAGCGCGCGGGCTGCCCCGCAATGCGCATTTGCTATTACTGTAACAAAACTTGTGCACTTGTGACACACTTTCTTTTCACTACGCAGAATCCAGAATGTTCCAGCATATTCCCTCCATCTCGAAGCTCTGCAGCTGTCCGCGATGGCATGAAATGACACCCGCTTTCCTATTTCTGGGCAGCGGCGGGCGGAAATGCGCCAAAATGGTACATGTACATGCTGAAGCACCAAGGAGCTTGGAAACCATGCAGGACAACGCAGAAGAGCGCAGCGATACGAAGAAGCCCCGCCATGAGAGGCGCAGGGACAAGAGGCAGCAGAAGGACCAGAAGACACAGAAGAAGCCGAAGGGCTCCTCTGGCTTCACAGGCGGCCTTGCTGCCGTGAGGCAGGTGCACGCTGCCTCGAAGGAGCACTCGAATGCCCGCTCCGAGCTCAAGAAGGCAGAGTCCGCACTCGCCGAGGACAAGAAGGTGCTCGACCACAGGATCGATGTGACGAGAAGCTACGCCCAGATCGTCTCCGAGCAGACGAAGGCCAGGACGGATGCCGAGAAGGCGAAGGCCGCAGCAGAGCGCCGCATCGAGGCCCTGAAGGAAGAGCATGACAAGCTGGCCGGCGAGCTCGAAGCCATGCGCACGGAGCATGCAGAAGCGCTCAAGCCTTTCCAGAACGTCATGGAATCCACCCGTGGCCGCGCTGACGATACGGCAAAGCTCCTCTCCGAGGCGAAGAAGGCCGCCAAGGCTGCACAGACCGAGGCAAACGATGCGCAGGCACGCCGCGAGCAGAGGATCTCTGCCGCGAACAAGGCCTACGACAATGCCCAGGCACGTCTTCGCAAGCTCAATGCCGACTTCGAGGAGCTCAAAGGCAGGCCTGATACCGATGCTGGCGCCATTGCCCGCATGGAGCAGGAGATCTCTGCCGAAAAGGCACACCTCGAGAGCACGAAGGCAGACATCCCCCTGGTTACCGACGAGGCACAGAAGAATGTCGATGCCGCCCAGCGCCATCTCTGGAACCAGCAGCAGGCACTCGATTCCGCGCAGAAAGCAGCAGAGGAAGCAAGCACCGAAGCCAAGCGTCGGAAGGCCGAGTACGACGAGCGTTACCAGAGCTTCCAGACCGAGGAGGCAACGCTCGACAACGATGTCGTGCAGCGCGAGATGGGGATCCGCGATGCCTCGAAGGACCGCGACACGGCTCAGGCAAATATCGAGGCCGCCCAGAAGCTCCTCGATGAGGCAGAGGACATCCATGCCCACCCCGAGGTCACGAAAAAGCTCGCTGAATCCGTGGCAGAGAAGCAGCGCCTCGTCGATATCCAGAAGCAGGAAGTGAGCTCGCTTGCCCGCTCCGAAAAGCAGCTCAGGAGCTCCACGAGAAAGCAGCGCATCACCTTCATCTCCCTCCTCATCGTAATCGCTGCCGTCATCCTCCTCGTTATCTGGTTCCTGACGCACTAGAAGCAAACATCTGCAGAGCATTGAGAAGGCCGGACCTGCATCACGCAGATCCGGCCTTCTTCATAGCTTGATATGCTGCAGATGGCCTAGTCGATGAACATCGCATCGCCGAAGGAAAGCATCCTGAAGCGGTGGTCGATTGCATCCTGATAGGCGTCCATGATCTGGTCCCTCGTCGCGAAGGCGGAGACAAGCATCATGAGGGTCGAGCGCGGCACATGGAAGTTCGTGATCAGGGCATCGACCACGTGGTAGGTCGAGCCCGGCATGAGATAGAGGTTCGTCGTGGCGTTCTTGCGCTCCACGATATCGCCCTTGCCCGTGACCTTGGCAGAATCCTGTGCATCCTCGAAGCGGCGTGCCGTTACCGGAGGATTGGAGACCGGTGCATCTGCCTCCCAGGCGCTCTCGAGCGACCGGACACTCGTCGTGCCGACGGCAATCACGCGATGCCCCGCTGCCTTCGTTGCATGCACGGCATCCACGACATCTTGCGGGACGTGATAGCGCTCGGTATGCATGACATGCTTCGTAGGATCGTCCTCCTCGACGAGGCGGAAGGTGTCGATGCCGACCTCGAGCTCCACAGTCTTCCAGCCGATGCCCTGCTTCTCAAGGCGCTCGATGAGCTCAGGCGTGAAGTGAAGTCCTGCTGTCGGGGCTGCTGCGGAGTGCTCCTCATGCATGGCATAGACGGTCTGGTACTTCTCGGGGTCGCCCTCATACTGCGTGATGTAGGGAGGCAGGGGCACATGTCCTGCCTTGTGCATGGCCTCGTCGAGCGTAAGCCCCTCTGCCGGCGCAAAGCGCACGAGCCTGCCGCCGCGCGAATCGTCCACGTAGTCGACGATCTCGCCCGTAAGGACGACCGGAGCCGTCTCCAGTGCATGGGCGCCACCTGGACGATACTCGACGACATTGCCCGGCTTCAGGCGCTTGCCCGGGTTCACGAGGCACTCCCAGACATGTCCCAGAGGATCCTTGTCCTCGCGGCGCTTCAGGAGCAATGTCTCGGAGACGCCGCCTGTCTGGCGCTTCCTGCCGACGAGACGTGCCGGCATGACACGGGTCTTGTTTGCGACGAGCAGGTCTCCCGGCTCGAGGTACTCGCCGATATCGGTGAACGTGCGGTACTCGTGGCCACCGTTCTCGCGGTGCAGCACGAAGAGGCGGCAGGAATCCCTCGGGTCTGCCGGCTCCTGCGCGATGAGCTCATCAGGCAGCGGATAGTCGAAATCGTCAGTGCGCATAGAGATAATCCTTTTTGATCTTTACGTTATGCCTTGTTGATGATAGCGCGCTTTGAGCTTTCAGGCTCACTGTGCACAAGGCACACATCGAGCTGCTGCCTGATTCGCCTTGTGCTCGGCCTTGCGCATGTCGCGTGCTTCATGCCGTTCGATGGCAGCTTCTGCCGCAGAGAAGCGGCAGCCGCAGTAGTTCTGCCGATACATCCCGAGCGCACGGGAATCGGTGACCGACTCCGGATAATGGGGCCTGAAGTCGCGCCAAACCTCCTCCAGGCCATACTTCGGCGCAAGCTTCGAAAGCACCTCATGGCAGGCATCGAAGAGCTGGTAGGGCGAGACGACAAGCGTCGTCGAGATGTAGTGGAAGCCCTCTTCCTTCGCTACCCTGCAGGACTCCTCGAGACGCACGCGGTAGCAGGCACGGCAGCGCGCCTCGCGCGCAAGCCCGGCTGGCGCCACCTTCGCCTCCCAGAGATCGCGGCGGTCCTCTGCAACGATCACCGGCACGTGGGCCACTTCATCTGCCCAGGCAAGCAGGGTCTTCAGGCGCTTGTCATGCTCTTCAATGGGCTGGATGTTCGGATTTGTCCAGCAGATGGTCGGCTCGAAGCCTTCCTCGCGCAGATATTTCACCGGCTCGAGCGAGCAGGGCCCGCAGCAGGCATGAAGAAGGAGCGGTGTGCCCATAGATTCCTCTCTTATGGTCTATTGCTGCTACAACCGTAGCATTCAAAGCCATCTGTTGCAGCCACAGAAATTTGTTCTGCGAAAAGCGTAAAACCCGCGCAGGTGGGTAGCATGAAGGCAGCAAAAATCCCAAAGACAGAGCGAGGTGCCCCATGCCCGAAGCAAAGCCCATCAATCCCGGCAATCCCCCCGTCGTGGAAAGCGCTCCCCCGCTTTCGGGCAACCCTCAGATCCCCAAGGAAGAGCGTACCGTCCCCTCCATCGAGTCGAGGCTCCGCCACAACATCCTGAAGATGCCACAGGAGATAAGACGTGCCTCCGGCATCGTCATCTACGGCAGAAGGATCAAGAGCCTCGTCTTCACGACCGACCTTGCCATCATCAAGAACTGCGATGCGGATGCCGTGTTTGCGGTCTATCCCTTCACGCCCCAGCAGTCCATCTCCGCTGCCATCATCAGCGCTGCGAGCGTGCCGGTATTCTGCGGCGTCGGCGGCGGCACGACACGTGGCATGAGAACAATATCGCTTGCGAAGGACGTGGAGTCCCAGGGTGCCATGGGCGTCGTCCTCAATGCGCCGATCTCGAATGTGAACCTGCTCGGCGTCTCCCGCGCTGTCGATATCCCGACCGTCGTGACGGTCGCGACACCCCAGACCGACATCGATGCCCGCCTGGCAGCTGGCGCTGCCATCCTGAATGTCGCAGGCGGCAAGGATACCGTCAATATCGTGCGTGCTATCCGGCAGAAGCACCCCAATGTCCCCATTATCGCGACGGGCGGCAACAAGCCCGATACCATCCTTGCCACGATCGAAGCCGGCGCAAATGCAATCACCTACACGCCGCCTTCGGTGCAGGAGCTCTTCTCCGAGATGATGGCACGATACCGAAGCTAGGAGACTGGCAGAAGCACATCCATAAGGCACAGATCTTCCAGGGCGGAATCTTCAGGGTTCCGCCCTTCTCTTGGAACTCACAGCACAGAATCTCGCATCTGTCCCTTGTTCCTGGTCAGTGAATGCAGGGGTTCATGCAGGGCAAGAGGAAGCTCCATGAAGAGACAGAAGCAATCTGGCATCAATGCTTCCTGAGGCTGCTCCCTTGCAATCAGGAACATATTGAGGGGCGAATCCTTAGCGAAATCGGATTCATTCAGTACAGCTCGCCACTTCGCTTCTGAGATGGCCGCGGGATTTCAGGATAGCTGGATCTCTGGCCAGTGTTAGAGCCGGGCATAATTGGCCGCCGCAGAGCCGGAACAAAATGGCCACCCCCGGAGAAGAACCGCCAATCTGGTCGGATGAATATGGCTGATATCCTTCCCGCCCGAAGGAAGGCACCATCCTCCACAGCACAGGACAGAAGCGCTGAAGGACGACATTGTCCACAAGGAGGAGAAGGCATGGCAGACAACGCACAGATCGCGCATCAGGTGCTCGACGCAGTCGGCGGCAAGGACAACATCACCAACATCGCGCACTGCATGACAAGGCTGAGGATCAACCTGAAGGATGAATCCATCCCGAACGACGATGAGATCAAGGCCATCAAGGGAGTGCTCGGCTGCCAGTGGTCGGGCGGCCAGTACCAGGTCATCATCGGCCAGAATGTGCCCAAGGTCTACGACGCGATCGTGAAGCTCGGCGTCTCTGCCGGCGGCGCGGTCGACGAGAATCTGGACCAGAACCTCGAGAAGCAGCCGTGGACGGCAAAGCGCGTCGGCAATGCGATCCTGAATTACCTCTCGAAGACGATGGTCACGGCCATCCCGGTCATGATGGGCGCAGCAATGTTCCGCACCATCGCCGTCATCGCAGGGCCCGGCATGCTCAACGTCTGGGCTGCCGACAGCGCGATCTACAACCTGTTCTACAACTGGATCTACGACGCCGGCTTCTACTTCATGCCGATATACCTGGGCTATGCCGCAGCAGCACAGCTCGGCGCAAGCAGGATGCTCGGCATGATGATGGGAGGCATCCTCATCGCTCCTGATTTCGTGAACATCGTCACGGCCGCTGCAGATACCGGACAGGCCTTCACGTCGGTCTATGGGCTGCCCGCCATGCTCAATACCTACTCGAACACGGTGCTTCCGATCCTTCTCTGCATGCCGGTGCTCTGGCAGGTGGAAAAGCTCTTCAAGCGCATCATCCCCGACATGCTCTCCACGGTCTTCGTGCCCTTCCTCACGATGTTCGTGATGGTTCCCGTGGGCCTCTGCGCGCTTGCACCTGTCGGCTCTGTCCTCGGCAATGCAATCGGCAGCTTCATGTTCTCGTTCGGCAACGCCGGCGGCATCGCGACCATCCTTGCCCTCACGATCATTGCAGCCTTCTGGGAGTTCCTGGTCATGACCGGCATGCATCAGGTGCTCCTCACCCTCGGCATCATGCAGCTCCTGACGCTCGGCTCCGACTCCTGCGTGATGGTTGCAGGCGGCATTGCCCAGTTCGCAACCTGGGGCATGGCATTCGGCGCATTCCTGCGTCTCAAGGAGCCCGATGAGCGCGGCGCCAACCTCGGCTACTTCCTCTCGGGCATCCTCGGCGGCGTCACGGAGCCTGCGCTCTACGGCTGCGGCTTCAAGTACACGCACTGCTTTGCCGGCATGATTGCAGGCGGCGCTATCGGCGGTGCCCTTGCAGGCATCTTCCATGTCACGACCTATGTCCTCGGTGCCACGAACATTCTGGGCGTTGTCGGCTTCGTCGCCGGCGGAACCTTCAACATGACCATGGGCTGCATCGCCTCTGCTGTCGCCTTCATCGCCGCCGCTGCCATCTCCTACACCTTCGGCTTCACGAAGGAGCAGCTTGCAGGCGATAGGCAGGCCGCAGAAGAAGCTGCTGCAAAGAAGGCAGCGCTCAAGGCATAAGATGGATGAGCAAGCGAACAGAGAGGATGGTTGCACATGAAGCGTCTGCTTCTGAGAGCTGACGACCTGGGATACAGCTACGCCGTGAATCTCGGTATCGTCCGTGCCGTGAAGGATGGGGTCATACGCTCCGTGGGGCTCATGCCGAACATGCCGGAGGCCAAACGCGGGCTCTCCTGGCTCAGAAACGAAGACATCGCAATCGGCCAGCATACGAATGTCTGCCTCGGCACGCCGTGCGCAGACCCTGCGACGATTCCGAGCCTGGTGGATGAAGAGGGCCAGCTCAAGAGCAGCAGGACCTTCCGCCAGAGCTTCAAGGAGGGCATCGACTTCGTCGACTACGACGACGCTGTGCGCGAGATCGAGGCGCAGCACCAGCGCTTCCTCGAACTCGTGGGGCATGAGCCCGACTACTTCGAGGCCCATGCCGTGATGTCCGAGACCTTGAACCGCGCCATCTCCGATGTGGCACATGCCCATGGTCTGCGCGAACAGAAGGCCTCCTTCGACCCTGCGAACAAGGTCCTCTGCGGCACGACCGAGGTCCGCATGTTCTGCGAGGACATGCTGCCACCCGAGCAGTACCATCCGGCAGACTTCATCCGGCGCACGGCAGAGGGCCTCAAGGACGGCGAGACCGGAGTCATGGTGTTCCATCCGGGATACCTCGATGCCTACATCCTGGGACATTCCTCCCTCACCATCAATCGCACAAAGGAAGTCGATGCTCTGATCGACCCTGATCTCAGGACCTGGCTTGAAGCACAGGAAGGCCTCGAGCTCATCGACTACCGCGATATCGCCTGATCCGCAAGACAAATCGCTGCCAGCATGGGTGCGCCAGACGGGTGCGCCCATGCTTTTTCATCCGCCTCATGCAGTCCCATTTGTTTATCGCCTATTTTCACGTTCTGCACGATTCTTTGCGCTACGCATCCAGAAACTGCGGTTCACAGGCCATCTGCCTGCACATTTGCCAGGGGGGCTCTTTTCTCTTCTATCCGACTTGTTATCACGGCAGCGCATCCCTGCATCCTCATGCAGAAAGGATGCTTCATCGACAGCCCTGCACCATCAGAGGCCTGCCTGGCCCCTGCATCCAGAAGGCTTTCCGCAAAGTCCAGGCAGCTCGGGGTGCATGCAGCATAAATGCTCCGCTCACAGCCCCTGCCGCGCAGCCGCGCCTTTTGTTTATCACCAATTATCATCAGAAGGCATTCTTTCGATGAGGCAGAAGCTCTGCAGCGCATCTGCCTGCAGCTTCTCTGACCCCGCTACTGGAAATAGAACATTTGTTTTTATCATCTATTATCACGTTGATGCACAACGCTGCTTTCTGTGCGCCCTCATCTCCGTCTTTCGGCTTGGACGGATCTCCTCCTTCCTCGATATTTGTTGACATAATCAACAAATATCCTTAGTATATAGTTGACTGAAGCAACGATGATGCGGAGGCCTGCCATGCCGATAAGAATGCAGTCAATCGATCGGATTCGCTTTTTCAACCGCCACTACGTGCCGATGATGGGACTCCTCAATCAGCGCTATCTCGGAAGCTCCTGGTCCACGATGGAGGCGGATGTGCTGATAGAGATCGGAAGGCATCCTGGATGCACGGCACGCGACATCGCTGAAGAGCTGAAGCTCGACAAGGGGTATCTGAGCCGCATTCTGCGCCGCTTCGAAGAAGACGGCCTCCTTCGCCGCACGCCCGATGAGCAGGATGGCCGCTGCAAGCGCCTCGGTCTCACAACGAGGGGAACAGATGAAGCAGCCGTCCTCATCGACGAGGGACGCGCTCTCGTCGGCAGCATCCTTTCAGGCGCTACGGATGAGGAGTGCGCAGAGATTGCGGACTCGATGGAGCGTATCGAGCGCATCATCCAGCGCTCGCGGCAGAGGGAGGAGCCATGGCAGCAATGAAGATCGTTTCCTATACTCCCGACAGGAAGGCTGACTTCATCCGCCTCAATACCTGGTGGATTGAACGCTATTTCGGTGCGGTGGAGCCTCGGGACCAGGCCGAATTCGATAGGATAGACCAGGAGCTCGCACAGGGCGGCATGATCTTCTTCGCTCTGGATGAGCAGGGCCATGCCCTGGCTACCTGCATGGCAAGAAAAGAGGGAGAGGGCGTCTGGGAGCTCGCGAAGCTCGGAAGCGATCCTTGCCTTCCCCACCCCGGAGCAGGGACTGCCGTCTTCGAAGCTGCGGAGGCCTGGGCCACCGCCCACGGTGCACGGCGCATCTACATCCTCACGAACAGCAGCCTCCACGCTGACATCCATATCTATGAGAGCCATGGCTTCAGGCGCTTCGACCTCCCCCAGCCAGAATTCGGCTACGCGCGGGGAGACTATGCCCTGGAGAAGTTCCCCGAAAGCTGAGAGAAAGGATCGCACGGTGAAGATAGCTGTCATAGGAGCAGGCGCCATGGGGACCCTCTTCGGAGGAAGGCTTGCCCAGGCGGGAAACGATGTCACGATGGTCGATGTGAACCCTTCCGTCATCGACTCCATCAATGCACGCGGCATCATCCTCGAAGACGAAGAAGGCACCCATCGGGTTCCTGCAGCTGCCTGCCGGGGCAATGAGCTCGAAGAGCCGCAGGACCTTGTCCTTCTCTTCACGAAGACCATGTATTCCCGAGCTGCCCTCGAGTCTGCAAAGGGCTTCATCGATAGCGGCACCGCCGTGCTCACCCTGCAGAACGGGCTCGGGAACATCGAGCTCATCGAGGGCTTCGTCGGACGCTCCCAGATCCTTGCAGGGGTCACGAACTACGCAAGCGATGTGACTGGCCCCGGCACCATCCGCACGGAAGGCGCCGGATTCGTGCGCCTCTATTCGGCTGACGGAAAGATGCGCCCCGCTGTCACGGAAGTGGAAGATGCTCTTGTGAAGGCTGGCTTTGCCGCCGAGATCTTCCCCGATGTCCTTGTCGCTATCTGGGAGAAAGCCGCCTTCAATGCCGCCATCAACAGCACGTGCGCCTTGGCGCACGTGCCCTGCGGAGGCATCGGCAAAGTGCCCGAAGGCCGTGATCTCGCCTTCCAGATCGCACGCGAAGCTGCCTCCGTCGCCCAGGCTTCCGGCATCGGTGCCTCTCAAGACCGCGTCATCTCCTCCCTCGAATACAGCTTCGTCCACCACAAGGACCACTATCCATCCATGGCGCAGGATGTGATGAAGAAGCGCAGGACCGAGATCGGATCGATCAACGGCGAGATCGTGAGGCAGGGAGAGGCGAAAGGCATCCCGGTCCCCTTCACGAAGGCAGTCTTCGAGCTCATGAACGTGGTAGAGGCGTCCTTCTGACAGCACCGCAGACAGCCCTGCCATCTGTCTGCTGTTCCAGCAAGACATCATCGGCCCTGTCCAGTAGCCAGGCCTGCTCCCGCCATGAAGCCTCAGGCCTGTGCAGGCAAAGAGTGCCTGGCCGCACATCCGGCCAGGCACTCTTGCAGATACCATGCACACTCTGGGAACTGCAGATGCGCTAGATCAGCCCTTCCTCGAAGAGCTCGAGCTTCGCGACGAGGTCATCCACGATGGGGCGGGCGTCGACCTCCTCATAGACGCGGATTTCGCGTCCGGTCCCCTCTTCGTAGACGCCTCCCTCGCCGATTGCAGGCGCCACCCTGATCTCGTAGGGCATTCCCGCCTTATGGGAACGATCCGTGAATACATCGCCCGAAACTTCCGCGCGGGCAGCATAGAGAAGATGGCAGCCGACCTTGGCTACCAGCGCAGCTACCTCAGCCGCACCATACACGAAAGCACTGGCACAACCTTCAAGCAGCTTGTGAATGCCGAGCGCATGAAGCGTGCAACGGTGCTTCTGGAAGCCTCGGACCAGCCGATATACGAGATTGCCGATGAGGTAGGCATCGCCAACCTGACCTCGTTCTACCAGCGCTTCCGTGCCTGGGCCGGCTGCACGCCACGCCAATGGCGCAGGCGTGCACAGAAGGTAAGGCTCTGATGCTCAAGAGGCTTCAGGCAGCCTGACCCGCGGGACACACTGGCGGATGACAGCGCAGACATGCTCTATCGAATCTTGGCAGTCGCCTTCGAGCCAGCGGGCGACAAGGGCCATGATGCCCTG
This sequence comes from Atopobiaceae bacterium, assembly GCA_051876355.1. Taxonomy (GTDB): domain Bacteria; phylum Actinomycetota; class Coriobacteriia; order Coriobacteriales; family Atopobiaceae; genus Olsenella_L. The sequence goes on along the minus strand of JBJEHU010000037.1, from coordinate 146,025 downwards.
GATGCAGAACGCCATGAGGTAGGCACGGTCTCGCTCAGGGATGCCGAACCTTTCCAGTATCGTCTCGAAGATGGGCTCGTACATCCGCTCGTAGATGCAGTCTGCCCTGAGGGTGGCAGGATGCTCGACGACGACCCTGAAGAGCGCCTTCCTCTCGCGCACGAAGGTGAGGTAGGGAGTGAGATACTCTGCCGTCATCAGATCGAGCTCCTCCAGCGGACAGGCTGCAAGGCGCTCGATGAACTGCCCTGCCTCATCCCCGAAAAATCCCATGAACTCCTGGTTCATATGGGTGACGCTCTCGCTCAGAAGGTCTTCGATCGTCTCATGGTGCAGGTAGAACGTCGAGCGGTTGACGCCTGCCCGGGCGCAGATCTCCTTCACGGTGATGTAGGGAAACTCCTTCTCCCCCAGAAGGGACAGGAAGGCCTCGTCCATGCGCGCTGCTGTGGCAAGGTATCTGCTCTGCATAGATCCTGTCCGTATTCATCTGTTCCATGTTCTGGCCTCCCTGGCCATCGGAGGACACCTTCTCGGTGCCTATGCACAAGGCCATTGAACCAGAAGGCGGATGGGGGCAGAACGACACGGATGGCGCAGCGTGTCGGGCTGGACATTATTTCTATGCCTGCATGTCCTCGCCGAAGCTCTCCTCCATAGCCGCAAGAAAGATCTGCGCCATCCGGGAGAGCAGCTGGCCTTTCCGCCAGACCAGATAGAGCTCGGTCTCGAGCCGGGGCACGAGCGGACGGAATGCGAGCCCCGATCCTGCACCCGCATCCACGATATGGTCAAAGGTCAGAAGGTATCCCATGCCTTCCCGCACGAAAAGCGATGCGTTGTAGGAAAGCGAGAACTCCCCATCCAGCACAAGCTCCCCCATGCGCCCGCCTGCCCAGCGAGGAATGTCCCTGCGCCACCCCTGCCCCGAGCAGAGAAGCGGCAGGCCCACGATATCATCCAGAACGATCCCGTCATGGGCAGCAAGCGCATCGCCTTCCGGCATGATGAGTCCCCAGATATCTGCTTCGGGAAAGCGCAGCGACTCATAGCGGTCAGGATCTGCCTCCTCTGCCAGGAGGGCGAAATCGATGACGCCACGGTCAAGCCGCTCTGCGACCTGGGCAGTATCGCCAGATACGATATGGTAGCGAAGGCCCGGATAGCTCTTCCGAAGATGCGCGATCTCGCGTGCCAGCAGGCGTACCTGCCATGACTCGGCAAGGCCGAAGCGGATATCTCCTCCCTGGATATCCCTCAGGGAAGCGAACTCATCCTCGACCTTGTCGGCCAGAGCCACAAGATCTGCTGCGCGCTCCCGCAGGAGCCTGCCCTCCTCTGTCAGCTCGATCGAGAAGCTGTGGCGGATGAAGAGCTTCTGGCCGAGCTCCTGCTCGAGCGCCTTGATCTGCTTCGAGAGCGTTGGCTGCGTCACATGGAGCTCCTGTGCCGCACGGGTCATGTTCTGCGTCTGTGCTACCGCCAAGAAGTACCGAAGCGTGCGTATCTCCATGCCTACTTCCCGTAGACTTCAGCGTGGGTGCCCGTGCGCACGAGCATAAGCTCGGAGCCCGAGCATCTGTACATGAGCACCCACTTGTCCTTCGGCGGATTGGATACAGAGTCCACGTGGATGGACCTGTATCCCTCAAAGGCACCAGTCAGCGCATGGTCACGATAGCGGAGATCGATTCCGCATTCGTCGCTCACAAGCAAATCAGCGATAGCCTTCTTGAGAGCCTGTTCGTCCCAATGGCGCTTCCTGCATGCCTTTATGTCACGCAGAAAGCGTGGGGTGAAGGATGCCGTATACATTACAGGCCGAGCGCCGAGAACAGGCTCTCTGCGGTCTGATAGGTCATATGGTTGGGGTCTGCTGCCAGGGCATCGGCCTCTTCCATGGCCTCGCGCGTCTCGTCTGGCACCCCATTCTCCTCATGCGCCAGCGGGCGAATCTCTACCCAGGGCTTGTTGTTCTTGAACACTACCACCGAGCAGCCAGTGCGGTTGGCTTCAGCTGTCAGGCGGCTGAAGTTGGCTTTTGCGTCGGACATGCCGATGGTGGGCATGACTGCCATAATTGGCCTCCTTTATAGTGATGCTAAATATAGATCTATTTTTAAATCCATATACTAGGTCATTGCGTCAGCAACAGCAAGCCTCTATCTGGCCTCTGTCCAGCGCAAAGTCTCCCTGGCCATGCCCGTTTCTGCTCTTGCAGTCCTTTGTTATGCATTTTGCGACTATCTTGCATTCTGAATAACCATTAGCGGAATGTCTTGGCTGCGTCCATGATGGATGCATCAGAGAATGCGGGGTGCTGCCTGCAGGCCCGCCAGAGGAAAGGCATCCATCATGACAGATATCTCATCCAACACGTCTGTGCGCCAGGAGGAGCTCGTGCTCGCTCCGGAATGGGACAAGACCTTCGACAGGAGCGGTAAGGTCGTGCACGCCAAGGTCAGCTTTCCCAACCGCTTCGGCATCACCCTTGCGGCAGACCTCTATATCCCGAAGATGCCGGTCCCCGAAAACGGCTTTGCCGCCCTTGCGGTCTCGGGACCTTTCGGCGCCGTCAAGGAGCAGGCAAGCGGGCTCTGGGCCCAGACCATGGCGGAGAAGGGATTTCTGGCCCTCGCCTTTGACCCGAGCTTCACCGGAGAGTCGGGAGGATATCCCCGCTACATGAGCTCCCCCGACCTCAGCACCGAGGACTTCCAGGCAGCGGTCGATTACCTCTCCTGCCGCTCCGACGTCGACGCTTCCCGCATTGGCATCATCGGCATCTGCGGCTGGGGTGGCATCGCCCTCAATGCCACAGCGGCAGACACCCGCATCAGGGCCTGCGCCGCCGTGACGATGTATGACATGTGCCGCGTCTCCGCCTGCGGCTATTTCGATGCAGACGACACCGCAGAGGCGAGAACGCGCCTGCGCCGCACCCTTTCCGAGCAGCGCACCGAAGACTTCCGCTCTGGCTCCTATGCCCTGGCAGGCGGCGTTGTCGACCCTCTTCCGAAAGACGCTCCCCAGTTCGTCCAGGACTACTATGCCTACTACAAGAAGCCCCGCGGCTATCATCCAAGGTCGCTCAACTCGAACGGCGGCTGGGCCCTCACAAACAGCATCTCCTGGGCCAATGCCCGCTTCATGCACTATATCGGCGAGATCGAGGCGCCGGTGCTTGTGCTCCACGGCGAGAAGGCCCACTCCCTCTACATGGGAAAGAGCGCCTATGAGGCGCTTGCTGCCGGCGTGCGTCCCGAGAACAAGGAGCTCTTGGTCGTGCCAGGAGCCGTGCACTGCGACCTCTATGACGGCGGGCCAGATGCCGTCAACGGCAAGGGCGGCTTCATTCCTTGGGAAAAGCTCGAAGCCTTCTTCCGGAAGAGCCTTGCATGAGGCAGGAGCATATGGCAGATGCATGCAGCCTTGAGCGCTTTCTCGATCCCGCCTTCGATATCGCATAGGATGGGGAGCTCCAGCAGGCATGCCGGGAGATGAGCGGCGGCAGCAGGATGGACCCTGCCCTTTCGCAGGCCATGAGCCAGCGCGCCCTCATGATCCAGGCAGAGCTCAATGGCTCCTGCCACGATCCGGAAGAGGTCGCCCGCATCTTCTCCTGGCTCATAGGAGAGAAGGTGCCCGAAGGCTTCTGCCTCTTTCCGCCCTTCTATACCGACTTCGGCGCCAATATCCACCTGGGAAAGGATGTCTTCATCAACTCCGGCTGCCACTTCCAGAGCCAGGGCGGCATCTGGATAGGAGACGGCACCCTCATCGGACACGATGTCGTGCTGGCAACGCTCAACCACGCAATGGCGCCCGCCAGAAGAGCCGAATGCCTGCCCGAGCCGATCCATATCGGCAGAAACGTCTGGATCGGCTCGAAGACGATCGTGCTGCCAGGCGTCACGATCGGAGATGCTGCCGTCATCGCGGCAGGGGCAGTCGTGGCCCAAGACGTCTCGCCCTGCACGGTCGCCGCAGGGGTGCCGGCCCGTCCCATACGAGAGATCTCGGAAGATGGCACAACCAGCAGGATTGCGCCTGAGCGGGGCAGATAGGCACAAAGAGAGGCTCCCTATCTGAAAGGGAACCTCTTTTCGGCAAGCGCTACGCGAACTGGCTCTCGTAGAGCGCTGCATAGGCGCCGCCCTGGGCAAGCAGCTCCTCATGCGAGCCCTTCTCGATGATGTCGCCGTGGTCCATCACCAGGATCGTATCGGCATCCCGGATCGTCGAGAGACGGTGCGCGATCACGAAGCTCGTGCGTCCCTCCATCAGATGCCCCATCGCCTTGCCGATCTCTGCCTCCGTGCGCGTATCGACGCTCGAGGTCGCCTCGTCGAGGATCAGCACGGAAGGCTCTGCCAGAAGCACGCGGGCAATCGTCAGGAGCTGCCGCTGGCCGACCGACAAAAATCCGGCATCGCCCGAGATCTTCGTGTCGTAGCCATGGGGCATCGTGCGGATGAAGTAGTCGGCACGGGCAGCGCGGGCAGCCTGGACGATATCGTGGCGGGAGGCATCGGGGCGTCCATAGGCGATGTTTTCCGCAATGGCCCCTTCGAAGAGCCAGGTATCCTGCAGGACCATGCCGAAATTGCTCCGCAGCCCTGCCCTTGCCATCGTCCTGGTATCCACCCCATCGAGCAGGATGCGCCCGCCATCCACCTCGTAGAAGCGCATCAGGAAGTTGATGAGGGTGGTCTTGCCGGCCCCTGTCTTGCCGACAATCGCGATGGTCTGGCCAGGCTCCGCGACGAAGCTCACATCGTGCATCAGGGGCTCTGACACCAGGCCTATATACTGGAAGAAGGCCTGGACGACACCGACGGTCATGGTTCCCGAGATGAGCGCCACGCCCGAGATCAGGGCGACGGTCGCCGTGGCGAGCCGTCCGATGAGGCAGACGAGCGGGTTCACGCAGTTCACGAGGAAGTCTGCCTTCTGCGAGGTGGCGCAGCACGCCTCATTGGCCGCCTTCACGCTCCTGGCGCTTTCCTCCTCATGCTTGAAGGCGCGGATCACATTGCGGCCGGTATAGTACTCCTCGACCAGGCCCGAGAGGACGCCGAGCGTCTCCTGGCGCTCCCCTGCCACCTTGAGGCTCCTGCTGGCGACCTTTGCCGTGATGGCAGAGCTTGCCGCCATGAAGGCCAGAAAGGCAATCTTCGACAGGAGCGCGCAGCGCCCCTCCCTCACCGAAGAGGGGACGCGGCTCTTTGACTGCGCCTCTGCCATGGAGCAGGAAGCAGCAGGGTTTCTCGAGGGCATCTCTTCTGGCACCGCAGGCATCACGGTCGGCTTCACCGGTGCCGCAGAGAATCCCGAGCTCCTTGCCTTCGCGCAGGGCTTCCGCAGACGCCATCCCGATATTTCTCTCGAGTTCCGGAAGGGCACTTTCGAGGAGGGACGGCAGCGAGACTGACTGCTGCTTCGGCCTTGCAAAGACCTTCGGGGCGCATGACCCGATCAGGGCAGAGAGGCTCTTCCGATACGAGCTCTGCATCATCTGCTCGTTCGACAGACCACTGGTCCAGAAGGATTGCCTGACGCCGGAAGATCTTGCGCACGGGCGCTTTCTTGCCCTGGACGAGTCCTATGGGCAGGGATTCAATAGCCTGTTTCTCGAAAACCTTGCTGCATACGGCATCGAGCCAGCAGGCATCGAATATGTGCAGTCCTTCGACGAGCTGGTCCTCGGCGTCTCCCTCGGCCGCGGCATCACCATCATCTCGAGAGGACTTGTCCGCTCGGCCGATGTGGCGATACGCCCCTTTGCTGGAAGGCATGCCGAAAGCTGGTATGCCGCCGTCTGGAGAGAGGGACACGAGAGCCCCGAGCTCAGGCTGTTCCTGCAGGAGATCTGCTCGTCACTCAGGGCACACACCCCATAAGCTGAGCTTATGGGCCCTCCAGCAAGATGGCCTCTGCACAGGCCGGAAGATTCCCGATATGCTCAATCTGTACCTGAAGACACAGCATCGACGGAGATCTGGCATGAAGAAGATCCTGCTGAACGGCGTCGACGGCAATTTCGGCTCCAAGGCAGCAAACGTCCTGCTCGAGAAGTGGCCCCATGAGGACCTCATATTCGCAGCGCCGACCGAGGAGGGAACAGGCCGCTACAAGGGCCAGGGCATCGACTGCCGCGTAGCCGACTTCAACGATCCCGAAGGCCTTGCCAAGACCTTCCAGGGAGCCGACACCATCATCCTGATCTCCATGCCCTTCGTCGGACCGAGGCGCCGCGCCGCCCACAAGAATGCAATCGATGCTGCCGTGAAGGCAGGAGCAGACCGCATCGTCTACACCTCGATCGTAGGCGCAGGCGAGAAGGATATCGATACCTATGAGGTGAACGACCACGTCTGGACCGAAGCCTACATGTCTGCCCAGCCCATCCACCACCTCTTCATGCGCGATTCCCAGTATGCAGAGGCCATGGTCTCGAACTACGTGAACGCCCTCGAGAACACCAATGGTGTCCTTGCCAACAACATGGGCGACGGGAAGATGGCGTTCATCTCGCGCGACGACTGCGCCGTCGCTGCCGCCTATGCTGCCATGAGCGACTGTTCCGACCGTGTCGTGGACGTGAATGGCCCCGAGCTTCTGACCATTGCAGACTATCTTGCCATCGCCTCCGAGGTCACCGGGAAGAAGGTCGCCTACCGCTACATCGACGACGATGCACAGTATGCCTTTTTTCGATTCGATCGGCGTCCCGCGCACCACTGAGGAGATGTGGGCCGACACCGCCAAGAACTTCCCCTTCTGCTCTGATGGCATGGTGACCTTCGGACGTGCCATCCGCCTTGGACAGATGGCGACCTTCACCAACGATTCTGAGGAGCTCGTCGGCAGAAAGCCTATCACCGTGAAGGAGATCTTCGAGCACATGGACGAGCATCTCATCGGCACGCGCACCTCGACCGAAGACTAGTCCATACCAGCTGAGCATTGGCGGCCCCTTCTGCCCAGGCGGCGGAAAGAGGGGGCACTCTGCATGCTCCTCTTCAACGGAAAGGCATTGCCGCTGTTCCAGGAGGGGCCTGCATCCTCGCCAAGACCTCAGCCACACCGAAAGATGCAAAGCGGGGAGCATGCAGTGTGCATGCTCCCCGCTAGACCAGCTTCGGCTCCGAAACTATGCCGCCATGCGTTCGCTCTGGGGCACCGAGACACGTGCCTTGAAGCACTTTCCCAGCTTGCTGATGAAGAGACTCCTCATGAGAGGAATGTCATCTTCTCCCATCACCGATTTCGGAAGGACAACCATCTGGTCGGCATCCCGGTAGATGATGAACTCTTCTGCAAGCTCGAAGACAGCCGAGATATTGTGCCATTCCACCTTTTCGGAAAATGGATCTCCGCTGATGTGGAATTTCATCCAGTCATCGCTGATCGAGACGCTTCTTTCACGCTCGGGAAGCCCGCTGTCGCGATATTCGCGCCAGCCCCTTTCGCATGAAAAGACAAGCAGAGGCACAGAGAGCAGCACCACGATGTAACAGATCTGCACGACGTTCGATAGCTGCAGCCCGCCAAAGACGTTCATGCAGGCAAGCACGATAGCGCCGACCCAGGCAGCAATCACAAAAGCCAGCTGAGTACGCTTGCGCGCGAAGGCATTGAAATACAGTGCCTTGCGGAACGTAGGCGCATCAATCTTGAACTTATACGTGTACTTCATGGTCTGTCTCTCCATGCATCTTTTCTAGTACTGGCCGTACTTCGTTTTGACGAACACCTGCATGGCAGCGACATTCTCATCGGATATGGGAATGTAGGTACCACCGGTAGCGCGGATGCGCCAATAGATCTCGGCAACCATTTCCAGGACAGTCGAGACCTTGAAAGCCCCATCCATATCTGCGCCGATGCAGACTGCGCCATGGTTGCGCAGAAGGCATGCGTTTGACTTCTTGCCCATCGCCTTCACGGCAGCGTCTGCCAGCTCGACCGTCCCTGGCAGGCAGTAGTCCGCGCAGTGTACCGTATCGCCCAGCGCCTGCGCCGCTTCGTCGTGAAGATTGATAGGAATATCCTCCCCCATCGACGAAAACACCGTCGAGAAGATGGGATGGGTATGGACGCATGCCGAAATCTCGGGCCGCGCATTGTACATGCCGCGATGCAGATCATGCTCGATGGAGGGACGCCTATGTCCCTGCACGAGATTGCCCTCGAGGTCGTACACATTGATATCGTCGTCGACAATCTCATGATAGTTCATGCCGCTGGGCGTGATGTACATGAGCCCGGTCTCCCGATCGCAGCAGCTGATGTTTCCCCAGGTTGCTACAGTAAGACCAGAGTCGATCATGCGGATACCGGACAGCCTGACAAGCTCCTGGAGCTCCGGCTTTACGTCTTTTGCGGAAGGCATAGGGATGAATCTCCTTCTTTCTGGCTAGCGCATCGCCTGCTGCTACTCAGCTGCCGGTGCAGGAACGCCAATCTGGTGGTTCACCGCAGAGTTCTCGATGAAGGCATGGATAGTATCCATGTTCTTGTGGACGAGGATGTAGCAGACGATGTAGACAACAACGACAAGGGCGATGATGACGGGATTCTGGCTGAGGAATGCCATGAAGATGATGGCGCCGACAGGCTGGCCAAGAATGACAAGAGAAGTGATCATGCCATAGGAGCCCATGTCAATGCCAGTCGATACTGCGACCTGCGTAAATGCAGCACCAGTCAGCGAGCAGCAGTACAGATCGATGATCATGAAGACCAGGCCGCCAATGAACGACTTGACGATATTGCCGTTGGAGCAGGCCACAAACGGCTGGATGATGTAAGGAATGGCGACAAGGTCAAGCATCGGGAGCGTAAGGTTTCCAGGGAGGATGAAGGCGACAAGCAGGGTGACCGGCATGAGCAGGATGCCCGTGATCAGGGTTGCCGCTTCACCGTAGCCGGTTGCGTCATTGACAGCCAGATACCATTCGCGATTGCTCGTCCCCGCCTTCTTCATCTTCTTCTTGCCAGCTTCGGTGATGGCAGAGAAGGAGCCTGCAAAGATGCCCGAGACCTTCGGGAAGACAGCCATAACAGCAGCCGTTGCGATGCCGCACGTCGTGATCTCGCCCCAGGTGGCAAGATCCCCCAGCTTGTTGAAATCGCCGATGATACCGATAAGGATGCCAAGGAACAGGCCGAGCGTCATGGGCTCGCCGATGAAGCCGAGCTTCTGGCGAAGCGTCTGGGGATCGGCATTGGTCTTGTAGAGGCCAAGCTTGTCGAGGAGAAGGTTCAGCGGCACAGCGATGATGCCGCAGGTTGCAGTATGGAGAGAGGCAATGGAGCAGTTCGGATAGCCATAGTAGGTCGACCAGCGCTTGGCAATGATTTCGGTGCACAGAAGGGTATAGAGCTGCTGCACGACCATGCATGCCATTGCAAGCCAGAAGTTGCCCGTCAGGACGAAGAGGCAGGAGCCCCAGGCAAAGTAGGAGTAGTTGTTCCAAAGGTCGCCAGCCTGGAAGATCGTCGTGTACTTGGCAAGATACAGGATGACCTGAAGCGCGATAGCGACAGCGATGTAGATCATGCCTACCTGATAGGAATAGGCGATGATCGAGGTCGTCTGCCAGCCGAGGTCGACGATTGGCAGATTGATGCCGACAGAGTTGATCATGTTGTCGATAATCGGCTGGAGAATCGGGCTATAGGTGCCGATGACCAGCGAGAAGCCCTCAAGGCCAACGCCAGCCGACAGAGCAGAGAAAAATGCCTTCTTGGGCTTCACGCCCATGGCAAGAGCGATGATGAAAATGAATACAGGGACAAAGACGGCCGCCTTGAACGTCGTGAAGAACAGGTTCAAGGAGTTAAGGAATGCATCCATGCTTTCCCTTCCTCTCTATTTGCTGCTTCCTGCTTACCAGCCCTACTTGCCTTCCTTGTGCAGAAGGTCGAGCACCTGCTCGAGGAACTCTTCGTCGCCCAGACCCGTGATGAGGCCCATTGCAGAGAATGCCGGCACCCCATGGGAGTCGCCGATGGGGCTGGAGTTCGCGATGAAGTCATACTTGCCACGCATCAGGTAGCCATCGAGCTCGGAGGGATTGCACTCGTCAGCTTCTGCGTCATAGCCCTCATCGGAGAGCATGTCGACGATCTTGTTGGCCATCATGTGGGAGGTGACCACGCCGGATCCGCACACAGACAGGAACTTGACTTTCTTGGACATGATTTCTTCCTTCCTCGCTTTGCCGGACTTTCCGGCAGATTGACCCTAATTGACCTTCGGTGCCAGCAGGCCGTACAGCTCGTCCGCATTCTTTGCAGAGCGGATGTTCTCGAGCAGTTCGCGGTCCTGAATGACAGCCATGATTTTCTGGAGCGTCTCCAGCTGCTTGTCTGGATCCTGGATAGCGAGCATGAAGACCACTTCTGGATGCAGCGTTATTTCCGCCGATCCCATCTGCTGGAATTCGACGGGATGCGCAAGGGTCGCCACGGCCATCGATGTCTCATTGACGTTCGATGCTGCACAGTGCGGAATGGCAATATCAAATGCCACTGCCGGCAGGCCTGTGGGATACACTGCTTCCCTGTCGAGAATGGCCTGAGGGAACGACGGCTTCACCAAGCCTTCGTCCAGAAACTCGTTTGCAAGCTTTCGAAGCAGGTCCTCCTTGGACGATGCCTCGAGGTTGACGTTGACAAGCTCTTTCCTCAAAAGCATAACGAAATACCCTTCACCCCATTCATCATCAGCGCCTGAAGATGACTGCGCTGCCTATGGAATAAGGTCCTCCCCGTTCTCCCTGTCAGGGCGGCCCTTGGGCATGGCAATCGCAGCGAGCCCCATATCTTTGCGGATGCCTTCAAGCCCAGCCACCTGCTCTGCATCGAGTCCGCGTCCTCCCCCGAGCTGACTCACCACAAAGCTGATATGGGCATAGTTCTCGAGCACTTCCATGCGGGCAAACGCCTCCCCCAGCGTCGTCCCCCATGTCAGAGCCCCATGATTTGAAAGAAGCACCGCTCCGTAGCCCTTCACGAAGGGAGCGATCCCATCCGGCACGTCGTAGGTTCCCGGCTTTGCATACTTAGCTATGGGCACAGCTCCTACCTGGAGCATCGCTTCGGACAGAATCGGCTCATCCAGCGGAATGCCCGCTATCGCATAAGATGTTGCATAGATCGGATGTGCGTGGACGACCGCGGTCACCGCGTCGCTTTCCGCATACACACGCAGGTGCATCTTCACCTCGCTGGAAGGCTTTGTTCCTTCGGCAGCAAGCACATCGCCATCCAGATTCATCTTCACCAGCATTTCCGGCGTCATGAACCCCTTGGAAACCCCCGTAGGGGTGACTACGATCTCTGAGTCGGAAATCTTGACGGAGATGTTGCCATCGTTGGTCACGACATAGCCGTGTTCGTACATGCGCCTGCCGGCTTCGACGATAGCGTTGCGGGCCTCCTCTTCAGACATGTATTTCTGTTGCATTATCTTCACCACCCTTCCACAGTCCAACATTTTCCAACACAAACACTCAACACAGTGCCTGATATTACGCGCACATTCAGATCTATGTAGGGTTTAATTTTGGGATTTTGCCCGATGTTGTTGATTTGCCGGTGAGCGGTAGTTTTTGCGAAAGACCAGAGCGCCAGCAGCCTAAAAGAGTCATTATTTATGCTCTACCAAGATATCAAGGCCCTTCGGACTGGTGGACAATGATCGGTGCAGTCAGACGTCAGAAAATAGCAGAGGTAGTACGCGAGAAGAAAAGCGCTTCGGTATCAGAATTAGCGAGCATCTTCTCGGTTACCGACGAAACCATACGAAGAGACCTCAAGGTCCTCGAATCTGAAGGCACACTCAAACGCTCCTATGGAGGGGCCTATGTCCAGACTGGCGTTGACAACCTGGTAGACGTCAATATAAGGACGACGGCGTACCGCGACAGCAAGGAGATCATTGCCGCCCGATGCCTGCAGTTTGTCAGCAATGGCGATACTATCTTCCTGGACAACTCCACTACCTGCTTCTACATTGCAAAGCTGCTCCAGGAGATGCGCATCACGGTCCTGACCAACAATCTGATGATCCTGAACATGCTTTCAAAATGCCCAAGCATCAAGCTCATAGGCATAGGCGGCAACTATTCGTCGACCGAGAAGGCTTTCTACGGACCGATCGCTAAGCTGACGATAGAGCACTACTACGTCGATACATCATTCTTGTCCAGCCGATCTCTGTCTCTGAAGAGCGGCATCACCGATTCCACCGACCGTTGGAATGACGTGAGAAGGATTGTTCTTGAACATTCGCAACGAACCTATTTCGTTGCCGACTATTCCAAGTTCGACAATACCTCCTTCGTCCATCTCTGCGACTTCAATGAAGCGTCAGGAATCATCACAGACCGACCGCTGAGCGCAGAGTGGCATGAGAGCCTGGAGAAAGCGAACTGCCTCCTGATCGATTCCGACTAGTTTCAGGCGGACGGCCATGAATTGATCTGCGCATCCAAAAGCATGCAGCCCACCTGCAATGTCAAAAAGCAGGTGGGCTGCCGTCTTGATGCATATCGTTTGAATAACGGACAGTCCAGAACCGCTACCAGGCCTTCTGCAGAGAGAAGAAGCGCTTCCAGAACTCGATCTTTTCCGGGCTTGCAAGCTTCTCCGGCTCATAGGAGGTACCGAGATCCATTACGAAAGGATGCTTGGGGTCGTACTGCGGCCACTCAGGCAGGCACTCCCCCGTTGGGGTTGCCCGTCGCGATATAGTTCACCCAATATGAAGAAATCCGTTTGGCAGTATCTCTGTCTTCCTCCGTCCAAGGCCTGTCGATCAGATCCAGATTATCGAAAGCGTAGGTGATTTCCGCACCATTAAATGCCCTGCGGTCATTGTTGCCGTCAAGCGACCGATGAGGAGAAGTACGTGCGCACCGGCCTAGAGACATGCTGCGTCCATTGGGTGCCCCAGAAGTAAGTAGAGATGCGGGCACTGTCCCGCACTGCCTGTCTATCCGCCAAGGCGGCCCCATCATCATCTGAGGCGGGATAAAGCTGGAAGAATTCGTCTGCCAGGTCGCCGAATTTCATGCGGGCAGCATGGTGGAAGTCCGCAAGCGTCAGATGCGAAGGCGGCTTGCCAGGACGCCAAGGGGCCTTGCGTTCGCTCTCCCTCAGCTGAGGTATGAGCGCCTCCGGCTGAGCACCGCTTTCGTCCTTGTTGTTGCCGGCAATGTAGTCCACGCTGTTCTGAAGCCCATGAGAATAGGTGTATTCGAATCCATGGGGAAGCATCCATCCGTCCACTACAGGACGGAACAGAGGCGGCTTCGACGTTCTGTCTGTATCGACAGCCAGATCGCCATACTTATTGCTGTCGCAGAACTCCTGCCAGGGTATCTGGCGCAGCTCATCAAGCGTCAGCGTTTCTTTCCCGTGGCGGGAGGCCACTTCCTTGACATAGGCCGTGCCAGCGTCTTCTGCTGCCGCAGCATTGCGGTAGGACGTCGAGAGATAGCGTAGATCGGTATCACGGTTATAACGTGCGTGGCTTTCTGCAATCACGCGCTGGAACAGGCCTGCAGCAAGAGGAGACATCGCAAGGAAGTCGCACGTGCCCGCTCATGCAGACTGCCCGCCGGTCGTGACCCGTTCCGGATCTCCTCCAAACGCACCGATATTGTCATGCACCCATCGAAGCGCAGCGACGCAGTCAAGCAGCCCATAGTTGCCCGAAGCGCCATGACCGGACTCCTGGCTCAGCTCCGGAGTTGCCAGAAATCCAAGGACTCCGAGCCTGTAATTGAGGTTCATGACAATTATTCCGCGATGTGCAAGTTCTCTCCATCGAAGTTCGGATCCGCGGAAGTGCCTTCCTGGAAGCCCCCGCCATAGATCCAGACATAGACTGGCACTGGACGCTCAGCCTTTTTCAGGAGCCCAGACATTGAGATAGAGGCAGTCCTCATCCATCGGAAGTACCGTGGCTTTGATTTCAGGCGTATCAAGCTGCGGCCCAACCGGACCGAAGGAGTCCGCCTTCCGTACGCCCTTCCATGCTTCGGGTGGCTGCGGCTCACGCCAGCGCAGCTCACCTACAGGAGGCGCTGCATAGGGAATCCCTTTGAAGACAGCGACTCCTTCACGACGCCCAGGAATGCCTTCAACCTGCCCATACTCCGTTGTCACAATGCGGGATTCGTTCATCTTCATTTCACACTTCCTGCTCTTCCCTGCCCGCCTATGCCTGTTCAGCCGCGAGCGCAACGCGCTCATTGATGGTCCTGTTGCAAGCCAAGACGACGATGATGCCGAGGATCATCAGGATGATCGTGAGCTGCCACATTGCCTGATTGCTGATGTTCTGGGCGATTGTCCCTCCGACAAGCGGCCCAATGATGTTGCCAAGATCGGAGCCCAGAAAGTTCGTTGCACTGCCGGCACCACGTCTGCTCTGCGGGACAAGCTTCATCGCCATCGAATTGATGACCGACTGGCATCCGCCATAACCGAATGCGAAGAGCACTGCTGCAAAGAGGAACATACAAAGCGACGTCGCCACGCTGATGATCAGAAACGTTGCAGCAAACAGGCCCAGCATCGGAGCGATGATGATGTAGCCGAACCTGTCAGCAAGCTTTCCAGACAGAGGACGCGTCAGGAACAGGAAGCCTGCATAAACAGAGAAGAAAAGCGAGATCTCGCTCCCAACACCCTGACCGTTTGCATACGTCACCAGGTAGGTATTGACCAAGGCATAGCATCCCGAAAGCAGCACCATGAGACAAGCCGGGATGAGAGCTTCCTTTGCCAGAATGCTTCCCGGAAAAATAAACTACATCCCTGCGGCAAGCGGCATGAGATGGTGAGGGACATGAACGCAGCAGGCACAGAGCCGAAAAAACGGTCCAAGGCAGATGAGGCATACAGCCTGATCAAGGAAAAATCATGGGCGGGGCCCATGCACCAGGATGCCGGATCGTCGTCAGGGACCTCGCGCATAAAACGGGCATCAGCGCCACTCCCCCGCGCGAGGGTATCCGCCGGCTCGAATCTGAAGGATGGGTGGAAACCGTTCCAGATGTCGGCGCCCGCGTCACGCCTTTTACCGTTGAATCCCATATACAGACCATGGAGCTCCTCGCGCGGCTGGAGGGTTTCGCCACCGTACTCGCGCTCCCCAATCTCACAGAAGATGATTATGCACACGCCCATGCAATAAATGAGGAGCTTGCGAGATTGAGCGTAGAAGAGGACCAGGAAACCTCTGGGCTCAACCGCGCTTTCCATGATGTCTTCTATCAGAAATGCGGCTTTCCGCATCTGCAAGCAATCATCATCACGGAGATAGAACGGCTTGACTTCGTCAAGCGCAGAGTGGTCTATGCCGAGAATACCGGTCGGGTCGCACGGAGAAAGATATCCATTCAGGAACACGAGGAGCTTCTGGCACTTATGGAGGGCGGAGCTCCAGACAGCCAGATAGAAGCCTACGCACGCCAGCACAAAGAAAATGCCCTGCACTACCGCCAAGAACCGAAGTAGACGCTGCATCGCAAGCCCTGCGCAGCGATGAGCATCCCGCTTATCTCGTGACTGTGCGGAAGGTAGCAGAAATCCCTGCCTCTCCATAGCGACAAAAAGCTGACCCAGCTCGATGGGCCTTTGATGACGCCTGCAGAGCAGCCGCGTGTCTTTGCCAGGAGGCAACATCAGGGGCAGCCCATGCAGCCAGATAGTGCCTTCTCCCACGTCTCCAGAATCAAGACTCCAACATCCACAGGCAGCCAATCTGTATTCCGAAACGGAATCCATTTCATCCGGAGCATCCTGCCATTCCAGCTTGCCCGCCTCCCCTACAATTGAGGCGACCCATACAAAGTGCAGACGGCCGGTATCTTTCATCTCAGGGGAGGCACGCAGCAACGTTATGGTCAGCATGCTCCACATGAGCAAGGGCATCATCAGCTGCATCGGTGCTGTCTGTATGTGCATGGTCTTCGGAATCGACAGCCATGCGAGAATCGACGCAATCAGCACCCTGCCCGAGGATGGCGGCAAAGCAGATCCGGAGTCTGTTCCGGACGCCCTTTGCCCCCATGAAGCTCCCGTGATCTTCGCAGACGAGCCTACGGCCTCGCTCGATGCCAGAACGCGGAAGACGGTAGCCAATATCTCCTTGGGCAGACGGCACATGGCGCATCCTACGTCCTCAAGCTCTGAGCGCTACCCCAGAAGGATGCAGCCGGTTTCGGAGTCCTTCACATGGGTGACATGGGACGTCGTGGCAATCGTCCCGGCCATGTCCCAGTCCCCTACGCAGCCGGAGAGATGCACCGCCGCCACAATCAGCGACTCTGCAGGATAGGACAGAGCGAAGCCCACAGCCACTATGCCTGCCGTCACGAGAATGGTCGGCGCCAGGAGCACGCAGATGAAGAGCCCCTTCGGCAGCATGCAGTCATCGGTCCTCGTATAGAGGAAGCCTGCCTCAGCGCCGAAGCTGATATGACAGCGTCCATGGGACATGATGAGGAAGAAGAGGGCATGCACGAGCTCGTGGACAGCAAAGCATGCCATCGTGACAAGGACAGTCCAGAGCACGGCCCAGCCGTCACGGAAGATGGTCCATCCGCCGAAGGCTGCCGCAATGAGCGAGAGAGCCAGGCCCAGGGCCAGCACGAGCACAGACTGCACAAGCATCCTTCTCTGCAGCACGGCATCGCCGAGCACATCGACCTCTCCTCTGACTTCCACAGACGCTCCCCCTCCTTCAGCAAACACATATTCCATTCTGCCCATACCGCCTGCCGTGGCATACAATAGAGCGTGCCGTATAGCCAAGAATGAAGGATAGGTCATGGCTTCAGAAGCAGCTAAAGCATCCACAGAGCGCCCGCAGTTCCCCAAGCGTGCGGTCATCACCGGCGGCATGCCGTATGGCAACAAGAATCTCCACTTCGGGCATATCGGCGGCGTGTTCGTGCCTGCCGACTTCTTCGCCCGCTTCCTGCGCGACCGCATCGGCCAGGAGAACGTGATCTTCGTCTCGGGCACCGACTGCTATGGCTCCCCCATCATGGAGGGCTACCGCAAGAAGGTGGAAGAGGAAGTCTACGGGGGCACGATCGTCGACTATGTCCAGGCGAACCACAACCTCCAGAAGGAAGCTCTGGATGCCTATGGCATCTCGCTCGATATCTTCGCAGGCTCTGGCCTCGAACCGGCACGTCCGATTCATGCAAAGCTCTCGAAGGAGATCTTGGAGCGCCTCTATGAGCGTGGCTATCTGCGGAAGATGTCCACGAGGCAGTTCTACGACGTGAAGGCAGGCCAGTTCCTGAATGGCCGCCAGGTCATCGGCCGCTGCCCCGTCAAGGGCTGCAAGTCCGAGAAGGCCTACGCCGACGAGTGCGATCTTGGCCACCAGTTCGACCCCGAAGAGCTCATCGACCCGGTGAGCCAGCTTACCGGCACGAAGCCGGAGCTCCGTCCTGTCGACAACTGGTACTTCGATCTCCCTGCCTTCCGCAAGGACCTCGAGAAGCTCACGGACGAGTGGGACAAGGATCCGCAGGTGCGCCCGATTGTCACGAAGACGGTCCGCGAGAGCCTCGTCGACCCGGTCATCTACATCCAGCAGCGCTTCGAGGACGCCTTCAAGGCTGCAGAGTCGCAGCTTCCGGCCCATACCGTGACGCCGGCAGAGGGCAACCAGCAGTCCTTCTCTGTCAGCTTCGAGAACTGGGAAGACCGCGACCATGCCCGCGAGATCCTCGAAGAGGCAGGTGTGCGCTTCCGCACCGGCAAGACGCTTCTCCCCTTCCGCCTCACCGGCAACATCTCCTGGGGCGTCCCGGCACCCGATCTCGAAGACACGAAGGACCTCACGGTCTGGGTCTGGCCCGAGAGCCTCTGGGCACCTATCTCCTTCGTGCAGACCGTGCTTGCGAATGCCCCTAAAGGCCGCTACTCCTCCACGGACTGGCATGACTGGTGGTGTGCAGACGATGCAAAGGTCTTCCAGTTCATCGGCCAGGACAACATCTACTTCTACTGCGTCGCGCAGCCTGCGATGTGGGAAGCGCTCGACTGGGGCCTCTTCCAGGACACGCCAGTCGCGAACTACCACATCCTCTTCATGAACAAGAAGGCCTCGAGCTCCGGCAAGATCAAGCCGCCCATGGCAGAAGAGCTTCTGGACCACTACACGCCCGAGCAGCTCCGCACCCACTGGCTGAGCCTTGCCCTCGACCAGAAGGCCGTGAGCTTCTCTCCGAAGCCCTATGACACCTCCGTGAGCCACAAGGACAAGAAGACCGGCGAAGAGATCCTCGTGAAGGACGATCCGCGCGTCGTCGATCCCGCCCTCAAGGAGAGCGCGTTCCTCACGAACATCTTCAACCGTCTTGCGAGGAGCTGCTTCTACGGCGCTGCGAACAACTGCGAGGGGCACCTTCCGGAAGTCGCACCTGAGCAGGATGTCATTGATGCCGCGAACGAGGCGACGCTTGCGTTCGAGCGTGCCTGCGCCGTCTTCGATGCCCACACCGCACTCTCTGTCGCGGAAGAGTACTGCCGCGCCGCCAACAAGCGCTGGGGCGATGAGTCGAAGGCCGCAAAGGACGACCACGATGCCTACGTCCAGGCACTTGCCAATGCATTCCGAGCGCTGCGCACTGTGACGCTCCTCATGCATCCGGCAACGCCTTTCGGCTGCGCGAAGATCTGCGAGCACCTGAACTTCAAGCCCGAGCTCTTCTTCAGCTGGGACCACGCCTTCGACGGCGTCACCGAGCTCGCAAAGGCACAGGGCGAGACGCCCGAGACGCACGAGCTCGTGGCGCTGCCGCCACGCTACGACTTCTTCGAAAAGAAGCCCGAGCAGAAATAGACCAGCTCAAGCGTCCGCCTTCGGGCGGGCGCTTTCCTTATGAAAGGATCTTTCCTCATGCATATGCCCATCCCGCCACAGCTCCATTTCCCATCCCCCTATGAGCGCCCGCATGTGGCGCCTCTGCGCGCAGAGCTTATCGAGCGCCCTGACGGCGCAAAGATCGCTGCCTTCGCCTACGGGACAGATGCTCCATGGAAGGAGAATCCGGAAGATGCACCTGTCCTCTTCCTTCATGGGAACGGCGAGGAGCATGGGATATTCGGGCCGACTATCGATGCGGTCGTAGCCGGCGGCAATCCCGCCATCGGCGTCGACTCCCGTGGGCAGGGCAAGAGCACACGCGGGACAGAACACCTCACCTATGAGCTCATGGAGGCTGATGCCCTCGCCGTGATGGATGCGTGGGGCGCAGACAAGTTCCACGTCCTCGGCTTCTCCGACGGCGGCATCCTGGCACTTCTCCTGGCGCGCGACTGCCCGGAGCGGGTCCTTTCCTGCACGGCGTCCGGCGCAAACCTCTCGCCTGAGGGAATCTATAGCGACGGATGGGATGTCCAAGGGGCAGCACGCGAGCTCGACGATTGGGCCAGCTGGGCAGAGTCGCTCGACCCGGCAGGTGCCATAGACCCTGCACTCCTTACGCCCACCGCAGCAGAAGCACGTACGACCGCAGACCTCCTTCGCCTCATGGACGAGGAGCCCCATATCGAGGCCGAGAGCCTCCGCTCCATCTCCTGTCCGACCACGATCATGGCAGGAGAGAACGACGTGATCAAGCCTGAGGAGACCGAGACCATCGCCTCTGCCATCTCGACCTCGGAGGTTGTTATCGTCTCAGGCCATGGCCATACGCTTCCGAAAGAGGCGCCCCAGGATGTGACGGACGCGCTCTTCCGGACGATGGTAAGGGCCTGCGAGGAATCCTAGGCCTCTTCGAGGATCTTCCCCAGGCGCTCGAGCATCGTGTCGATCTCAGCGTTGGTGATGACAAGAGGAGGCAGGAAGCGCAGGATCGAGTCGCCGATGTGGTTCAGGATGAGGCCTGCCTCAAGGCCCTTGTCTACAGCCTCAGTCGCAAACGGTACATCGAGCTGGGCTCCACGCATGAGGCCATGCCCTCTGACCTCGGTCACATGCGGAAGCTTCGCGAGGCCTTCTGCCAGATGGTTTCCTGCCTCGATCACGTGCTCGCCGATGTCTTCCTTCACCATCTCCTCGACGCAGGCACGTCCTGCCGCCGCCGCAAGGCAGTTGCCGCCGAAGGTCGAACCATGGTCGCCCGGATGCATGAGCGAAGCGACCTCTTCGCGAGCGCACACAGCACCCATCGGGAAGCCATCCGCGATGCCCTTCGCAAGGGAGACGATGTCAGGCTCGATGCCGGCAAGCTGGTAGGCAAAGGGAGCGCCGGTACGGAAGAAGCCGGTCTGCACCTCGTCGATGATGAGCATGAGGTGGTGCTCAGAGCAGAGCTCGCGGGCACGCTTCAGGAATGCTGCCTCTGCCGGCCAGACGCCGCCCTCGCCCTGGATGCACTCGAGCATGACAGCACAGAGGGGGCCGGTACCTGCAGGAGGGTTCACGATGGCAGCCTCGAGGGCATCTGCATCGTTCAGCGGGAAGGCCGCAAAACCTGCCGGCATCGGCAGGAACGACTTGTGGAAGACGGCCTGGCCGGTCGCTGCAAGCGTTGCAAGCGTGCGTCCGTGGAAGCTCCGCTGTGCCGTCAGGATGCCGGTAGCGCCGCCAAGCTCGTCTTCGCCCCAGCGGCGGGCGACCTTGATGGCACCCTCGTTTGCCTCGGCACCGGAGTTGCCGAAGAAGGCCTGCCACTTCGTGCCGGTAGAGCCCGTGATATGGCCTTCGGCGTCCGTCGTCTTCGAAAGCAGGTCCGAAAGGTCATGCGCAAGCTCTGCCCTGTTCTCCGCATAGAAGTAGTTGCTTGCCTGCCAGACCTTGTTGACCTGCGCAGCAAGCGCATCGCGCACGACAGGATGGCAGTGTCCCAGAGAGACCGCACCGACGCCTGCCAGGAAGTCAAGATATTCCTTGCCCGTGGAATCCACGAGCGTGGAACCGTGGCCAAGTACCGGCTCGATCGGAAGCCGGCCATAGGTATGCATGATGTATTCGGCGTCTTCTGCCATGAAATCAGCCATGTTGCTACTCCTCATCCTGTACGACCATCGTGCCGATGCCGGCATCCGTGAACACTTCCAGAAGCAATGCATGCGGGAACGTGCCATTGAGCAGGTGCACTTCCTCGACACCACCCTTGAGTGCGTCGACGACCGAGCGGATCTTCGGGATCATGCCGGCTGAAAGCGTCCCGCCCTCGAGAAGCTCCTTTGCCTCGGAGACCGTGAGCTGCGAGATCAGCGACTCCTCATCCTCGACATCGCGGAAGAGGCCATCCACGTCCGTGAGATAGACGAGCTTGTCGGCGTGAAGCGCCGATGCCACTTCAGAGGCTGCCACATCGGCGTTGATGTTGTAGAAGCCATCCTCGCCGCAGCCGACGCTTGCAATGACCGGAATGTATCCGTCATCGAGCACCGATTCGATGAGTTCGGTGTTCACATGGGTGATCGTGCCGACACGTCCCAATGCAGGATCGGTCTGCTCCACCTCGAATGTCATGCCATCCGCGCCCGATATGCCGACACCGACATTGCCGTAGGCATTGAGGCCACGGACAAGCGTCTGGTTGACCTTGCCGATGAGGACCATCTGCACGGCTTCCATCGTCGCAT
Source organism: Atopobiaceae bacterium (assembly GCA_051876355.1). Taxonomy (GTDB): domain Bacteria; phylum Actinomycetota; class Coriobacteriia; order Coriobacteriales; family Atopobiaceae; genus Olsenella_L. Next base: position 124,377 of record JBJEHU010000037.1, on the reverse strand, counting down.
CGTCGGTGACACGCAATCCCTTCTCGAACTTCACCGGGATATCGAGCTGCTTCAAGAGGGCATTGATGGCCTTGCCACCACCGTGCACGAGCACGATCTTGAGCCCCATGAGCTTCATGAGCATGAGGTCGCCCACGACCTGGCGCATGAGATCGGCATTCTCCATCGCAGCGCCGCCGTACTTCACGACGACCGTGCGTCCGTTCATCTGGTTGATCCAGGGCAGAGCCTCGGTCAGGACACCCGCCTTCTGCGCGGCTTCGCTTCTGCGCTTGCGCTCTTCTGCCTTCATTGCTGCATCCTTTCCTGAGCGCTAGCTCCGGTAGTCGCCATTGATCGATACATAGTCGTGCGTGAGGTCGCAGGTCCAGATGCGGCAATGCGCGCTCCCCTGCCCGAGGTCTATGGCCACGGGCACCTCGTCTGCTTTGAAGCGCTCGAGCATGTCGTCTTCATCGACCGGGACCGGCTGTCCCTTGCGGCAGACCGCGACACCCAGAAAGTCGATATCGACCTTCGCCTGATCGAAGGCAACGCCGCACTTGCCGGCAGCCGCAGCGACCCTGCCCCAGTTCGCGTCATTGCCGAAGACGGCGCACTTCACGAGCGGCGAGTTCGCGATCGCACGCGCCACGGTCTCTGCCTCTGCGTCCGTCTTGGCACCGACGCAGTCGACCGTGATGAGCTTCGTCGAGCCTTCGCCGTCTGCCGCGATCTGGCGCGCCAGCTCCTGGCAGAGCTCCTTCAAGGCTGCAGCAAAGACAGCAAAGTCCTCTGAGCCCTCCTCGATTAGAGGGCCACCAGCCGCCCCTGTAGCAATCAGGAAGCAGGAGTCGTTCGTCGAGGTATCGGAGTCGACCGTGACCTTGTTGTAGGAGCCCTGGACCGCTGCAAGAAGCGCTGCCTTGGCTGCTTTCTGAGAGACGTTTGCATCGGTCGCCACGACGGAAAGCATCGTTGCCATGTTCGGCTGGATCATGCCGGAACCCTTGACGAAGCCGCCGAGATGGATGGCGGTGCCGGAAGGAAGCGTGCCCTGAAGCGCTGCCTCCTTCGGGTGCGTATCTGTTGTCATGACTGCTTTCGCCGCATCATGCGCACCCTCTGCCGTCGCAGAAAGCTTCTCCACCGCCTCGGGGATGCCGGTCTCGAACGGCTCCATCTCGAGCTGCGGGCCGATGACGCCGGTCGAGGCGACCTCGACTTCCTCATCCGCACATCCAAGTGTCTCTGCGAGCATATGGGCAGAAGCCTTTGCATGCTCGAGTCCGAGCTCGCCTGTCGCGGCATTCGCGATGCCGGAGTTGAGCATGACCGCGCGGATCTTGCCTGTGGCGGCACGCTTGCGGTCGAGCTGCACCGGAGCGGCACAGAACTGGTTCTGGGTGAACGTGGCAGCGCAGGTCGCAGTTGTGTCAGCAACGACGATGGCCAGATCGAGCCGCTCCGGATTCTTCCGGAAGCCGGCGTGTATGCCAGAAGCCTTCACGCCTTGAGCGGCACAGACGCCGCCTTCGCAGGGAGCGAAGCCTTCGGGCATGACACCTGTAGCAGAGACAGGAACCGCAATAGGTTCATATGCATTCATTTGTTTTCAGGCCTTTCGAGCAGAGGCAGCTTCTGCTGCCGGATGGACGGAGACGTGCGTGTCTGTCTCCTCTGCTCGCGACCGATCAGGCGAGGGGCTGGATGAGATCGAGCCCTTCTGTTTCCGGGAGTCCGAAGACGGCATTTGCGCACTGGATTGCCTGTGCTGCAGCGCCCTTGCCCAGATTGTCGATCGCGCAGGAGACGATGGCCATGCGTCGTCGTCGCGTATCGAATCCGAGGCCTACCTGTGCTCGTGCAGATCCTGCCACAGAGGCAGTCTGCGGCATCGTGCCTTGAGGCAGCACCTCGACCAAGGGCTCCTTCTCATAGCGGGCCACATAGGCCCCATAGAACTCGTCTGCCGTGACATCTTCTGCCATGGGCAGATAGACCGTTGCCAGAAGGCCACGCTTGAGCGGGGCCAGATGCGGCGTGAAGACGACAGAGATCGGACGTCCTGCAGCGGCAGAGAGCGTCTGCTCCATCTCGGGGGTATGCCGGTGATGGGCGACGCCGTAGGCCTCGACAGACTCGTCGGCGTGGCAGAAATGCGTGCGGGAAGAAGGGGTCCTGCCAGCACCGGTGACGCCGGAGATGGCATCGGAGATCACGAGATCGCCTGCGACGTAGCCGGCTTCAAGCGCGGGCACCGAGGCAAGCGCAGTGGCTGTCGGATAGCAGCCAGGGGCAGCAACAAGCACTGCCTTGCCGCTTTCACGCTTCGCAGCGAGTGCAGCAAGCTCTTCCCTTGCAAGCTCAGGCAGGCCATAGACGGCCTCATCGAGAAGCTCAGGAGACGTGTGCTTGACGCCGTACCACTCCTCATAGACGGAAGCGTCCTTGATGCGGTAGTCGGCAGAAAGATCGATGACAGAGACGCCGGCAGCAAGAAGCGAAGGCGTGAGTGCCAGCGATGCCGTGTGCGGCACCGCGAGGAAGGCAACATCAGCGGCAGCGGCGATATCTGCTGCAACCGGAGCCGAATAGGCAAGGTCCGTGATGCCGGCAAGAGCCGGATAGACCTCTGCAAGCTTCGTGCCGACAAGCTTTCTGTCTGTTGCCATGGTGAGTTCGAAGGAAGGATGGCGGAGAAGGAGCCTCACGGCTTCGATGCCTGCATAACCGGTTGCACCTACGACGCAGGCACGTATGCTCTGGGACATCCCCAACACCTCAACTTCCCTGGAATCTCGCGTATGCACCGCCCTGTATCGGGCGGCTCCTTTTTGTTGCAAGCATCCTAGCACGCAGGGGAAGATTCAGGCCCGCAAGCTTGCGTTGTTTTCCTTCTGGACACATTCCGGCAACACGGCGGATGCACCTGCAATGCGAAAGTTAGGACAGTCTATCCATTAATCTGCATAGCTTCAGATGCGCTCGGGAACGTGACTGTGATGGTCGTGCCCTCGCCGAGCTTGCTCTTGAGCTCGATCTTCGCATTGTGGAAAGCGGCAGCATGCTTCACGATAGCAAGGCCGAGACCTGTGCCTCCGTTCGAGCGGGAGCGGCTCTTGTCCACGCGGTAGAAGCGTTCGAACACCTTCGGCTGGGCCTCTTCGGGGATGCCGATGCCGGTATCGGAAACCGATACGGTCGGCCTGCCCGCTATCTGATACACCCAGACGTATACCTTGCCGTTGACACGGTTATAGCGGATTGCGTTGTCACAGAGATTCGATACCATCTCGTCGAGCAGTCCCGCATTGCCGACGACCATGCATTTCTGGCCTTCGAGCGAGAGGCGCACGCCGGCACGCTTCGCCTTGTCCTGGAGACGGTCCACGACATCCCCTGCAATCTGGTAGAGGTCGCATTCCGTCTTGGGGCCTAAAAGCTGCGAGTCGCCGGCACGCTCCGACTCATCCATCTTGGAGAGCGTGAGGATGTCGCTCACAAGCGACGAGAGGCGCCTCGCGGAGCTGTAGATGCGTCCCGCGAACTCCGGCACATCCTCGGGACGGGCGATGCCGTCGCGGATGAGCTCGGCCGCGCCCTGGATCGAGGCGATAGGCGTCTTGAGCTCGTGCGTCACGTTCGCCGTGAACTCGAGCCTATAGGCGTCAGCATCCCGGAGCTTCTCCATCTGCGCCATGAGCTCTGCCTGCTGCTCGTTCAGCCTGTCCACGAGCGGATCGAGCTCGCGGTAGGGTGCTTCGGCCTTTGCTGCTGCCGTGTCGATATCGAGTATGGGCTTCACGATCCGCTTGGAGAGGATGCGGCTTGCTGCCCAAGCGCCAAGCACGACAAGCGCCACGATAGAGACAAGAAGGCCGATATCATGCGTGAAGATGGCCGTGACCGATTCGCGGTCCTCGGAGAGCCTCAGGACATCGCCTGAGTCGAGCCTCTGCGCGTAGTAGAGCGAGACATTGCCAGCCGTATCGGAGGGGCGCTCGATCTCTCCCGTGCCGGATGAGAGCGCCTCCTGGATCTCCTGCCGGTCGGAGTGGTTCGGCAGGCTCGATGCTTCGAACTTCGTGTCGTAGATGACTGTGCCGTCAGGAGCGACGAGCGTCGCCCTAATCTTCTGCGGCGTCAGCATCTTCACGATATCCTGGTCGGTATCGGTCGTTTCGTCGGAGTTGAGCGATGCTGCTATCGTTGCGCACTGGTCTGTCAGCTCATGCTTCGCATCATCGACGAGCGTCGCATGGAAGACGAACGCCGCCGCAAGCGTGGCCACGACAGCCACGCCCACGGCGAACATTGTCAGAGCTATGAATATGATGCTGGAAAGAGACCGAGTCTCGTGCTTCTCAGCCATTCTATCCTCTCAGACGGTACCCCACACCCCTGACCGTCTCGATCAGGTCGGCTGCGTCTCCGAGCTTGGAGCGCAGCGTCTGGACATGTACATCGACTGTGCGGGAGCCGCCGTCGAAGTCCCAGCCCCAGACGCGCTGGAGCAGGGTCTCGCGCGTGAACACCTCGCCAGGCGAGCGCATGAGGAACTCGAGGAGATCGAATTCCCTCATCGTGAGCTGGAGCTCCTCACCGTTCAGGGTGACTTCGCGCCTGCTTGGCCAGAGCGTCAGAGGTCCGCACTTCAGGACCTCTGCGTGCTGGCTCTGCGAGTGCTTTCCGACATGGCGGAGCATGACGCGGACACGGCTCACCATCTCCATCATGCCGAAAGGCTTCGTGAGATAGTCGTCTGCGCCCATATCGAGGGCACGGACCGTATCGAGCTCGGTATCCTTCGCCGTGAGCATCATGACAGGGACATCCTTGAGCTCTGGCGTCTGGCGGATCCTCTTCAGGATCTGGATGCCATCGGTATCCGGCAACATGATATCGAGCAGGATGGCATCGGGCACGCGCTCTGCGCAGCCACGCCTGAACTCGACATCCGAGTCGAAGCCTCTGGCATCGATGCCCGCCTGCGTCAGCGCATAGATCGTGAGATCGCGGATGTTCTTGTCATCTTCGACGTAGTAGACCACAGCTAGTCCTTGTCCCCCATCGTGCGTCCACGGTAGCTGCCCGTAGCCCTGAAGATTGCCCAGTCAGCGATGCTCTGGGAGTGGTCTCCCATGCGCTCGTAGTACTTGGCGATGGTGAGGACCTCCGGAGCGACGCTTGCCGGCTCGGCGCCAGTCTTCAGCAACTCTACTACATCGCTGCGGATCTTTTCAAAGAGCTCGTCGACGCCGTTGTCGAGCGGGAAGACTTCCTCGGCCATCTGCACGTCTGAGCCTTCGAAGGCCTTGAGCGCCTTCTCGACCATGCGTGCGACCTTCTCGGCGAGCTGTGCGAGCTCGGGAGCGAGCTCGGAGTGCGCGATATCGTACTCGTCGATGAGCAGTGCCGTCTCATAGGCCATCTCGTCGATGCGGGCGAGGTCCGTGATGGAGCGGAAGCAGCCCGTGACGAGACGAAGGTCGGAGGCAAGCGGCTGCTGCAGGAGCATGAGGTTCATGCAGGAATCCTCGATGCTGCGGCGGAGCCTCTCGGAATCGTTGTGGCGGTCCTGGACATCCTTCGAAGCGCCAGAGTCTGCATCGCCCACGGCACGGGCCGTATCGCGAATGGACTGGACGACCTGGCTTCCAAGCTCTGTCATGTGCTCGGACAGGGTATTGAGCTGCTTCAGATATGCGGTTCTCGACATATTAGCCAAACCTTCCTGTGAGGTAGTCCTCCGTCTGCTTTTCCTTCGGTGCGGTGAAGATCTGCGGCGTGGGTCCGCACTCGATGAGCTTGCCCAGATAGAAGAAGGCAGTCACATCGGAGATGCGGGAAGCCTGCTGCATGTTATGGGTGACGATGATGACCGTATGCTCTTTCGCGATCTGCTGCGCGAGCTCCTCGACGAGGCCCGTCGAGATCGGGTCGAGAGCGGAGGTCGGCTCGTCCATAAGAAGGACATCCGGGTTCACGGCGAGGGCACGGGCAATGCAGAGGCGCTGTGCCTGGCCGCCGGAGAGCGAGAGTCCGGAGTGGTCGAGCTTGTCCTTGACCTCGTCCCAGAGGCCGACGCCCTTGAGCGTGGACTCGACGATTCCGTCGAGCTCGGACTTCGAGGGACGGCCGTGGCGGCGAAGGCCATAGGCCACGTTGTCGTAGATCGAGATGGGGAACGGATTCGGCTTCTGGAAGACCATGCCGACACGGCGCCTCAGCTCATAGACATCGATATCCTTGTAGACATCGATATCGCCGAGCTTGACGGTGCCCGTGACCTTGCAGTCCTGGACACGGTCGTTCATGCGGTCGAGACAGCGCAGAAGCGTCGACTTGCCGCAGCCGGACGGTCCGATGAAGGCCGTGATCTTGCCGGCAGGCATGTTCACGGAAATGTCGTGGAGAGCCTGGAAGTCCCCATAGAACAGGTCGAGATGCTCGACCGACATTGGTGTTGCCATTATCCAAACCTTCCCGTCAGATAGTCGTCGAGACGCTGGTCCTTCGGATGCGAGAAGAGTTCGGCCGTCTCACCTGTCTCGATCATATCGCCCAGGAGGAAGAAGGCAGTGCGGTCAGAGACGCGCATGGCCTGCTCCATGTTGTGGGTGACGATGATGATGCACATGCCCTGCTGTGCGAGGTCGCGGATCGTCTCCTCGATAGCGAAGGTGGCAATCGGGTCGAGTGCCGAGCAGGGCTCGTCCATAAGGATGACATCAGGGTTCATGGCAAGGGTGCGAGCGATGCAGAGGCGCTGCTGCTGGCCGCCGGAAAGCGCGTAGGCAGAGCCATAGATCTTGTCCTTGACCTCGTCCCAGATGGCTGCCTGCCTGAGGCTCTTCTCGACGAGCTCGTCGAGATCTGCCTTCTTCGTGATGCCGTGCTTGCGCGGCGCGAAGGCAATGTTCTCGTAGATCGACTTGTGGAATGGGTTCGGCTGCTGGAACACCATGCCGACATGGGTGCGCAGGGAGAACGTATCGATCTTGTGCTGGTTGATCTCCGTGCCGTGGTAGTAGATCTCGCCACCGATCTTGCAGTTCGGGATCTCGCGGTTCATGAGATTGAGGCAGCGCAGGAACGTGGACTTGCCGCAGCCCGAAGGGCCGATGAGAGCTGTGACGGAGCCAAGGCCGAACTCGAGGCTCGTGCCCTTGAGGGCACGCTTCTCGCCGTAGTCGACCGTGACGTTGACGGCCTTTATAGCGATGTCACTTCCGGCGTAGCTGCTCTTTCCCTGCGGCGTCACGAGCGATTCTGCCATCGTCTGATTGTTGCTCATTCGGCCGTCATCTTCTTCCCCATATGCTTGCCCACGATGCGGGCGATGATGTTGAAGGCAAGGATGCAGACCATGAGGACTGCTGCGGTGCCGGCAGACACGGCAGAGAGGTCAGGCACGACGCCTTCGGAGTTGATCTTCCAGATGTGGACGGCAAGCGTCTCGGCCGGACGGAACACGTTGAGCGGGTTCGCCTGGCTCGTGATCGGCGCTGCCCAGTTGAGTGCCGGTGCGGACTGTCCTGCCGTATAGATCAGTGCTGCTGCCTCGCCGAAGACGCGTCCTGCGGAGAGGATGACGCCGGTGACGATGGCGGGCATGGCGGCAGGAATCAGCACCTGGGTCGTTGCCTCCCAGCGGGTGAGGCCGAGGGCAAGCGCTGCATCGCGCTGGTCGCGCGGGACGGCTTCGAGTGCCTGCTCGATGACGCGGACGAGAATTGGCACATTGAACATCGTGAGCGCCAGTGCGCCGGAGAGGATCGAGAAGCCCCAGCCGAACTGCAGGACGAAGATCAGCATGCCGAAGAGGCCGACGACGATCGAAGGGAGGCTCGAGAGCGTCTCGATTGCGGTCTTCGCGATGTTCGTGACCGGTCCGACCGGTGCGTACTGCGTCAGGAAGATGGCACCGCCAAGCGAAATCGGGAGCGAAATCAGGAGCGTAAGGATCAGCAGATAGAACGAGTTGAAGAGCTCGGGGCCGATGCCGCCGCCTGCCTTGAACTGCTCAGGCTTTGCGGTCAGGAAGTGGACATCGAAGAGCTTGTAGGCACCGGAGACGACGATGTAGGCGATGATCGCGACAAGCATGATGAGGATGGCTGCAACGATTGCCGTAAGGACGCCGGTTGCAATCTTGTCCTGGGTCTTGGCCGTCTTCGTGGACTTGGTGGCGGTGAAGGTCGTGGCCTTCGTTTCTTCCTTAGTCATTCTTGGCCGCCCCCTTCCTGCCGATCATGTGGACGATAAGGATGAAGAAGAGCGACATCACGAGAAGCACGAGTGCGAGCGACCAGAGGACGTCGTTGTAGACCGTGCCCATGGCCTCGTTGCCCATGCCCATGGTCAGGACGGACGTGAGGGTCGCTGCCGGCGTGAAGAGGCCCTGCGGCATCTGGGCAGCATTGCCGACGACCATCTGGACAGCCAAAGCCTCGCCGAAGGCGCGGGCCATGCCCATGATGACGGCAGTGAGGATGCCCGGAAGCGCAGACGGGATCACGACATGGAGGATCGTCTGCCACCTCGTGCAGCCAAGGCCGTAGGAGCCATCACGGTATGCCTCAGGAACTGCAGCAAGGGCGTCCGTGGAAAGCGACGTCACGGTCGGCAGAATCATGAAGGCAAGGACAATCGAGCCTGCCATGATGCCGTAGCCGGTGCCGCCTGCCCAGGAGCGGACCCAGGGGACGACGATCGAGAGGCCGACAAGGCCAAAGACGACGGACGGGATGCCCGTCAGAAGCTCGATCATCGGACGGAAGATCTTGTTGCCGAAGCCCGGCTGGATCTCGACGACGAAGATGGCGGCACCGAGCGCGAACGGAAGCGCAAGCACGCAGGAAAGGAGCGTGACCGCGAACGAGCCGGCAATCATCGGAAGCGCACCCATGAGCGGCTGGCCATCGTCACCTGTCTGGTGCGGATTCCACGTCGTGCCCGTGATGAACGAGCCGAAGCTGATGCCGTCTGTCGTGAAGGTCGCGAGGCCTCTCGAGCAGACCATGAAGATGAGCGTCACGACGAGAAGCACGACGAAGAGCACGCAGGCTCCTGTCAGGATCTTGCCTTTCCGCTCGATCCGGTACTTCGAGGAGGAGCCTTCGGCAATGCTCCCCGCAGCACCTGTACTGTTAGTGGACACTTTTCCTCCTGAAGATTCCAGCTGCATGGCAAGACGGCACCTGACGCATGTGCGCAGATGCCGCCTCGGATGCCGCTAAGTGGCGGCTGGGCGTTTGCCCTTACTTGTTCGTGACGTTGCCGTCTGCGTCGCGGGTGACCTTCATGCCGGTGACAGGGATGTAGCCCGTGGACTCGACCAGGGAGCCCTGGACGTCGTCAGAGAACATGTAGTCGATGAAGGCCTGCGTGGTCTCGTCGGGATCGGCTGCGGTGTACATGTGCTCGTAGGCCCAGATCTTCCAGTCGTTGGTCTCGACGTTCTCTTCCTTGGCCTCGACGCCGTCGACCTTCAGCGCCTTGAAGGTATCAGCGAAGTAGGAGAAGGCAAGGTAGGAGATGGCGCCCGGGGTCTGGGCGACCATGGAAGCGACGGTGCCGGAGGAATCCTGCTCCTGCGGCTTGAAGGACTCGGGGACCTTGTCGGAGCCGAGGACTGCGGACTCGAACGTTGCACGGGTGCCGGAGCCGGAAGCACGGTTGATCACGACGATGTCCTGGTCGGAGCCGCCGACCTCCTTCCAGTTCGTGACCTGGCCCATGAAGATCTTCTTGAGATCGGCCATGGAGATGTTGTCGACCGTGACCTCGGAATTCACGACCGGGCCCATGCCGACAACGCAGACCTGGTTGTCCTTGAGCTTCTTGGCGTCATCCTTGTTGGAGAGCTTCTCCTCTGCGAAGACATCGGAGTTGCCGATCTGGACAGCGCCCTGGGAGATCTGCGTGATGCCCTGGCCGGAGCCGCCGCCCTGGACCGTGATCTGGACGTCCGGATAGGTCTCCATGAACTGCTCAGATGCAGCCTCGACGAGCGGCTGGAGTGCCGTGGAGCCGACAGCGGTGATGCTGCCGGACAGGTTCTTCGTCTCGCTCGAGCTGGAAGACGTGCTGGACGTGGACGTGCTGCTACCACCGCAGGCGGCAAGGCCAAGACCTGCGAGTGCTGCAACGCTTCCGCTCATTGCGAGGAAGCCGCGACGTGAAAGGCTCTTTGACATATCTGTCCCTCCTGAGACCGGGCAGCTCTCTGTGTATAGTGGAAACGTTCCTGATTGGTGCACAGCTGCCCTTTGTTGACTTGAATCCTAGGGCCTGAAAGCAAGACAAAATGCGCGTCCGCCCGTCTATTACGCAGCTTTGATACCGCCTTACACCGCCTTTACATTCCCAGTTCAGACACGCTATTTTTAAATGAAGATGTCCATATTTCCTCCGAATGCTGCACAATGCCGCACTTCTGCCTCCCCTGCTCCGTACAAGCTGCACACTCTCTATGAATTTTCCTAGGTACCTTGACATCCATTCGCTAGGTACCTAACATTCAAACGTCAAAAACATCAGCTCACCTTGCGATTCCACGGGCGAGCCCCAGAAACTGAAGAGGTGAAACATGGCAAACGAAACGAGGCTGCGCCGCTGCAGGCCGGCTCAGCACCGCCCAGGCACGACGACCGAGCACTGCATCATGCAGGACTTCGGCTACTTCGGACACTTCATGCACGTGCACAGCGGCGGCAGGAGCGGCAAGCAGCATATGCTCATAAAGCTCAGCATCGCAGGCGGCACGCTCCAGCAGCGCGACCTCCAGAACTCGGAGCCCATCAGCTCGGCATCGCTCTCGGAGGTGCTGACGAAGCTCGAGCGCGAGGGCCTCATCAAGCGCACGCGCTCCGAGCAGGACCGCCGCCAGCTCGACATCACGCTGACCGACGAAGGCTGGAAAGAGGCAGAGCGCCTCGCCGTCAGGAGGCAGCAATTCGAGAAGGATGCCTTCAGCGTCATCACGCCTGAAGAGCGCGAGCAGCTGCTCTCCACGCTCGACCGTCTTGTCAGCCATTGGGACCAGATAGAAGAAAAGAAAGAAAGAGAGAAGGCGATGCCGGAGTGAAACTGAGCCGCAGCATCAAGAATGCTATGGAGGCAGGCACTGACAGCACGCTTCCTGAGTATGGCATGAGAGAGATCGTCCATACGCTGGCACAATCGCTTCGCGAGTACCGCAAGTATGCCTGGAACACGCCGCTGCTCGTAAGCGGCGAGGCCATCATCGAGTGCATCATCCCGTTCTTCACGGCACAGCTCATCAACCAGATTGCCGCAGGAGAGCCGCTCGGAAACATCGTCCCTTCGGCTATCATCCTGATCTGCCTTGCCCTTGCATCGCTTGCTTTCGGCACGGCGGCCGGCGTGACCTGCTCAATCGGCGCTACGGGCCTTGCCAAGAACCTGAGGCATGACCTGTTCCACAAAATCCAGGGCTTCTCGTTCGCGAACATCGACCGCTTCTCCACGAGCTCGCTCGTGACGAGGCTCACGACGGATGTCACGAACGTCCAGCAGGCCTACATGATGATCATCCGCACGGCCATCCGCTGCCCAATGCTTGCCATCTTCTCGATCATCATGGCATTCATCTCCGGCGGCCCGATGGCTGTCATCTATGTGATCGTCGCCTTCTTCCTCGGCTATGCCATCTTCAAGATCGCGCTGACGGCCATGCCGATCTTCCGCCGCATCTTCCGCAAGTACGACCGCCTGAACGACTCCGTCGAGGAGAACGTCTCTGGCATCCGTGTCGTCAAGTCGTACGTGCGCGAGGACTATGAGAAGCAGAAGTTCGACGATGCCTCCGGCACGCTCTACCATGACTTCGTGCATGTCGAGCGCATCCTTGCCTGGAACACGCCGCTCATGACGCTGGCAGTCGATATCATCTACACCTTCGTCATCTACTTCGGCTCCCAGGCCATCATCTCCTCTCAGGCGCAAGCCATGGGCGTGGGCCAGCTTTCCGCCCTCATCACCTACGGCTTCTCGCTCCTCATGAGCCTCATGATGTTCTCCATGGTCTTTGTTATGATCACGATGGCAGAGGAATCTTCGAGGCGTATCTGCGAGGTCCTCAAGGAAGAGCCGACGCTTTCGAACCCCGAGCATCCTCTCATGGAGGTGCCCGATGGCTCTGTCGACTTCGACCATGTGAGCTTCGAGTACTCCGAGAAGGCTGACCGCATGGCGCTGACCGACATCGACCTCCACATCAAGAGCGGCGAGGTCATCGGCATCCTCGGCGGCACCGGCTCCTCGAAGTCGACGCTGATCCAGCTCATCAGCCGCCTCTACGATGCGACGGAAGGCACCGTCAAGGTCGGTGGACACGACGTGCGCGATTACGACCTCGACACGCTCAGGAATGAGGTCGCTGTGGTGCTTCAGAGGAACGTCCTGTTCTCTGGCACCATCAAGGACAACCTCAGGTGGGGCAATCCGAACGCGACCGATGAGCAGATGATCGAAGCCTGCAAGCTCGCGCAGGCAGACGAGTTCATCCAGCGCTTCCCTGACAAGTACGACACCTATATCGAGCAGGGCGGCACGAACGTGTCCGGTGGTCAGAAGCAGCGCCTCTGCATCGCGCGTGCCCTCCTCAAGAACCCGAAGGTCCTCATCCTCGACGACTCGACGAGCGCAGTCGATACGAAGACCGATCGCCTCATCCGCCAGGGCTTCAGGAGCTTCATCCCGAGCACGACCAAGATCATCATCGCGCAGCGCACTTCCTCGATCGAGGACGCCGACCGCATCGTCGTCATGCGCGACGGCCAGATCGACGATATCGGCACGCACGACGAACTGCTGCGCAGAAACGATATCTACCGCGAGGTCTACCTGACGCAGAACAAGCAGTCCCACGACGAGAAGATGAGCGCGCTCGAGAAGAGCGCCGATGCAGGAAAGGAGGCCTAGCATGAGCGAAGAAGCCGCACAGAAGAAGCAGGCCCCGGCCGGCCGCGGACACGGCGCAACACGTCCAGGAAAGACATTCCGCCGCACCATGGGTCTCATCTTCCACTACTATCCTGGCCTTGTGACGATCCAGATCATCTGCATCATCGCTGCCGCCATCATCGCATCGGTGCCTTCCATCTTCATGCAGCAGGCCATCGCCGTCGTCCAGGACACGTTTGCCACAGGCGACTGGGCCGCAGCACAGCCCCAGATCCTGCGCATCGTGCTCACCCTCATCGGCTGCTACGTCGCAGCCCTTGGCTGCAACATCGCCTGGACCCAGCTCGGCGCTGTCATCTGCCAGGGCACGATGATGAAGGTCAGGAACGAGATGTTCTCCCACATGGAGGACCTCCCAATCCGCTATTTCGACACGAACAAGCACGGCGACATCATGTCCCACTACACGAACGATGTCGATACGCTGCGCCAGTTCATCGGCCAGTCGCTGCCGAACCTGCTCACGATGGTCATCGCGATGGTCTCCGTCGCCTTCATCATGTTCTGGTACTCCGTACCCCTGACGCTTGTCGTCCTTGCCATGGTCGCCATCATGGTCATCCTTGTCCGTGTGCTCGGCGGCCGCTCTGCCCACTTCTTCCTGGCACAGCAGCGTGCCCTTGCCGCCGAGGAAGGCTTTGCCGAGGAGTCCATGAACGGCCAGAAGGTCATCAAGGTCTTCACGCACGAGAAGCTGACCGAGGCTGACTTCGACAAGGTGAACGAGCAGCTCTTCGAGGCTTCGAAGAACGCCAACATCTACGGCAACACCCTTGGCCCCATCCTCATGAACATGGGCAACCTCGCCTACGTCATCGTCGCCCTCTTCGGCTGCATCTTCCTCGTGGCCGGCATCCCGAACCCTTCGATCTCGGGCATGGCTCTGGGCATCGACATCATCGTCCCGTTCCTGAACCTCACGAAGCGCTTCGCCGGCTCCATCGGCCAGGTCTCCCAGCAGATCAACTTCGTCGTCATGGGCCTCGCAGGCGCCGAGCGCATCTTCTCGCTTCTCGACGAGAAGCCCGAAGAGGACAACGGCTACGTCACGCTCGTGAATGCGAAGCGCGCAGAGGACGGCACGCTCGAAGAGACGTCCGAGCGCACGGACCTCTGGGCCTGGAAGCATCCGCATGAGGACGGAACCACGACGTACACGCAGCTCGAAGGCAAGGTCGACCTCTACGACGTCGACTTCGGCTACACGCCCGAGCACATCGTGCTCCACGATGTCACGATCCACGCGAAGCCCGGCCAGAAGGTCGCCTTCGTCGGCGCAACCGGTGCCGGCAAGACGACGATCACGAACCTCATCAACCGCTTCTACGATATCGACGACGGCAAGATCCGCTACGACGACATCAACATCAACAAGATCAAGAAGGCAGACCTGCGTCAGTCCCTCGGCATGGTCCTCCAGGACACGAACCTCTTCACCGGCACGGTCATGGACAACATCCGCTACGGCAGGCTCGATGCGACGGATGCCGAATGCATCGCAGCCGCAAAGCTCGCCGGTGCCGACTCCTTCATCAGGCGCCTTCCTGAGGGCTACCAGACGATGCTCCACGACAACGCGGCATCGCTTTCGCAGGGCCAGCGCCAGCTCCTCTCGATCGCACGTGCTGCTGTCGCAGATCCGCCCGTCATGATCCTTGATGAGGCAACGTCTTCGATCGATACCCGCACGGAGCAGATCGTCCAGCGCGGCATGGATGCCCTCATGCAGGGACGCACCACCTTCGTTATTGCCCACCGCCTCTCGACGGTCAGGAACTCCGATGTGATCATCGTCCTCGACCATGGCCGCATCATCGAGCATGGCACGCATGACGAGCTCATTGCCCAGAAGGGCACGTACTACCAGCTCTACACGGGAGCCTTCGAGCTCGAATAGGGCACGCACAGCCCGCATTTCCAGGAAGAGCCGGGTCCTTTGGCCCGGCTCTTTTTTCTAGACGTCCCAGCCCCCTGATATCATGGATGCAGGGGAAACGACAAGGAGAGGATCTCTCATGGCAGACTATTTCGGAAAGGATGTGCCGAAGCTCGGCTTCGGCCTCATGCGCCTTCCCAAGCTCGAGGACGGCTCGATCGACATCGAGATGACGAAGAAGATGGTCGACCGCTTCCTCGCAGCAGGACTCACGTACTTCGACACGGCCTATGTCTATACAGGCTCCGAGGATGCGACGAGGCAGGCTCTCGTCGAGCGCCATCCGCGCGATTCCTACACGCTCGCGACGAAGATCAATGCGTGGATGGCATGCACGGACGAGGACAGCTGCAAGAAGCAGTTCCAGACGTCGCTTGACCGCACGCAGGCAGGGTATTTCGACTACTACCTGCTCCATGCCCTCCAGACTTCGAACTTCCAGAAGTACGACGACTACCACATCTGGGACTTCGTGCACGAGCAGAAGGAGAAGGGCCTCGTGAAGCACATGGGCTTCTCGTTCCATGCGACGCCCGAGCTCCTGGACGAGCTTCTGACGAAGCATCCCGAAGTCGACTTCGTGCAGCTCCAGCTCAACTATGCCGACTGGGAGAATCCGTCCGTCACGAGCCGCGCAAACTACGAGGTCGCCCGAGCACATGGCAAGTCCATCGTCGTCATGGAGCCCGTGAAGGGCGGCACGCTCGCCGCTCCCCCTTCCCAGGTCGCCAAGATCCTGCACGACGCGAACCCCGATGCCTCCCTTGCGTCCTGGGCCATCCGCTTTGCCGCCTCGCTTGATGGCATCATCACGGTGCTTTCCGGCATGTCAAACATGGAGCAGATGGAAGACAACATCTCCTACATGGAGCACTTCAAGCCGCTCACGGAAGACGAGCTTCAGACCATCAAGCGTGCACAGCAGGCGCTCGCAGAGATTGAGCAGGTGCCGTGCACGGCCTGCCACTACTGCACGCCAGGCTGCCCCGCGCATATCCATATCCCGGAAATCTTCTCTGCACTCAACCGCCAGCTTGTCTGGAACCAGACCGAGCGCGCGCAGAAGGGATATGCTGACGCGACGAAGGAAGGCGCCCTTGCCTCTGCGTGCCTCCACTGCGGCCAGTGCGAGCGTGCCTGCCCCCAGCAGATCAAATGCATGAGCTGGCTCGAGCGTGCGGCCGACGTCTTCGAATAGGCTCTCAGAAACCGGTTCTGTTAGCTTTCTGATAGGGTTTTGCATAATGTGTCCGCCAATATGCATGATTTTGTGCATGTGGCGGGCACCATTATTGCAACTTGTGGCCTTTAGCTGGATATTCGCCATTCATGTCGGCACGGGGTGTAGCATAGAGACCATGAATTGACGAGAATAAGCACTGCGCAATCAGCCAATTCCAGATCTGCAAACGGACCTGATAAGGTCCCCGACGATTATGGGTTAGAAGAGATGCGAACACCTGCACGATTTTTTCGCCATGCCGCTGTAGCAGCCATCACGGCTGCCCTCGTGGCAAGTTCGGTGCCAGTCGCTGCGCTGGCAGAGGACACCGACCTCGAAGCGCTCCAGAATGCCGCCATCCAGGCCGGCGAGCAGTACGACCAGGCCCAGCAGGAGCTGGACAGCCTGCAGCAGCAGATAGATGACAACGAGGCACGCATCGAGGAGATCGAAAACGAGCTCCCCGAGCTCAAGGCAAATGCCTCGAACGCTATCGCCACGTCCTACAAGATTCACCAGGACCAGAACTCCCTTCTGGCGCTTCTGCTCTCCGCAGACACGTTCAATGACTTCATCACGCAGCTCGCGTATCTGAACCACATCGTGGGCAATGCGACGAACGATATGAACGACCTTGTCGAGGCGCAGCAGGAGCTCACGCAGAAGCAGGCCGAGCTCTCGCAGCAGAAGTCTGACGAGGAAGCGAAGGTCCAGGCCGCCAAGGATGCCTATGACAGCGCGAACGCTGCCATCGAGGCCGCCAAGGAGAAGGCCATGGAGAACGCTGCCGCCCAGCAGGCCGCCTATGAGGCAGAGCAGGCCAAGGGTGAGCAGGATGCCACGGTGACGGAGATCCAGGAGGCGACGCAGGACAGCAGTTCCTCCGATGCTTCTGCCCAGACGACGACGCAGGCCCAGGACACCTCGTCCCAGACCCAGCAGCAGGGCACGTCCTCCCAGAGCTCCTCTTCGAGCTCTTCGTCCAGCTCCTCGTCCTCGTCCTCCTCTTCGTCTTCTTCCTCCTCGAGCTCCGCATCCGCTGCGGACTACACGTACGTCGAGGCATCGATGTACGGCGAGGGCGATGGCCTCATGTATGGCACGACAGCCTCGGGCGATACGTTGACGCCGACGTCCATGGGCGTCGCAATGAAGACGATGCCGCTCGGCACGATCATCGAGATCACGTACAACGGCAGGACCGTCACTGCGGTCGTGAACGATCGCGGCCCCTACTCCGGCAACCGCCAGATCGACATGCAGCCTGCTGTGGCTGCTGCCCTCGGCTTCTCCGGCGTCGGCACGGTCGGCTACCGCGTCGTGAGCTAGACGGCACGACATATCAAGGCATGAAGAACGGCGGCTCTCCTCGGAGGGCCGCCGTTCTCGTGTCTCTGCAGGGAATGCTTCAGCGCCTGTTCTGCTTGCGCTCCTTCATGATGTTGCGGACGATCCAGAGGCCGAGGAAGAGCGCGAGGAAGAAGCCCACGAAGCCGATGATCGGGATGCCGAAGATGACCGGCTGGATGCGGGCGTAGTAGATGACCGACGAGCCGATGAAGAGGCCGGCGACGACGATGCCCATCGTCAGGCGGTCTGCCGCAGCGGCAAGGTCGGAGATCGGGCTCGACGTGTCCGAGAAGTCGAGCTTCATCCTGAGCTGGCCACGCGTAAGCATCTTTGCGGCAAGGCCTGCCTCAGAGGCTGCCTGCAGGAGCCCGTGCGTCGCTGCCTCGGTCTCGCGAGCATAGGACTTGACTTCCTTCTCCGCGAAGTCTAATGGCGTCTCATGCGCGCGGATGTGGTTCTTCACGATCTCTATGATGGAGACGCCCGGCAGGAAGTCGTTCACGACGCCTTCGAGCGTGACCAAGCTCCTCGCAAGCATCGTGACGGTGCCTGGAAGCTCTATCCCGCTCTTTCTTGCCATCGCTATGAGCGAGTTCATGAACGCTGCGATATCGAGATCGTCGAGATCGGCCGCACCATAGTCCTCGATGATCGCATCGAGGTCCTCCAAGAGCTGTGCATGGTCGACCTTGCTCGTGTCGGAGACGGCAAAGCGGAGAAGCCCGTTCTTGAGCCGTGCCGAATTCCGCTCTGCCACGGCAAAGACCATCTCGCGTGTGGCATCTCTGTCATGCGACGAAAGCCTGCCCATGATGCCGAGGTCGATGTAGACGATCTTGCCGCCGGAGATGATGATGTTTCCGGGATGGGGATCGGCATGGAAGAAGCCATCGTCGAGCATCTGCTGCGCATAGTTGTCGACGAGCTTCATGCCAATCTCGGAGAGGTCGTAGCCATCCTCGGCAAGACGCTTCGTGTTCGAGATCGGAATGCCGCTTATGTAGTCCATCACCACGACATGGTGCGTGCACCACTTCATATAGGGCTTCGGGCATCCGATGAACTTCACGGAGGCATTGTTGTGGCGGAACTCCTCGAGGTTCTTCGCTTCGACGAGGAAGTCCGTCTCCTCGCGGAACGAGTGCCAGAGCTCCTCGATGACAGAGCCGAGGTCCAGGACCTGCGTATCGGGCAGGAACCGGGAGGCATAGCGGGCAAGGCGGCGCATGATATCGATATCCTGTGCCATCGTTTCCTGCACATGCGGGCGCTGGACCTTGACGGCGACAAGCTCGCCCGTGATGAGACGGGCCTTGTGGACCTGCGCGATCGAGGCAGAGCCCAAAGGAACATCGTCGATTGCATCGAAGATGTCCTCGATAGGGGTCGTGTATTCGGACCTGAGCGCTGCGAGGACCGTATCGCGGTCCATCGGCTCGACGTTGGCCCTGAGCTTCGTGAGCTCCTGGCAGAACGGCTCGGGCAGGATCTCCGAGCGCATCGAGAGAATCTGCCCTGCCTTCACGAAGGTGGGCCCAAGCTCTTCGAGCATCTTCCTGAGCGTCACGGGCGTGAGGCCGTGCAGGATATCGTACTTGCGCACGACGGCGAGAATCTCGCCCATGCGCTTCCTGCGCGATGCGCGCGTGCCGCTCTCGTATCCGCCCTGACGGCCGCCGAGCAGGCCTATCGTCTCTTCGAAGGCAGCATCCTTTATGCCCTCGTAGAGATCTTCGCCCTCGGCGGCTGCCTCTTCATCCTTTTTCCTGGAGCTCTCTCCGGCTTTTCCGGAATCTGCCACGCTCTACTCCGTCTTGCTGTCTGCGTCCTCGGGCTCTGCATCCTCGACGTCGACATCGACCTTCACATGCGATGCCTTGGCTGCATCTGCCATCTCCTGGACCTTGCGGACGAAGGCGTCGCGCTCGTCGTCGGACATAGCATCGATCTTCGACTTCAGGGCACCGTCGGAGACGCCGTCCACGACGTCGCGCGTGCGGTGCTTGAGCTCCTCGTTCAGGGCCTGGCCCTGCTTCACCGTCTCCTCGCCCTTGCGGATGAGCTCATCGAGCATCTCCGAGCTCTTGTCGCTCGCCGTGGCGACGGCGCCGACGCCCGCCAGGAAGATCTTGTGCGCAGTATCGAATGCATCGAATTCGGACATGTCCGCTCCTTACCTCGATCGGAACCATATGCATCATTTCTACCCGAAGCGGAACCGCCCATTCTCCCCGTTTCCGGAACCGGCCCGAATATGAGCCGGAATGGGCTAAAACCAAGGGCAGATTAAGTTAAGCAGAATGCTAGCCCGGAGGATACAGTTGGTAACAGTTGAGATAATTTCCGGCAATCTGCAGGGGTTTTCGAGGCGAGATGGCTACAGTGTTCCCATCTATACATCTCGCCTTGCTGCTTCGGCAGGAAGGCGCATCTGTGCTGCGGCGCAGATGCCGAACGATGGGAGCATGTAGATGGCTCGCGTGTTCAACTTCAACCCAGGTCCGGCAGCAATGCCCGAGAGCGTTCTCCGGGAAGCCCAGTCCGAGCTTCTCGACTACCAGGGCAGTGGCATGAGCGTGCTTGAGATGAGCCATCGATCTCCGGAGTTCGAGCAGATCCTTCAGGATGCCAAGACAGCGCTCAAGAACCTCTACCAGATTCCTGACAATTACTCGATCCTGTTCCTTCAGGGCGGCGCGACGCTCGAGTTCGCAGGCGTGCCGATGAACCTCATGTTCACAGGACACGCCGGCTATATCGTGTCCGGCAACTGGTCGAAGAAGGCCTACAAGGAAGCCCAGAAATACGGCACGGCAGACCTTCTGGCCTCCTCCGAAGAGACGCACTTCGACCATACGGCCAGGCTTTCGGGCCCGGTCGACCAGACGCTCGACTATGTCTATCTCTGCCAGAACGAGACCGTGTACGGAACGATGACAAAGGAGCTGCCGGAGACAGGCACGGTCGATCTTGTGTCCGACATCTCGTCCATGTTCCTCTCCTGCCCGCTCGATATCTCCCGCTACGGGATGCTCTATGCAGGCGCCCAGAAGAATGGCGGCCCTGCCGGCATCACGGTGCTGATCGTGCGCAACGACCTTCTCGAGAAGGCACCGGCACGTGCCGACATCTGCCCGCAGTATCTCGACTGGCATATCGAGGCAGAGAAGGACTCGCTCCTCAATACGCCGAACACGTTCGGCATCTACCTCTGCGGCAAGGTGTTCCACTGGGTCGAGAAGACCGGCGGCCTCGAGGCTATGGGCGAGCGCAACTGGACGAAGATCGGAAAGCTCTACGACGAGATAGACGCCTCGAAGCTCTACAAGGGCCTGGCCAAGCCGGAAGACCGCTCCATCTCGAACGCCGTCTTCACGACGGGCGACAAGGACCTCGATGCAGCATTTGTCGCAGGCGCGAAGGAGCGCGGCATGGTTGGCCTCAAGGGCCACAGGATCCTGGGCGGCATGCGCGCCAGCTGCTACAACGCCGTCTCTCCTGAGGCAGTCGATGCCCTCATCGCCTACATGAAGGATTTCGAGCAGGCAAACGCTTAGCAGCCTGTCCTATAGATGATTGAAAGGAACGCATCCATGCGCTATGTAAAGGTGCTCGACAATATCGCGAAGAACATCACCCGTGACGGCGTCGCCGAGCTCGGCGAAGGCTACGAGAAGACGGATGACATCAACAAGGCAGACGCAATACTGGTCCGTGCCTCTGACATCCACGGCATCGACTTCGGGCCGTCGGTCCGCTGCGTCGCCCGCTCCGGTGCCGGCGTCAACAACATCCCGCTCGAGGAATGCGCTGAGCGCGGCATCGTCGTCTTCAACTCCCCCGGCGGCAACTCGAACGCCGTGAAGGAGCTCGTCGTCGGCATGATCCTCGTGAACTCCCGCGACACGCAGGGCTCGATCGACTGGGTCGAGGGCCACACGGACGATCCCAATATCGTGAAGGATGCCGAGCGCAACAAGAAGGCGTTCGTCGGCCATGAGCTCATGGGCAGGAAGGTCGGCGTCGTCGGCCTCGGCGCGGTCGGCTCGAAGGTCGCCAATGCCCTGGTCGCCCTCGGTGCCGATGTCTATGGCTATGACCCGTACCTTTCCGTCGAGCACGCCTGGCAGCTCGACCGCTCCGTCAAGCGCGTCGAGAGCCTCGACGACCTCTGCCGCGGTGCCGAGTATCTGACGCTCCACGTGCCTGCCAAGGAAGACACGATCCACATGATGTCGACCGAGCAGCTGGCACTCCTTGCTCCGGGCGCGATGCTTCTGAACTATGCCCGTGCCGACATCATTGACGAGGACGCCGTCGCAGCCGCTCTCGAATCCGGCCAGCTCGGCAAGTTCATCTGCGACTTCGCGACACCGAAAACAACGAAGATGCTCCGCACGACGATCACGCCGCACATGGGCGCCTGCACGAACGAGGCAGAGGAGAACTGCGCGCACATGGCCGTCGGCGAGATGAAGGCCTACCTCGAGATGGGCACGATCAGGAACTCCGTGAACTATCCTGCCTGCGACCTTGGTCCCTGCAAGGCAGGCGGCCGTGTGGCGCTCCTGCACAAGAACGTCCCGGGCATGATTGGCAAGATCTCCTCGATCCTCGGCAATGCCACGGCAAACATCCAGAGGATGGCAAACGAGGCACAGGGAGCGCACGCCTACACGCTTCTCGATACCGATGTGCCGCTCGATGATGATATCGTGGAAGAGCTCTCGAAGATCGAGGGCATCTACCGCGTCCGTGTCATCAAGCCGGCGCGCACTGCCTAGCGAAGGAGCCTTCATTCCATGCATGCCTATCCGATGAGCTGCCTGCGTCCTGCGCCCGAAAGCGCTGCGACGTTTGCAGCCCTCCCCTACGATGTCTTCGACCGTGCGTCTGCCAAGGCCTATGTCGAGAAGCATCCTAAAAGCTTCCTTGCCATCGACCGCCCCGAGACGGCCTTCGGGCCCGACCAGGACATGTATGCCCCCGAAGTCTACGCAAAGGGCAAGGAGCTCCTCGATGAGCGCGTCGAGGACGGCACGCTCATAGCCGATGGCAGGAAGTGCTACTACCTCTACCGGCTCGAGCAGGACGGACGCTCGCAGACAGGCATCGTCTGCGCCGCAGCTGTCGATGACTTCGTCGACGGCACGATTCGCCGCCACGAGAACACCCGCGCGGACAAGGAGCAGGACCGCATCGACCACATCACGGCACTCAATGCCCAGACCGGTCCGGTCTTCCTCGCCTACCGTGACGAGCCTGTGCTCAACATCATCCTCTCCGCTGCCATGTCCGGTCGCCCGGTCTATGACTTCACGGACGAGGAGGGCGTGCACCAGACGGTCTGGCGGGTTGCCCGCCAGGACGCCGTCGATGCGATCCAGGCCATGCTCGAGCGCATCCCGAACGCCTATATCGCAGATGGCCACCACCGTGCGGCAAGCGCCGTGAAGGTCGCGCTCGCACACCGCAAGGCTCATCCCGATGCAAGCCCGAAGGCGCCATGGAACGCAATCCTCTGTGTCCTCTTCCCGGCATCCGAGCTCAAGATCCTCCCGTACAACCGCGTCGTCGAGGATGCTTTAGGCCTCACGGCTGACGAGCTCCTGGACGCTGTGAAGAAGGCAGGCTTTGACGTGTCCGAGGCCACGGAGAAGGCACCTGAGCTCTCCCGTCACGAGTTCGCCCTCTTCCATGAAGGCGCATGGAGAAAGCTCTCCTGCACGCTCACAGCCGAGGAGGAGACAGACCCTGTCGCCTCGCTCGACTGCTCGCTTCTCCAGGACAGAATCTTGGGCCCCATCCTTCACATCGAGGACCCGCGCCGCGATGCCCGCATCCGCTTCATCGGCGGCATCGAAGGCACCGATGCGCTCGAACGCGCAGCAGGTGCAGAAGGCGTCGCCTTCTCGCTCTTCCCGACAAGCATGGCAGAACTCATGCGCGTCGCCGATGCAGGACTTCTCATGCCTCCGAAGTCGACCTGGTTCGAGCCAAAGCTCAGGAGCGGCCTCTTCATCAGGCCGCTTGACGGCATCGATCCCGAGCTCGCGATGAAGCAGGAGACGGGAGAGGCGTAAAAACTGGCTTCCGCAGCACTCCAAGCACCCAGGCTCCTCCGGCACATCCGGGGGAGCCTTTTCATGAGTCGGCTACAATGGGAGCGGACGGACATCCTCGTGAAAGGACGGCAAGCCATCATGGGCAAGAAGCGCACGGTCCTCGTCGGACAGTCAGGCGGCCCCACGGCCGCAATCAATGCAAGCCTTGCAGGCGTCATCGTCTGCGCCCGCGAAGCCGGCGCGCATACCCTCGGCATGCGTTACGGTATCGAGGGCCTCCTTGCCGGCCGCACGGTCGATCTCGACGAGGCCGTGCCCGATGCCCGCGCGCTCGAGCTCCTTGCGCTCACGCCGGCAAGCTACCTCGGCTCCTGCCGCTACAAGCTGCCCGAGGCTGACATGGACGAGGCACCCTATAAGAAGCTCTTTGCCCTCTTCGACGAGCTCTCTGTCGACGCCGTGCTCTATATCGGCGGCAACGACTCGATGGACACGATCTCTAAGCTTGCCGCCTACGGCAAGGAGAAGGAGAGCCCGATCCGCTTCGTCGGCGTCCCGAAGACGATCGACAATGACCTCATGGCAACAGACCACACGCCGGGCTATGGCAGCGCCGCGAAGTTCATTGCGACGGCAGTCGGCGAGATCGCACGCGATGCCTCGGTCTATGACCTCAAGAGCGTCGAGGTCGTCGAGATCATGGGCAGGAACGCCGGCTGGCTTGCTGCGGCAGCAGCCCTTGCCTCCTCGCCTGAGCTTCCCTGCCCCGACCTCGTGCTCCTGCCCGAGGTGCCGCAGACGGAAGAGCGCATTGTCGAGAAGGTCGCAGAGCTTCTCGAGAAGAAGAATACCGTCGTGATTGCCGCCTCCGAAGGCGTGCGCGATGCTTCGGGCACGCTTCTCTGCGAGGCAGGAGGCGCCAAGGCAGCAAAGGATGCGTTCGGCCATGAGGCGGCGCTTTCCGGTACCTGCCGCTATCTTGCAGGCGTCCTGAAGGACCGTCTCCATGTGAAGACCCGCGGCACGGAGCTCTCGACGCTCCAGCGCGCCGCGACCCATTGCGCCTCTGCGACCGACCTCTCTGAGGCCAAAGACCTCGGCGCCGCAGCCGTACGTGCCGCCTTCTCGGGCGCCACGGGCATCATGTGCACGATCGAGCGCGTGAGCTCTCTTCCCTATCTGACGAAGATCGGCACCGTCGCGATTGCCGATGTCGCAAACGAGGAGCGCACGGTTCCTGCCTCGATGATTGCAGCAGATGGCATGCACGTGACGGATGCCTATCTGAGGTATGCCCGTCCCCTGATCGAGGGCGAGCCGCATCCGCTCTACGTGGACGGCATGCCGCTCAGGCTGCCGGCGCTTGACGCCGCCACCTGCTAGGCCTCTTCGCTATCCCCTTCGCAGCGGTAATGGCCTGCATGCTCGAGACCGACCTCGATGAGCGTTGCCACATGGTCGTCGTCGAGCGAGTAGACCATCCGCTGCCCATCGCGCTTCGCCGCGACGATGCCACGGTCCTTCAGAAGCCTCAGCTGGTGCGAGATGGCAGATTGCGAGACATGGCAGAACTCCTGGAGCTCGCCGACCGAGCGGTCCTGGATGCTCAGGGCGCACAGGATCTGGAAGCGCGTGAAATCGGACAGCGCATCGAATATCTGCGTTGCCCCGTATACGATATCGTCGTCCGCTATCGCCGTCTCGAGATAGCGCTTCTCTGTTTCGCCCATCAGCTGTCCCTCTTTCTCCATATTTCCAATCAGTATACGCTTTGCGGCGTTTTCAGGTCCGATATGCCATCCCGCGTATGCCATTCCGAGCGGAGGGGTAGGTAAAAGACATCTGCATTCTCTGGGCTCCAGCGAAAGACGGGAGGACCGGATGGAACGGCGCGAGCGGCAGGAGGCCGATGAGGCCCATGTCCTTCTCATCCTTGCGCTTGCCTCATCCGTGCTTGCCCAGGCAGGCCTCATGTCAGAGCTCCCTGCGCTTGCTGCTGGAGCATCAGCGCTTGCCATCCTCTGCGTTCTTGTGGCAGCGGGAGCAGCACGCGCAGCCGATGGCGGCACAGACGATGCAGCATGCACGGGCACGATGAAGGAGCATTCCATGGACGAGCAGCACACCGATACAGAGCGCAAGGCAGAGGCACCAGCCCCTGTCCCGAGCGTGCCTGCAGCTCCGCTCTCCACGCTCACAGCAGAAACGATCACAAAGCGTCTCATCGGCGCAGACGATGCGATAGCCGAGCTCAAGGCGCAGGTCGGCGATATCGCGACGAGGAAGGCCGCCGCCCAGGGAGATGCACAGGCAGAGACGCAGCAGAAGGTCCAGACGCGCCCCCAGGCGCCGACGGAGCTCGAGCTGTGGTATGCCCGCATGCTCGAAGAGGCAGGACTTTTCGACAAGGATACCGAGCTTCCGCAGGCGACTGCAGTCCTTCTGCACCGGAGCCATCTCTTCTATCTCCGCGTCATGCAGCCGCGGCTCCCTTTCGGCACGAAGCTTGCCCTTGTCCGCATCGAGGCGGCGCTCAATGCCCTGCTCTTCGCGACAGGCTTCCACAAGGACGGGTCGCCGCTCACCGAGCGCGAGTGCTTCCGCACGAACCAGAGCGTCGCGCGCTCGATCACCTCGCAGGTGCCGACGATCTCTGACAAGCTGCCGACGCTCGACGAGCCGTTCTCTGACGGCGAATGGGCCGTGCGCAAGGGCATTGCAACAGAGCTCGAGAGCTTCCGTCTCCCCTATAGGCTCGAGGCGGGCTACCGCGTGAACATGCACGAGGGCCGTGTCCTCTTCGAGCTCGAAGCGACGCCTGCCTCCTGCTTCCCGAGGAGCGCCTGGGTGGATGGTCTGGGAAGAGTCGTGCCGACGACGCAGTTCATGCGTGCCCGCGAAGCGAGCCAGTATGCCCTGAGGGTCGGCCTTCTCCTTGCCGCCAGCGCCTTCCGCTGCTCCCCTGCCGTGAAGGACGTCTATATCTCGGCGATGGAGACGACCGGCACGAAGAGGAGCTGCCTCTACACGGTGCACTTCGACAGGAACCGCTTTGCCCTCCTCGATATGGAAGAGATCTCCGATCCCTGGGCAGTCTTCTCCTCGTTCGACGCACACTTCGATGCGCCGTCCGAGGCGCTGAACCCGGTTCCCCAGGAGCTCTCGCTCTCGGATGAGCGCTTCTGCCCACCGTTCCGCTACGAGCCGATTGCTGTATCGAAGCGGCGCATCTATGGGGCCTCCGCAAAGGCGCTCGGCACCGACCATGTCTCAGGCCTTGCTATCAACGAGGACACCTCGAGGATCCTGGCCGCAGAGGAGATCGGACGCCGTCTCGGCACGACCGCAGAAGACGCCGTGCACGCCATCCTCTCCGTGACGGAGGGCACAGAAGACGAGGCAGTCAGAGAGGCTGCGAAGCGCACGATGGGCCACCTCATCGATGGCACGCTCGACCCTGCCGATGCGCTCTCCGTCGAGGACGACTTCATCGCAGGAGACGCCCTCACACGCACCGTCGGCAAGGCAGAAGAGCTTGCCCGTGCACAGAAGTTCTCGGATGCTGCAGACCTCCTCAGAGGCGCTGTCAGGGACTACGAGAGCACGCATAGCCTCGCCGATACTGAGGACTCGGTACACCGCTTCTTCAGGAGCTACTGCGACCGTGCGCTCTTCAACCGGCTCATGGCCAACAAGGGGCAGAAGACGATCCTCGTGCCTGATGCCTACTACCAGGCGCGCCTCATGCTTGCGCAGGCTGCGATGGCAGGAGGAGATGCCGAGGAGGCACGGCGCCAGAGCGCATCGATGATGGTGCTTGCCCCCATGGACTCCTCTGCCTATCTGCTCCATGCGCAGGCCCAGACCTCGCTCGGCGATACCGAGGGTGCACGGGAGACGCTTGCGCTCCTTCTCGAGCATGCCTACGACCCGGAGACCCTGGGCAACGCCTATGCAGCGCTTGCACAGATCTTCGAGCAGGACGGCGAGGATGTCGCATCGGCTGCCTGCTGGCGCAGGTGCACGCGCTTCGTCTCCTCTTCCTACCTCATGGCCGTCATGAACCTCAACACGCTCTCGCAGAAGGATCCGACGGAGATGGCAAAGATGGAGACGGATGAGGACGTGGACTACGTGCTCGCCTCCCATAATATCCCGGCGGCACCGACCGAGGAGGTCTCCGAGATCTTCGTCACGGCAATGCGCGCCGCCTTCGACGCCGAGATCTTCCCCGTCGCGAAGAACTTCGTCGATGTGCTTGCGATGCTCTCGGGCGACGATGTCGTGCTCGATATCAGCCGCTCGCTCGAAGGAGAGCCCGACCGCTAGGACATATCTCCCTATGCATGAAAGGAGGCCAGGACGCACGTCCTGGCCTCCTTCATATCGGATCTCTGCCAGAGCTTAGAGCTCGAGATTCATGAGACGGGCGATGCTCATGATGTAGATCTTGAGAGCAAGCTTCAGCTGGTCCTCGAGGATGCCTTCGTCCGGGCCATGCTCGATGCCGACCCACTCAGGCGTCTCCATGCGGGAATCATGCGGTCCGAACGCGCAGGCGTTCCTGAAGTGGCGGGCATACGTGCCGCCGCCGATCGTGAACGGCTTGTCGTCGTGCCCCGTGAACTCGTTGTAGGTGCGGACGAGCGTCTGGATCTCAGGCGAGTTCGGGTCCGTGTAGAACGGCTCGACCTTGCGCTCCGGATGGAACGTGACGCCGAAGCTCTTTGCGAGCGCCTCGAGCTTGGAATCGAGCTCCTCGCCCGTGACAGATGTCGGATAGCGGCAGTCGAGCGTCTGGGAGTAGCGGCCATCCGAAAGATGGATGACGCCGCCGCAGGACGTGAGCGCACCGAACTTCTCGTCCGAGGTGGCAATGCCCATGCCGGAGCCGTCGCTTGCGCAGAAGATCTTCTGCTCGAACTCGAAGAAGTCGCGCTCGTCGCCCTCGACGAGATCGTTTGCGAGAAGGTAGGAGACGAGCATGCCGATAGCGTTCTTGGTGCCCTCGGGCATGGAGGCGTGTCCGCCCTTGCCGTGGGCCGTGAGCTTTGCAAGGCCGTCTCCTGCTGCCTCGATCTCGATGCCTTCGGCTGCGGGAAGCGCGGAGGCGTCGGCTTTGAGGACGAGCTCGGCCACGCCGGGAATGGCATTTGAGGCCGTGCCGGCATCGAAGGAGACGATGCGCTGGGCGATGGGTGCCGTCGTGAAGGCGCAGCCGTAGAGGCCCTTCTCGCCGCAGATCAGCGGGAAGTCCGCATCGGGCGTGAACAGGAAGTCAGGCTCCGGGTAGTGGGCCAGATACCACTCGACGTCCTCCATGTCCGTCTCTTCGTTCACGCCGACAAGGCAGCGCAGCGTATACGGCAGCTGCTCGCCGGAGAGCTGCTCCCTGCGCGCGAAGAAGTGCGCCGCATAGAGCGAGAGCGTGAACGGGCCCTTGTCGTCGAGGACGCCTCGCCCCAGAAGATAGCCGTCCTTCCTCGTCACATGGAGCGGGTCCACATGCCAGCCCGTGCCGAGCGGCACGATATCGGTATGGCCGATCGTCGCTATCTGCTTGTCAGATGCCCCTGGAAGGTCCGCATAGCCGATATGGCCGCCGCAATTGTGCGCTTCGAGTCCTAGACGGCCTGCAACCGCAAGGGCCCTCTGGAGCGCCTCATAGGGCGCCGGACCGAACGGCTTCTCCTCGTCGGCGTGCGCGCGGTCTTCGACGGATTCGACCTGCACGAGATAGTCGATATCGCGGATGACGTCGTCCCAGACCTCGTCCACATAGGCATCGACTTCTGCGCGCGTAGGTTCGTATGACATGTGATGTCTCCTTTCAAGGCACATCTTGACTGTCTTGGAACATACTCAGTGTACGATACTGAACGCACGAATGCCGACATATGCGGAAGGTCATTACCGTGAGTTCATCTTCGCCTGACATGCAGCATCTGGCGCCTTCGGCGCCCGAGCGCCTCTGGCCGCTAGCCCAGAAGGCCGCCATTTTCGATTTCGACGGCACCGTCTCCGACACGGCATCCCTTTGGGAAGAGGTGGACCGCGCCTTCCTCGCAAAGCGTGCCATCCCCTATACGGTCGACTATCCCCGCCATCTCTCCGCCCTCGGCTTCCACGAGGGAGCGCGCTATACGGTCGAGCGCTACCATCTCGACGAGGACCCGGACGATATCGTGGACGAATGGATGCGCATGAGCCGTGCGCTCTATATCTCGAAGGCCGTCCTGCGCCCCGGCGTGACAGAGTACCTCGAAGCGCTCCAGAAGGCGCACATCCCCTACGCGCTTGCGACGACGAATACGCCCGATCTCCTCGAGTCCATGCACAGGATCGATATCCTGAAGTGGTTCCCCGTCAGGGTCTATGGGCAGGAGGTCGCCCGTTCGAAGGCCTTCCCCGACATCTACGAGGAAGCGGCCAGAAGGCTCGGCGTCGCACCGACGGATTGCATCGTCTTCGAGGACCTTGCCGAGGCCCTGCTCTCGGCCGGCCGTGCAGGCTGCACCACCTGCGCCGTGAACTCGGGAGATGCCCTCCAGGATGTGGCGGAGGTGCGCCGCATCGCAGACATCTATCTCGAAGACTGGCGCGACATTCCGCTCGCACGCTGAGCCTCAGGAGGGCCTGATGCCAGGCCCTCTTTCCATAAAAAACGAGAGGCCCCTTTGCGGGAGCCTCTCGGGCATCACAATGCTGAGTCTTGGAAAAGACTAGATCTTGCGAACGTTGGAAGCCTGGAGCTTGCCGTTCTGGCCGGTCGTGATGTCGAACTCCACAGCCTGGCCCTCGTCCAGGGTCTTGAAGCCATCCATCTGGATCTCGGAGTAGTGGACGAACAGATCGTCGCCATCCTCACGAGAGATGAAGCCGTAGCCCTTGTCGGGGTTGAACCACTTAACAGTACCTTGAGCCATGACGTGCCTTTCTTTCATTTGCCCTGACAGGGCAAAACACAGTGCGCTTGCGCGCGATACCTGCGCCCTTTAGAACGCGTTGTCTATGATACCCTATGCACCCCGTCCAAGTCCCGACAATCTCGCTCTGGCATCTCTTTCTTGTGACAGGTCATAAAAACCGCAGGTAGATGCCTTGTCAAGTCAGAGGGAGGCACCATTCGCGGATTTATTCGGCCGTTGGCCGGGTATACGGTGGCACCATTTCATAATTTAGTCTCTTAACCTTCCGACGGCTGTCCCGAGAAGTTGAGGCCGCCCGTGAGCTCTGCTGCATCCTCGAGGCTGAAGCCGTCATCCGCATAGAGCGCAAGCGAGCGCACGGCATTCTTCTTCGCGGCATCGAAGATGTCCCAGAAGGAGTCCGTCGACTCCTGCTTCGTGAACGGGTTCGTCCACCCCCCATGCTCCCGGTTGTCGAAGTCGCTCGTCTCCTCGGCGCGTGCCCTGTGCGCCATGGCAAGCTCGAGCGAGTATGGCTTTCTGGCCACGAGCTTCTCGACCGTGCCGAGCGCCCCTGCCTTCTGGCCGTTCCTCGAATAGAAGAGATGCTGCACGACGCGGAAGTCGTGCACGGCCTTCACATAGAGGTTCTGCGGCGCATAGATGCCGTAGACGCTCTGAAGCACGAGCGAATACATCCTGCCTACGGCTTCGAGCGCCGGCTCGTCGAGGCGCAGCACCTCGCGGTAGGGCTTGTAGCTCTGGACCGTGCGGTGGAGCTTCGTGTAGAGCACCATCTCGTCGAAGTCGCGCTCGATCTCTGCATGCACGTAGGAGCCTGCCGAGCGGTCGAGCCCTTCGACGCCCGCATCGCAGAATGCATACTGCTCTGCATAGACGAGCGGATGCATCGCAGAGTCGAGCAGATAGTGGCACAGGAACCCGAGCGCATAGGCGCGGCCGCTTGCACGGTCATTGCCGTCAAGCGCCTCATAGGCAAGCCGCATGGCGCAGATGAGCGATGTGGGGCGCTCGTGGTGCATGATGTCGCCGACATTGCGGAAGTCCTTGAGGCCAGGATCGATGAGGATATAGAAGAGCGGGTCCGGTCCTTGGTTGCCGAGCAGGAACGCATCGCGTTCGTCTGCCGTCATGCCGATCGTGCTGAAGCATTCGTCGTAGACGTCCTTGCCGAAGAAATCGTGCGTCATTATTGCAGGCATGGAAGCTCCTCACATGGACCTTACCGAATCAAGACCCGCCGCTTACCAGTTCGGGCCTTCTGTCCGGTAAGACGTTACCGTACTGTGTGTATGGGTTTTCTTACCCGAACGGGCACCGCTGTTTGCACAGGCGTCCGTCTCGAGAGAAAGTCCATGGCACATGAGTCTAGCCCATTGCTGGAGAGGAACCGTGCACAGCACGGTGGAAGGCGGAAGACCTATGGCACAGAAGTTCACGAAACGCGAGAAGAGCTGGATCGTCTACGACGTCGGCAATTCGGCGCTCGTCCTGCTCTCGACGGCACTCATCCCGATCTATTTCAACAGCCTCGCAGAAGGCAACGCCCTCGTTGCCTGGAGCTATGCACAGACGATCGCATCGCTCGTGATTGCGCTGCTCATGCCGTTTTTGGGCTCTCTTGCCGACATGCAGGGCATGAAGAAGAAGTTCATCATCGGCACGGTCGGCACAGGCGTCGTCGCGACCTGCGCCCTCGGCATCCCCACGACGTGGCTGCCGTTCCTCGTGATCTATATCATCTCCTCGATCATGCTGAACAGCTCGCTCGTCTTCTATGACTCCCTGCTCGTCGATGCGACGACAGACGAGCGCATGGACGAGGTCTCCTCCCAGGGCTATGCCTGGGGCTACATCGGATCGTGCGTCCCCTTCATCTGCTGCCTTGCAATCGTGCTCCTGAAGCCTTTCGGCATCTCCGGCCGCACCAGCATGCAGCTCTCCTTCGTGATCACGGCAGCCTGGTGGCTCGCCTTCACGATCCCGATGCTCAAAAATGTCGAGCAGACGCACTACAAGCCGCTCGAGAGCCATGCCGTCTCGAAGGCTATCCGTGGCCTCGGCAAGACGATGAAGAATATCGCCGCCAACAAGCCGATGCTCTACTACATCGTTGCCTACTTCTTCTACATCGACGGCGTCCATACGATCATCAACCTCGCCACGAGCT
Organism: Atopobiaceae bacterium; assembly: GCA_051876355.1. Lineage (GTDB taxonomy): Bacteria > Actinomycetota > Coriobacteriia > Coriobacteriales > Atopobiaceae > Olsenella_L. Next base: position 91,730 of record JBJEHU010000037.1, on the reverse strand, counting down.
ACGGCTCCCAGCTCGGCATCGATTCGACGCAGCTTCTGCTCGCGCTCCTCGTGACGCAGTTCGTCGCGTTCCCGTCTGCCATCATCTACGGCAAGCTCGGCACGAAGGTCGGCACGAAGAAGATGATCCTCGTCGGTATCGTCGCCTACGCGTGCATCACGTTCTACGCAGGATTCCACCTCCAGACGGCGGTCGACTTCTGGATCCTCGCAATGGCAGTCGGCCTCTTCCAGGGCGGCATCCAGGCACTCTCCCGCTCCGAGTTCGCGAAGCTCGTCCCGAAGGAGAACTCGAACGAGTACTTCGGCTTCTTCGATATCTTCGGCAAGTATTCTGACATCATGGGCACGCTCATCGTCGCTGTCATGACGCAGCTCACGGGCCAGGCAAACCTCGGCGTCTTCTCGATTGCGATCCTCTTCGTCGTCGGCTTCATCTTCATGCTGAAGGTTCCGGCAGACGTCCACGCGAAGGCATAAGCGTAGATACAGCCACACGAGAGCAGGAAGGCCAGGGCATGCGCCCTGGCCTTCTCCTTGCTGTTCGGCTTTCGTTCCCGCTACGGGCGCTTCGTGTGGCTCTCGATGTCTTCCACTTCCCACGGCTCTATCGGCACGAGATAGCCGCGCTCGCGGAGCTTCTGCTCGACCACATCGAGGATGTCCTTTGCGGGTGCGCTGATGTGGTGGAAGTGGTAGCCGTCGGTGAGGAGCATCAAGGGCGACGAGACGCCGCTTCTGAGCCCTTCGAGGAAGTCCTGGACGTCCCGCCTCGAGCGGGCGCCCAGAGGTGCGCAGATGACGCCGTACGTCCTGTGGTTCACGATGACGTCCTCCATCGTGGCACCAGCATCGACGACGATATCCATCTCGTCCTCGAGCTGGGTGTCCGTATGGTGGCACTTGACGAGGCGGCGCAGGCCCTTCTTCTCCTCGCGGAGCACATACCCTGCATGGAGCCCCACGATATCGAATCCCTCGTGGCGGAGCAGGGCGATATCGTTGACGATGACCTGGCGGCTCACATGGAGCAGGTCAGAAAGCTCCTTCCCGGAGAGAGGAGCGCTGCTCCCCTCCAGGCTTGCCACGATCTGCCTTCTTCTCGATGCGCCGTCCATTCCCATCGTTTCCTACTCCAGCATCGTCAGATTCTTGTTGCTGAGATCGAGGATGCCGGCAGAATGCGTCAGCGCCCCGCTCGAGATGTAGTCTATCCCGAGATCTGCCATCTGGGGAGCATTCTCGAGCGTGATGTTGCCGGAGCACTCCGTGAGCGCGCGTCCGTCGATGATCTTGATTGCTTCCTTCATCTGCTCGTGCGTCATGTTGTCGAGCATGATGACATCGGCATGCGCCGCCACAGCTTCCTTCACCTGGGCAATCGTCTCGCACTCGACCTCGATGCGGTAGATGAAGGGGCTCCGCCTCTTTGCGGCTGCCACGGCCTGGCGGATGCCGCCTGCAGCGGCGATATGGTTGTCCTTGAGCATGACAGCGTCAGAGAGGCCGAAGCGGTGGTTCGTGCCGCCGCCGATCCTCACCGCCATCTTCTCGAAGTAGCGCATGCCGGGGGTCGTCTTCCTCGTGTCGACGAGCGTCGCCTTCGCGCCAGCCTGCTGGAGCGCCTGCACCATCTCATGCGTGTACGTCGCAATGCCGCTCATGCGCTGCAGGTAGTTGAGGGCTGTCCTCTCGCCGGAGAGGAGCGCCCTCACGTCTGCCTCGACCTCGGCAATGACCTGGCCAGGCATGACCTCATCGCCGTCTCCGGCGCGTGCCACCATCACGGCAGAGGCGTCGAGCAGCTTGTAGACGCGGAAGTAGATGTCGATGCCGGCAAGGATGCCCTGCTGCTTGCAGATGAGCTGCACGCGGGCACGGCGGGCACGGGGCATCACGGCCTCGGTCGAGACATCGCCGTATGGCATGTCCTCGGCGAGGGCCTCCCTGATGTGGTTGTCGATCATGAGGCCCAGCGAGGAGGTGTCCATGCTGTGGCCCTTCTGGTAGCTCGGCGTGAGCGGACGGGGCTCGCCTGTGGCCGGGTGCTTCATGCTCGTGTCCATTTCTTCTCTCCTTGCATGCCTCGCAGGTGCTTCAGGTGCGGTCTTCTTCGGCTCGAGCATCCAGGAGCCGAATGCCTTCTGGTCAGAGATCATCCTGCGTGCTGCGCGCGCAGAGAAGACCAGGCTCTCGAGCAGGCTGTTCGAGGCAAGGCGGTTCTTTCCGTGTACGCCGTTGCAGCTCGTCTCTCCTGCTGCGAACAGGTGGTTCATCGTCGTCTCGGAATCCTCGCCGACATGGATGCCACCCATGAAGTAGTGCTGGGCCGGGACGACCGGGATGGGCTCCTTCGTGATATCGTAGCCCTCCTCGAGGCAGCGCTCGTAGATGTGCTTGAAGTGGTGGCGGATCGTCTGCTCGTCGATGTTCTTGAAGCTGAGCCAGACGTGGTTCGTCCCTTCCTTCTTCATCTCCTCGTGGATGGCAGCAGAGACCACATCGCGCGGCTGGAGCTCGTCGGTGAAGCGTTCGCCCTTGCTGTTCAGGAGCACGGCTCCCTCGCCTCTGCAGGACTCCGATATCAGGAAGCTCCTGCCCGGCTTTTCCGTCCAGAGGCTCGTCGGATGGATCTGGATGTAGTCCGTGTGCTCGAGGGCGACGCCGTGCTCCTTCGCGATGCGCACGCCGTCTCCCGTGAGGAGCGGGTAGTTCGTCGAGTGCGTGAAGAGGCCGCCGATGCCGCCGGTCGCAAGCAGCGTATGGTGCGCGTGGAGACGCAGCACCGTGCCGTCGCGGCGCACGCAGACAAGGCCTGCGCAGTACGGAATGCCGTCATGATCCTTGCGCTCGATGAGGTCGACCATCTCCGTGTTCTCGAGCATCTCGACATTCGGGAGCTTCTGCACCTGTGCCAGGAGCTTCGTCGTGATCTCCTTGCCCGTGATGTCCTCATGGAAGAGAATCCTCGGACGGGAATGCGCGCCTTCGCGCGTGAACGCGAGGCTGCCATCCGAGGTTCGGTCGAACTTCACGCCGTAGCCGATGAGGCGCTTGATCGTCGGGCGCGACTCCTGGATCATGATCTTCACGGATTCGCGGCGGTTCTCGTAGTGTCCTGCCCGAAGGGTATCCTCGAAGAATGCCTTGTAGTCGTTATCGTCGTGCTGGACGCAGATGCCGCCCTGCGCAAGCATCGAGTCGCATTCCTCGAGCGTGCCCTTCGAGAGCATGACGATGCGGGCAGAAGAAGGAAGCGTCAGGGCACAGAAGAGCCCTGCGACGCCGCACCCCGCAATCGCCACATCGCATGACTCGTCCTGCGGCTCTGCGGTGCGGGCCGCCTCAATCGTCTCTTCTGTTTCCATGGCTCCTAGTCTTTCGCAAGCTCCAGCATGCGCCTGAGGGCGCGGCGTGCCTTCTCCGTCGATGCCTCATCGACCTGGATCTCGCCCGATCCGGTCTCGAGACACGAGAGGATCTTCTCTCCGGTCACCATTGCCATGTTCGGGCAGATGGGCGTCGTCTCAGGGAAGAAGATCTCCTTGCCCTGGCCTTGGGTCTTCTTGAGGATCGTGTGGCGGACGCCGATCACGGTGGCGATGATGTAGGACTTCTCCGCGCCTTCGGCGACGCGCTTGATGATGCCCGAGGTCGAGCCGACATAGTCTGCTGCCTCGACGACCCAGGGCGTGCACTCGGGATGGGCGCAGACGACCGCATCGGGATGCGCCGCCTTCAGGGCCTCGATCTCGGCAAGCTCGATCGCCTCATGCGTCGGGCAGAAGCCGTCGTTCAGGATCACATGCTTTTCCGGCACCTGGTCTGCTACATAGCGGCCGAGGTTCATGTCCGGAATGAACAGGACGTGGTGCTGGGGCAGCCTGCTCACGATCTTCACGGCATTCGAGGAGGTGACGCAGACATCGGACCATGCTTTCATCTCGGTCGTGGAGTTCACATAGCAGGCAACGGCGAGGTCGTCTCCATACTCGGCACGCGCTTTGTCGACCGTCTCCTTCACGACCATGTGCGCCATCGGGCAGTCAGCCTTCGGCTCGGGCATGAGGACACGCTTCTCGGGCGACAGGAGCTTTGCGCTCTCTGCCATGAAGCGCACGCCTGCAAAGACAAGCGTCCTGCAGTCGAGGCCCGCTGCGAGCTTGCTCAGATAGAACGAGTCGCCGATGTAGTCCGCGACGTCCTGTGCTGAGTCCTTCACGTAGTAATGGGCAAGGATGACTGCATCCTGCTCCTTCTTGAGCGTGGCAATGCGCTCGGCAAGCGTGCCTTCGGTCTTCGTGTCCATGGATCCCCTCTCGTCTCCAGCGCCGAGACGGCAGTATGGCAGCTGTCATGTCATCTGACAAGACAGATGCAAACCTTTCTGCATACTTTCACATTGCTCCACACAAAAGCTGCCCGGCGCCTCCCCTTTCCTCAAGGGTGGGGCACCGGGCAGCGCATACGCACGAGGCATCGCCTGACGGAGGGAATGGGCAGGCCCTGCGGCCTACTCGCTTCTCAGCGCCTCGACCGGGTCTTCATGGGCCGCCTTCCTCGACGGGATGAGGCCTGCCAGGAACGTGAGCAGGATGGAGATGCCGATAAGGGCCAAGGCCGACTGCCACGAGAGCTGCATGATGTTCGGCACGTCGTAGACGGAGAGCACGTAGGCATTGACCGGCACCGAGGCTGCCAGCGTGATCAGGATGCCCATGAGGCCGGAGATGAAGCCTTCGATCACGGTCTCGGCGTTGAAGACTGAGCTCACATTGTGCTTGCTCGCACCGAGGGAGCGCAGGATGCCGATCTCCTTCTTGCGCTCGAGCACGGAGATGTAGGTGATGACGGCAATCATGATCGAGGACACGACGAGCGAGATCGACACGAAGGCGATGAGGATGCGGCTGATCATATCGACGATATGCGTCACCGATGTCATGAGCGTGCCCACGATATCGGTATAGGTGATCTTCTTCGCATCGTCGGTCTGCTGCGCGTTGTAGTCATCGAGGATCCGGATGACCTCGTTCTTGTCCTGGAAGTCTCCTGGATAGATATCGATCTCGGAAGGCGTCGCAGGATCTGCGTAGCCAAGCTTCGCAAGGTTCCCGTCGTAGCTTGCGCTCGAGTTCGAGAGCATGCCGGCCATGAGCTCCTTGAGCTGCGTCTCGTCGATGTTGAGGCTGAACGCGTTCTTGATCTTGTCCCCATCGACCGAGATTGCATTCGGGAACGAGGCGGAAAGCCTGTTCATGCTCGACTGGAGCGCGCTCGTGAGCTGGGTCTCGAGCGCCTGGGAGGTCTGCTGCATGACAGAGGAGAAGGCGGTCTGGATGTAGGTCGTGAGGGCGCTCGTGATCTTCTGCTCGAGCTGGCTCTCCACCTGGGAAGCAAGCTGCTTCACGATCTGGGACTCCAAGGCCTTTGCGACCGAGCTTTCGATCTTCGCATCGACGATGCCTGAAAGCTTCTCCTCGAGCTGGCTTTCGATCTCGTCGAAGTTCACGATCTTTCTGACGCCGTCCTCGATCTCTGTCTTCGTCGAGTCGAGCAGGAAGTAGTCCTGGACCTTTGCATCAGGATGCTCCTGCATGTAGTCGCGCCAGCCCTGGACAAGCTCGGAGGTGAGGACCTGCGCGGCGGTCTGGTCGAACTTGATGTCGAGGCCGGAGATGAGATCCTTGATATCGATATCGGAGAAGTCAGGAAGGAGGCTCTTGATCTCGTCCGTATCGAGTGCGGATACATCGATGCCGGAGAGGTCGAGCGAGGACAGGTCGATCCCTGAAAGATCGAGCGCCGGCACATCGGCAGAAGGCATCTGCACAGACGACATGTCGAAATCGGAAAGATCGAGGTCGAGCTTCGAGGTATCGAACGTGAACGCTGCCTTCAGGGCATCCGTATCCACATTGAAGAGGCTCGAGAGGTCGATATCCTCTGCGGACGTGCCGGCAGCCTCCTCGACGAAGCTCTTGCCCGTGAACACATCTGTCGCAGGGTCGGCAAGCTGCTGCTTCACGATGTCGCTTTCCGCAGCGTGCTGCATGACGTCTTTTGTGAGGGCGCTCGTGTAGTAGATGCCCGGGTCGAGCGAGGATGAGGAGTCCGTCGCCTGGATGATGCCGACAACGTGGATGCTCTTCCCCGAGGCGACAAGCCGCTGCATGAACGAGGCGTCGTCCGAGCGGTCGGTCCAGATATTGTACTGGGAGTCATAGGCATAGATGTCGGTCGGATAGACGAGCTTCAGGGTCGAGGCGAGGATGTCGTCTGCCGTGTAGCTTGCGCCGTTCTCTGCATCGATCGCAGACTCCTCTGCGTCGGAGCTCTGCGCATTCGTGAGCGTCGAGACCATGTAGTCGAGCTGGCTGTGGTCGCGAAGGCCGAGCTCGAACGCGTCGAGGTCGGGAAGCGTGCCGTCGGGCCTGAGCACGACGAGAAGCTCGTCTTCTGCGGTCGGCCATGTTCCTGCCACAAGGTCGTACTGTCCCTTGATGAGGTCGGTATCGTCCATCAGCTCATGGAATGCGCTCGTCTGTGTTGTCATGCTCGACGAGATCGACGAGGAGACACCGAGCCCGAGCTGCGTGAACGAGGACTCGGGATTGACCTCCGTGACCGTGCCGTCCGCATTCTCGAGATAGAGCGAGGGCTTCACGTCGTAGGAGTACTGGATGGCGCGTGAATACTGGTGGATCCCTCCGCCATCCGCGTCGAGGTATTCCTTCAAGGACTTCAGATCGTTCTTGCCGACGCTCTTGAACATGTTCGTGATCGTCGGCGCTTCCTTGATGCCAGAGGAATCGGACGACGTGTCCGAAGAGCTGTCCGACGTGCCCGAGGAGCCTGCCGTGCCATTCACCGACGAGAGGACGGACGTGATATCGAAGCTCGTGCCCTGGATCTGGAGCGGATAGACCGTGAGCATCTTCTCCTCGGTGTCCTCAATGTAGCCGTTCGCGCCGTTTGCAAGGGCAAGTATCGCAGCGATGCCGATGATGCCGATAGAGCCGGCGAAGGCTGTGAGGAACGTTCTCCCCTTCTTGGTCATGAGGTTCGCAAACGAGAGGCCGAGCGCCGTGAGGAAGGACATCGCGGTCTTGCGGGGCGGACGTGCTGCCCTATGGACGGTCTCGGCTGCCGGATCGTAGGGGTCGGTGTCGGAGCGGATCGTGCCGTCCTTGAGCTCGACGATGCGGGTCGAGTACTGGCGTGCAAGCTCGGGATTGTGTGTCACCATGATCACGAGCCGGTTCTGGGCGACCTCTTTGAGAAGGTCCATGACCTGGACCGAGGTCTCGGAATCGAGCGCTCCTGTCGGCTCGTCGGCAAGCACGATCTCGGGGTTGTTCACCAAGGCACGGGCAAGCGCCACGCGCTGCATCTGGCCGCCCGAGAGCTGCGAAGGCTTCTTGTCCGCATGCTCGGCAAGCCCGACCTTCTGAAGCGCTTCCCGTGCGCGCTTCTCGCGCTCGGCAGCCCCGACGCCCGAGAGCGTGAGCGCAAGCTCGACGTTTGCGAGCACCGTCTGGTGCGGGATCAGGTTGTAGCTCTGGAACACGAAGCCGATCCTGTTGTTGCGGTACGTATCCCAGTCGCGGTCGCGGTAGCGCTTCGTCGAGATGCCGTCGATCAAAAGGTCGCCGGAATCGAAATGATCGAGGCCGCCGATCATGTTGAGGAGCGTCGTCTTGCCCGAGCCCGAAGGACCGAGGATGGAGACGAATTCGCAGTCGCGGAATGCAAGCGACACATCGTCGAGCGCTTTCTGCGTGAACGAGCCGGTCGTGTATGACTTGGAGATATGGGAGAGTTCGAGCATGGCTGCCTTTCAGCCGGAAATCCTGGTTCTGGACGCTGCATCTGAGGGAGCTGAATATCGCTCCTCTGCAGCATCTATGCGCTTCACTATACCCATAGCGCACACGGCATCCGCACTGCCTGGACAGTGAATCCCTGCCATCACCACGAATCCTGCCTGGCCCCTCCTGCCTGCTGCTGCGCGTGCCAAAGAGCCGCAGCTCCGCAATGCGACAGATGTGCCTCCATCTGTCTGGCTAAGGACACCGGGCAGCTCTGCTGTCTGTCCCCTCCCCAGCTTTCTGAAAAGGTGCGCTCTCCTCTTCATTCAGCTTTCCCTGCCGTCTGCAGCCGTTAGTGCTTTTTCGGCGCAGCGGCGCCCACAGAGGCGCCCCAAGTCCGATACTGTAGAGAGCTGATACGGCCACACGACCATATGACAGGGGGATCTGCATGCCAGCCATCATCACGCACTACTTCTACGGGCAGGACATGTATTTCACGGCGGCGAACTCTCTCAAGAGCGAATCCGACGAAGAGCGCAAGGCCTATCTTCTGGGCTGCCAGGGCCCCGACCCCTTCGAGTCGCTCGAGCTCGACCCGCGCCTCAAGGAATACCAGAACATCGCGAAGCTCCTCCACACGGAGAAGATCGAGGAATGCATCGCTGCCTTCAAGGACTCGCTCGCCTACCTCTCCGACCATGAGAGGCCGACCGGACGTGCCTATGTGGCAGGCTACATCAGCCACTTCGAGCTCGACTCGAGGGTCGGGCCGTTCGTGGCAAGCTGGACGAAAGGCATCTGCGAGGCGGGCGTCGAGGGCCTCGACGAGCGCGATGCGAAGGTCGTCACGGCAGAGGTCGAGCGCGATCTCGACGAGATGGTGCTCTACACGAAGTCCGGCAAGACCGTCGAGACGTTCCATCCGGCGCATGAGTGCCTCGATGCGACCGAGCGCATCCTCGGCATCTGCGACAGGATGTACCGCTACATGCTCCTCAAGGTCTACGGCCTCGTCGTGCCGCATACGCTCTTCTCTGGCGCCATCAATGCCCATAGGACGCTCATGCGCCTCATGAGGGCACCGCACCTGACAGACGCGAAGTCGCAGATCGCCTCTGCGATCGAAGTCAATGTCCTGCACCGCCGCCACTCGCTCTATAGGGCCATGGCGCACAGGGCACGCAAGGAGGCATCGTCTGTCTTCGAGAACAGGGACCACCAGACGTGGTGCGACCCCTACACGGGCGAGTCGCACACGGCAAGCTTCTGGGACCTCTACTACGGCACGCAGGGCGAGCTGCAGACAGATCTCAAGTGCTTCCTCGACGACGGGTTCGATGCAAAGAAGGCCGAATCCATCACCCATGGCAAGGACTTCGACGGCAGGCCCGAGAAGGCCGGAGAGGTGCTTCAGGATGCATAGCGGCAAGACGCTCGCCCCCTGGCACGGAAACGACGGCATCGCCCTTCCCCATGAGCGCTACTGCAGCATCTGCGGATCTGCGCTTGTCCTGAAGGAGCAGCCGGAAGACGGCCCCGAGCCCTGGTGCCCGACGTGCAATGCATGGCGCTACCCTGCCTTCTCTGCTGCCATCAGCGCGATTGTCTACTCCCCTGACGGGACCAGGATCCTCGCGATCGACCAATACGGCAAGCATGGCATACTCGTCGCCGGCTATGTCTCGCAGGGCGAGAGCCTCGAGGAGACCGTGGCACGCGAGGTGAGCGAGGAGACAGCGCTCGACGTCTCGGACATCCGCTTCAATGCAAGCCAGTTCTATGCCCGCACGAACACGCTGATCTCGAACTTCGTCTGCCGGGCGAGAAGCGAGAGCTTCCACCTCAACCGCGAGGTCGACCGTGCCCGATGGGTGCCGAAAGACGAGTTCGCCGACGCGCTTGTGCCGGGATCTCTTGCCCAGTGGTTTGCCCGCCACCATCTCATGAACGCCTAGAAGAAGAGCCTGCCTGCGCAGGCTCTTCTCATATGAGGCCGCGCTTCTGCCGGTCACGGATCTCTTCTTCCTTCTTCTTGAGAAGTCCCCGGTATTCCGGCAGCGCATCGAATGGCATGAATATCTTTGCCCGTTCCGCGGCGCTCATGGACGGATGCCCATAGCGGACCCGGCCCGGCCTAGCTGCGCCAGACGTCTTCGACTCCATCGTTCTCATCTCCCGATCTGTGTCCGCCGATCTGGCTGTTGCGCTCGCGTGCCGTCGCCTTCGGCATGAGGTCCATGCCCTTCAAGATCGCGTTCTTCCCGAAGCGCTGCCTGATGTCGTTCACGGTCCGCTGGCGCGAAAGCTCCCCTTCGTCCGTCTCCTCCTCGGCAAAGAGGCTCATCTGTGCACCCTTCGCGTCTTCTGCCGCGACCTCGAAGGCACCGATGCCGAGGCGCTTGATCTGCCGCTCGGGATCGACGCGGTCGCGGAAGATCGCCTCCGCTGCCTGGCGGATCTTCCTCGAGGAGCTGGTCGGCACAAGGAAGCTCATAGAGCCCGAAGCGCCCGGGCCATAGCGATGGAGACGGCGGCGCTCGCGTGCAAATTCGCGCTCCTCCTCCGTGATCGCATATCCCGCAAAGACCGAGATGCCGCCTGCGACAAGGCCTCCTTCCGTGAGCCGCTGCGCCAAGGAGTCTGCCATCTCCTTGAGCACCAAGAGCGCGTCCTCTGCGTCATAGGCGCAGCTGAAGACCTGGTTCGAGCTCAAAGAATGCGCCTGCGGCTTGTAGGCCTTGATGTCTGCCATCGTCACGGGCTCGACGCCCCACGCGTGGTCGATCAAGATCTCTGCATCCTTGCCGAACTCGCGGAAGAGCGGCTCTGTCGGCGCATGCGCAAGCTGCTTCATCGTGTGGATGCCCATCTCGGCCAAGCGCCTTTCGGTGCCAGGCCCTATGCGCCAGAAGTCTGTGAGCGGCCGGTGGTTCCAGAGCGTTGCCTTGAAGCTCTCCTCGTCGAGCTCGCCGAAGAAGTCGTCTGCATGCTTGGCCGTGATATCGAGCGCAATCTTCGCGAGATAGAGGTTCGTGCCAAGCCCGCAGGTCGCCGTGATGCCCGTCTCCTTCGCGACTTCGCTCCTCAGCGCCTCGCCGAGCTCGCGTGCGGTCATCCCATACAGAGACAGATACGGCGTGATATCGAAGAATCCCTCGTCGATCGAGTAGACGAAGATGTCTTCAGGAGCGATCTTCCTGAGATAGATGCCGTAGATCTCGGCCGACTTCTCCATGTAGTAGCGCATGCGGGGCGGGGCCATGATGTAGTCGATGCCTTTGGGGATTTCGAACACGCGGCAGCGTCCAGGGACTCCGAGCTTCTTCATCGCCGGAGAAACAGCCAGACATATCGTTTTCTCGGTGCGCGTCGGGTCCGCTACCACTAAATTGGTAGTGAAGGGATCGAGCCCGCGCGCGATGCACTCGGCAGAGGCATAGAAGCTTTTGAGGTCTATGCAGAGATAGCTCTTCTGCGTGCCGGCCACGGGGCTCCTTTCTTCGAACGGATGTACCCATATTAGCAGACAGGCCCTGGGGCCTGGGCAGGACAGAAAGGTTAGGAATGGCGAAAGGCAAGACCACGACCGGCTCGGCGACGAAGAAGACGTCGCCGGCGCTCGACGACGTCGTCCGTGTGGACAAGTCCGGCAGGAACGTCTACTACAACGACTATCTCCACAAGTACTTCTATGTGCCCGAATCGAAGATGCGCCAGCTTGCCTTCTTCGACCGGCAGCGCACGATCTTCTCCGTCTCGCTCGCGGCCATCTTCGGTGCCACGACATCGCTCTGGATCGGCATCGCGCTCTTCGCAGGACTCTATCTCCTGACATCGGGCTATTTCTATCTGAGTTTCATCCCGGCCCTCAAGAAGGCAGAGGAGCCGAAGCTCTCCGAGAGCGAGCAGATCCTCGAGCAGGGCAGGCGCCAGAAGAGGAATGGCCGCCGCATCGGCTACGCCGTCGTCTGCTTCGCGACGGCTGCCATCCTTGCCTACTACGGCATGAACCAGACCTTCTCTGGCCTTGACTTCTGGTCTGCCGTCATCCTCGGCGTCGGCTGCCTCGTCTTCGGCGTCTACCAGCTCATCATCTATTTCAAGAGGCGCTAGCTCCCGAGCACATGCATGAGGCCGAAGATCAAGAAGGCCGCAAACACGATGAGGCACGCCCATAGGAACCTGATCAGGCTCTCGTGGGCGTGCTGCTGCTTCTGGAGCTTCTCGATCTCCTTCTCGATGGCAGCAGCCTTGTCCTCCTTGCGGCGGATCACGTCGTGGAGCTCGTCGTCACCCGTATTGTCCGTGATGCAGTCAGTCACATAGGCGCGCTTGAGCGCGATATCCTCGAGCTCGATCTGCGCATCCCTCACTGCCTTCTCGTGGCGGTCGAGGTTGTTCTTCACGGCAGCGATGTTGTCGTAGACCGGCTTCTGGCTCTCGTCGAAGCGCTGCTCCGCTTCCTTGAGCGCTTCCTCGGAAGCCGAAAGCGCCTGGTTCCTGAGCTTCACGGCCTCGGAGAGGCCGGAGCGCTCCTCCTTCTCCTCGTCGGAAAGCCTCTCGGTGTGCGTGAGGTCGAACGAGCGCAGCCGTGCCTCCGCTTCCTCGAGCGCCCGTGCGTTCTTCTCCTGCGTCGCGCGCTCGTCCTTCGTGAAGTCGCTCTTGCCCTGGGCAAGCTCTGCCTTCATGCCCTCGAACGGCTTCTTCAGCATATCGAGGCTGCCCAGAAGCTTCTGCTCATGGGTCAGCGTGTCCTCGAGCTCTTTCTCGCGCGCGCTGTATTCGGCAAGCATCTGGTCGGAGTTCTTGCGGATATCGTCGCGCATGGCAAGCTCTTCATGATCGAGCTCTATGCTCTGCTTCACCGTGCCGAGCTCGTGCTGCTTCTTCTCAATCTTGTCCAGCACCTGATCTGTCGAGAATATTGCCATCCGTGACCACTTCCCTGCATCCGGAATGCCTGCTGCCTCATTCGTGCCCCAACTCTGAGCCTAATGGAAACGCTCCAGCCTTCGCTCCCCAATCGGCAGCGGGGGGAATGGAGCGGCCGACGGTTTCGCATTCCTGAGAATTCCGACACTTGCTCTCATTCATGCGCATAAAGACTCGCTGTCATGCGATTTCATCAATTCACCTGTGCTCGAGCAGGAACCGTACGATCAGCACGAGCACGAGGAGCTCCTCGAGGTGGCGTCCGTCGGCGATCGTGGCGACATAGCTTCCGACGCACTGCTCTCCGCGGACGACCGTCGCGATCTTGTCTCCCCTGAAGTTCGTGATGTGGTACATCCCGCGCACGGGCGACCTATCGAGGTTCCAGCCATAGTCCGGCACGGATAGGTGCGGCGTATGGTGGACGCCCGAGAAGCTTGCTGCAAAGCGCACGCCGTCTGCCATCGTCACCATGAGCATGCCGCGCTCCTCGAACGCACGCACCCGGTAGCGGGCAACCTCGTTGCCATCAGGATCCTGAAGCATCATATGGTCGACGCCGCTGACAAGCTGTATCTGCGCGTTGTAGGCAATATGCCCCTCTGCATCGAAGATATCGAGGACATGGGACTCAGAACCGGTCCGGTGGTTCTTGATCGTGAATCGCTGGGACACAGATTCCCCCTTCCGGATGGTTCTGGCTTGCATCAAGCTAGCTAGACCCTAGCACAAACCTTGCAGGGAAACGCGCTCGCATGCCATATCAGGCCACGATCGAAAACATGTCTTCAGCTTGCTGAGTGCTGGACGAACGGATACGGCGAGAGCTCCTTCGAGGAGATGACCTTCTCGGCAAAGCGCTTCGAGGCGAGAGGCAGCGTCTCATCCGATCTCCAGGCAAGGCAGATGTTTCGCTTCGGCTGCTCGCGCACGCGCTTCGTCAGAAGCCCTGCATCGTAGTTCGAGAGCATGAGCTCATAGAGGAGCGTGACGCCGAGGCCCTCCCTCACCATCTGCAGAATCGAATAGTCGTCCGTGACCGTATACTCGACGTTCGGCTCGATGCCGGCACGTTCGAACGCATGGAGCGCGACCGACGATTCGCCTTCGTCGAGCACGATCAGGGGCTCTTCGGCAAGGTCTCCCAGAGAGACCGTGCGCTTCCTGGCAAGCCGGTGCCCATGCGGCACGACCGCCATCATCTCGTCTGAGAGAAGCGGCACGCGCACGAGCCCTTCTGCATCCTCCATGTCAGTGAAGCCGAGATCGAGCTCGCCGCTGCGGATCCACTCGGCGATCGAGGTGTATTCGCCCTGGCGCAGCACGAAGTGAACGTCGGGCCAGACCTCCTTGAACTCCTTCATGAGGGGCGGCAGGATATTTCGGCTCACGCTCGTGAACGTGCCGATCGAGATCTCGCTGCCGACAAGGCCCGAAAGCTCGCGCTGCCGGCGGCTCAGCGCATCCTCTGCATGGCTTATCGCATCGAGGTAGGGCATCAGGGCCTCGCCGTCCTTCGTGAGGCGCACGCCGTCGCGCCTCCTCTCGAGCAGGGTGCAGCCGAGCTCCTCCTCGAGCGAGCGTACCTGCTGCGATATGGCCGACTGCGTGTAGCCGAGCTCTCCTGCGACCGCCGTGAAGCTGCCGGTCTCGGCCACCCTCACACAGACACCTGCGCGCGATATCCTCATGCCGCTCCTTCCATTAGCTTTGCTTATTATGCCATTACATACAATCGTTTTACTTATGGTTCGCCGAAGCGTACAAAGATGCAAACAGCGCAAGGAGGCACCATGGAAGCGACAGCGCAGAGCACCTGGAAGAGCACAGCGAAGACCGATACCGTCTCTGCCTTCAGGCAGGGCATACGCGACGGCGTGCCGATCGCGCTCGGCTATCTTGCCGTCTCGTTCTCGCTCGGCATCTCCGCAGCAGGAGCTGGCCTCGACCCCGTCCAGTCATTCGTTGCAAGCCTGCTCTGCAACGCCTCGGCCGGAGAATATGCCGCCTATGCCTCGATTGCGCAGGGCGCCGCCGTGCTCGAGCTTGTTGCGGTCACGCTCATCGCGAATGCCCGCTACATCCTCATGGGCGCCGCGCTTGCCCAGCGCTTCGACGAGAAGACGCCGCTCTGGCAGCGCATGCTCATCGCCTACGACAACACCGACGAACTCTTTGCCCTTGCTATCGCCCGGCCGGGCCATATCTCCCCAGCGTATTCGTTCGGCACGTTCGTGCCGGCACTGCCCGGCTGGGCAGCAGGCGGCGCACTCGGTGCCGTGCTCGGAAACGTCCTGCCCCTGCGCGTGCTCTCGGCGCTTTCCGTCGCGCTCTTCGGCATGTTCCTCGCCGTGATCGTCCCGGCCGCCCATGAGCACAGGGCCGTGTTCGCCGTCGTCTGCGCAAGCTTTGCCGCAAGCATGCTCTTCTCCGTGATGCCCCTCGTCTCCGATCTCTCTTCCGGCACGCGCACGATCATCCTGACGCTTGCGATTGCAGGGGCTGCCGCCTGGCTCTTCCCCGTGCATGACGGGGTGCCGACGTTCCGCTTCGCAGGCATGAAGAAGGCATCCTGGACGGCGCAGGAGGCCCTCTCATGAACATGTGGATCTACGTGCTTGCGATGGGAGCGGCGACCGTATCTCTGCGTGTCCTGCCCGTCGTCTTCATTAGGCGCCCTCTCGAGAGCCCCTATCTCAAGTCCTTCCTCTACTACGTGCCCTATGTGACGCTGGCTGTCATGACGGTACCGGCGATATTCGAGAGCACGCAGTCGCCGCTCGCAGGCGCCGCAGCGCTTGCGCTTGGCATCTATGCATCATGGCGGGGAAAGAGCCTCTTCGTCGTCGCAGCCGTCTGCTGCGCGACCGTGCTCGTCCTCGAGCTTTTCCTCGCGTAGGCGGAAAAATGGGTGCCATCTACGCAATTTGCGCGTAAGTTTATAAATTTGTTGTTATGAGATGCGCACAGGCAGGACCTCCTCCCAGACGGGCTGCTACCATGGGCTGCGTTTGGTGTGCTATCTGAGGAGGCTCCATGTACCGCGATGCAATTTCCTACCACAGCAATGTGCTCGGCGAAGATCTCGGCGTGATCGTGTATGGCATGACGGGATACCCCATCATCGTCTTCCAGACGCAGGACTCGAAGTGCACGAACTACGAGGACTTCGGCATGATCTCCGAGCTTGCCGACTACATCGACGGCGGCAAGGTGCAGCTGTTCTGCGTCGACTCCATCGACCAGGAGTCCTGGTCGAACACGAACGGCGACAAGAGCTGGCGTGCCCAGCGCCAGGAGGACTACTTCCGCTTCGTGACGGACGAGCTTGTCCCGTACGTCCATGACAGGAACAACTCCGACCTCCGCCCGCTTGCAACCGGCTGCTCCATGGGTGCCACCCACTCCGCTATCGCGGCACTGCGCCGTCCGGACCTCTTCCAGGGCTGCATCGCGCTCTCTGGCGTCTATCGCACGAGCTTCTTCTTCGGCGACTGGATGGACGAGAACCTCTACATGAACGATATGGTCCAGATGCTCCACGACCTGCCGGCTGACCATCCCTACATCGATCTCTACAACCACCGCTCGCTCTGCTTCTGCGTCGGCCAGGGTGCCTGGGAAGACGGCCTCTCCGACCTGCGCGACATGGATGCGAGCTTCAAGCGTCTCGGCATCAATGCCTGGTGCGACTTCTGGGGCTTTGACGTGAACCACGACTGGCCGTGGTGGAAGAAGCAGATGCGCTACTTCCTGCCGATCGTCCTCGAGGACGTGAAGAAGGAGCTCGCCTCCGAGGCAGCCGCCGCCAAGAAGGATGCACCTGCACCGAAGCAGGAGGAGAAGCCGGCAGCAAAGGCTGCCGAGAAGAAGGAAGCGCCGAAGGCCGAGGCCCCGAAGGCAGCCAAGCCGGAGGCTCCGAAGGCTGCAAAGCCTGCCGCCAAGGCTCCTGCCAAGAAGGCTGAGCCTGCCAAGGCACCTGCAGTCAAGAAGGCCGAGCCTGCTGCGAAGCCGGCAGCGAAGGCAGCTGCTCCTGCCGCGAAGAAGGCAGCGCCGGCAAAGACCGCCACGAAGGCTGCAGCCGCAAAGAAGGCAGAGCCTGCCCCGAAGGCCGCTGAGAAGCCGGCAGAGAAGAAGGCTGCTCCTGCTGCAAAGGCTGCCGAGCCCAAGGCCGCAGCGAAGAAGGCAGAGCCCGCCAAGGCTGCCGCAAAGCCCGCTCCTGCCCAGGCAGCAGCTGCAAAGAAGGCCGAGCCCGCAGCAAAGCCTGCTGCCGTGAAGGCCGAGCCTGCTCCCAAGGCAGCTGCCAAGCCTGCAGCGGAGCCTGCTGCCAAGAAGGCACCGGCCGCATCCAAGACGGCAGCGAAGAAGCCTGCCGCAAAGAAGACGACGACGCGCAGGTCTTCCTCCCGCCGCACAAAGTAGGCCAGATCATCCAGATGCTTTCGAGCCTGACCTCCGGGGCAGGCTCTTTTTATGCGGAATGCTGCCAGTTCCTGCAAAGATTGCGTAAAGTCATCCTGTAACAAGCCTGAATCGATGTGCGCGCTAGCATGAGTGAGTCCACACTTACCTAGCAGAGGTACCACATGAATTTCGTCTTCATATCCCCGCAGTTCCCTCCCGTCTTCTGGCAGTTCTGCAACAGGCTCCAGAGAAACGGTGCAACCGTCCTGGGAATCGGCGATGCACCGTATGACGGACTGGCGCCCGAGCTCAAGAGCTCGCTTGCCGAGTACTACTACACGCCCAACCTTGCCGACTATGACCAGGTGTTCCGTGCCGTCGCCTTCTTCTCGTACAAGTATGGAAAGATCGACTGGCTCGAGTCGAACAACGAGTTCTGGCTTGCGCAGGATGCACGTCTGCGCGACGACTTCCATATCGTGACAGGAGCATCTGCGGCACAGATGGCCGTCTGGCAGAGCAAGGCCGGCATGAAGCCGCTCTATGCAATGGGATCCATCCCGACGGCACGCCAGATCAGGGCCACGACGCTCGACGATGCGAAGCAGTTCGCTTCCCAGGTCGGCTATCCCCTCTTCGCGAAGCCCGAGGTCGGCATGGGCTCGCTCGGAGCGCGCAAGATCGAGGACGAGGCGAGCCTCGAAGACTTCTTTGCAAGGAAGCCGGCGGGAAGCTATGTTATCGAGGAGTTCGTGACAGGACGCATCTGCTCCTATGACGCAATCTTCGACAGCTACGCAGAACCCCTCTTCGAGAACATGGAAGAGTTCCCGAAGAGCATGGCGCGCGTCGCCGCAGAGAAGCTCGATATGGCGTATACATGCCTTCCCGTGATCGATCCGAAGCTCCAGAAGCTCGGCCGTGCCGCCGGCAAGTCCTTCGGCATCAGAAGCCGCTTCACGCACATGGAGTTCTTCCGCCTCGACCAGGCGAAGGAAGGCCTTGGAGACGCCGGCGACTATGTCGGCCTCGAGGTGAACCTGCGTCCGCCTGGATCCAATACGCCGAACATGATGAACTATGCGCACTCCACCGATGTCTACCAGATCTGGGCCGACATGGTCACGAAGGATGCAACGGACACGCGCCAGGGCGAGCAGTTCTTCTGCGTCTATGCCTCGCAGCGCGACTGCCACCGCTACGCCCACTCGGATGCCGACATCAGGCGCACCTACGGCGACCGGATCGTCGAGGCCGAGCGCATCTCCCCTGCCCTTGCTGACGATATGGGAGACATGGCCTACACGGCAAAGCTCAGGACCGATGCAGAGCGCCGCGAGTTCATCCGCTATGTCCAGGAGCGCACGCCAGACGATATGGCACGTCCCGAAGACCTTGCACTCTAGAGGATCTGCTTCGGGCCCGGAAGACGCTTCCGGGCCCTTCTCATGCCCCGCCGCCCATTCCGCAGACGCCGACTTTCGTGCCGTCTGCCCTGTACTGTGTGATTGAATCAGATGCCCCGTCCTAGGATGGTGCCGTCGGCTATTCCAGGAAGGCAGGGGCATCATGGATGCAGAACAGAGCACAGGGCTCAGAAAAGAGAGCTTCACGTTCCCGAGCGCAGACGGGACGACGACGATTCAGGCGAAGATCGTCTGGCCGGAAGGCGAGCCGAAGGCGATCTTTCAGATCGTCCACGGGATGGCAGAGCATATCAGCCGCTACGAGCGCTTCGCCGAGTATCTGGCACATGCGGGATACGTCGTCTGCGGCCACGACCAGATAGGCCACGGCGAGAGCGCGACGCCGGAGCAGTGGGGCAAGCTCCCGCTCGAGGGCGGCGACAAGATCATGGTCGACGATATCCAGCGCATGGCAAAAGAGATGGAGAAGAAGGCACCGGGCATTCCGCGCGTGCTCTTCGGCCACTCGCTCGGAAGCTACCTCTCCCGCGCCTATCTTGCGACCTATCGCGACCCGAACCTCAAGGCCTGCATCCTCTCCGGCACGGGGCATGTGCCGCCAGCTGCCTCTGCCTTCATGCATGGCCTCGCCGTCCAGGCAGCAAAGCGCCACGGTGCCGACGCGTACTCCGAGATGCTCCACTCGCTCGGCGACGGCGCCTATGCCCATCAGATCAAGAATGCCCGCACGGACTTCGACTGGCTGAGCTACAACACGGAGAATGTCGACACCTATATCGCAGATCCTGCCTGCGGCTTCCCGTTCTCGATCGGCGGCTATGCGACCGTGTCTGCAATCACGCGCTTCGTCTGCTCGCCTGACTGCTTCGCAAAATGGGACAAGGATCTGCCGGTCTTCTTCGTCGCCGGCGCCGAGGACCCGGTCGGCTCCTGCGGCAAGGGCGTCGAGCATGCCGCACAGATGGCACGCAATGCCGGCGTGAAGGATGTCTCGGTCCACATCTATGCGCACATGCGCCACGAGATCCTGAACGAGACGGATGCGTCCGAGGTCATGCGCGACATCCTCGTCTGGACAAAGCAGAAGCTCGGCGTATAGCACAGCATGCCAGAGCCATGAAGAGGGGGCGCCTGCCTGAGCAGACGCCCCCTTCTTTTGGCTCTTTCATCCGTGCTAGACGCGGTACGGTGCGAGCGCCTCGATCACGATATCGTCTGCCTTCTGGCAGAGGTCCTGCTCCGGCGCCTCGGCCAGGACGCGGATCAGAGGCTCCGTGCCGGAGGCACGCACGAGCACGCGGCCGTTGCCTTCGAGGAAGCGCTCAGCCTCGGCGACTGCCGCCTTGATGTCAGCAGCCTCCATGACCGCATTCTTGTCCTTGACCTCGACGTTGATGAGAAGCTGCGGATAGCGCTTGACCGGACGCGTGAGCTCGGAGAGCTTCTCCTTCTCGGCGCGCAGCACCTCCATGAGACGCAGACTTGTCATCACGCCGTCGCCCGTCGTCTCGATATCGCCGAAGATGATGTGGCCGGACTGCTCGCCGCCGAGCGAGTAGCCGTTCTCGCGCATGCAGGCGTAGACGTTCTTGTCGCCCACGGCCGTCGCCTCGTACTTGATGCCGGCATCGTCGAACGCACGGAACAGGCCATAGTTCGACATGACGGTCGGGACGACCGTGTCATGCGCGAGCTTGCCATGCTTCTTGAGGTAGGTGCCGCAGACGTAGAGGATGAGGTCGCCGTCGACGACGTCGCCCTTCTCGTCGACCGCGATACAGCGGTCTGCATCGCCGTCGTAGGCGAAGCCCACGTCGAGGCGGTTGTACATCACGAAGTTCTGGAGCGTCTCGATATGCGTCGAGCCGCAGTCGACGTTGATGTTGAAGCCGTCAGGCGCGTTGTTGATCACGTAGGTATCGGCACCGAGAGCATCGAAGACCGGGCGTGCGACGCTCGAGGCAGCGCCGTTTGCGCAGTCGAGGCCGATCCTCAAGCCCTGGAGGCTGAAGCCGCAGGAGGCAATCAGATAGGCGATGTAGCGGTTGCGGCCCTGCATGTAGTCGATCGTGCGGCCAATCGCATTGCCCGTGGCAAGCGGCACTTCGACCTTTCCATCGAGGTAGTCCTCGATCTTTACGAGGACGTCCTCATCCATCTTGTAGCCCTCATGGTTCACGAGCTTGATGCCGTTGTCCGTGTAGGGGTTGTGGGAGGCCGTGATCATGATGCCGCAGTCGAAGCCGCCATCGAGCGTCTCATAGCACAGTCCCGGTGTCGGGATCACGTGGAGCATGTAGACATCGGCGCCCGAAGCCACGAGGCCCGAGATGAGGGCGCTCTCGAACATGTAGGACGAGCGGCGCGTATCCTTGCCGAGGACGACACGAGCCTTCCTGCCCTGGTTCGCCCCATAGTACCAGCCGACATAGCGACCGATCTTGAACGCGTGCTCGACATTCAGACCTTCATTGGCCCTGCCGCGGAAGCCGTCCGTTCCGAAATATTTCATCACTCTCTCCTTGCGTCAGCGCCTGCTCCACGCCGCAGCAGGCCAAATCGCTTACAGGCTCGTTTCCCCATTGTAACGGTTGCGCTCGCGCCTGCCGTCTGCCGAAGCCTGCCCACACGGAATAAGAAGGACTTCTATGGTAGATACACCTCTACCATTCCATCATCGCAGCAGAATCGGAGCATGCCATGCCCAGACACTTCAACGCAGAGGATGCCGCCTTCTCGGCAGACGACGAGCCCATCACGGCTCCTGGCTATATCGGCTTCACGATCCTCTTTGCCATTCCTCTCGTGGGCCTCATCTCTGTCCTCATCTTTTCGTTTGCGAGCAAGAACCAGAACCGGCGGAGCTTTGCGCGTGCTGCGCTCTTCTTCCGCATCGTCTGCTATGCGCTTCTGGCTCTCTACGTCTTCGTGCCGCCTGCTGCCACGGCGATGCGGGAGCTTCCGGCCATTGCTTCCGACCTTGCCAACCGCCTTCTTGCGCTCTTGCCGTTCTCGCTCTAGCAGCCGCCCCCAGAAAGGAGCTTCTGCATGCGTATCCATCTGACTCCCCTCTCGTTTCTCCTGAAGCTTGCCATCTCCGCCCTCTGCGTCCTGGCGCTTGTTCAGACGCTTGGCCTCGTCTCGGGCTCCCTGCACCTCGAAGAGCTCCACTACTTCGCGATCCTTCTGGCCTGCGCTGCCGCCATCTACTGGCTCTGCGATGCTGTCTATGTCCTCATGCACCACGCAGAGGACGAGGGCGGATCGGTGCTCGAGCCGAGCCTCAAGTATGCGCTCACGATGTGCCTTGCCGTCACGGCAGGGGCGACCCACTTCATCCTGAAGATCGGCCCCTTCTGGGGCGACGGCTGGGACCTTCCATTCCTGGCACTCCACTACCTCGTGCCGGTGCTTGCCGTCCTTGACTGGCTCCTCTTCGACCGCAAGGGTCTCATGCATGGCTGGGGTCCCCTGATCTGGACCGCACCGCTTCTGCTCTATATCCTGATCACGGAGCTTGTCGTTGCCGGCACCGGCATCGACCTCGGCGGCGATTTCCGGATCTCGGGCGTCGGCCTCTATCCGTATCCATTCCTCGATGTGACCGCAAAGGGCCCCGAGCAGATCCTCATCATCGTCGGCTGCGGCTATGCCTTCTTCACGGCGCTCGGCTATGTCGTCTTCGCCCTTGATAGGCTGCTCTCTACCGTCGGCAGGGATGCCCGCGAAGCAGAAGCCGAAGCGGCGGCAGAATCGGCACGCCCGATCCAGCCGCCGCTCTCTGCCGCACCGCGCCATTTCCGTTCCTGAGGGAAGAGACGCCAAGCCCGCCATGCACTTGCACAGCGGCACAGATGCGTCTAGTCTCATAGAATGGATAAGGTGGTAACGAAATGAGATTTCATGAATTCGGAGCGGATCGTCCTGAAATCCTGCTGGTGCTGCAGCCCAGGCTTGTGACCTGGGATGTGCTCCTGCCGGACATCCGCCTTCTCGCCGAGCGCTACCACGTCGTCGTCCCAGTGCTTCCTGGCCATGATTTCCAGGACGGCGGCGACTTCACGAGCGTCGAGCGCACGGCAAAGGAGCTGGAGGACTGGTTCATAGCCCACGGCTATCTCGATATCCTCGGCGCTCTCGGCATCGATATCGGCGGATCCATCGTCGTGCGCCTTCTGGCAGACAGCAGGATCCGCATCATGCATGCCATCATCGACGAGGGCGTCCTTCCCCATCAGGGACCCTCATTCCTGCCGAAGCTCGAGGCAGCGGCAGACTATCTGCATTTCGAGGCAGCGAAGCTCTCGGTGCCGAAGGGACATGGCAAGCTTGCCGAGCATATCTCCTCCGAAGAGGAGCGCGGCATCATCTGCGGCACGCTCAAGCGCATCTCGAAGAGAAGCGTCTGGAACCTCTCATCGTCCTGCCATAGCTATGCGTTGCCGAAGGGACCGATTGGAGGCGGCTCTGCCGTCGAGTACTGGTATGCTGAAGGAAGCACACGGCGCAGGCGCCAGGATATCCGCTCGCTCGAGCAGGCCATACCGACCGCGAAGGTCGTGAAGTTCCCCGAGGCGCACCCGCTCGAGTTTGCGCTCCATCATGCACGGGAGTACAGCCTGCGCATCCAGCACGCGCTCACGCAGCCGGTACCAGCGCTCGCCTAGGCGCGCCCCTCCCGGTCGTGCAGCACATGGAAGATGAAGTCGAAGGCAGCGTCAGTTGCCTTCTTCTGTGACGGACCGGAAAAGCCATGCCCTGCGCCTTCGATGGTCTGAAGCGTGCAGGAGGGGAAGGCCTTCTGTGCCTTCTCGGACGAAGCGGGAGGCACGATGCGGTCCTCGTCTCCCTGGAGAATCAGCACCGGTCCCGGATAGGACATATGCTCTTCGGGCACGTACCGGCGCGCTGCCTCGATATAGGCACGGCCGACGGGGCGTCCGAGCGCCTCCATCTCATCGGGCAGGGGGCAATCTTCCGGATACGCCTTCAGCGCGTCCTCATGCAGCACGAATGCTGGATAGAGGAGTACCATGCCGCGGAAGAGCTCCGGATGCTCATCAGCTGCAAGCGAGCACACGACGCCTCCCTGCGAGGCACCGAACAGGAACAGGCACTTCGGGTCGCAGAATGGCTCCTCGCGCATGAGGCCGACAGCGGCAAGCAGGTCTTCCTTCTCCGTCTCGATGCTCATGTCCTCCCAGGAGCCATCGCTCTTGGATTCCGGCCCGCCGCCTGCGAAATCGATGTTGTACACGACATAGCCCTTCTGGGCAAGCGTCTCGGCATACGGCACGAGCGTCTTGTGGCTCGAGCCGAATCCGTGCGCCATCACGATCGTAGGGCGCGGGAACGGAGCGCTCTCGAAGCCGCGCGGCATCGACGTCTCGCCGAAGATCTTGATCTTGCGTCCGTCCTTGCGCCGGATCGTCCACTGGATATGCGTATTGAACATCTTCTCGGGCATGGCTTCTCCCCTATCGTGCAGCCTTGAGCGCTTCATCCATGCGCTCGCCGAAGACCTCTTCGAACGTGTCCTGGAGCCTCGTATCGGCACGCGGCCTCCCCACCGTGCAGCGGACGCCGTCTTCCGCCTTCTCGAGGCGCAGATGGCAGACACCGCGGCGCGCGAGATTCTTTGCGGCGAGGGCTGGATTCGAAGAGGCGATCGCAAGCTCGCTGCCCGCTTCTGCGATTGGCGCCATGAGCTCGGAGACGAGCTCTGCTGCCTCCTTCTGGCTGAAGCAGGAAAGCGGCTCATCCCAGAGCACGAGGGCGCCCGGCAGGAGCTGCGAGAGCTTCCCGGCGGTCTCTTGAAGCTCTGCATCCTCGTTCTTGCCCTTCGCGGAGAGCCAGACGACCTGCGTGTGCACGGGAAGCGAGAGCTCGTGTGCCGGGACCGGGAAGCCCGTGAGCGAGAGGATCTCTGCCTGCCCCCAGGCAGAGAGGAAGGCTTCCCGCACATCCGCATCGGCTCCACCTGCAAGCCAGCACGCGATGCCCTTGCCAGAGATCTCGTCCGCTACAAGATGGAAGCGGCCATCCTCTGCATACGAGAGCGTCTGGGCATGATAGTCGGGCCTGCTCTCCGGCAGGACGTCGTTCACCTGCGGCAGGCACCAGGCACAGCCCGCCTCCTCGAATGCGGAGACGAGGTTGATTGCTGCGACATAGAAGCCAAGCTCGTCCCTGAGCGCGCAGAAGAAGCTTCCCATGCGGCTCGTCCACTCCCAGAGCGACGGCGCAAGCGCGCGGCGGGCAGAGGCCAGGCGCGCTGCCCGGTCCTTTGCGGCAGCATCGTCTTCGATGTCGGCCGTGACGGCGCCTGTCACCTTCCAGCGCAGCCAGTCCGTGCGCCTCGGATAGCTCCTGAGCTCGTAGCGCGGCACGAGCGTCTCGGGGTCGAGCGTCGCGCTCATGAGGGCAGAGGTCGGACGCCTGAGCTCGCGCAGCATCTCGTCTGCATCCTTGAGATAGCCATCCTCGACGAGCTCTGCCATCTCGTCGGCGAAGCGCCTGAGCGCGACCGACTTGGCCGTATGGTGCATGTCGCGCGCGACCTGCGCCAGCTCGGCAAGCGCCTGGATGTGCTGTGCCGCCACATCGGCAAGCGCGAGGAAGCCGGTCTCCTCCGCTGCGTCTGCCGCATGCACGGCCTCTCCCTGCGCGACGGCGAAGAGATGCTTCACGGCCTGTGCATTCTCGAGCGCATCGCGCACGGCATCCTGCCGATAGGCCACTTCGGTCGCTGTGGCAAGCGGGTGCGCAAGCGCCTTCTTCGCGGCAAGCGAGAGGCCCACATCTCCCTGTGCCATGAGCTTCACGAGCGCCGATGTGCCGGTGGCTTCGACAGCCTCGTCCCAGCCGGAAGGAGCCTCCCTGCAGGAGCTCTCTTCGCGGTCAGCGTACAGAAGACGGATCTTCACTGTGCATCAGCTCCCTGCCTGTTTGCCTGAAGACGTGCCTTGAGCTGCTCTGCTCCGAGGCCGTAGCGCGAAAGCATCGCCCGCGCCGTTTCCATGCCGGAAGCGCTGTGGCGGGCAAGACGGTAGGTGCGCGCATCCGGATGCTCGGTGTCGTCTGCAAACGCGAAGCTCGCACAGACCCCCTTCATGCTCTCCGGCACCACGAGCCCATCTGCGCCGGCCGTGGCGACGACCGTGGCGGCAGAGGCAAGCGCTGCGCCGACGATGAGCTCCGAGAACGCTGTCTGGTCCTGAGGAGATCCTTCGGGAAGCGGGCAGTCGAGCACGAGGAGCGCGTCCTCGCCGGCGCCAGCAAGGGCGCCGCGGATTCCTGCCATCCCCTTCTTTGCATCGGGTGCCTTCTGCATCCACGTCGAGAGCGTGCCGCGATAGGCAAGGCGTGCCTTGCGTGCCGGCACCGGAAGCCCCATCGAGACGCACCATGTCGCCTGGATGACCGCACGGGCAGCCGTCGTGCGCCCCGAGCCAGGACGGCCCGATATCTCTGCAAGCCGCTCTCCCGGTGCGAGCGAGAGCGAAAGCGGCGTGCACGTCCCTTCGAGCGCAAGCGCCGCATCGGCGGCATCCTTGAGCTCGATGATGTCATTCTCGCCCGCAAGCTCGGGGAGGCACACGGGGCAGCCCCGCTCGGCGAGACGGTCTGCGAGCGAGAGCCAGGCAAGATAGAAGCGAACATCCCAGGCAAAGCGGGCGATCTTCTCGTCGGCAAATGCCGTGTGCCGCTCGCAGAACGTCTGGAGCGCACGGAACTGGTCGCCGAAATCGCGCGATGCCGCTACGAGCACGGCGGCCTCCATCTTGGGGTCTGTCTCGTCGAGCGCAGGCCAGGAAGGCTCAGGCTTTGCCTCATACCCTGCAAACGGACGGATGAGGTCTTCCATGCTGCGGGAAAGTGCCGCCTCGCCCTGGTACTTGCGTACACGCATGCCCATATCGTCGACGAGAAGCGAGTACTGCACATAGCCCAGGAGCTTCTTCGCATGCGCGATATCGTCCTTGAGGCGAAGGTAGGCGTCGGATGCGCAGTAGCGCGAAAGGTAGCGGGCAAAGGAGCCAAGGCCAAGCCCGAGATGCGCCTTGCCGAGTGCCTCGCCGAGCTGCTCCACAAGCGTGCACCACAGGTCGGCGCAGGAAAGGAGCCGGAGCCGGCAGACATCGTCGAGATGTGCTGCCTCCTGGGGTCCGAAGCGCTCGAGCACGGCTGCAAGATCGTCGAGAAGCGAAGAGAGGTCCTTGGAGAATGCCTCGACAGAGGCCCTCAATGCCGTATCTGCCATGAGGTCGTGGAACACCCCGAGGCGCCACACGGCCGTGCGCGCGCCTTGAGGCGGCATGAGGAAGAGCGGGCGTGCCCCGGCCCAGCGCGGATCTTCGCAGGCAGCATCGATCAGGGAGTCGATCCCCCCGTCGTGCATGGCACCTGTCATCTCATGAGGCTCTCCCGAGCCCGCAGCTGAACCCAGGATGCTCTGGTACTCCATCGCGCTCTCCTTCCGACGTCCGGCCTTCCATATTAGCAAGCCGGACGAACGCTTGCCGACTTGTGGTTTCATGAGACCGATTTAGGGGTACTTATCCACGTACCTGACCATAGACCGGCAGAAAACTGCCACAACCATAGGAAGTGCACCATGCTCTGTGCCATCTCGCTTGCCGACGGGACGATTCCCGCCCGCTTCGCCGATACGACCGATATCGTGCTCTGCCAGACCGCAAAGGACCAGCCCGAGCGCAGGATTGTCCGCCATACCGGCGAGACGAGCGTCTCCGAGCTCATCCGCGTCCTGCTCGACGACGGCGCCGATGTCCTCATCGCAGGATCTGTCGGCCGCGAGGCGCAGGAGCGCATCGCCGACGCCGGCATCCTCCTCTATCCGAATGCCGAAGGCACGGCAGACGAGGCGCTCGAGGCCCTCGCCGCCCACAAGCTCAGGCAGGCCCCGGTCACGCCTCCTGCCGACTAGCTAGAACAGCATCGCCGGACCGTCCGCAAACGGCATCTCCTTGTCGAGCGCGACGGCGAGATTGTTGATGTCGGAACGGAGCCATGCCGCCTCCTGCTCGGATGACGTCGCAGCAAGCGCACGTGCCTGGGCAAGCTTCACGGCTTCCTTCTTCACGGCATCCGGATATTCCGAGAACCGCCTGTAGGCAGAAAGCGCTGCCACCGTATCGGGGGTCGCAAGCGCAGCATCCTCCGAAGCCCGCTCCTCGAGGCCACGGATGCCGCAGGTATCCACGCGGCCGAAGAACAGGATATCGAGATAGCTCACAGATCCTGCCACGCTGACATCGGCAAAGCGCACGTAGGCGCAGGTCTCGCCGAGCGTGAGGCCGGACCCCCTGCCACGGACGAGATAGCCCATCACGGAAGCGAGCAGGAGCTCGGAGGCAGGAAGGGCGCGCCGGTCCTTCATGTGCCATCCCTTGTAGGCCGAAAGCCGCTTTGCCAGGAGCTCGCGGCCTTCGCGCGTCTTGGCTGCATCGGCAAAGCGGGCGCCGGCAAGAGCGTCGTTCACGCGCTTCTCGAGCCCCTCATCCGGCGCGAAGGCATTCCTTTTCGGGAGCTCGACTGTCTCGGGTGCGCTCTCATCAGCCTGCGCTTCTGTCTTATGCTCTCTGAGCTCTTCCACGGTATCGAACGCAAGCTCGAGGCCGTCTTCGCCGAGCACGAGCGTCGCCCTGTTCGGGCCCTTCGGGTCTTGGAGGCCTGCTATCGCATGTGCGGCATAGCGGTTCGCGAGCTGGTCGATCCTCCTTGCGCCGAGGCCGCTCCGCTTTGCCTCCTGCGCCATCGCATCAGCTGCATCATCCTCGATCGCAAACGTCCTGCCCGGACCGAGCAGGTTCTGGATGCGCCGCTCGAGCGAGCGCGCAGATCCCTTCACGATCTTCCTGAGCGCAGGCCTGGAAAGCGCCGGCACGCTCACGACCGCACCGAAGCGGCCGACCAGCTCGGGCATGAATCCCCAGGTGATGAGGTCCTCGAGGTTCGCCTCTGCATAGAGCGCATCGCGGTCGAGCAGCTTGTGGGCACCCTTCGTGTCGGCAACCGTGAGCTCATGCGCAAGCAGGCGCTTCTTCACGATGTCCTCGATGCCCATGAAGGCACCGGCAAAGACGTTCAGGATCCTCGACGTATCGAGCGTCATCTCGCGCTGCCCCGGCTGCTCCGGCTCGAGCACCATCGTCTCGCCGTCGAGGAGCTTCAGGAAGTTGCCCTGTGCATCGAAGCCGCGGTTCTGCCCGGACGAAGAGCGGACGAGCTTGTCTGCCTCGTCCCAGAATGCGATGACCGGAGTGCCCGGTGTCTGATCGAGCGTATGGGCGACACGCCTGAGCTCCGAGGAGACGGAGTCTCCTGCCCAGCCGGCACCCGTGATGCCTGTGCAGTCTATCGTCACGATCGGGAGCTTCAGCACGCGGGCGGCAACTTTCATGAGGAAGGACTTGCCCGAAGCTGTCGTGCCCGCAAGCATGAAGGCGCAGGCGCGCGGCAGATCGAGCTCGTCGGTCCCTTCCGCCTTCCTGAGCATCCGCTCGAGGCAAGCATACATGAGGTCGACGACCTCTTCCACGACCGCATCCTGGCCTATGACCGTACGCTCGATCTCGGACACTGCCTCATCGCGCGGACGGGCCAGAAGCTCTGCCAGCGTCTCTTCGAGCCCCGCATCCTGGACTCTTTCCAGTACCTGCGCTCCATCCATCCTATCGCCTGTTTCCGGATGCTGGCCCGAAGAGCGCGTCCACCTCTTCCGCTGCCGGGATTGCCTGCTGCGCCCCGACACGGGTCGCCGTCAGGCCTGCGGCATGCGTTGCGCGCTGCATGCTTTCGTCCAGCCCCAAACCAGATACATACCCCTGTGCCAGATATCCTATATACGTGTCTCCTGCTGCCGTCGTATCGACCGCCTCGATGCGGTCTGCCGGCACATGCACGAGCTTTCCGTCCTGAAGCGCAGCCGAGCCCTTGCCGCCGAGCGTGATCACGGCAGCGCCAGCCCCGAGCGCGACAAGCGCTGCAAGCGCCTGCCTGGTGGTCGCCTCATCTGCAGGAAGGATGCCGACCAAGGCCTCGCATTCCGTCTCGTTCACGCAGACGATATCGACATCAGACCATATGCTCGAAGGAAGCTTCTCGGGAGGCGCGACATTCAGAAGCGTGCGCATGCCCTTCGCGTGCGCCGCATGGAGCACTGCCGAGGTCGTCTCGAGGTCGCACTCCATCTGGCAAAGGAGCATGTCTCCGGCCTTTCCTGCCGATGCCACCGCCTCTGCCATCTCTTCGGGAGCATGGCAGCCGTTCGCTCCATGGTCGAGGACGATCCTGTTGTCGCCTGCCGTGCGCAGGATCACGGCGACGCCTGTGCTCGTATCTCTGAGCGTCTTCACGCCGCTGCATGCGACGCCTGCCTCTGCCAGGGCATCGGTGAGCGCAGGGCCGAAGACATCGTCTCCGATAGCGCCGAACATGAGCGTGCGCGCCCTCGCCTTCGCTGCGGCGACGGCCTGGTTTGCGCCCTTGCCGCCCGGGTTCGTGCAGAAGCCCTCGCCTGCAAGCGTCTCTCCCTGCTTCGGCATCCTCTCTGCCGCGATCGAGAGGTCCATGTTGAGGCTTCCATAGACGATCACAGAGTTCATTGCGCGCTCCTCCCCGCTGCAGCGGCAGCCAGAAAGTTATCAATAACTGATATTGGTCCAGGCTCTCGCCGGACCATCTCAATCGTATACTAGGTGGCAGCATGGCCAGAGGCGCCATGCATTCGTCGAAAGGACCTCACATGGAAGTCACCGAAGCAGTGCTTGCCACGATGAAGGAGAACGGCGCCCCGATGAGCGCAGGCCAGATCGCCACGGCGACCGGCATCGACCGCAAGGAGATCGACAAGGCCATGAAGAAGCTCAAGGCCGACGGCTCGATCGTCTCGCCGGTCCGCTGCAAGTGGGAGCCCGCAGAGAAGTAGCACGTACCCATCGCGATGCACAAGGAGGCAGCCAGGCAATCCCGGCTGCCTCCTTTGCTGTATCCTTGGCATCCTGAGAAGAAAGGATCCATCACTGTGCAAGATCTCGCAGCATGCCAGCTTGTCGTCTTCGATTTCGACGGTACGCTCGCCGATACCGCTCCCTATATCATCCGCACCGCGAAGACGGTACTCCGCGAGGCGGGGCTTCCCGAAGAGCGCATGAAGGATGTGCCTCAGCTCATAGGCCCGCCTTTCCCACAGGCATTCTCCCAGGTCTTCGGCTACAGCGCCGAGGATGCCCAGAAGATCACGAACCGCTACCGCGAGATCTATTCGTCGCTCGGCCCTGAGGCATGGCCCGCATTCGACGGCGTGAAGGAGCTCCTCGAGACGCTCGCATCCTCCGGACGCACGCTGGCAATCGCGAGCTCGAAGCGCATGCATCTTGTCCAGAAGTCGGCAGAAGATGCCGGCATCGCACCCCTCTTCTCCTTCATCGAGGGCAAGAGAAGCGATGCTCCCCAGACGAAGGTGCAGACGCTTCAGCTCGTACTCGAAGAGGCAGGAACGATGGATGCCGTGATGGTCGGCGACCGCCACTTCGATATCGATGCGGCACGTGCTGTCGGCATCCCCGGCATCGGCGTCCTCTGGGGAAAGACGGCACCAAGAAGAGAGCTCGAAGAGGCGGGAGCTTCCGCCATCGCGGCAACGCCGAAAGAGCTCGGAGAGATCCTGGGCGTCTCCCGGTCCTAGAGCCTAGAGCTCGACCGTGATCGCGAGCGTCCCTCCGTCCGAGACTGCCTCGGCGCTTCCGCCATGCGCCTTCGCTGCCGCCTTCACGACAGCCAGGCCTATGCCGTGGCCGCCTTCGTAGGTGCGCGAAGGATCTGCCTTGAAGAAGCGGTCGAAGAGCTCGGGATGCGGCCCTGGCGCGATGCCTTCTGCCGTGTTCTCGACGAGGATCTCAGCATGTCCCGGGCGCTTCTGCTTCACGGAGAGCGCAACCGCTGCACCATCAGGCGAGTGCTTGAACGCATTGTCGAGCAGTATCGAGATGATCTGTCCCGCCATGCCTGCATCGGCACGCACGACAATGCCTTCCTGGATATCGGTCGTGAACGGCTTTTCCTGTGCCGCAGAGACGGCCTCGAAGTCCTCGGCGACCTCCATCGCGAGCTGGGAGAGGTCGACATCGGAAATCTTGAGCGAGCCTGCTCCCTCGTCTGCCTTCGCAAGCGCGACGAGCTTGTTTGTGAGCCCTTCGAGGCGCTTCGTCTGGTTGTGGATGCTCTCCGTCCACTCGCTCTCGCCGTTCTCTATCTCGATCACATCGACCGCAGACTGGATGATCGAAAGCGGCGTCCTGAGCTCGTGCGACGCATCGGTCACGAAGCGGCGCTGCTGCTTCTGCGCCTCTTCGACAGGGCGGATCGCGGCGGAGCTGAACGGGAAGACGATCAGGATGAAGGCGGCAAGGCCGAGAAGCCCCATCGCAATCGATGCCATGAGGAAGGAATGGAAATAGGCAAGGTCGTTGTAGGCGTAGAGGAAGAAGACCGTCGTCTGTCCCACAGCGGCAACGACGCGGTAGCGGTAGCTTCCCGCAAAGCCGCGCGCATTGCCGCTCGCGACCGCATCCTGCGCCATCTCGACGGCGCCCTCATCGTGGACCGATGCGATGCTGTCCATGTTGAGGGCAAGGGGCTCGCCGTTCATATCGAGCGTCACGACGAAGTAGCGCGTGTCATAGGGGACTTCCATGAGATAGTCAGGCGAGGAGCCATCGGAGTCCGAGAGCAGAGCCGAGAGCTCGCCGTCCGTGTCCTCGAGATAGTCGAGCTCCGTATCGAGCCTTCTCACGGTCGCGGTCCAGTTCAGGAGATTGATGCCAACAAGGACGAGCGCAAGCACGAGCGTGCAGGCCAGGAGCGCCATGACCGTGACCTTGCGGCGCATGCCGCGCACTGTCGCGTCGGCTCCGCCGAACAGGAGCTGCTGGAGCCGGTGCGCGCTCATTTCCCCTCCGGCATCTCGAGCCGGTAGCCGAGGCCGCGCACGGCGGCAATCTGGACTTCGGCTCCGGTGCTCTTGAGCTTCTTCCGGAGATTCGAGATGTTCACCCAGATGACCGAAGGCTCCGTGTCGGAGAGGAGCCCCCAGACCTCGCGGCGGATCGCCTCCATCGAGGTGAGGCCTCCTCCATGGGAGAGGAGGAGCTTCATGATCTTGAGCTCGTTTGCCGTGAGCGCGCAGCTCTTCCCCTGGCACGAGATCTCGGAGTTCCCCTCGTCGAGCTCGATGTCGCCGAAGGCAGGATGCGTCTTCACGGCGCCGGGGCTCGTATGCGTGATTGCACGTATCCTGGCCAGGAGCTCCTTTGCGGCGAACGGCTTCACGAGATAGTCGTTCGCGCCGGCATCGAGCCCTACCACCCTATCGTCGATATCGGCACGCGCCGTGAGCATGAGGACCGGGACATCCATCGCATCCTCGCGGAGCTTCCGGAGCACCGTGAGCCCGTCCATCTTCGGCATCATGATATCGAGGATGATGAGGTCGAAGGCATGGCACTGCGCCTCGTAGAGCGCCTCTTCGCCGTCCGCTGCCCCCGTCACCTCATATCCGGCATGTGTCAGTATCGCGATGAGCGCCTGCCTGAGCTCGCGCTCGTCGTCAGCCAGAAGAAT
The DNA here is from genome assembly GCA_051876355.1 of Atopobiaceae bacterium. Lineage (GTDB taxonomy): Bacteria > Actinomycetota > Coriobacteriia > Coriobacteriales > Atopobiaceae > Olsenella_L. The sequence continues at coordinate 58,508 of JBJEHU010000037.1, read as the reverse complement.
CTTCAACGGATGCCCTTTCTCTTGCAGGTACGCATCCTATCGTAGCGGCCGCACGCTTTCGGGCGGCGCCAGAAGCGTCTCTTTGGGGAGTCTTTAGGTTTTATCTTGCTTAAGGCCCTCTTTAGGAAGGAGGCCTAGGATGCCGCAGTATCATCCGAAGCGCTATGCATGCAACGATAAGGAGCATCCTATGGAGAGTGTCCATACGGCACAGGAGAAGGAAGACCTGACAAGGAACGATCTTCTGGCACGCATCTGGATCGAGGTCTGCTGCCATCCTGAGGCACCGGCATTCCGCATGCTGGACGAAGAGCCGCTGAGCTATGCCGAGCTGTGGAAGCGCTCGAGCGTCCTTGCACAGAAGCTCGAAGAGGTCCGCTCCGACCGCATCCCCGTGATCGTGCTCGGCTGCAAGTGCCCCGACATGCTCTGCTCGCTCCTTGCCTGCCTGCGTGCAGGACACGCCTTCGTGCCCGTGCATACGAGCATGCCCCAAAGCCGCGTCGAGACGATGTGCGAAGAGATCGAGGAGTCGCTTGGCAGCGCGCCGACGATCCTTCTTGCCACCTCGAGGGACGAGGCCGCCAAGGCCGGACACCATGAGCCGGACATGCTCTGCGCCCCTGAGATCCTTGCCTCCGCAGAGCTTCCTCAAGAGGCCGACCTCATGCCGAACGAGAGCAGGGGCTGGGTCTCGGGCGAAGAGACGCAGTACATCATCTTCACGTCCGGCTCCACCGGAAAGCCGAAGGGCATCGAGGTCACGGAGAACGATGTCCGCCACTTCATGGAGTGGCTCGAGACGTTCCCGGCCATCCGTGACCACGGCCAGGTCTTCATGGACCAGGCACCGTATTCGTTCGACCTCTCCGAGTTCGAGCTCGTCGGCGCGCTTTCCACCGGCGGCTCGCTCTATGCGCTGGCGCCTGAGTCGGCAACGGACTTCAAGCGCCTCTTTGCCGAGCTCAAGGACTCCCATATGAATGTCTGGGTCTCGACGCCGCCGTTTGCGGACATGTGCCTCGCCGACCCGAGCTTCTCTTCCGAGCTTCTCCCCGACCTGAAGCTCTTCCTCTTCTGCGGCGACACGCTCTCGCACCGCACGGCGCGCGGCCTCAAGAAGCGCTTCCCCGATGCCGTGGTCGCGAATACCTATGGCCCGACGGAGTCCACGGTCGCCGTCACGTACGCCGAGATGACCGACGAGATGGTGGAGAGCGACGAAGCGCTGCCGGTCGGCTATCCGCGCCCGCACACGGAGCTCCATGTCTACCACATCGACGAGCCCGATGGCCCGCTCGGCGCCGAGTGCGCGCCCGGCGAGTCCGGCGAGGTCGTTATCGTCGGCGATACGGTGGCAAAGGACTACCTCGGGGAGCCCGAGAAGACAGCGCACGCCTTCTCCGAAGCCACGCTCGCAGACGGCACGAAGGTCCGCGCCTTCAGGACCGGCGACATCGGACATGTCGATGAGGATGGCATGCTCCACTACGAGGGCCGCATGGGCTCGCTCATCAAGCTCAACGGCTTCCGCATCGAGCTCGGCGATGTCGAGCATTCGCTCAGAGGACTTGCAGGCGTGAAGGCTGCTGCCGTCGTGCCCGTGAAGCGCCGCGACCGCATCTCTGCGCTCAAGGCCTTCGTCGTCCTCGACCACAAGGAGCCGACGGCAGACGAGACGCCCCGCGCCATCCGCATGAGGCTGGCCGAGAGCCTGCCTGCCTACATGGTCCCGAAGACCGTGAAGGTTCTCGACGAGATGCCTCTGACGACGAATGCTAAGATAGACCGCAAGATGCTCGCCCAAGCGTAGGAGCCATTCACGCATGTCTTTCTTCAGCGATTTCAGCTTCTTCTTCATCCTCGCCCTCCTCATGATGGGAGCCGCCTATCTCGGCCTTCATGAGAGGAGCCTGAGGAGATACGGCCTTGCCGCCTCGATCTTCATGCTCTTCGCGCTCTTCGTGAAGACGCCCCTCGAGGGCCTCTTCTGCCTCATCTTCCTGGCAGATTCGCTCATCTGCGCGCATCTGCTCTGGAAAGATCCGAAGAGCGCGCGGTGCTTCCGCATCACGCTTGCCCTGACGCTCGTGCCGCTTGTTGCGTGCAAGGTCTCGGGAGCGTTTTCGGCAAACCTTCTGGGCTTCACCGGCATCTCGTATGTGACGTTCCGCTCCGTGCAGGTGCTCGTCGAGACGCATGACGGGCTCATCGAGCGCATGAAGATGAGCGACTACCTCTACTTCCTGATCTTCTTCCCGACGTTCACGTCCGGCCCGATCGACCGCTCGAGGCGCTTCGAGGAAGATCTCGAGCATGTGCCATCGAAGGACGAGTACGCAGAGATGCTCTCCCATGCAATCCTTCTCATCATGCTCGGCATGGTCTACAAGATCGTGCTTGCGACGATCTTCCAGAAGTACTGGGTGCCCGAGACGTTCAATCAGTACAACGAGGGCACGGCCGTCGCCGTCTGGCGCCAGTTCAGGAACTGCATCGCCTACGGCCTCTACCTCTTCTTCGACTTTGCCGGCTACTCATGGATGGCACAGGGCGCAGGCCTTGCCTTCGGCATCCGCGTGCCAAGAAACTTCCGTGCCCCGTTCCTCTCGACCTCGATCACGGACTTCTGGAACCGCTGGCACATCACGCTCTCGACGTGGCTGCGCGACTTCTGCTTCATGCGCATCGCCCGCTCGCTCATGCGCCGCAAGGTCTTCAAGGGCAGGTCTGCGCGCCTGCGCACGGCCCAGACAGCCATGATCGCAAATATGCTTATCATGGGATTCTGGCACGGCCTCAGCATCGACTACATTCTCTATGGCCTGTACCACGGCGTGCTGCTCGCACTCGAACAGAGCTGGGAGCGCACGAAGTTCTACAAGACGCACCGCCACAAGACGTGGTACCGGATCTGCTCGTGGGCTGTCACGATGGTCCTCGTGTTCTTCGGCTTCGCCCTGTTCTGCGGCCAGATTACGCTGCTCGTGAAAGGAGCTTAGCATGGCAGAAAAGCTCAGCCACGATGAGGTGGCACAGAAGGTCATCGATCTTCTCTGCGATATCTCCGGCGAGGACGATGTCGCCGACAACATGGATACCGACCTCTTCGAGGAAGGCTATCTCGATTCCATGGGAGCGATCGAGCTGCTCGTCGCTCTCGAAGACGACCTCGGCGTGTCGATTGCGCCGACCGAGGTCGACCGTTCGGAGATGAACACGCCGAATCTCATCATCAAGCAGGTGGAGAAGCGGCTCGACTGAGGTATTCACGCATATGATCACCCGTAGGACCCTCCTCAAGACAACTGCAGGAAGCCTCGCCGCCTTGGGCGCAGGACTCATCGGTGCAGACGAGTTCCTGTACCCGAAGCTCGAGAACAAGGCCGATGGCTCGCGCATCTACGACTATGTGTACGGGATGCCGAAGTCGGAAGCCCTCGATTTCGTGCTCGCGAACATGAGCGACGACGGACGCTTCTGCTTCGGCACATCCGAGTTCTATTTCAACTCGGACCTTATCCCCGAGATTGCGCTCAAGGTCTTCGGCGACAGCAACCCCGGCGTCGATATGACGCTGATCGGCGAGCCGTTCGACCAGAGCCTCTGGCAGACCATCGCGGCAGGCGCCTACTGTGCCCATGCGAAGAACCACGAGTGTGTGCTGTTCGTGAGCCCGCAGTGGTTCTTCAAGAGCGGCGGTGCGCAGAACAAGTTCTCCGGCAAGTTCAACTACGAGCTCTACCGCAACTTCTGCCAGAACACCATGCTCACGCAGGCCACGAAGGACAAGGTGCGCGAACGTGCCCTCGAGCTCGGCGTTGCCTCGGCCACGCTTGCTGCCGCAAACCAGGACACGCCGTTCGATGCCCTGAACGACCTTCAGCGCCACGAGCAGGAGATGCTGCGCATCAGGAGCGAGCTCGAGAAGATGATTCTGGGATCTCCGAGCAAGAGCAAGACGAGGCTTTCGGGCAAGCCGACCGGCGAGCCCGACTGGAATGCCTGGCTCGAGCAGGCGACAGCAGATGGCCAGGCACGCTGCACGAACAACGAAGTCGGCATCTACGACTCCTACTGGGAGAAGAACAAGGGCTACCAGGCCGAGCGCGGCCAGAACTTCGACGAGGCAGAGAGCGAATGGTCCGATCTTTCGCTCTTCCTCGATGTCACGCGCGAGTGCGGCATGAGCACGCTCATGATCATGCTCCCGATGCATGGCCCTTGGTATGACCATGTCGGCATCGACGAGAGCCAGCGCAGCGCCTGGTATGCGCGCGTCCGCGATGTCGCAGACGCAGCCGGCGCGACCTATGCCGACTTCTCCCCCTGCGAGTACGAGCGCTACTTCTTCTGCGATACCGTGCATCCGGGCTGGCGTGGCTGGGTCCATATCGAGCGCGCCGTCTACCACTTCGTGAATGGCCAGGACGACGAGTTCCTCGGCGGCTGGGGCTACGGCGACGCAGAAGGTGCTGGCACGGACGATATGAGGGGGGTCGAGCTATGAGCAAGAAGAAGGACGACAAGGCAGAGTTCACGCCGCTTGCCACAGCGAAGGAGCGCATCCTCGACTTCGGCCGCTCGCACATGGCACTCACGAACCTCGGCGCTGCTGCTGCCGTCATCGCAATGGGCATCCTGCTCTTCTGGTTCGTGAACTTCTCGGGCTACACGGCCCCCGCGACATTCATCTACGCTGGGTTCTAGTCCATCAGCACATATCCCAAGACCGCAGGAAGGCCTGCCGGAACCGTTCCGGCAGGCCTTCTCCTGTGCCGATGCAGATCTTTCCTAGGCAGACAGCAGCTTCTTCTCCTGCCGCCAATGATGGAGCATGAAGGCGAGCTTCGCCGCGCCAGCCAGGAAGAGGACAGCGGCAGAGCCGATGTAGACGATGCTCACATCAGGCATGAACGTGAGGACGTCACGCCACTTGTAGCCCTGTATCCACGGCAGGCAGAGGATGCCGGCCGGTACAAGCGCATGGAGGCACACGAGGCGCCAGAGCGCGACATCGTGCGGCAGCACGTCGAGGCTCCTCTTCCAGCGCCTGATACGCACGAGCGGCGCGAGCGCCAGGATAACGAAGAGGACAAGCCACACATCTTCCTCGGCATGGCTCTCGATGCGCTCCGAGGCGCTCACGGGCTCCGCCTCGCCGCCGACGACATGCGCGACGACGCCGTCTGCCAGCTCGTAGAATGCCGTATTGCCGCCGAAGGCATCGGCTGCATCGCCGAGCACGGCAATCGCGATGCCGCGCTCCGGGAAGATCATCATGCGCGCGACGCCGTTCTCGACGTCCCCGTCATGCGAGAGCACAAGCTCGCCGTCCGTCCAGTAGAACGAGATCCAGCCCATTCCGTAGAACGCATCGCTGTAGGGGTCGGCTGCGCGCGAGAGGAACATCTGGCGTATGCCCGAAGCGGAGAGCACCTGAGCACCGCCTGTGGCGGTCGCTGTGCCCTGGTTCAGGTACATCATGAGGTACTTTGCCATATCGGCTGTGCTCGTGGCCATATACCCCGAGCTCCAGCTGCCCCAGGAATCGTCGCCGTCCTCGTGCACGAAGCCGTCTGCGACATTCCAGCCGAAGTAGTTCCTGTAGGCGTGGACAGCCGCGCGTGCCTCGAGGCTCACCGAGGAGTCATCCATGCCAAGAGGCGCCAGGATATGCTCTTCGACATAGTCGTCGTAGGCCTCGCCTGAGACGGCCTCGACGATCTTGCCGAGGAGGTCGTAATTCGCGTTCGAATAGGAGAAGTAGCCTTCCATGAAGCCAGGCGTCGCCTCGGCAAGCGAGTCGTAGTAGCCGAATCCGCTCGTCTGGTTGAGGAGCATCCTGATTGTCACATCGTCTGGCGTATCGTACGTATCGCAGTACTCGACAGCTGGCGTATCGAGGTCGATCTTGCCCTCCTCGACAAGCTGCATGATGGAAAGGGCCGTGAACGACTTCGTGAGCGAGCCAATGAGCATCGTGTCATGGTCGGACCCGATATCGCCCATCGTCTTCTCGTACTCGATGCCGGCCGCATCGACGACCACGACGCCGATGCCGGGGGTTCCTGCCGCATCGAAGTTCTCCTCGAGGTATTCATCGAGCTTCCGGTATCTCGCATAGCTCTTCTGCCCCGAGGAAGGAGCCGTGCTCGAGCCCTCTTCCGTGGCATCCTGCGTCTGGTCGCTCGTAGGATTGTCGGAGAGCGGCCCGAACTCGGGCTCGTCGGGAAAGTAGTCCTGCACGGCATTCGGCGCGTCCGTGCCGACTGCAGGGCCCTCTATGCCCTCTTCGATGCGCTGCTCGGTCCAGCAGTCGTCCGATACGGGAATGACCGGCTTCTGCGGCTTCCAGCCGCCTCCGGCATATGCTGCTGCTCCGATGAATGCCGCAGCAGCCACGCCGGCCGCTGCCTTGATCCAGATATCGCGCGTCCTGCCCTGCTTCAAGCCCCACATCCCCTTTCGGCCTACTACTCTAGGCGAGATGGAACGATTTCGGGGACACGAGAGCCAAAGCAGCACAAATTGGTGGTTTGCCTGAGCGTGCGCTGAAGGGATCGGCTAGCGCGAAGCGCGCTCCAAGGCCCACTTGAACCAGGAGCGGAACGCCTTCTCGTCGATGCCGGTCGCGATGCGGCAGTTCGGATGCACCGCATCCTCCCCTATCTTCATGCTGCAGGAGCCATCGTCTGCAACCTCGAGCTCGCAGGGAGCGATCGTGAAGAACTCGGGATGCGTCGCGAGGCCGACCGCAATCGGGTCGGCTATCTCCTTGCCCTTGCCGTCCAGGCTCTGGGCACCGGAGAGCATCGTATAGACGGCGTTGCCGACGCGGCCCGAGAGGGCGATATCTGCCATATCGAGGTCGGACATGCGCACAGCTGCCGCCACTTCGACCGGCACGAAGAAGACATCGAGCGGCGAGGCGAGGACGGCCTTCGCGCTTGCCGGGTCTGCTGCCACATTCCTGCCGGCACGCTGCAGCGTGTCACCTGTCCCCATGGTCGAGCCCATGCAGAAGACCGGCCCCAGGATATCGGGAAGGTCGGGATGCGCCGCGAGCGCATCGGCGAGGTTCGTGAGCGGCCCTAGGCAGATCATGCAGGCACGCTGGCCCTTTGCCAGGGCACTGGTCGCGGTATGGTAGATGGCATCCTTCGCCGGGACATTGTAGAAGAGATCCCATGCCTCGTCAGCAAAGACCCACGACCCCAGACCGGATGGTCCGAGCGTCGGCTGCATGTAGTGGCGCTTCTGGGAATTCGGCAGGTCGCGTCCGCGGGCGACAAGCGCACGCGTGCCCAGAAACGCTTCGAGCTTCAGCACATTGGCAGTCGCCTGGTTCACGCCGATGGATCCGCCGACCGTCGTCACCAGCGAGGTATCGAGACGGGAGCAGGTAAGCGCAATGAAGAGCGCAGCCGCGTCATCGACACCCGGATCCACATCGATGATTGCAGGGGTACCGCATGTGCCCATAGCTCCTCCTCGACGCTTCCAGATTTCTGACAAATATACCGCAGCCTGGCCATTTGGCAACACATCTGCCCTGCTTGGTTACAAATCATATATATGAAAGGCCTGCATGCGCAGCATGCAGGCCTCATCCTTCATTCAGTGCCTTACCTCAGCAGCCTATGCCTCTTTGGGCTCTGCAGCCGCAGCGGGCGTCTCCGCCTCTTCAGCCTCCGTGGCCTCGGCTTCGCTCTCGGCTGCCGTGCCAGCTTCCTCCTCGGCTTCCTCCTCGGCCTGGCGCTTCGCGTTGCGCGAGACCTCCTCGGGCGTGAGGACATCCTCGATGCGCAGGTTCACGCCGGCGACCTCGAGTCCCGTCATGCCCATGACCTGCTTCACGACGGCCTTCTTCACATCCTCGAAGATCTGTGGTGCATACGCACCGTACTCGATGAGCACGGAGATGTTCACGCGCACGGCAGCATCCGGCGTCACTTCGACGGTCACGCCCTTGCGCGGATCGGTCGCACCGAGCGCATCCTGGACGCGGTTCACCCAGCCGCCCTTCATGCCAACAACGCCGGGGACATCGCGCACGGCGAGCGCGACGATCTTCTCGATCACGCCGTTGCTGAATGTCAGCGAATCCTCGGAGTTGTCGTCCTCTTCCGCTGCCACGATATCTTCCGTGTCCGTCATGCTTTCCTGTCCCTCAGGGGCAGTGTAGGCGGCCTTGTCCTGTGCCTTCGTATCCTTGTCCATCATTGCTCTCCTTGCCAGTCCAGGTTATTTCTATCTGCGGTCGTCCTTCGGGCCGAAGAGCCCGCGGACAAATTCGATGATCTTCGGGTCACCGTCGAGGAGCTGCCCTATCGCCACGCCGACGGTCACGCAGAGCGCGACGAGAAGCGTTGCCCAGAAGCCGATCGCGAAGAGGAGAATCGCGACGATGAGGCCCAGGACGCCGCAGAGGACCGCATTCTCATGGCCAGGAAACGTCTCGTGGAGCCATGCCTCGGCCGCTTCGAGCGGACGGGCACCGGCGTGCTGCTCTGACGTGGCCTCTGTGGCTGCAGGAGCGCTCTTGGCATCCTTCTTCGGGCCATTCTCGTCGACCGTCACTTTCGGCCTATTCATGCGTCTCCTCCTCCCTCGGGGCCCTGCCCTTCATGGAGATCGTCACGCCGTCGCCTGTGGCAGCGGGGCGCACGTCGGGCTCGTCTGCATCCTCTTCGGCATCGGCAGATTCTGACGTCTCTTCGGAGTCCTCGTCTGCGCCCTCCTCGGAAGGCTCCGCCTCGGATACATCAGCATCCTCCGCCTGAGCAGGCTCTGCCTCGCCAGCAGCTTCTTCAGGCTCTTCGAAGAGATGGTCATACGATGCAGGCTCCGAAAGCGAGCTCGGTTCCTCGGGCGCCAGGAACTCCAGGCTCACCGACTCGATCCTCTCGCCGCAGAGCTTCGTCAGGCCCTCTTCGAGCTCCTGCTTGAGCTCCTGCCCCTTCTCGATGGCAGAGACCGTCTCATGCGGACGGATCGTCACGAAGACGGAGACCATCCCATGCTTGCCGGCATAGACGGAGACCTTCGTCGCCTCGCAGCTGCCATCCTCCTCGACGATGTAGGTGGCCTGGGAGGCAATGGCATCGCGGGTAATCGCGATCGTGGAGCCTTCCTCGTCTTCGAGCTCGATCGTCTGCGCCTTCTTGCGGCGCGCGAGCACGCGGACCCACATCACGAATCCGCCGATGAGGGAGAAGGCAGCACATCCCTGCACAGCGTAGCTGTAGTTGTCGATTGCATAGAGCGCAAGCGCCTCCTTCGTCCACGGTCCGAAGATCGTGAGCAGGAGTGCCGCGAACGCGAATACCGTCGCGAGGAACCACACCGTCATTGCGAGCTTCTTCAGAAATCTCATGCTGCCACCTCCGCCAGCGCCAGATACATTCCAAGGATACCCCGTTTCGCCGACACATGTCTTCCCTTGTGTCCCTGCCGTAAAATAGGCCCGAGATGCACAGCCGATATGCGGACGAAACAGAGCTCCCATATGATGGGGAGGACAGATCCGCGAGAAAGGCGTAACAGATGAGAATCGATGAGGTGCTGGCCCAGAAGCAGACCTACTCCTATGAGATCTTCCCTCCGAAGGGCACGATGCCGCTCGAAGATGCACGCAAGGTGGCCGAGGCGCTTGCCCAGGACCGTCCTGACTGGATTTCGACGACATTCTCTGCAGGCGGCACCGGCTCCTCCTCCCATACGGCAGAGATCTGCGACACGGTCCAGAACGATCTCGGCATCACCTCGCTTGCCCATCTGACCTGTCTCGGCTCCTCGAAGGCAGATGTCGAGCGCTATGTGGCAAAGCTCGGCAAGGCAGGGATCGCGAATGTCCTGGCGCTCCGTGGCGACCGCGCTCCCGGACGCGAGGCGATCGACTTCACGTACGCCTCCGATCTCATCGCCTACCTCAAGGACCGCCATCCCGAACTCTGCCTCGGCGCTGCCTGCTATCCGGAAGGGCATGTGGAGTCGCCGTCCATGAGGAGGTCGCTCGAGAACCTGAAGCGCAAGCAGGATGCCGGCGCCGACTTCTACGTGACGCAGCTCTTCTTCGACAACGAGACGTTCTACCGCTTCCGCGACCTCTGCGCCCGCGGCCGCATCAAAATCCCCATCGTCGTAGGTATCATGCCTTTCACGAGCCAGAAGCAGATCACGCGCATGGCATTCACGTGCGGCGCCTCGATCCCCTCGGCCGTGATCAAGCGCATCATCGCAGCAGGAGACGACCCGGCCGAGCAGGCAAAGGCAGGCATCGCCTACGCGATCGAGCAGCTCGAAGACCTCAGCCAGAACGGCGTCGACGGCCTCCACATCTACACGATGAACAAGCCTGCCATGGCACACGAGATCCACGATGCGCTTGTGGGGTGCGGCTACCTTGCCGAATAGCATGTCGGTCTCCCGCTACGAGATACCCTCTGTCGACAAGGCAGAGGTGCTCAGATACATGGGCTATGCCGGGCAGGCATACGACCCCTCCTTGGACGAGAAGATCGATGCCGCCATCGAGCAGGCCCTTGCCATCTCTGATCCGAAAGGGGTCCTTGTCCCCTTCGAGGTCGACCATATCGATGAGGGGGAGAGCCCCTGCGTCCATCTCAAGGACACGGCGCTCGCGCTTCCCGGCCACGATATCCAAGAGCACCTCGCAGGCGCGAAGGCGGCAGTCATCTTCGCGGTGACCTTGGGCATGGCAAACGAGCGGGAGCTCAGAAGGCTTTCCCTCACCGACCACCTGACGCAGATCCTCTTCGATGCCGCGTCCGTGGCTTTGGTCGAGCGCACAGCCGATGCCGCCGAGGCGGATGCCGTGAAGTGGGCAGCGGACCAGGGCCTCTTCTGCACCTGGCGCTACTCCCCTGGCTATGGGGACCTGCCGCTCTCGGTGCAGCCGACGCTCCTTTCTGCCCTCAATGCCCAGAGGCTTCTCGGCATCATGCTCTCGCCGAGCCTGCTCATGACGCCGACAAAGAGCGTCACCGCCATCGTCGGCTGCTTCGATACGCCGAAGCGGAGCACGCATATGAGCTGCGCCAAGTGCGTCTGCCATGATTTCTGCACATTCCGCGCCCAGGGAAGGACCTGCCATGAGCGGAGAAAATAAGGCATTGCCATCTGTTTCTGTCCGCGACCCGAAAGTGCCCGACGAGGCCCCCTACGGTCCCGGGCACGAGCGCACGCTCAGGATAAAGGACGAGCACCTGAAGAACGTCCTAGCCGGCAAGGAGTTCCTGCTCTTCGATGGCGCCATGGGAACGCAGCTCCAGGAGCGCGGCCTGAAGGCAGGAGAGCTCCCGGAGCTCCTCTGCCTCGAAGACCCTGAGAATGTGACGGCCATACACGCCGGCTATGTCGCCGCAGGCTCCGAGGCTGTGACGACGAACACGTTCGGCGCGAATGCCCTGAAGCTTGCCGGCAGGGCGACCGTGCGCCAGATCTTCGATGCAGCCGTCTCATGCGTGCGTGCAGCCGGCGCCCGCTATGTCGCAGCGGATATCGGACCCACCGGCGCCCTTCTCGAGCCCATGGGAACGATGAAGTTCGATGAAGCCTACAGGCTCTTTGCCGAGGAGGCAATCGCTGCCGAGGAGGCAGGAGCAGACCTCTTCGTGATCGAGACGATGGCAGACCTCACGGAGATGAAGGCTGCGCTTCTCGCTGTCAGGGAGCATACGCAGCTGCCCGTGTTCGCGACGATGACATTCGGGGAGGACGGACGGACATTCCTGGGCACGACGCCCGAGGTTGCAGCCGTGACGCTCTCCTCGCTCGGCGCCGATGCGGTCGGCATCAACTGCTCGCTCGGACCTCAAGATGTGGCACCGCTGGTCCTGCACATGCTCCCCTATCTCTCCTGCCCCTGCATGGTGCAGGCAAATGCAGGGCTGCCGGAGGTGCATGACGGGAAGACGACGTATGGAATCGACGCCGAGGCGTTCGTCTCTGCGATGGCACCTATGGTCGAGGCCGGCGTCTCCATCATCGGCGGCTGCTGCGGCACGGCACCTGACTACATCGCACGCGAGCGCGAGCTGCTGGACAAGTACGGCTCGCCCCGTCCGCATGCGCTCTCGCCCGACTTCACGGTCGCAAGCTCACAGGCGCTCCTCTCGCTTGCGCCGGGCCATGTCGGAATCATCGGCGAGCGCATCAACCCGACCGGAAAGAAGCGCATGAAGGAGGCGCTGCGCTCTGAGGACTTCGACTACATCCTGACGCTTGCAATCGAGCAGGAGCGTGCCGGCGCCCAGGTGCTCGACGTGAACGTAGGACTGCCCGAGATCGACGAGACGAAGCTATTGCGCCGTGCCGTCACGGACATCTCGGGCGTCACATCGCTGCCGCTCCAGATCGACTCGGCGACAGCTGCAGCCGTCGAGGCAGCCGTGAGGAGCTATCCCGGAAAGCCGCTCATCAACTCTACGAATGGCCGCGAGGACATGATGGAGGAGATGATCCCGCTCGCTGCGCACTACGGCTGCGCGCTCGTCTGCCTGACGCTCGACGAGGAGGGCATTCCGGCTACAGCGGAGGGACGCCTCGCGGTCGCGCAGAAGATCTATGACCGGGCACAGAAGGCCGGCATGCCGGCACACGACCTTGTCTTCGACTGCCTCGCTATGGCAGCAAGCACGGACCAGAAGGCGCCTCATGAGATCTTGAAGAGCATCCGCCTCGTGAAGGAGGCGATGCCGGGCGTGCGCACCGTCCTCGGCGTCTCGAACATCAGCTTCGGCCTCCCATTCCGCCCCTTGATCAATGCGACCTTCCTCGCTGCTGCCTTTGCCGCAGGCCTCGACCTCGCGATCATCAATCCGGGCCAGCAGCGCATGCACGACGTCGTGAGTGCTTGGCGCGTCCTTTCAGGCGAAGACGAGGCAGCCCGCGCCTACGTCGAGGAGAATGCCGGACGTACCGATGCGAAGGGCTCTGCGTCCGCACCAGGCAGCCCTGCCGCAGCCTCTTCTGTCCCTTCTGCTGCAGCGGCACAGACGCCCGAAGAGCGGGCGCTTGCGGGCGTCCTCGACGGCAGGAAGGCAGCCGTGAAGGCTGCGACAGAGGAGCTCCTCGCGACCCACGACGCGATGTATGCAATCAATCAGGTCCTCATCCCTGCGCTTGACGAGGTCGGCGTGCGCTTCGAGAAGGGCACGTTCTTCCTGCCGCAGCTCATGGCATCAGCAGAGGCGGCAAAAGCGGGCTTCGATGCAATCAAGGCGACGCAGCCGAAGGATGCCATGCCGACGAAGGGGAAAGTTGCGCTCTGCACCGTCAAGGGCGACATCCACGATATCGGCAAGAACATCGTGAAGATGCTCCTCGAGAACTATGGCTACGAGGTCCTGGATGTCGGCCGCGATGTGGACCCGCAGGCATTCTGCGATGTCGTGGTCGAGAACCATGTGAAGCTTGCAGGACTCAGCGCACTCATGACGACGACGGTGCCGGCCATGGGAGAGACGATCGAGCTCCTGAGGAAGCAGGCACCATGGTGCAAGGTCGTCGTCGGCGGCGCCGTCCTGAATCCCGAATACGCGAAGATGGTCGGTGCCGACTACTACGCGAAGGACGCTGCCGAGACGGCAAAGATCGCAGCAGAGGTGCTTGGCTAGCAGCTGGCCAAAGATGCGCCAAGGGGAGGCAGGACTGTATATCCTGCCTCCCCTTTTCCATGCGATGCTCTCTTCATGCGAAAAGGGGTGCCCTTCCGGACACCCCCTCAGACATGCAATGTCTTCGAGAACTACTCGTCCTCTTCGAGCTGCTCTGCAACCTCATCGGAGACAGACATCGTCGAGTAGACGTTCTGCACGTCGTCGAGCTCCTCGAGGCGGTCGATCAGGCGCTGGACCTTGCGGGCGTCGGCGAGGCCAAGCTCGACCGGCGTGTTCGGGACCATCGTGAGCTCGGAGCCCTTGACCTCGATGCCCTGGTCCTCGAGACCCTTGGCAACATCCTGCATCTTGTCATACGCGGTGTAGACGATCCACTCGTCGCCTGCATCCTCGTAGTCCTCGCCGCCAGCCTCGGCGACTGCCATCATGAACTCGTCCTCGTCGACAGCGTTCTCCTTGTCGGGAACCTTCTTCTCGTCGGAGACGATGACCTTCTCCACAGCGATGGAGCCCTTGCGGGTGAACTGGAAGGCGACGGAACCGGTCGTGCCGAGGTTGCCGCCAGCGTGCGTGAAGACGGAACGGACATCAGCAGCGGTACGGTTCAGGTTGTCGGTCAGGCACTCGACGTAGACGGCCACGCCTGCAGGGCCATAGCCTTCGTACGTGACCTCCTTGTACACGACTGCCTCGGCGCCAGAGCCGAAGGCCTTGTCGATAGCAGCCTGAATCTTCGCGTTCGGCATGGAAACCATGCGTGCACGTGCGATGGCTGCAGCAAGGGAAGCGTTGTTTGCGGGGTTCGGGTCTCCGCCGGTACGGGCTGCGACGGTGATGTTGCGGGAATGCTTGGAGAAGAGCGCAGAACGCTTTGCGTCGATTGCGGCCTTCTTGTGCTTCGTGGTAGCCCACTTAGAGTGTCCGGACATGCACATCTCCTTCTAGATTGGCAAAACATACAGATAATACAAAAGCAGGGACAACTTTGCAAATGGAGGATGCGGAATGTGGCACCTCTGCGAAGTTCCCTTGATGCCGAGTAGTGCGTCAAGGCTGCGTTTCTGTTGTGGGTCTCTAATCATAGCGTGCAAGAGCGCGTCTGAGCGAACGACCCCAGGGAATCCAGACAAGCAGCAGGAAGCCAGCGGTGGAAAGCCCGTGGACAAGGTCGAGCGGAAAGCCCGCAAGGAAGGCAGCGATCACGGTCTCGAGCACGATCGGCCTCACATAGCCCAGGACATACCAGCCATTGAGAATCGCTCCGTAGAGAAGGCCCGAAAGCACGCCTGCTGCGGCCAGCTGCCAGCGCTTCTTCAGGAGCCCGTGCCGCGCAAGCACGCCGCCGAGATAGCCGACGAGCCCCCAGGCATACATCTGGAGCGGCGTCCAGGCACCCTGCCCGAAGAAGAAGTTCGAGAGGAGCGCCGCGAAGGCGCCGACTGCAAAGCCGCTCTCAGGCCCCAGAAGCGCCCCGGCCAGAATCGCAATGGCCGATACCGGCTTCACATCAGGCAACGCTGCAAAGAGGATCCTGCCTGCCGCTGCCAGGGCCGCCATGCAGGCCACCGGCATCATCTGCCGGAGTGCCGGCTTTCCTGCCTCGATGCCCGAGAGCATAAAGACGATGGCCACCGCTGCCGCCAGAAGCGCAAGACCGCCCGAGGCGGCAGATCCGGCCCAGGCGGACCAGAGCATGAGGGCAGGGACAAGAGCCAGCACGAGAGGCTCTGCTGCCCGTATGATCCTTGCTGCCCTCATTTCTGCCCCCAGAGCCAGGAACGGGCAAGGAAGTCCTCCGCTGAAGTGCTGACGGCCGCTCCTCCGTCGAAGATGAGCGTGACGGTATCGGCAAGTGCACGCACGAGCTCCGTGTCATGCGTCGCGCAGACGATCGTCGTGCCTTTCTTCTGCGCCTTCTGGAGCGCCAGAGCGAGCCTTCGCTTCGATGTGCGGTCTAGCCCGGCTGTCGGCTCATCGAGCAGCAGGATCTCCGGACGTGTCAGCAGGAGCTTCGCTGCTGCCAGAAGCTCTTCCTGTCCGCCCGAGACATCATAAGGATGCCTGGCCAGGAATGCGGCATCATGAGGCAATCCCAGGGCCACGAGCAGCTGTTCCACGTCGTCTCTGCCATAGCCGACAGAGGCGCTCCACTCCATGAGCTCCTCTTCGATCGAAGGCTTCTCGAAGAGCGCCCGCGGGTTCTGCGGCAGATATGCCTGCATCTTCGCATGGGCATTCCGTGCCTTCCCATGCTGTACGGAGATGAAGCCGGCAAGGACGCCGAGCGCCGTCGACTTGCCCGAGCCGTTGCCGCCGAGAAGCACATGCAAGCTCCCCTCCGGCACCGCAAACGTGCAGTCGCGGAGTACCCAGGAAGCCTTCGCAGCGTAGCGCTGATAGACGCCCCGGAGCTCTGCAGCTGTGCCTTTGCCCTCGGAGAGCGGCTCCATGCCGGCCAAGGCGCCAGGCTCATCTGCCAGCGCATGGACGTCGGCTACCTCGACCGTGCCTGTGTCCGTGATCCTGAGCGCCCGGTCTGCATAGGGCACGAGAGGTGCCGGGTCATGCGTCGAGATGATGACGGTGACGCCGAGCTCCTGGTTCATGCGCCAGAGCAGGCCCAGGAATGTCTTTGCGGCCAGAGGATCGAGCATCGAGGTCGGCTCATCGAGAAGCAGCAGTTGTGGCCTCATGACCATGAGGGAGGCAAGGGCCAGAATCTGCTTCTGTCCGCCTGAGAGCTCAGCGGTCTTCTTCCGGAACCAGGAATCGATACCGAAGAAATAGCAGGTCTCTGCTATGCGCTGGCGCATCTCCTCCTGCGTGCAGCCAAGGTTCTCGAGACCGAATGCAAGCTCATGCCAGACCGTATCGCAGACGATCTGGCTCTCGGGGTCCTGGAACACATAGCCGATGCCGGCAGCAGACTCCTGCGGCGTGAGTTCCGCGAGCGGACGCCCGAAGAACTCGATGTCACCCGTGCGCTCCCCATGCGGTGCAAGCTCGGGCTTCGCAAGGCGCAGGAGCGTCGTCTTGCCGGAGCCGTTCTGGCCGGAAAGGATCGCGAAGCTGCCTTCCGGCACCGCAAATGAGGCATCGGAAAGGACCGAAGGCCCTGCCTCCTCCCCTTCCGGCACCGCATAGCGAAAGCCCACATGGGAAAACTCCAGAGCAGTTCCGCTCATCTCTCCTCCTTCCGCCAGAGCAGCCTTTCGTGCACAGCAGAGCATAGAGGAAGGCAGGCCAGCACAGCAAACGGGACATACCCCCACCAGAAGGCAAGCGTGGGCATCGTCGGATAGAAGTGCCACTCCTCAGCCGCCTGCACGGCAAAGCATGCTGCGAAAAGCCCCAGCATGCCAAGGCAGACAAGCGCGAAGGCATCGCGCACGTGGAACCGGTGCGTCTGGTAGGCAGAGCGCTTCTGCCCTCTGGCCCAGCCACGGGCACGCATCGCGTCGGCCCGCCCAATCGAATCTTCGAGCATCCAGGAGAGGAGGATCCCTCCGGCAAGGATGTCCGTGCGCTCCCGGGCAGCAGAGGGACACTTCGCCGCGGTGGCTGCAAGATGCGCATCCTTCACCGCGTGGTATCTCCTTATGGACTGGGGCACGAGCTGGGCAGCGATGGCCAAGGTCGTCGCGGTGGCAGGCGCCTTCGTTCCCATCATCTGCATGACCTCGTCCTCGCTCACCATGGCGGAAAGATTCTCGCACCAGAGCATGACAGAGACGAAGACCGCACCCATCATCGCTCCATAGCCGAGGCTCTCCGCCGTGACCGTGAAGGGGCCGATCGCAAGAAGCGCCGTCGCCCCATAGCCTGCAAAGAGCGCATTCACGCAGGACAAAAGGACGATGATTCCCAGCTGCCAGCGGAGCTGGGAAAGCGTCTTTCCCCACCCGCGGAGGATGCCCGAGAGCAGAAGCGCAGAGACGAGGCTCAGGCAGACATAGACCGGCTGCAGGGCAAACATCGCAAAGAGCAGCAAGATCGTGCCCGCTGCCAGCGCGACGGCCGGATGGAAGGAGGCGAAGGGACGGAGCGTCTCTGCGCTATCCGTCCCTTCCTCGAAGATCTCATCAGTAGGAGACATACGTCCACGCAATCGAGTCGCCCGACGAGAGCGCATAGTTCGCGGCCGAATAGCTCGGCTCGACGCCGTTCACGGCGTATACCCAGCCCTTGCGGTCGCGCGAGCTCGCCTCGACGCCACCGATTCCCACGATATAGATGCCGTACTGCGTGTTCTGCGTGTCCACGGAATAGCCGGCCGCCTGGAGCGCATCGAGGACCGACGAGCCGGAAGGCAGGCTGACAGTCGCAGACGTGGAGCTGCCGCCACCGAGGCTGGAATCGACCGAGACCGAGACCGTGATGGAAGAAGGCGTGCCGGCATCCGATCCATTTCCAGAGCCTGGCTGACTCGCCGGCGCTGCAGATCCTCCCTGCGATGTGCCGGAGCTGTCCTGTGCCGCGCCCCCACTGCCGGAAGAGGAGCTGCCTCCCGATGCAGCAGAAGCGCTGCTGCCGGAGCCTGCGCTCCCGTCTTCGCCTGCATTGCCGCTCTGGGATGTCCCGCTGTCAGATGATGCTGCGCTCTCCCCAGCCTGCTGGCTGTCTCTGCCGCCAGATTCGGGAACATCGGCAAGCCCCAGATCCTGCCAGGCTGCATCGGAGAGCTGGTAGGACGAAAGCGCCGAGAGGAGCTCCTCCGTGCTTCCGGCATCCGCCGCAGGCGCTTTGCCGGCATCGAGCGAGCCTTCGAAGACCTGGACGCCTTCGGTTGTGCTGACACTCCAGGTGATTGCAGGAGCGTCCGCTCCCATCTCGTCCTGGATCCAGGAAGCAAGGGCAAGGAGCCGCTTGGCTGCGAGCGGCACGGCATCTGCCGCCTTTCCGTCATCCCTTGCGGCCACAGATACCGAGCCATCATCCTGGATCGTGACCGTGACAGAGGCAGGATCGAGGCCAATATCGGCCCCCTTCCATGCCAGGTCCTTGAGTGCCGCCTCGATGCGCGCTTCGGTGAGTGCCGGCTGCTCCTGGACGGTGCTCGTGCCCTCCTCGACCGTCGAAGAGCCTTGTGGCAGGCCGAAGGCGGCCACAAGGCCAAGAACTGCCGCCACGACAAGGACGATACCTGCGGCAAGCGGCAGCTTCCAGCTGGGACGCCGCTTGCCTGCATGTTCCTGCTCGGGCTTCCTGCTGTCCGGGTCGTGGACGATATATCCTGCCACGCTACTTCTCCTGCTTCCTGCGCTTCAGCGCAAAGAGAATGAGGAAGAGGCCAAGGACAAGGAGCACGACCGGCACCACGATGTTCCAGGCTACGCCCGCTGTGCTGCTGCCTGCAAGATCAGCCGCTGCCTCGCTGCTCTCTTCCGAACTCTTGGAAGAGGAGCTCTGGGAACCCGTGCTGCCGGACTGTGCGGGAGCAGACGTGACGCTTGCCGTCTCGGCCGGCAATCCGGCATCCGTGCTGCCGCTCTCGCCTGCCGTCTGGACCGTGCCTGCAGAGGACGTCGTGGCTGTACGTGCAGAGCGCGTCTCGGGAGCTGTGCCATTCGTGTTCCCTGCGCCGTCTCCCTTCTCATCCGTGCCTGCAGGAACGGTCCCGCCTCCGTTCTGGTCCGTGCCGTTTCCGCTGTTGTCATCTGTTCCCGGCTCAGGTGCCGGCGTGTTCTCTATCCATTTGGCATAGAGCGTCGTCGTGCTGCCGGAAGGCCTTACATAGGTCGCCGCAGCATCGAATGCATTCTTGAACTCAGGGTCAAGATACCAGCCGGCAAACGTATAGCCATCGCGCGTCGGCTCATCGACGTTTCCTGCCGCCATGCCA
Organism: Atopobiaceae bacterium; assembly: GCA_051876355.1. Taxonomy (GTDB): domain Bacteria; phylum Actinomycetota; class Coriobacteriia; order Coriobacteriales; family Atopobiaceae; genus Olsenella_L. Next base: position 39,020 of record JBJEHU010000037.1, on the reverse strand, counting down.
GAAACGACGCTCTTCGAGTCGATGGAGCTGCCGCCGTTGCTGTCGAACGAGAGGGTCCAGCTTTCGGTACCGGCAAGGACATTCTTGAGCGCAAAGAGATAGCCGGAATCGTTCGTGTAGAAGATGAGGCCGGACTTGGACGCAATAGGCGATGCGGTGCAGTAGTTCTGATAGGTCGCGTCACCCGGCGTGAAGACCGTCTGTGCCGCCGAGAGCGTGCCGTTCTCGTAGCTCACGAGCGAGAGGCCGCCGGGGTTGCTGTTCGTCGTCACATAGATGGATGTCTTGGAGCTGCCTGCCACGACAAGCGGCGTCGACTGGACGGCACCGTTGCCGACATCGACCGTCTGGGGCACATAGCCTGCCTCGCCGATGCGGGAAAGATCGATAGCGGAAAGCGTTCCCTCATAGGGCCAGCTTGTGCCCGTCGAGCCACCGACAAAGGCAATGCCGTTGGAGACGACAGCTGTCGAGGTCGAACGGTCGCAGAACTTCACGGAGCCGGTCTCGGAAATCGCTGTGTCAGAGACATTCAGCACATGGAGCACGCCGTCTGTCGTCACGGCAAGATATTCGGAATCGGACACCTTCGTGATGCTTGCATGGCTTGAGCTCCCGAGGCTCACCGAGGAAATCTCGGAGCCGTCGGCACCGTTCAGGAGATAGGCATATCCCTTCTCGTCTGCAATCACGATATCGGAGCCGTGCACGGCAGCGCCCGACCAGTAGTACTCATCGTTTTCCGACGTGACCTGCCAGCTCGAGCCATCTTTCAAAGACGCAGACACGATATAGCCCGTGCCGTTGAGAGGATTTTTCCAGTCGACGACAGAGAAGGCAGCAAAGACACGTCCGCCTGCGACCGTGAGGGACGACAGCGTCTGCGTCGCGCCATTTGCCGCGATGCGCGGCGTCTCCCAGACAAGCTTCAGCGAATCGGCGCTATCGGAAGAATAGAGCGTATACGCCATGAGCCGGCCATCGTCGAGCGGAACGATCAGGAGTCCCTCCGCATAGACAGGACGGCAGAAGTAGCCGGACTTCGTCGAGATCTTCTTCGTTGCAAGGACAGCGCCCGTCGAGGAATCGATGACCTGGAGCGTGCCGCCGGAGACCATATAGAGCTTGCCGTCGACGAGCACAGGGTCGGAGGCACCCATGCCGATCTTGACGGGATTCCAGGCAAGCGCCGTCTCAGAAGCAGAGGCCGGCGTATCGGCCGTGACGGCTCCTCCCGCCATGCCCTGGTTGAAGCCCGCCCACTCAGCTGTGCCCTCGGTCCGTGTGGCAGATGCATCCGGCGTCTCGAGGCTCGGGTCCTCTACGACCTTCGCTCCTGTGACCGATGCGCCATAGGCCGAGTAGTACCAGACAATCTCTGTGCCCTCTTGAAGCGTGACCTGGGACATGCCGGACTCGGATGCAGCACCGTTCACGAAGAGCTGCCAGTACTTGCCGCTCGTCGCATCGTAGCCGTAGGCCTTCCCGTCGAAGGGAGAGGTAATCGTATTGAGGTAGGCACCCCAGGACGACGCCTGGATATCGGCCGTGAGCGTGCCGGCAAACTGGTCCTGCGTGAGATCTGCCGCCGTCGTGCCGCTCTTGACCTTGACGGTCTTTTCGGCGAGCCAGTCGCAGTCGTTGCCCTCGGCATCAGGTCCAATCACGCGGATCTTGACGGAGAGCTCCTCGGCATCAGAGGAGGCCGTATCGGCAGCGGCCGTCGTCGTGGCAGCAGCTGTTGACAGCTCCTCCGTCGTGCTCTTGTCTGTGCCCTGATCCGTGCTCTGGTCTGTGCCTGTGGTGCTGGCGCTGTCTTGAGCCTCGGAGGCTGCAGAGCCAGGCGCGCTCTCCTCTGCCGTCGTCCCAGACGAGGCACTCTTTTCGGATGCGACAGAAGAGGCGCTCGAGCTCATATCCGAAGCAGCAGACGTGCCCTCGGTCTCAGTGCTGGCAGCTGCGGCAGCCTCTTCGGTCTCTGTCTGCTGCGCCGTGTCCTGCGTCTCGGCAAGTGCCGAGACAGGCACCTGGGACCAAGCAAGCGTTCCTGCAAGCAGGAATGCAAGGATGCGCTGGCCTCTTTCTGGCTGATGCTTCATCGAGCTCTCCCTTTCCTCCCGGGAAAGCGGGCTGCCAGACGCCAGGAGAGCGGCAGGCTGTACCTGCTGCTTCAGCTGTTCCGGCCTGCCTCCCCCTTTGCCCAGGATGCATCGGACCTTAGGATGGAGGGCAGGTCTCCTGGCTTGGGGGATGGCAGAAGCCTTCCTGGACCCCTTCTCAGGCTCATGGCCCAATGGGCGTGCGTCCAGGCTCTCCCCGATACAGTAGTGGCAGCTGTCCCGGATTCCGACCGGGTTCCCTTTTGATCGCCCGTACTCGTACGGGCGAACCTCATCCATCCGACAGTGTCTTTGGTTGTGCGGCAGCGCGTGCTGCCTTTCTCCCTTCAGTCTAGCAAGCATCTGGCTGAAAAGCGAAGGAAATGGGCGCAGTCTCGCACCGCACGAAGCGCAAGGCGCAAGGCTTTCGGCTCCTTGCCGGATGGAGCATGCCGTCCGCATACAAATGATGCTTCCTGCCGCATGTGAGCTGCTAGGCTCAAGACAAGGCAATGCCGTCTGAGGAGGCACCCATGCTCTATGTCGGAAACTTCAGCTACAACGATGAGCTCGACGAAGCGCACAACTACTGCCTCATGCCCTGCATCGTGAAGGCAGACAGCGCCGAAGAAGCGCTCGAGAAGTTCGCAGACCATTTCGAGGACATACGCCAGAATTCAGACCTGCTCGAAGGGGCGAAGGAAATCTATATCGATTCGCTCGTCGAGCTCTCGGAGGAGCCGGAAGAGCCGCTCGTGACGCAGTGGCAGAAGATCGTGCCGACACGCGAAGGCCTCTGCTCGCTTGTAAGCGCGACCCCTCTTGCCGAAGGCGACGAGGCCATCTCCTACGATATGCGGAGCGAGCCTGCGGACGAAGACGAATCCGATGATGCGGACGACGAGGATGCGGAGAACACGGCGCTCGAGGATGCGCGCGAGATCTTCGGATTCACGGGCGACGATATCGAGCTCGAGGGATACGACGAGGAGCCGTTCATCGTCTTCGAATAGAAGATAGAGACAGGTAGGGCAAGAAGAAGGGCCAGGCGTGCTGCCTGGCCCTTCTGCTGTCCGTGCTATTTCGTGCGCTCCGGCGCCTTCTTGAGATAGCCGACCTGCGGGAGCTGGTACTTGTGGGCAAAGACGAGGATCACGATACCGATAACGAAGATAGGGATCGAGAGGCACTGCCCCATCGTGAGCCAGTTCGTGCCGAGAAGATAGCCAAGCTGGGCATCCGGCAGGCGGACGAACTCGATCAGGAAGCGGAATGTTCCATAGAGCACGAGAAACGTGCCGATGAACGTGCCCTGCGGACGGGGCGGCTTCTTCCTCGAGAGCGCAAAGAGCACGAAGAAGATCACGAGGCCTTCGAGTATGGCTTCGTAGAGCTGGGAGGGGTGGCGGTAGACATTGCCGCCGGTCTCGAACATGACGCCCCAGGGAAGATCGGTCGGCTTGCCCCAGAGCTCGCCGTTCACGAAGTTCGCGCAGCGGCCGAAGAAGAGGCCCAGAGGGGCGCCGCAGACGGCCATGTCTGCAACGGAAAGCGTCGAGATATGGAGATGGCGGCAGACGAGCCAGCCACCGACGATAGCGCCGCAGAGCCCTCCATGGAAGCTCATGCCGCCTTCATTGAACGCAAGGATCGACGCCGGGTGCGCAATATAGTAGCCGGCACCGTAGAACAGGATATAGAAGAGGCGGGCGCCGATGATGACGCCGAAGGCGACACCGATCACGATGGACAGAAGATCGTCCTCGACGATATCGAGCTCCCAGCGCTTGTTCAGGCTCCTGATCACGAGGTAGGCGCAGACAAATCCTGCCAGGTACGCGATGCCATACCATCGGATCGCAAGCGGGCCGATCTGTATGGCGATCGGATTCAGATGCTGATATAGGTCATTGAGCCACATGGGCGCTCCTCGAGTCTTTCTGCCTTACATGAAGCAGCAGCCGAAGGCTGGCTCCGGCTGCTGCTCATACCTCTTGTATCGAAATCCTACATCATCGACTGGACGCGGGTCACGCCCGGGACGTGCTCCTTCAGGATGCGCTCGATGCCCATCGACATGTCGTAGCTCGAAAGCGGGCAGCCTGCGCAGGCACCCTGCATCTCGAGGGAGACGACGCCGTCGTCGTCCACGTCGATAAGCTCCACATCTCCGCCATCTGCCTGGAGGCTCTGACGGATTACGTCAATCGTCGAAGCAAGAAGTTCCTTGTCTACAGCCATGTTCACAGCTTCCTTTCGCCACGGCACCGTGCCGCTGGGGAACCCTCTCCCCTGCCGTCTTTTCGCTGGACTGATAATACCCCTATTGCACTAGCAATTACAGAACTTCGGAAGAGCGTCACAAAATGCTGCGCTCTTCCGAAGATTCCATCAGCCGATTCCGACGAAGAGATGGCCCGATGTCGCGCCCTGAAGGCGCGGTGCGGCTTTCCTGCTTTCGCGCCCTGCCGCGACGGCACGCTTCACGCGCTCGACTGCAAACGACACTTCCTGTGGAGTCATGAGCGTCCCGTCTGCCATGAAGCGCGAGACGCCTGCGGCCATGAGATCGGGAATCTGCGGCGTCGCATCGAGCGGGTGCGACGCATAGAGATGGCTCCTGCCTTCGAGGTCCGTCCTTACCGGCAGAAGCGCCCCGTCGATATCGCGCAGAGAGAAGCGGCGTTGGCGGAGCGGGCACTTCGCGCAGTTGTGGATGCAGTGGCCCATCGCCTGGAGGATGCAGTGCTCGCTTGTCATCGCCCGCGTCCGGCCGATGACGGAAAGCCCTACCGGCACCGAGGCCGTCTTCGCGAGTGCCACGATCTCCTCGAGCGTGAGCTCGGGCGAGAACCAGATGCCCTGGGCGCCTGCCTCCTCGAGCGCGACCAGGCATGATTCGTTGTGGACCGGTATGAGCTGGCGGATCTCCGGGATGGCGCCTCGCTCATGCGCCAGCACAAGCTCGCTCATGTTGCCGCAGGCGACACGCCTGCCCGCCTCGACGAAGGGGTCGAGCCGCTCATGGTCGATCTCGCGGCACACCTCGTCGAGTAGCGGCACCGTATCCTCGGGCCACGTGCCCTGGGAGAGCGCATCGGGCGCTGCATAGATGATATCGGCTCCGGCGGAAAGCGCTGCCTTGGCCGCCTCGGGCGTCGTCACGAGCGCCGAGATCTCAGGCTCAGGCGCCTCATAGGCAAGCGGGTCTTCGATGCCGGAAGATTTCCTGACCTCGCGGAGCGTGTCCTTTATCCTCCAGGCAGGAGGCACAGGAGCTGTCTTCTCTTCGCGCTCCGCATAGGGAGCCAGGATCTTCTCCTCGAGGAGATGGCAGGCATCCTTTCTCACGGCATGTACGGCAGAGAACCCCATGCCGCAGCCGTCATCGAGCTCGCAGGACCAGGACACAGGATCGAACGGCGTCTGGCCCATGCGCAGGACATGCGACTTCAGGTCCTCTTCCGTCACGGCCTTCGTCCGTGCAGCCTCGACGGTGAAGCCTTCGGCTGTCGCCACAAGGCCGTCCTCCGTCTCGAGCGTGACGGTGAACGGCTCGCCGATCTTTGCCTTTGCATGGACGCTCACCGGGCGCTTCCGTGCGCATTCGAGATGCGCTGCCCTCTGGGCCTCTTCCATGGCCTGCTTCGAGCGGATGACACGCACGGCAGAGCCCGCCTCCATGGGGCGGGTCGTCCTGACCGTGATGCGCTCCTGCGCTCCCGCGTCATGCTCTGCGGTGGCAGTCAGGAACTGCGACGGGTCGGTCAGGGGCCTGATCTCGAGGAGATCCCCCTCATACACCGGCTCTGCGAGCGCGATCTCGGTCTCTGCCTGCGTGACATGGCGGTTGCGGCGGCGTCCGCCGTTGCCGCCGCCACGGCGGACCAGCGTATCTTCGAGGCGCCTCGACGAGACGACCTCGCCGACAAGCTCGCCACGGTTGTTCGAGCGCTCGTAGCTCATCATCTCGTTGCCGGACTCGCCCCTGAGATACGCATCGGTGAAGCCTCTGTTGAACGAGCGCAGGAGCCTCCGCATGCGGGCATGCTCCGTATCCTTAGACGGCTCCTTCCCGGCATACACATCGTCGAGCTCGGCGCGGTAGGAGGAGATGACGGAATAGACATAGTCGGGTGCCTTCATGCGGCCCTCGACCTTGAGGGAGCCGACGCCTGCCTCCATGAGAGAGGAAAGGTCGGAGATCGTGCAGTAGTCCTTGGGGCAGAGCGCACGGTCAGCGCCCTTCATCTGGCAGGCCTTGCCCTCTTCGTCGACGAGGTCGTACGGAAGCCTGCAGGGCTGTGCGCACATGCCTCGGTTTGCCGACCGTCCGCCCGAGAGGCTCGAGAGCATGCAGACGCCCGAATAGCAGAAGCAGAGCGCGCCGTGGCCGAAGGCCTCGATCTCGACGCCCTCCTGGCAGATGCGGGAGAGCTCGGGCAGAGAGAGCTCGCGCGAGATCGTCACACGGGCGATGCCAAGCTCGCGGATCCAGGCGACCGCCCTTGCGTCATGGATGTTTGCCTGCGTCGAGACATGGACCTCGATCTCGGGCCAGATGCGCCTGACCTCGGCCATGAGGCCCCAGTCCTGGATGATGAAGGCATCGGCGCCGAGGCACCACGCACGGCGGATGACGGAAAGGACCTTCGGCATCTCTGTCGTGCGGATCACGATGTTCACGGTCACGTAGACGCGCACGCCGGCGAGATGCGCTGCCCGGCAGGCAGCGGCAAAGCTCTCGTCGTCGAAGTTCGTCGCGTTGCGGCGGGCATTGAAATCGTTGCCGAAGCCGCAGTAGATGGCATCGGCCCCTGCAGCCAGGGCTGCCGCAAACGGCTCGGGGCCGCCTGCGGGAGCCAGAAGCTCGAGGGAGCGCTTGTTGTTCCTGTTCTGCATGTGCCTACGCAAGCCTCGCCCAGCGCTTCTTGCCCGACTGCAGGACGCAGGGCGCAGAGAAGAGCTCAGGATCGACGTTGTAGCTCTTGGGCGCCACCGGCTTGCCGTCGATCTTGACGGAGCCGCCGTCGATGAGGCGGCGTGCCTCGCCTGTGGACTTCGCGATGTTCACGTCGACGAGGAGCTTTGCGAGATAGACCTTGCCCTCGTCGTTCACTGCTGCAAGAGACAGTGGGAACTCCGGGATGTCCTCCGGGACCTCGTTCCTCTTGAACTGGGCATCGAAGGCAGCCTCTGCCGCCTGGCCGGCGCCCTCGCCGTGGTAGAGGTCGCAGATGTTCCTTGCGAGCGCGCGCTTCATCTGGTACGGGTCAGCCGTGCCATCCTTGAAGGCCTCGTCGATCTTGTCGACTTCGGAGACCGGCAGCGTGGAGCACAGACGGAAGTACATCGGCACGAGCTCGTCCTTGATGGACATGAGCTTGCCGTACATGTCGTCTGCCTCGTCCGTGAGGCCGACGTAGTTGCCATAGGACTTCGACATCTTCTTCGTGCCGTCAAGGCCGACGAGCAGAGGCATCGTGAGGGCTACCTGCGGCTCCATGCCCATGTCGCGCATGAGGTCGCGGCCTGCGAGCAGGTTGAAGATCTGGTCGTTTCCGCCCATCTCGAGGTCTGCCTTCACCATCACGGAATCGTAGGCCTGAAGGACCGGGTAGATGAACTCGTGCAGGGCGATGGACTGGCCATTCGTGTAGCGGTTGTGGAAGTCCTCGCGCTCGAGGATGCGGGCGACGTTGAACTTGCTCATGAGGCCAAGCATCGTGCCGAGGTTCATCGGCTTGATCCAGTCGCCGTTGTGCACGATCTCCGTCTTGTCGGGGTCGAGGATCTTCATGGCCTGGGCGACATAGGTCTCAGCGTTGGCCTCGACCTGCTCCTCCGTCAGAGGAGGCCTGGTGGAGTCGCGGCCGGACGGGTCGCCGATGAGGGCGGTGCCGTTGCCAATGATGAGGGTCACGTGATGGCCGAGGTCCTGGAACTGGCGCATCTTGCGCAACGGCACAGCATGTCCCAAGTGCAGGTCCGGGCTCGTCGGGTCGACGCCGAGCTTGATGTTCAGCGGCACGCCGCGCTCGAGCTTCGTCTTCAGCTCGTCCATCGGGACGATCTGCATGGTGCCGGAGGTGATGACCTTGAGCTGTTCGTCTACAGGCAGCATATATTCCCCTTCTCCAGGCGCCGGCATCTGCGCCGGCCGCCGCATTTCAGTCTAAGGTGCTAGTGTAGCGCACCTATAGAGAGAACGGCGCCAGGACGGCGCTCTTCCATATGCCGCCCAGCGCTCCATTAGGGCATCTTTCAGCTGCTCCCGCTATAAATCATCTGTCGCTCAGAAAAGCATTGTTTGCATGGAGCGGCATGCCAAGTCTTTTTCCCTCGCAGGGAGAAGCTCCCCGAACCCATATAATGTCTCGTATCTATGAAAGGGGAAATTCATGGGCATTCGCACCAGACGCGCTCACAAGCATGCCAAGACCCATGCCGTCGCGTTCACCATCGTCGGCATCTTCGGCTTCGCAGCCATGCTGACGATCGCGCTTGCCATGTCGGTGAGCGCTCTCGTGGACTCGTGGCTCCAGGACCTGCCGGACTATACGTCGGCAGACGCCTACCTGGCAGCAGAGCCGACAGAGGTCTACGACTCCGACGGCAATGTGATCGCTGAGTTCTATCTCCAGAACCGCCGGTCCATCACGATCGACCAGGTGTCCCAGTATGTCCTCGAGGGCACGGTCGACACGGAGGACGTCCGCTTCTACCAGCACAACGGCGTCGACCCTCAGGGCATCGTCCGCGCCATCGTCGTGCAGCTCGGCGGCGGCTCCGAAGGCGCCTCCACGATCACGCAGCAGCTCGTGCGCAACACGGTGCTCTCGGACGAGCAGTTCGACTACACGATCAAGCGCAAGGTCCGCGAGGCCTATATCGCCATCCAGATGGAGAAGATGTACACGAAGGACCAGATCCTCATGATGTACCTCAACACCATCTACTACGGCCATGGCGCATACGGCATCGAGGCAGCATCGATCACCTACTTCAACAAGGATGCAGCCAACCTGACGCTTGCCGAGGCAGCGACGCTCTCCGGCCTTCCGCAGTCGCCTTCCGCCTACGATCCGTTCACGAATCCCGAAGCGGCAACAGAGCGCAGGAACACGGTCCTCGACCGCATGCTCTCTGCCGGCGACATCACGCAGGAAGAGCATGACGAGGCAGTGGCAGAGCCGCTGACGCTCAACGAGGGCACGAGCGTCCTCGACGAGGGCGGCAAGTATCCGTACTGGACGGACTACGTGAAGAGCATCCTCTCCGAGGACTTCGATACCGACACGATCTTCAAGGGCGGTCTAAAGGTCTACACGACGCTCGACTCCGCGATGCAGGACGCCGCAGAGAAGGCCGTCTCCGACCAGCTCAACTCGATCGGCAACTCCGAGCTCGACTCCGCCATGGTCGCAATCGATCCTTCGACCGGCTACATCAAGGCCATGGTCGGCGGCGACGACTACGACACGGACCAGTACAATGTCGCAGCCTACGGACTCAGGCAGCCTGGCTCGTCGTTCAAGACGTTCACGCTCATCACGGCCATCGAGCAGGGCATGAACCCGACGGTCATCCTCAACTGCTCGAGCCCGCTCCAGGCCACCTCGACCTGGCGCGTCGAGAACTACAACAACAACAATTACGGCATCATCTCTCTTGCCCGTGCGACGGAGCTCTCCTCGAACACCGGCTATGCGCAGGTCGCCCTTGTCGTCGGCGCCGACAACATCGTCTCTACCGCCAAGAAGATGGGCATCGATGCCGACCTCTCCGCTGTCCCTTCGATCACCCTCGGCTCCTCCGGCGTGCCGCCCCTGCAGATGGCAGAGGCCTACGCGACGATCGCTTCCGGCGGCACCCACCGCGATCCGGTCGCGATCACGAAGATCGAGGACAGGAACGGCAACACGGTCTACGAGCATGAGGATTCCGGCGAGCAGGTCGTGGATACGTCCGTGACCTATGCCGCAACGCAGGTCCTCGAGGGTGTCGTGAAGAGCGGCACCGCTGCAAGCTCGCTCTCCAAGATCACCATCGACCAGCCGGTTGCCGGCAAGACCGGCACATCCGAGAACAACCGCGACCTCTGGATGGTCGGCTTCACGCCGCAGCTCTCCGTCGCTGTGTGGACCGGCTACAGGAACGACAACGGCCAGGGCGTCACGGTCCACGGCGCAGCCGCTGTGCCTGGCACGACCTCCTGCCCGATCTTCGTGAACTTCCTGAACTCGGCGCTTGCCGGCGTCTCCCGAGAGGAGTTCCCGGAGGCAGCAGCACCTGACTACAAGCCGAACTCGAGCTGGACGTTCGTCGGCACGTCCTCGGCGTACAACAGCGGCTCGAGCTCCTCTGCCTCGAGCACCTCGTCCTCGACATCGAGCACATCCTCGAGCTCCACGTCGACGAGCACGACAGCCACGACGAAGACCGAGAGCTCGCAGACGGAGAACTCTTCGACCGAGACGAACAGCTCCTCGGGCTCCGGCACCGGCGGCTCGGGCACGGGCGGCAATGGCGGAAACGGCAACAGCAGCGAATCCAGCACGTCGACGACCGAGAGCACGAACAGCAATGCGAACAGCAGCTCTTCGACCACCTCGCAGAACGGCTAGCAGCGAAGAAGGCCCGCGGAAGCGGGCCTTCTTCTTGTCTCTCTCCTTCGATAGCTCGGCACACAAGAAGAGCGGGACGGCAGATGCCGTCCCGCTCTCTTCATGTCTCTGCGCTCTTCCCTACTTATGAGGTGAACGGAGCTTGTTCAGGATATCAACGAAGCTTTGGGCGTCCTCATCTGAGGCAGATATCACGAGCACCGTATCGTTTCCGGCAACAGAGCCTATGGCCTCGGGCAGCTGGGCTGCATCGATGGCAGCAGCGACGCCGGGGGCCGTGCCGGGCTGCGATTTCACGACAACGAGATTGTGGGCACGGTCGATCTCCGTCACGAACTCGGAAACCATGCGCTGCAGGTGCAGGTCCTCGGCCAGGACATAGATGCCCTCCGGAAGCTTCCGGAGACCCATATCCGCAATATCTCTCGAAACGGTAGCCTGGGTGCAGGTGAAGCCAGCATTCTGGAGCTCCTGCACGAGAGCGCGCTGCGTGCCGATGGACTTGTTGCGGACTATCTCGCGCACAGCATCCTGTCTGTTGCTGCGTCTTTTCACCATGTTGCCTCCCACGCTGACATGAATTCTGCATTTTGCTTTCGTGTTATGCAGCGTCGATAACAAGCCTCGATAATCATCATACTAGTCTAATGCGCTGAAAGAGCCGCAATATCCTCAATGTTCTGAACGGTAGATACGTCTCTGCGAATAGACGCTCGCAAAAGCCCTGCTGCATATGCATGCAAGGTAGCTTATCATAATAAATTGTACGAACAGGTTCCGGCATGGCAGCGCTGTGCCGGATATGAATACTGGCTAAGGATCGAAGCATGTCTTCTACACGAGACAGAGATCGGCGCCCGCGGAGCCCGCAGAGGACGAACCGTCCGTCTGGCCGCAGCGGCTCCCAGCGTGTCCAGAGCAGAAGCCTCAATGGGGTCGGCAGCCACGATACGGGCTACACGCTCCATCACCCGAACTACAGCGGCAGAAGTGGCCAGCAGGTACGGCGCCTGCGCATGCGCGGCAAGAGGAGCCCGCGCTCCCTTGCCCTCCTCATTGTTATTGCCTGCATCGCGCTTCTGGCAATCTTCGGCATCAGCTCCTGCGTCTCGAGCTGCGTCGCGACACGCAATGCCCAGAAGGAGGAGCAGGAAGCTGCCGAGACGAACTCCATCGATTCCCGTGTCGCCTACGGCGCAGACGACACGATCTCGCAGGAGCTGTCTGGCGCCCTCGACAATGCAGACAAGCTGAAGGACATCGCTGCGAACGCAACCGCCTACTCCGATGACCGCATCATCGAGCTTGCCCTGAGGGAGCCCACGGCCATCGACTTCGTGCAGCAGCTTCCGACCGCCTCGAAGGAGACAAGCGCCTATACCGGCACTGTCGTCAAGGGCACCTACCCCGAGCTCTATGACTGGGATACGAACTGGGCCTTCATGGACTATGGCACGCTCCCTCTTGGCATGACCGGATCCGGCCCTACGAGCCTTGCTATGGCATACATGGGACTCACGGGCAAGAACGACAAGTCTCCGGCAGACATGGCACAGCTTGCGCTTGATGGCGGCTATGCGACCGGCGCTTCCGGCACCTCTGCCGACTTCTTCACCTCTGTCGCCTCATCCCTTGGCCTCAAATGCACGAAGCTCGAGAACGCGACGGAAAACGACATTGCCGAGAACCTGACGGCAAGCACGCCGATCCTGGTCGAGCTCCAGGCGGGCACCGTCGGAGACGAGAGCCACTGGGCGCTCCTCATCTCCTACAACCGCGACACGTCAGTCACGCTCTACGATCCGACATCGACCTCGGCTTCTGCACACAGCTGGGATGCCGGCACGATTGCAGACTCCGCAACGACGCTCTATGTGCTCGAGGCAGAGGATTCCACCTCCTCCACAAGCTCGACTGCGTCGACGACCACGACGACGTCGAACCAGTAGCAGCAAGCACCTGCAGAGCAGGCTGAGGGAGCCACGATCTCGTGGCTCCCTCTTTTCATGGCTAGATGCTGAGACAGAGAAAAGGAGCCGGCCTGGACAACCCCAGGCCGGCTCCCGCCATGGAGCTTCTGTCGCTCTGACTACTTCAGGATGCTCTCTGCAGCCTCCTGGAGCTTTGCACGCACGGCCTCTGCCTCTGCGCGCGTGGCGCCCTTTGCGAACAGGTATGCCTTGACCTTCGGCTCCGTGCCGGACGGACGGAAGATGATCTTGTTGTCGTCCTCGAGGCGGAACTCGATAACGTTGGCAGCAGGAAGCTTCTGTGCCGGCTCCTTCTGGAGGCCGGAGACGCGCGGCATCTCGGCGCACTTCTCGTAGTCGGTGACGCCGGTGACCTTGTAGCCGGCAACCTCCTCGAGCGGCTTCTCGCGGAGACCGTTCATGATCTCTGCCATGCGCTCAGCGCCTGCCTCGCCCGGGAATGCAGCATTGACGGTGCCGTTCAGGTAGTAGCCATACTTCTTGTACAGCTCCTCCATGGCCTCATAGAGGTCCATGTTGCGTGCTGCATAGTAGGCAGCCATCTCGACGCACATCTCGACAGCGACGATAGCGTCCTTGTCGCGGGCATGCGTGCCGACGAGGTAGCCATAGGACTCCTCGAAGCCCATGAGGAAGCGGTCCTCTTCGCCCTCGTCCTTGAGCTGGTCGATCTGGTCGCCGATGTACTTGAAGCCCGTGAGGACGCGGCGCATCTCGAAGCCGTGGTCGCGTGCAAGCGCATCAGGCATCACAGAGGAGACAATCGTCGAGACAGCAACCTTGCGCTTCGGATCCTCGCCGCGCTCCTCGGCCATCTTAATGAGCCAGTCCATCAGAAGGACGCCCATCTCGTTGCCCGTCAGGAGCTTGTACTCGCCGTTATGCGGAATGGCGGTGCCCATGCGGTCTGCATCCGGGTCGGTTGCGACGACGAGGTTCGGCTTGACCTTCTCGGCGAGGTCGAGTGCCAGCTGCAGTGCCTCGCGGAACTCCGGGTTCGGGTACTTGCAGGTCGGGAAGTTGCCGTCAGGCTTTGCCTGCTCGGGCACGACCGTCACATTCTCGACGCCGATCTCCTTGAGGATGCGGGTCACGCACTCCATGCCGGTGCCGTTGAGCGGCGTGTAGACGACGGAGTAGGAAGGATCTGCCTTGAAGCCCGGGATGGAGACCTTCTTGACGGCTGCGATGTAGTTGTCGAGGACCTCCTCAGGCGTCCACTCGATGAGGCCCTGCTTCAAGCCCTCCTCGAAGTCCATCATCTTGACGGCACCGAACATCGGTGTCTTCGCGATGGAAGCAGAGATCTCGTCTGCTGCCTCGTTCGCGATCTGGCCGCCGTTGTCGTTGTAGACCTTGTAGCCGTTGTACTGGGCCGGGTTGTGGGAAGCGGTCAGCACGATGCCTGCGGACGTGTGGAGATAGCGGACTGCGAACGACAGCGTCGGCACCGGCTCGATGCGCGGATAGACATAGACATGGATGCCATTGGCAGCAAGGACGCCGGCTGCGACCTTCTGGAAGTCCTCGCCCTTGAGACGGGAGTCACGTGCGAGTGCGAGCGTCGGGTGATCGTAGTGGGCATTGAGATAGTTCGCCACGCCCTGCGTTGCCTGTGCGACGACGTAGACGTTCATGCGGTTCGTGCCGACACCGAGCGTGCCGCGAAGGCCTGCCGTGCCGAACTCGAGATTGCGGTAGAAGGCATCGTTCAGCTGGTCTTCGTTGCCAGAAGCGATGAGGGACTCAAGCTCTTCCTTGAGATCCGGCTCGGTCACATTCTTGCGCCACAGATCGACTTTAGCCTGGACTTCAGCTTCCATGTACATCCTCCTCGATACGAAAAGTGCTAAGGCGGTCGGAACTTTCCGATTCTGAACCACGCTACTTTTATACCGCTTCAAGCCATGAAGTTGATAATCAATTCCCCATCTGTGCAGATATGGCGCCCAGATGGAGCAGATCCTGGCCGCATGGGTTTGGCATGCAGATGCCGGCTACGCAGGGTTGGGCAGCTACAATTGCTGTATCCGAAGCAACCGCTTCTTACGGGCGAAAGGTGACCCGATGGAATTCTATGCAACCTGTCCTGCCGGCTTCGAGAAGCTCCTTGCTCATGAGCTCTCATCGCTCGGCGTCCAATCCGCAAGACCGCTCAAGGGCCAGGTCTCATTCGAGGGAAGCCTCGTAGATGGCCAGAAGGCCTGCCTCTGGTCCTCGCTTGCCTCGCGCATCGTCTGCGTGCTCGGCCGCTTTGCGGCAGCCACCTCTGACGAGCTCTATGCAGGCGTCCTGGCCCTTCCCTGGGAAGACCATATCGCAAGCACCTCCACGCTCGAGATCGAGGCGCACGGCACGAACGAGTCGCTCAGGAACACGCAGTTCGTGGCGCTGCGCACGAAGGATGCAATATCTGACCGCCTGCTCCAGAAGCGCGGCATCCGTCCTGCCACCGATACGACGAACCCCGATATCCGCGTCGCCGTCCGCCTCGGCAGGACCCGTGCCTCGATTGGCATCGACCTTTCGGGCGAGCCGCTCTTCCGCCGCGGCTATGCCGCGCGGAAATCGTCGCGCGCTCCCCTGCCGCTGCTGCGTCCTGACTACGCAGCCGCCCTCCTCGAGTGTGCACGCTGGTATGCCGATGTGAGGCACGGAAATCCCGAGGCGCTTGTGCTCTACAGCGGAGCCGGCACCATAGCCACAGAAGCCGCCTCCCAAGCCCTCGACCGGGCTCCCGGCCTCCTTCGTCCCTCCTGGGGCTTCACGGGCTGGCTCGGAAACGACGAAGAGGCATGGAAGCGCCTTTCCGACGAGGCACAGGAACGTGCCGAGGCCGGAGCCCACAATCCCATCACGCTCATTTGCGCAGATACGAGGCCAGGTGCTGAATCATCGCTTAGCCAGATGCTTCGCCAGGCAGGCATGGGCGAGGCGGAGCCCCGCTTCTTCGATATGCGCCGCCAGGCAGAAGACCTGGCAAAGGCCGTCTCTGCCCTCAAGGAGCCTGCTGCCTTCATCGACCTCTCATGGCTCCGCGAAGGCGCGCTTCCCGAAGAGGCGGAGGCGCTCTCGCTCATCGCAGAGGCAGCGCCCGCTCTGGCATCCGGCACGAAGATGGCATCGCTTGCTCCCGGTGCGACGCTCGCAAGCGTGCTTGGCACAGAGCCCGAGGAAAGCACGGCAGTACTTCAGGGCAGCCAGCAGGAGCAGCTCTCGCTCTGGCATATCGAGGAAGTGCCCGAGCGCCCGCTCGCCGAGGCTGGAGACCAGAAGATCCCTGTGCTCCTCTCTGCTTCCGACCAGTTCGCAAAGAGGCTCCAGAAGGTCGCAAAGCTCCGTGCGAAGTGGGCAAGGCGCGAAGGCATCTCGTGCTATAGGGTCTATGACCAGGACCTGCCGGACTACGCCGTCGCAATCGAGCTCTATGAGGGAACCGGCACGCCCGAGCGCTGGCTCCAGATATCCGAATACACGGCACCGAAGGACATCGATCCGATCCTGGCGCATGAGCGCCTGCTCGATGTGCTCACAATTGCACCCCGCATCATGAAGGTCGCACCGGACCACGTCTATCTCAAGGTCCGCACCCGTGCCAAGGGCGGCTCGCAGTACGCGGACGAAGGCGCCGCTCCCGAAGCGAAGGCAGGAAGGCGCCGCGATGGACGTCCGCTCCTTCCGAAGGGTGCGCATCTCGTCGAGGAGGGCGGCCTTGTCTTCGAGGTCAGCTTCGAGGGACGTCTCGACTGCGGCATCTTCCTCGACCACCGCGACACGCGTGCGCTCATCCGCGAGCTTGCGAAGAAGACGAAGGGCTCGAAGCGCTTCCTCAACCTCTTTGCCTATACAGGAACGGCCACCTGCTATGCGGCAGACGGCGGCATGTACCATACGACGACCGTCGATATGTCGAGGCCCTCGCTCGAGTGGGCACGCAGGAACATGGAGAGGAATGGCTTCTCAGGCCCGGAGCATGAATATGTCCAGGCAGATGTCCTTTCCTGGGTCCAGCAGGAGCGCCACACGAGGGATCGCTGGGATCTCATCTTCTGCGATGTCCCGACATTCTCGAACTCCTCGCGCATGCATGCCTCCTGGGACGTGCAGAGAGACCATGCCGAGCTTCTGATCGGCGTCTCGAGGCTCCTCACGCGCGACGGCGTCTGCGTCTTCTCCTGCAACCTCAGGAGCTTCAAGCCCGATACGGAAAAGCTCCAGAAGGCAGGCGTCGAGATCGAGGACATCACGGCACAGACCATCCCCGAGGACTTTGCACGCAACCCGAAGATCCATCACTGCTACCTCGTGAAGAGGACTCCGCGCCCCGAAGGCGATGCGGCACCTGCCGAGCACAGGAGCGCTCCGCGTCCGAAGGGTGCCTCCTCGGCGCACAGGGACCAACGTCCCGCTGGCAGCCACACGACAGGCGGACGTCCTTCAGGCGGACGGCCTCAGGGGCCGAGAAAGCCGGGTTCTGGCCAGGGACGCCCTGGCACGGGTCGTCCAGGCAGAAGGCCGGGCGATGCCGGCGGTCCTGCCCACAGGAGCCCCTACTCTGCCCGCTACTAGCCGATGAGACATGAAGGAGGCGGTGCCAGCTCAGGCCGGCACCGCCTCCTTCTTTCAAGCCCTCCTGTGAAAGGCTACTTCTTTGCGTAGAAGGCCTGCATATCGTGGAAGAGCGCCTCGAGCGTCGGCACATCCACATAGGCCATGTGTCCGCAGCCATAGCGGTGGAACTCAATGCGCTCCTTGAGTTCCTCTGGCAGATAGAGGCAGGAGACGTCGTGGAGCGTGTTCCAGTACGTCGTAGCCGCATCGTAGCGGCCGCCGAGGAAGGCAACCTTCATGTGCGGGTTGCGCTTCAGCGCCACAGCGATGTCGTAGGAGACATTCGGTGCATGCACGGTCTCCATCGTGCCCGGCTCGGCGTGGTCCCAGTTCCAGCTCGTGCCGACGCCCTCATAGTTGCTGTTGAGGTAGACGGCAGGGTTGCGGTAGCCAAGCGTCTGGGAGAGGAAGCGCCTGAACGCCGTCACCCAGCTCGACTCGACCGCGTCATCTGCTGCATCCTCGCCGGCAAACCACTCGGCGCTGTCCTGCGAAGCAAGAGGAGCAGGAGAGCTGAAGCGCATATCGAGCCTGCCGCAGACCTTGCCCTCGTCGGCAATGATGGAGCGGCGGAACTCGTCGAGGCCGATCCTCAGGTGCGCACGCTGGATCTGCTCGGCAGGCAGGCCGATGAAGGCACTCATCTGCTGGGCGACTTCAGCCTCCTTCTCGGCACCGAGACGGTCGCCCTTGAGAAGGGCAGGCGCGAGCACATCCTCGTTCCACGCAATGGCCCGATCGAACCAGGTATCGACGTCGGTGTCCTGGCCCGCCTTGCCGAAGTACTGGGCTGTGGCTGCATAGGTCGGGACCATGCCGAGATAGTAGAGGTCCTCGCCCGGCTGCGTCTGCACCCAGTCGAAGATCGAGGAGAGCATCGTGACGCCGGCGACCTTCACATCGTGCTCGCCGAGCACGCGCATGAGGACCGAGTTGCGCACGGTGCCATAGGACTCGCCGAAGAGATAGACCGGGCTTCCCCAGCGCGCATGGGAATCGAGCCACTCCATGATGGCACGGCAGAAGGCGTCTGCATCGCCGTCGATACCGAAGAGCTTCTTCGGGTCTGCATCCTCGGCGACCGCAGAGAAGCCGGTGCCCGGCGCATCGAGGAAGACGAGGTCGGTCATGCGGAGCAGGCTCCACGGATTCTGCTCGCACTCGATCGGGTAGGACAGGTGCTCCACGCCGTCCGTCGCGACACGGAACGGGCCGACGCCGCCAAAATCGACCGGCACGGATGCGCAGCCCGGGCCGCCGTTGTAGCAGAACGTCACGGGACGGTTCTCGTCCTGCCTGCCATCCTTGAGCTTCACGAACGTGAGCGAGAACATCTTCGCGAGCACGCGCCCATCATTTGTATAGACCGGGAGGTGAGCAGCGCATGCCTCGAAGTCGAAGGCATCGCCTCCTGCGTCGTAATGCAGGACTTTCTTTGCCGCCTCAGGCACGCCGAGCCTCTCGGGGGCCGCAAAGCCGATATACAGATTCAATCCCTTGTGCTGCGCCTCCGGCGCCTTCTCTTCTTCAACCATATCAATCCTTTCTATGGATAGAGCAGCCATATCTATACCGTAAATCCAAATATTCATACGCATCTGCCGCTAGCAGACGGTTATCAGCCGCATTTGGGCACGTCACGGCCGCTACCGTATATCACGTGTACAATAACACACTTGTAGGATTCGTCATTTCTGTCCGGAATCGCACAATCCGACAGTTTGGAGTATCTGCATGAGTACTAAAACGGAGGCTTCGATAAAGAAGCCACAGAAGAGATCGTCGAGCACGATCCCTCTCTCCATGGGCATGATCCTCGTGACCCTGGGTGTCGTCTACGGCGACATCGGCACGTCGCCGATGTACACGATCAAGGCCATCATCTCCGGCAACGGCGGCCTCGCGACGATCGACGACGACGTCATCATCGGCGCCCTGTCGCTCATCATCTGGACGATCACGCTGATCACGACCGTAAAGTATGTCCTCATCGCAATGAAGGCGGACAACAAGGGCGAGGGCGGCATCTTCGCGCTCTACAGCCTCGTGCGCCGCTGCGCGAAGTGGCTCATCATCCCTGCCATGATTGGCGGTGCAGCCCTTCTGGCCGATGGCATCCTGACGCCTGCCGTCACGGTCACGACCGCTATCGAGGGCCTGCGCACGATAGATCTCGGAAAGCAGCTCATCGGCGACAACCAGCATATCGTCGTCGGCATCACGATCATCATCCTCTGCATCCTGTTCGTGATCCAGCGTGCCGGCACCTCATCCATCGGCCGCCTGTTCGGGCCGGTCATGACGGTATGGTTCCTGTTCCTCGGCCTGACCGGACTTCTCAACATGGGCGCAGACCTCAATGTCCTCAGAGCCCTCAACCCTGTCCGCGCGGTCACGTTCCTGTTCTCGAGCAAGAACGCGGCAGGCATGATGGTCCTGGGCAACGTCTTCCTCTGCACGACCGGTGCCGAGGCCCTCTACTCCGATATGGGACACGTCGGCAAGGCGAACATCTATGCTTCCTGGCCGTTCGTGAAGTGCTGCCTCATCCTCAACTACCTTGGCCAGGGTGCCTGGGTCCTTGCGAACAGGGCCGATCCGACGCTGCTCGCGATGACGGACATGAACCCGTTCTTCGAGATGCTTCCTGAGGTCTGGCGTCCGTTCGCCGTCATCCTCTCGACGTTTGCCGCCATCATCGCCTCCCAGGCGCTCATCACCGGCTCCTACTCCATCGTCTCCGAGGCAATCCGCCTCAATCTTCTGCCGCACATGAAGATCACGTATCCTTCCGAGACGAAGGGCCAGCTCTACATTCCTCTTGTCAACAACATCATGTGGGTTGCCTGCATCTTCGTCGTGCTGCTCTTCCAGACCTCTTCGCACATGGAGGCAGCCTACGGCCTTGCCATCACGCTCACGATGCTCATGACAACAATATTGCTATACACGTACCTCTCCGAGATGTGCCACAAGCATGTCGGCGCCGTCGTCTTCCTCGTGTTCTTCGGCGTCCTCGAGTCCACGTTCTTCTTCTCGAGCCTCACGAAGTTCATGCATGGCGGCTACTTCACCGTGCTCATGGCAACGCTGATCTTCCTCGTCATGTACATCTGGCGCCGCGGTACCGCTATCGAGCGTACGCAGTCCGTCTACCTTCCCGTCAAGGACTACATCGGCCAGCTCGCCGAGCTCAGGGACGATTCCTCCTACAACTACACGGCAGACAACCTCGTGTTCCTGACGAACGACTCCTCGCCTGACAAGCTCGACCGCGATATCCTCTACTCGATCCTCGACAAGCGTCCGAAGCGTGCTCGTGCCTACTGGTTCCTGAACGTCACGGTCACGGACGAGCCGAACACGCTCGAGTACTCCGTGAACAGTTTCGGCACCGACTTCATCTTCAAGGTGCAGCTGCGCCTCGGCTTCCGCGTGAACCAGCGCGTCAATGCCTTCCTGCGCCAGATTGTCGGCGACCTCGTGCAGAACCACGAGCTCCCGAAGCAGGACCACCACTACTCGATCTACCGCAACCCGGGCGCTGTGGGCGACTTCCGCTTCTGCATCCTGCACAAGGCGCTTGCTCCTGAGACCGCCCTTTCCGGCAGCGACTATCACGTCATGATGATGAAGTACGCGATCCGCCACGTCTGCGGCTCTCCTGCCCGCTGGTATGGCCTCGAGACCTCGTCCATCATCTACGAGTTCGTGCCGCTGTTCACGCGTGCAAAGGCAGCGCCTACGCTCAAGCGCATCGCTCCTCCCGACACGACGGGCACCGCTCCGAAGATGGCAAAGATCGACGAAGAGGACGACGATATCTTCTCCGACTCCGTCGCAGACGAGACGTCGAGCATGGCAGCAATCACAGAGAAGGCTGTCATCGGTGGCGATACGGCCGTGTTCCGTCCGCTCTCCGACGAGGACATCGAAGAGGAAGAGGCCGAGAGCGCCGAGTCCAAGGACAGCAAGGACCAGCAGTAGACGCTCAACCCTCAACAATGAAGCAGGGGCTGGCAGATGCCAGCCCCTGCTTTTTCTCTGTCTTGGTTCTATGAGGGCTGCGTCCCCGTCAGCGTACTGTCTTATCCGAGGAGCTTCTCCATCATCTTGGCAACGCCGTCCTCGTCGTTCGTGGCCGTCAGAGCGTCTGCTGCCGCCTTCGTCTCTGCGCAGCCATTTGCCATGGCTACCCCATACCCTGCTGCTGCCAGAAGCGGCGCATCGTTGAGGCCGTCTCCGAAGGCGACAGAGGAGGATACCGGGATGCCGAGATGGTGGCAGAGGCGCGAAAGCGCCGCCCCCTTGCTCACCGAGGAATCCATGACCTCGATATCATGCGGGACAGAGTTCGTCCACGTGAGCGTCGGGTCGGCCTCTATGGCACGTATCACGGCGTCTCTCCCCTCTTCTGTCTTCCAGAAGAGCGTGATGCGCTCCACATCCTCGCCACGTGCCGCTAGCCAGGCAAGCGTCTCTTCAGGCGTCCTTTCCGTCGGGGTACGGAATCCCTTCACGGACTTCAGCGTCTCGGGCTCTATGCCGTAGGTGTCGAGCCTGTCGTAGGCCTTCCGCTCCGACCAGATCGCACCTCCTGCAAAGATATCGAACGAGACATCGAGGCCACGGACGCGCTCCCAGAGGGCGCGCGAGCGCTCTATCCCCATGAAGCTCTGGAAGAGCCTGCGTCCGGTCCTGGACTCGGCGATGGCGGCACCATTCGAGCACACCGCATAGTGGCAGCACGGAAGCTCGAGAAGCTCCTTCGGCAGACCGGAAAGTGCCCTGCCGGAGCAGGGCACGAATTCGATTCCTCTCGAGGCAAGGCCCCCGAGCATCTGTCTGGTTGCCGGCGAGAGCTTCTTGTCGTAGGTCAGAAGCGTCCCGTCGAGATCGGAAAAGACGATCTTTACGTCCAAATGCGCGACTCCTTCGCACGCTCATCGATAGGCACATACTCGTTCTCCGGCATGTAGGAGTTGTAGGCAGGACGGATGATCCTGCTCGAGCCGTAGAGCTCCTCCATGCGGTGCGAGGCCCAGCCTGCCATGCGGGCAATTGCGAAGATCGGCGTATACATCTCCTGGGGAATGCCGAGCATCGAGTAGACGAAGCCGGTATAGAGGTCGATATTCGCGCAGATCGGCTTCTTCGTGCCCTTCACGTCGCGCATGACCTGAGGTCCGAGCTTCTCGATGCGCTCGATGAGGTCGAGGCGTTCCTCCTGGCCCTTGTCCTTTGCAAGCTTCCGCGCATAGCGCTTCACGAGCTGCGCACGCGGGTCGGAAAGCGTATAGACGGCATGTCCCAGGCCATAGATGAGGCCAGTCTTGTCGAAGGCCTGACCCTGGACGATGCGCGTCAGGTAGGCAGCAAGCTCGTCCTCGTCCTCCCAGTTCTCCACATGGGCGGCGATATCGTCGATCATCTGGCCGACCTTGAAGTTCGCGCCGCCGTGCTTCGGCCCCTTGAGCGAGCCCATGGCTGCCGCATAGGCAGAATAGGCATCGGTGCCGGAGGAAGACAGGACACGGCAGGAGAACGTCGAGTTGTTGCCGCCGCCGTGCTCTGCATGGAGCATGAGCATAACGTCGAGCATCATGGCTTCCTCGTGCGTGAAGCCTTCGTCGCCACGGAGGATATCGAGGACGGTCTCTGCCATCGAGAATCCGGGCTCTGCTGCCGGCACGACGAGGCGCTCGTTGTTCTTCGCAGCACGGTCTGCTGCCTGGGCGATGGCGGCAATGCGCGGAAGACGGCCGAGCATCGAGAGCGCGACATCCACCTCATGCGTCGGCGACGTATCATCCGGCGTCGGATCGAACGCATAGAGCAAAAGGATCGAGCGGGCCATAACGTTCATGATGGAATGCGAGCTCGTACGGCGCGGGAACACGCCGAGGAAGTCCGTCGGGAACTCGCGCCTCGAGTCGATACGGGCCTTGAAGTCTGCAAGCTGGTCACGTGTCGGCAGGGCACCTGCAATGAGCAGATAGGCAATCTCCTCGTAGCCGAAGCGGTCTTCCTGCTGCGGGTGGTCGACCAGATCGCGGATGTGGTAGCCACGGTAGATGAGGTCGCCCTCATCCGGCACGAGCTTGCCGTCCACCATGTTGTAGCCATGGACATTGGAGATTGTCGTAAGTCCGACCAGGACGCCGGAGCCATCAGCATTGCGCAGGCCCCTCTTCACGTCGTACTTCACGAAGAGCTCGTTCGGCACCTCGTCGATGGCACGGAAGCCCACATAGAGCTGGTCCGATACCGGCGGGCGTCCGAGGCTCACGCTCGGCATGGGGTACTGCTCCCCCATGAGGCGCAGGGCCGAGGTCTCGGTCGAATCGAGGATGGCAGAGTTGCGGTGCTGCTTGCCAGGAATGATCCTCTTCTTAGAAACGGATGCTGCGGATGCAGATGCATCGCTGCCGGCACCCGTAGCTTGAGTGTCGGGCTGCTTGTCGTCCTTGGACACGCTGCCTCCTTCGTCTAGAGACGGTACATGAAGCGGAATACCTCTTCACGCTGCAGGGTGATCTGCACGTCGAGCTTCTGCGAGAGATCCTGCAGCTCCGCCTGGAGAGCCTTGAACGAGACATCGGTATCCTTCAGGTCCACCAGCATGGTCATGGTGAAGATTCCCTGCAGGATGGTCTGCGAAATATCCAGGATATTGGCATCGTGTTCCGAAAGCACGCCCGTCACGGCTGCAACAATGCCGGACCGGTCGCTGCCGAGCACGGTGATAATCGCACGGTTCTGAGCGTCTTCGTCGCTGTATCCCATGAGCCCTCCTTCATCGGTAGTATGAGAAATTGTATCCGAGGCCATCAGATAGTTTCAGGCCTTTCGCCTATTGTTAACAGGCTTGGCGGTATCTGGCGGGATATTGGCGCATCTCAGGCGTCCTGTGGCAGAATCAATCTGTGAATCATCGCAGGAGGCAGGCATCATGGGCAGAAAAGACGATCTGAAATCATACGCACCGGCAGACATCGCCGCTCTCGGCATGCTCACGACCGGACCGAATGCCAAGGGGTCGGACGAGATCCTCTCTCTTGCTATAGCAGATGGCACAGGCACGATCCTCTTCGATGAGGTGGTACGTCCCGAGAGGCGCAAGAGCTGGAAGCAGGCAGAGCAGCGCACCCACATCTCCCCTGCTGATGTCGAGGACAAGAAGACGCTCAGAGAGCATGCTGCCGAGATAGAGAAGATCCTCTCCTCTGCAAAGCTCATCGTCGCCTATGGAAAGGACGATCCCGCCTTCCTGGGCAAGGCTGGCATCGGGCTTCCCAAGGCAGAGGTGCTCGACCTTGGACATGAGTTCTCGGAGGCCCATGGCGCCTTCGATCCGGCCAACAATGGCTGGAAGATGTGCACGCTCGAGGAGTGCACCGCCTACTTCGGCGGCAAGGCACCCGAGATGGCAGCAGCATCGCGCGCACAGGCCGTAGCGTTCGCATTCCGCGAGCTTCTGGGGGATAGATGGTACGGGGTCCCGCGCACAAAGCCGCTCAGGAGCGTGGACATGGCAAGCGGAAAGGAATTCTGGGACTACGGCGACGAGGAAGAGCGGATCTGCGGCCCCGATGCTCCGGCAAAGAGGCCAGAGAAGGCCGAAGCCGAAGAGAAAGACCCGGAGGAGTCGGAGAATGAGCGCGAGTTCGAGGAGGCAGAGCGCGCCTGGCTCACGCCGACCCCTGCCAAGTTCATTATCCTCGCCGCAGGCGGCATCGGCTTCATCCTCGCAGGCGAGCCGGAAGGCACACTCGTCTGTGCCTTCCTTGCCGCCTTCCTCGCGCTCCCCTACATCCGGAAGAAGCGCTAGGCCTGCTTCTCGGCGACCCTCATGAGGAGCTCGCCCGGCTTCACGACCGGGTGGGAGCCGAGCTTCACGGACTCGTCGACCTCGTAGGTAACAGGTCCCAGCTCGTCTGCGTTCGTGACCATCACAACAACCGTGTCCTTGTAGCCAGCGTCGAGGATGCGCTGGTCATCGAAGGCGATGAGCGGGTCTCCTGCCTTCACGTCGTCTCCTGCCTGCACGAAGCGCACGAAGCCGCGTCCGTTCATCGAGACCGTGCCGATGCCGATATGCATGAGGACATCGATGCCATCCGAGGTCGTGATGCCGATTGCGTGGTTCGTGACCGTCGTTGCACGGATGCGGCCGGATACCGGCGCATAGACGATCTCTGCTGCTGGATGGAGCGCCACACCCTTGCCGAAGAGGCCCATGGTCTCGACCTCGTCTTCGACGATCTCGCCGGCAAGCGGTGCATAGATGGCACGGGGCTCGGCCGTGAAGGTCAGCTTCTCCGGTGCCTTCGAGGAGTATTCGGGGTTGGAAGCAAAGCGCTCGATGATATTCATGGGAATCCTCACGTCCGTGGCCTGTGCTGCTCAAGCAGCATATCTATCCTGAAACAGTTTCAGTATGCTGGACCTAGAATCGGATGGATGATCCAAACGGACGTGCTCCATCGAAGCGTCGGCAGACGGCACGAATGAAGCTATTTCTTGTCCCTATGATGCATCTTCTTCGGATTCACGCTGATGCCGCCGGACGAATGTCCGCCCGTCGCAAGCTTCGTGCCGGCAGAGCCGAAGCGGCGCTTCATCCGGCTCCAGCGCGCTGCGATGGACTGCCCCCGGTCGGAACGGAGCGACAGGAGCGGCAATGCTGCCAGGACCGGCAGGAAGTACTCGACAGAGCGCCAGACGACATATCCTGCAGCGACATTCGCATCGCCGAACATGCCGCCGAAGAGGACGACGAAGCCGCCCTCGGCGCCGCCTGTACCGCCTGGAAGCGGGATGGCCGATGTCAGGAGCTCGAGCATGGATCCTGCCGTGAGGCAGGTCAGCAGGTCCGGTTCCTGCCCGAAGGCATGGAGCACGAACCATGGCAGCGCATAGAGGCAGCCGAGCTGCAGGAGCGTCACGACGAGCGTGAGGCCAAGCTCAGGTAGGTTCTTTGCAGCAGTCCTGAAGCCCCGCGAGAACTCGTCTACCTGGACTGTTGCCATCTCCCGCCACTTGTCCGGATTCTTCATCCACCCATGCTTCTCGGCGATCTTTATGATCCAAAGGCCAACCTTCGTCACGACCTTCGGGAAGAAGCAGATGGCAAGAAGGGCGCCGACCTCGATGACCTTGAAGCCGAAGAGCAGAAGTGCCACGAGCCAGGCAGCGTCGGCATACGTATCCATGAACCACTGGCCACGGAAGATCAGCATGAGAGCTGCGAAGATGCCCTCTCCTGCCTCGTAGATGATGAAGCGGGTGTACTGGACGGCTCCTGCTGCGCCGACAGAGAGGCCAGCACGCATGAGACGGTAAATCTGGGCAGGGGCGCCGCCTGCGCCATTCGGCGTCAGGTTCGAGAAGAAGATGCCGGATGCCTCGACGCTCATGAGGTCGCGGATGCCAAGCGGGCACTTCGGGTCCTTGATGACCGCCAGGATGTAGGCAAGGACGCCGAAGAAGTAGTACACAACATAGGCAAAGCAGGCAGCGATGACCCAGCTCTTGTCGATGGAGCCCAAGGCCGACATGAAGGCGCCGAACTGGCCCGAGAAGACGAGATAGGCGATATAGACGACAGCGACGCCAGCAAGGAAGATGACGCTCTTGCGCACGGACCCCATGCGCTCGCGCTCTTCGTCCGTCCCCTTCCGGGACGCAACCTGTGCCTTCACCTTCGTCTTCGGCTTTGTCGCCACATCTGCTCCTGTCAGCCACCTTCTGTAGGACATTTCCTACCCGGTTTGCTGCAGATGTTGCCGCTAGCTTTGCAGTTCCTTGAGGAAATACGCAGCATAGCGTACAAGCTTGACCTGGCCGACACCCGATATCTCGAGCATCTCCTCTTCCGTCTGGGGACGGCGGCGGACCATGGCACGCAGCGTCGCATCGGAGAAGACCATATAGGGCGCGATGTGGCGCTCATCGGCGAGACGCTTCCTGAGCGCACGCAGGCGCTGGAAGAGCTCCTCTGCATCGTCTCCCGCCTCATCGAAGGAAGAGACAGAAGATGTGCTGTCCACACTACCAAAGACGCGCGGATGCGCAGCCGGAAGCTCTCCCAAAGACGGTACGCAGACCGAGCAGCCGCCGCAGTTTCCCGCCATATCTGCCTTCTCGCCGAAATAGCGAAGCATCCGGGCTCTCAGGCACACCGTGCTCTCGGCGTAGCCAATCATGGAGCCCAGGAGCTGCTCGCGGCAGCGGATGCGGTCCTGGAGCACTTCAGGTCCTGTGCCTTCAGGCACCTCCGTCCTGTCGATCAGGAAATGGGCAAGGCGGATATCGCCGTCGCTCCAGAGCAGGATGCATTCTGCCGGGTCTCCATCCCTGCCGGCACGTCCTGCCTCCTGGTAGTACTCCTCGAGCGTGAGCGGCAGGCCATCATTGATGACAAAGCGGACATCGGACTTGTCGATGCCCATGCCGAAGGCATTCGTCGCGACGATGATGCGGACATTGTCCTGGACGAAGGCTTCCTGGGCCTGCGTGCGCGCATCTGGCTCCATGCCGGCATGGTAGGTGCCTGCACGGAAGCCCTCTTCGAGAAGCGCATCCGCAACCTCTTCGGTGCGCTTCCTCGTCCTGCAGTAGACGATGCCCGAGGCATCCCGGTGCGTCTCGAGATAGCGCGCGATATAGCGGAGACGCTCCTTCGGCGTGAGCTTCTTCACGATGAAGGAGAGGTTCGGACGGTCGAAGCCGGTATGGACGCAGACAGGATCCTCAAGTCCGAGACGCTCCTTTATGTCGCGCTCGACCGTACGGGTCGCCGTCGCCGTGAAGGCGGCAACGACAGGACCCGTGGGCAGGCTCTCTGCGAACGTGCGGATGCCAAGATAGGCAGGCCTGAAGTCCTGTCCCCATTCGCTGATGCAATGGGCCTCGTCGACCGCAAGAAGCGGAATCTGCGCCTGCTGTGCGAATGCGACAAACGTCGGGTCCTGGAGACGCTCCGGCGCCACATACATGAGGTCATACCAGCCAGCGAGAGCTCGGGCAAGCACGACGCGCTGCTGTCCCGGTGTGAGCGAGCTGTTGAGATAGGAGCCACGGATGCCTGCTTCCTTGAGCGAGCGCACCTGGTCGCCCATGAGCGAGATCAGGGGCGAGACGACAAGGGCAAGGCCTGGAAGGACCGCTGCAGGAATCTGGTAGCAGAGCGACTTTCCTGCCCCTGTCGGCATGATTCCCAGAGCATCCTTCCCGGCAAGTATCGCCGAGATGAGCTCTTCCTGGCCAGGACGGAAGCTTTTGTAGCCGAAATGCTCCTCGAGCGCCCTGCGTGCGTCTTCCATCTGAGGTTGTTCCTGCACCCCGCGTATCCTTCCTGCCTCGATGTATAGAATGGTTGGGAACGAGACGAAGGAGTCCCATGGAACCCAAGGTAAGCATTATAGTGCCCGTCTACAATGCCGAGAAAAAGCTCGAGCGCTGCATCGACTCGATTCTCGGCCAGGAATTCACGGATATCGAGCTCATTCTCGCCGATGACGGCTCGACCGATTCGTCGGGAGCCATCTGCGACGCCTATGGGAAGCGCGACCCCCGCGCGCACGTGATCCACAAGCCGAACTCGGGCGTCTCGAGCACACGAAACATCGCAATGGATGCAGCACAGGGCACCTATATCCAGTTCCTCGACTCCGATGACTGGATCACGCCCGATGCGACGAAGCTCCTTGTCCGTGGCATCGAGGAGAACGGCTGCGACATGGTCATCGCCGACTTCTACCGTGTCATCGGCAGCCGCGTGGCACGCAAGAGCGACATCGACTCCGAAGACGTGATCACGCGCGAGCAGTATGCCGACCTCATGCTCGAGAGCCCATCTGATTTCTACTGGGGCGTCGTCTGGAACAAGCTCTACAAGCGCTCCATCATCGAGGACCACCACATCCGCATGGACCCCTCGATCTCCTGGTGCGAGGACTTCATCTTCAACATGGAATATGTCCTGCATACGGCCAGGATCTATCCCCTGCATGTGCCGATCTACTACTACGAGAAGACGAAGGGCTCGCTTGCGACACAGGGAGCTTCGCTTGCGAACACGGTCCGCATGAAGCTCAATGTGATCGAGTACTACAAGAGCTTCTATCAGAAGATCATGGACGAGGACGACTATGCTGCCCGGCGTCCGGACATCTACCGCTTCTATATCGACTCGGCCTCTGACGGCGGCGTGCTGCCAGGACCTTTGAGCACAAAGCTCGGCCGCGAGCGCGTGACGGCGCAGCTCGATCCCGACATGGCAGAAAACCCGCTTGCCATCCTCTATCTTGCGCAGAAGCTCCTCGACCGCTACCTCGATGTCGCAGGATGCGCCCATGACCTGGAGCTCCAGGACATGAAGGTGCTGCTCTACCTCAGGGACTGCGGCACGTGCGGCACGTTCAAGGAGATAGCTGAGTACTGCGGCTGCACGCAGAGCCAGGCAGCGCGTGCCATGGGCCACCTCAAGAGCCGCGGCTTTGTCCGCATCGGCACCGCAAAGGACAAGGATCAGGACAGCACGCAGGACAACGAGCGCAAGACCGCAGATGTCGAGATCCTGGAGCCTGCAGAGCCGATCCTGGCATCGCTTGCCACGGCACTCGACGACTTCGACCATGCACGGCTCTCTGAGCTCGGCAGAAGCGAGGCAGAGACATATCTGGCCGCAGAGGCGAAGGAGTACGACTCCCTCGTCGAGAGCTTCTCCTGATCTTTCAAGGTAGCTTCAAGACAGCTGGTCTTTGTTCATATTCATTGACCTCACCTTGCAGTGACAGATAATGGTGCTGGAATGCAGCGCGCACCGATTGGGGATGGTGGTATGGGAATCAGGGTCGTCTGCGACTCTTCCTGCAATGTATATGCGCTCGACGGCGTCGACTTCAGGAGCGTGCCTCTGACCGTGACGCTCGACGGTACCGACTACGTCGATACGGAAGGGCTCGACCTCACGGAATTCTGCGACCACATGTCGCTCAACCAGGGCCCGTCCTCGACCTCCTGCCCGAGCCCCGATGCGTGGCTCTCTGCCTTCCAGGGTGCAGACGAGATCGTCGCTATCGCTATTTCCGGCAAGCTTTCCGGCTCCTGCAACTCTGCACGCCTTGCGGCAGCGCAGTACCAGGAAGACCACCCCGAGGCAAAGATTGCTGTCATCGACTCCCGTGCAGCCGGCGAGTATCTGGCGCTTCTGGCCGAGCGTGCGAACGAGCTTGGACGCGAGCCCATCCCGTTCGAGGAGCTCACGCGCATGCTTCTTGCCTACCAGCACCACGTGCATGTCCTCTTCGATATCGCCGACCTCTCGAACCTTGCAAAGGCAGGCCGCGTGAATCCGGCTGTCGCCCGCTTCGCGAATGCGCTCGATGTGCATGTGATCGGCACCGGCACGCTCGAAGGCGAGATTGAGGTGCTCCGCAAGGTCCGAGGCGCCAAGAAGGCAGCCCGCGCCATGATCCACGAGATGGAGATGCACCGCTATTCAGGCGGCCCCTGCTATATCTCCCATGTGGAGAATGTCGGCGGCGCCGAGTTCTTCCGTGACGAGCTCAGGAAGGTCTGGCCCGATGCAGACATCAGGCTCGAGCGCTGCCATGCCCTCTGCTCCTACTATGCCGCCAGAGGCGGCCTCATCGTGAGCTACGCAGACTCGAGGAAGGTCAATCCGGAGCGCGACCTGCCGCAGCAGGGAACGGCTCCTATCATCCTCTAGCTGCCGAAACGCTCGATCCACCGCTCTACCGTGCCGTCCGAGAGCGCATGCTCTATGCCATGCGCTTCCTCGGCGGCCGTTTCTTCATCGACGCCGAGCTCACGCACAAGAAAGTCCCTGATCGTTACGAAGCGCTGCTCGAGCGCACGCCCGCGCTCCATGCCTTCATCGGTAAGTGCGATCGGGCTATAGGGCTCGGCTGTCACGTAGCCACGCTCCGCGAGGAGGCCGACAGCACGGTGGACGCTTGGCTTCGAGACGCCGAGCTCCCGTGCAAGCTCCACGGAATGGACGATGCCATCCTCCCTTGCCAGCTCGAAGAGCGCCCTCAGATAGTCCTCGAGGCTCGACGAGTCCTGCTTCTGTGCCATATGCGCTCCTTTCCTGGCGGACGTATGCCCAAACATGATAAGCCCATAAAGACGCCCTTCAGGCGTCTTTATGGGCTTTATTGCTATCTCGGCACAGTCAGTTGATGAATGGTGCTATGCAAAGCCTAGAAGCAGGCCGATCGTGTGGACGAGGAAGGCAGCGAGCCAGGCGATGCCGCACTGGAAGAAGACGATGCCCGTTGCCCACTTGCCGCCAAGCTCGCGCTTGATGGCAGAGATGGCAGCGACACACGGCGTATAGAGCAGGCAGAACACGAGGAGCGAGATGACCGCAAGCGGCGTGAGCGCAGCCGTGAGCTCTGCGATGCTGCCGAAGAGGACGGAGAGCGTCGAGACGACGACTTCCTTTGCCATGAAGCCAGCGATAAGGGCGGTCGTGATGCGCCAGTCCGCAAAGCCGAGCGGAGCGAAGATCGGCGTGAGCCAGCTCGCGACTGCAGCGAGAAGCGAATCGGCGGGGTCCATGACCATATCGAGCGTGGGACTGAAGGTCTCGAGCGCCCAGATGATGACAGCAGCAGCGAAGACGACCGTGAAGGCACGCGTCAGGAAGTCCTTCGACTTCTCCCAGAGGAGCTGACGCACGGACTTGGCAGACGGCATGCGGTAGTTCGGAAGCTCCATCACGAAGGGGACAGCCTCGCCCTTCGCGACGGTCATGTGCGCGATCTTTGCGCAGAGGATGCCGATCAGGATGCCGGCAAGGTAGAGCGCCAAGATCACGAAGCCGCCGCGTCCCGGGAAGAAGGCAGCCGTGAAGTAGCCATAGATCGTGAGCTTCGTGGAGCAGCTCATGAAGGGCGTGAGCGCCACCGTGAGCTTGCGGTCGCGCTCGGACGGCAAGGTACGCGTTGCCATGACCGCCGGCACCGTGCAGCCGAAGCCCATGAGCATGGGGACGATGGAGCGGCCGGAAAGGCCGATGCGGCGCAGCAGCTTGTCCATTACGAAGGCGACACGGGCCATGTATCCCGTGTCCTCGAGAAGGGACAGGAAGAAGAACATGCAGACGATGTTCGGCAAGATCGGCAGAACCGTGCCGATTGCATTGAAGACGCCGTCTATCAGGAGCGAATGCAGGACCGGATTCGCATTGCCGGCCGTGAGGCCCGCATCAGCCATGCCGCTGATCCAGTCCACGAACTGCGAGATGAGGTCTCCGAGGAACGGGCCTATCACGTTGAACGTGAGCACGAAGATCGCTGCCATGATGAGGATGAACATCGGGATGGCAGTATGGCGGCCGGTGAGGACGGCGTCGATCTTGCGGGAGCGTTCCGTCTCCTTCGACTCCTCCGGCTTGATCACACAGGCACGCACGACCTTCGAGATGAAGGAGAAG
Source organism: Atopobiaceae bacterium (assembly GCA_051876355.1). GTDB lineage: Bacteria > Actinomycetota > Coriobacteriia > Coriobacteriales > Atopobiaceae > Olsenella_L. The sequence goes on along the minus strand of JBJEHU010000037.1, from coordinate 6,220 downwards.
CGCATGTCGGCGATAGCGGCAGCACGGTCGAGGCCGCGCTCCTCTTCCATCTGGTGCACGATATGCTCGACGGCGTCATGCTCGTTCGGCTCGAGCTTCAGCGCCTTCTCGATCGCTGCATCGCCTTCGACGAGCTTCGTCGCGGCGAAGCGGATGGGGATCTGCGCACGCTCTGCGTGGTCCTCGATGAGGTGCATGACCGCATGGAGGCACCTGTGGACGGCTCCTCCGTGGTCATGGACATCGCAGTAGTCCTGGCGCCCCGGCGTCTCCTGATAGCGTGCGACATGCAGGGCGTGCTGGACGAGCTCGCCGACGCCTTCGCCCTTGACGGCAGAGATCGGCACGACCGGAAGCCCCAGGATATCCTCCATGCGGTTCACGTTGATCGATCCGCCGTTCTCCTGGACCTCGTCCATCATGTTGAGCGCCACGACCATGGGGACATTGAGCTCCATGAGCTGCATCGTGAGGTAAAGGTTGCGCTCGATGTTCGTGGCATCCACGATATCGATGATGCCGGTCGGCTTCTCGTCGAGGATGAACTGGCGGCTCACGATCTCTTCCGACGAATACGGGCTCATCGAATAGATGCCCGGCAGGTCGGTCACGCGTGTATTCGGATGTCCGATGATCTGGCCATCCTTGCGGTCGACCGTGACGCCCGGGAAGTTGCCGACGTGCTGGTTCGAGCCCGTGAGCTGGTTGAAGAGCGTCGTCTTTCCGCAGTTCTGGTTGCCGGCAAGCGCGAACGTGAGCATCGCATCGGCCGGAAGCGCATGGGAGTGGTCGCTCGTGCGCACGTCCGTATGCTCGCCCTGCGAAGGCTCGCCGAGGCCCGGGTGGGTCTGTGCCGGCTCATGCTCGAGCTCCTCGACATGCTCTTCCTCGGCCTTGCGCTGCTGGGCCACTTCCTTGGGAGAGAGCTGCGTGCACGTGATCTTCTTTGCATCTGCCACGCGCAGCGTGAGCTCGTAGCCGTGGATCTCGAATTCCATCGGGTCGCCCATAGGGGCATACTTCACGAGCCTGATCTCTGCTCCTGGGATGACACCCATATCGAGGAAGTGCTGGCGCAGGGCCCCGCTGCCTCCTACTTCATCGATGCGTGCGACATCGCCAATCTCGAGCGAGCCGAGAGTCTCCGGGGCGGCATCGGTCCCTTTCTGGCTCCTGTCCATCCTGCTGCCTGCTTTCATCTTGCGGCTCCAAAGAGCCTGAAACAAACCGTTCGCCTAGATGGTACTCCATCCGGCCGATAAGTTAGCCCATACTGACGTTTTGGACAGATTTAATATGACCATTTGCTCATATCTTCATATTCGATGCAGTACGAGAGGATAGTCTTCACCATTCATCCGCCATGACAAGCACCTGTATCAAGGAGGAAGAGCACTGCCCTGGCGCAGCGCCCGTGCGCATGCACACGCAAGAAAGAACGGGCACCCTCAGCCTAGGAGAGAAGGTGCCCGCACACGACAACGGCGCCTAGTGATAGGAGTAGACCGCGCCGTCGTGTAAATTGTAGCAGAGAGGCATCCATCCGGAGGCCGCCACCCCTTCCAGACGTCAGGATATGCCGCTGAGCCCTGCATCGAACAAGCGCTGACAGAGGCATTACCTGAAGCCCTCCGCACTCCTGTAAAGTTGACTCAAGGAAATATACCGGGATGGAGCGCCATGGCAGATGAAGAAGAGAAGCACGACTACATGCCCGTGGGCGATGCAGACGAAGAGGAGATAGCGGCAGCTGCCGAAATCATCAAAGGCAAATACTCGATCCGGCCTCTCCTCATTGCCATTGTGGCAGGCATTATCCTTATCTGGATCATTTCCATCAAGCAGTCCTTGGAGCTAGGCGAACTCTCAGAAGCCCCTGTGGGCATCCTCTTCTTCTCTGTCGTCTGGACGGTCTGGATCTCGATTCTCTTCGCTGCCATCGTGATGGGCAGGAGGAACTGGAAGAAGCATCCTGTTGCCGTCATCGCAGCAGCCCTCCTCTTCCTGTATCTGATGAGGCCTCTGTTCAACGATTTGGCTCTTCTCATCTGGTATGGCGAGATCAACTATATTCCGAGCGTCAAGGTCATACTGGCGCCCATGGCAGCAGAGATCTTCCTGAGGATCTTCCTCTTCATCGCCGATGGCAAGGACTGGGCAAAGGACAAGATCCAGAAGGGCAAGGCACAGGACAGGGATGTCAGGTCTCACGGATCGAAATAGCGAGACAGAGCCAGGATATCGAGGCGGGAAAGCCGAGCCGGCCCTCCTTCTGTCTTTCCCCCACGAAAACTGACATCAGGCTTACCTGAACTTATCTAAGTCTTGGTAGAGTTGAGACAGGAATGCCTTTCGGGATGGAGAACATTGAAGGAAGAAGACAAGAAGCAAGACTATGTCCTCGTAGGCGATGTCGACGAGGAGGAGATGGCGGCCTTCTCCGATGTCCTCAAGGGCAGAGATTCCATCCGTCCCCTTCTCATTGCCATTGCCGTAGGCATAGCCCTCATCTGCCTCGTCACCATCTGGTATGACTCGATAAGAGGAGACTTCCACGTCACGGTGCCAATGATTCTCTTCCTCTCGCTCGCCTGGACCATCTGGATCGCTATCCTCTACGACGCGGTGGTAATCGGCAAGAGGAACTGGAAGAGGCATCCCGGTGCTGTCATCTGTGCCATCTGCCTTTTCCTCTATATGACGGCAGGTTCCTTTCTCGAGGATCTCTACGCGCTCCTTGCATATGACGCATCTACGCCCTTTGCGAGCTTCGGTCTCAGCCTTCTGGGGGCACCGATGGGAACGCAGATATTCCTGAGACTCTTCCTCCTGATAGCTGACGGGAAGGATGCGGCCAAGCAGAAAATCCAGCAGGGCCAGGACACAAAGCCTGCGGAGCCGAAATAGTGCCTTGTCCATCGGAAGGCGTGCAAGCCAGAGGGCCAGCAGCGGAAAGCAGCGGCTGGCCCTCCTTGTTTATCCTCTCTCGTATATCCAAGGCCTCCAAGCCCGGAATCCTTATCCACAGAGAACCTCAGCCCGGCAGATATGCTTCGGTCCTATCATCGGAAGAGCTGTGTCTGCCGCACGAGCATGGCGGCAGCAGAGACGAGGAGGCTTCCCCATGAACATGTCTGCCGTGCTTGCTCTGCAGGTGCTCGTGATGTTTCTTCTGGTCGGCATCGGCTATGCGATGTTTCGTGCCGGCAAGATCACCATGGAGGGAAACAAGGTCATCGGCAACATCCTGATCTATCTCTCCCTTCCTGCTGTCATCATCAAATCCCTTATCATCGAGCGTACGCCCGAGCACACGGCAGCGCTTGTCGAGGGCACGGCTGTGGCCCTGCTCCTTCTCGTGCTTGCAGCGCTTGTGGCCCGGCTCGTCTGCGGCAAGGACGCTATCGGCAACTTTGCAGCCACATTCTCGAACCCGAGCTTCTTCGGCATCCCTCTGGTCGTTGCCACGGTCGGCTCCCAGAGCGTCTTCTACAACGTCGGCTTCATCGCCCTCATGAACATAGGGCAGTGGACCTACGGCCTGGGCCTCATCCTACATGAGAAGGGAGAGCCTCTGCCCACCGTGAAGGATGTGCTGCACAGCATCATGACGGCGCCATTCATGATCGCAGCGCTCATAGGCATCGTGCTCTACGCGACGCAGATAGCGCTTCCCTCTGTCATAACGACATGCCTGGATGATGTGGCAGCCTTGAACACCCCTCTTGCCATGTTCATGATCGGCGTCTATCTGGCTCAGACCAACGTGAAGCAGATGTTCACGCGCATCGCGAACTACCGCGTCGCGCTTGCCCGCATCGTGCTCTCCCCTCTTGCTTCTCTCGCACTGCTGACTCTGCTTCCCATACCAAGCTATGAGATGCGTATAGCGCTCCTCATCGCTGCATCCTGTCCTGTCGGCGCAAACGTCGCCATCTACGCGCAGCTCCATGATGCGGACTATGCCTACGCCGTAGAGACGGTCGTGATATCGGTGCTGCTTTCCATCCTGACCGTACCCGCTGTGGTGGGACTTGCCAATGCCATCTGGCTCTAGCATAGATGCGGCCATACGAGGCTCGTCTTATAGAATCTTGCAAAGCTGCTCCGTCGGCTGCCGATGAAAGGAGCCAAACCGCATGTCTCATGCCAGGCCATTATCGGATCTTGAACATTACAGCGAAGTGCTGCAGGACGTCACCGTCGGAAATCCGGTCTTCCTGAAAGAGGAAGGTCAGACTCGGTATGCAATCCTCGATATAGAGGACTATGCAAGTATGCAGGAAACGCTCCATCTGATAGAAGCAATCGCAGAAGGCCGCAGGTCCGGCGAAGAGCATGGCTGGCTGTCGCTGGAAGCCGTGGAGCATAACCTCGGCATTGCCGAATGACGCTTGTCCCGCCCAGGCAGATATGACATCAATCGAGAATCTTGGAATGCTTGTCTGCTCCACGCACGGCACGTAAGTCTTCAGCTACAGCTTGGACATTGCATCGCCTACATGGGTGCCCGTGCATTTCTGCACGAAGAGAGGGACTTTACCAATATCTATGCCCTTGGCAGCTTCAGACTGCCTCAGCCATCCAGCAATCTCTTCGATGTCTCTGGCGGGGCAATCCAGAATGAAGGCCGCTCTTGCCTGGACCATCTCGCTCAGAGCATCAAGCCTCTTCTGATCGAAGCGGTATGTCGGATGCTGTTTGAATCTGAACGTCAGAAGCTTCTTCGCGATGCGGTGACTGTCATCCGTCGTGAATCTTGTCTTGAGAAGATAGCCAAAGGTGCTATCCGATCCGGCTGGATACATGCCCGCCGCTTTCTCCCTGGACGAGCCGTAATCCGCTGGCATGGCAGTCGGGAAAAGCGCTCTGTTGTTGTCGAAGATTGGTGCTAGTCCTACGTATTCGCCTGTATGGTTGTCACGCAGGAAGCCATAGTTGCCAGCATGCCGGTCATCATTTGCGATTATTGCATCGAAGGCAAGAATCTTGAGAAGCTCGGCAAGGAGCGGTTCGCTGTACTTTGCTGCTATTGCCAGCGTTTCAAGCAGCTTGCCGTAGCCCGTTGCTTCATAGAAGGGAACGTAGGCATAATCCTTCGAGTTGAAGATATGGCAGACAGATGCCATATGGCCTTTCCAGACTTCGAGGTCATAATCGACATGCTCACGCAGCCTCTGCGGCTTGGGCTGCAAAGTATTCAGAATAGGGTCCGCAATCCTCATTGGCGCCGTTGAAGAATGGATGCCTGGCAGCCTTGAACAGATAGAGCTCTCCCCCAATCTGCCGCCATGCTTTGGGATACGATCCATTGGTCGTCAGTTCAGGTGTTAGACCAAGCCCATGCTTCTGGAAAGACATCACGCCAGCAAAAGCAGCAAGCTGCAAAGCTACATCCAGCTCGTTATCGAAGAGATTGCATTCAGCCCAAGTTCCATCGAAACCTTCTGGAACAACCCAGTAAGCATCTGTCGCAGTCAATCCCCTGCAGACAGAGATGATTTCAATCGGGGAAGCATCGCTGAGGCCTGCCTGCTTCAGCACTTCGCGAGCAAAGGCTCGTTTTCTCGGAATGACCCTGCCGGAAAGCCAGCTGGCTAGTGCAGCTTCGGATTGCTCAGCGACAAGGCAAGGCGGCAGCAGCTGGAGCTGTGTACCGTCAATTCAATCAATCTCGTAGAGGTCTCTGTCGCCGTCGCCGGATATGCAGCTGAATGTCATGAGCTTCTGATCGTATAGCCGAATTTCGAAGCGCCTCTTGATGCGCATGTCATCACTCCCCAATCCACCGTCGCAGCATCAGAACCATTCTACCAGCAGCACAGGAGACGGCACCTTGCTCCACTGCGCAGGCAGCTTGCATGAAGCTCGTCACATGAGTAGCAATTTTGTTGGACATGGCAACAAGCCGACGTCACACTCCTTGAGTCCATGCTGGCAGGTTACAATGCTCTTGAGGCATCGCACCGACGTGACGGAGCGGTGTCTCAAGCTTGAAGGAGCAAGATATTGCGCTAGCGCTAAGCATCTGATTCGCTGGCAAGCTACCAGAAGCGTGCGACAGGCTTCCCGTTCACCTCGTCGAAGGAGACGATGACATACTTGAATTCATCCAAGCTATCGTCATCAAATTTCGTCCAAATCGATTCGAATTCTGACTTTTTACGGCTCTTCGACACGATGTGTGAATGAAGAATATGCGAATGCGCAGGTGGCACGG
>JBJEHU010000036.1:0-8262 GCA_051876355.1 Atopobiaceae bacterium | reverse complement strand
TTCTGTCTTCTGGGGCGCTATGCGACAGGCGCCTGCCCACAACTTTTAGGATTGAACCAAACTTTCTAAAACAGCCAAGCCCGGATTTGAGGCCTCAGGAAAGAGGCAAGGAAAAGCCCCGCCATGCACTTTCATCATGCATAGCGGGGCCGCAAAGCATCGTTTTGAGAGTGGGCTTATAGCGCGTGCAGATCCACCTTGGAGAGAAGCGACTCCACGACAGAGCGCTCTGCTGCCTGTGTGCCGGACTGCATGACATTGGCAGAGCCGGTGGCGATGGCAAGGGTCGCTGCATCGGAGAGCTTGTATCCGCGCTCCCATGCAAAGGCTATGGCAGCAAGGACAGCGTCTCCGGCGCCTACGGTAGAGCCGACAGGCACATGCGGAGCCCTTGCAGAAATCGTGTGCTCCCTCGTGCAGAAGAAGGCACCCTTTGCTCCCATGGAGACCACGACGGTCTTGATGCCGCCTGCAAGGAGCTCATGCGCCGCATTGATGATGTCCTCTGTCGTATGAAGCTCCTGGCCTACAAGGTCGGAGAGCTCCTGGAGGTTTGGCTTCACGAGCGTCGGTGCAGCATCGATGCCCTCTGTCAGGGCACGGCCGTCTGTATCGAGGAAGACCGAAGCTCCTGCCTGCTTGCTCGCACGGATCCAGGTGGCATAGGTATCGGATGGCACGCCTCGGGGAAGGCTGCCTGAGAGCACGACGACATCTCCCTCTTCGATGTCTGCGGTCAGGCGCTGCAGGAGGTCGAGCATCTCCTGGGAGTCCACGACAGGGCCTGGCTCGTTGATGTCGGTGTGGGTGCCGGTCTGGGTATCGATGACCTTGAGGTTCGTCCTCGTGTCGCCTTCGATTGCCACAGAGACGCAGCTGATGCCCATATCCACGATGTCGGATTCTATCTGCGTGCCGACTGTGCCGCCCAGAAGCGCATAGGCGCAGGTCTTGCCGCCGAGCTTTGCCACGACCTTCGAGACATTGATGCCCTTGCCTCCTGCGTCGCTCCTGAGGCTCACGATGCGGTTCACGTGGTCGATCTGGAAGCCCGCAATGAGGGCGGTCTTGTCCAGAGCGGGGTTGAGGCAGACAGTTCTGATCATGGGCATATCCTTCTTCAATTCTGCCTGGCCAGAAGCAGGCAGAAAGCTTGTGGCGTTCCCTTTGCAGAAGAGCCTAGCACGCAAGGCCCTGCCAGCCTTTCCCGGCACCTCCTTGTTTCGGCGATGGGTCCGGGAGTCTGGGCCGAGGGTGCCTGCTATGCTTGAGATGTGAAGAGATGCCATACGGGCTCTGCATGGGAGGGATGCATGGAAGAAGGCTCCGAAGAGACAGAAGGGCGCGAAGAGGATGAGCGCTTCATGCGTCTTGCATTAGCGGAGGCCAGGCGTGCTGCCGAAGAGGGAGAGGTCCCGATAGGTGCCGTCGTCGTCTGTGACGGCAAAGTCATCTCCTCTGCCCACAACAGGCGCGAGCTTGACCATGACCCGTCTGCCCATGCAGAGTTTAGGGCCATGACAGAGGCAGCTGAAGCGCTGGGACGCTGGCGGCTTTCGGGCTGCACGGTCTATGTGACGCTCGAGCCCTGCCTCATGTGCGCTGGCCTCATGGTGAACTCCAGGATTGACCGCTGTGTCTATGGGGCACCTGATCCCAAGGGCGGAGCCCTGGGGACGCTCTATGACGTGAGCCACGATGAGCGCCTAAACCATGAGTTCGAGGTCACCTCAGGTGTGCTGGCAGATGAATCAGCTGAGATATTGAAGGAGTTCTTCCGGGCGAGGCGTGCTGCCAGAAAGGCAGAGAAGCGTGCCGCTAGACAATCTGGAACGTCAGGAAGTCCAGATAGTGCGTGTCCGGCATGCCCCAGAGGATCGGATGGTCCGGAGCCTGCTGCCTGAGCTCGATCTGCTTGAGCTGCACATTCGCGTTGTGCGCTGCTTCGGCAATGGCTTCCTCGAGCAGCCTTGTTGTCATGAACCGAGAGCATGAGCACGTCGCCAGATATCCTCCGCGGGGAAGCAGACGCATGGCCCACTCGTTGATCTCGCGGTAGCCTTTCTTAGCATGTGCCACGGCAGAGCGGCTCTTCGTGAATGCAGGAGGATCGAGGATGATGAGGTCGAAGGGACCTCCCTCTTCCTTGAGAAGCTGTCTGCTCTTCACAAGCTCAGGGAGATACTCCACGACATCGGCGCACGTGAAGTCCATCCTGTCATCCAGATGGTTGAGCTTCGCATTCTCCTGGGCAAGAGATATGGCGGTATCGGAGATATCGACGCAGCGGACGAACTCGGCCCCGCCTGCAGCAGCGTTGAGTCCGAAGGGACCCACATGGCTGAAGCAGTCAAGGACACGTCTGCCTTCTGCAAGCTCCCTCACGGCGCGCCTGTTGTACTTCTGGTCCAGGAAGAAGCCTGTCTTCTGGCTGTTCTCTATGTCCAGGTCGAAGAGAAGGCCGTTCTCCTGTGCCATGACGCGGGCAGATTCGGGGAGAGGCTTTCCTGGCTCTGGCCACCAGCCCTTGTGGAGCTCGAGGCCTTCGAGCCTGCGTGCCGGGGAGTCGGCACGCTCGTAGATGCCACGGATCTCTACACCGTCAGAGCGCAGCACATCCAAGATCAGAGGGAAGAGCATCTCCTTCCTCATCTCCATGCCATACGTTCCCACCTGCGCCACAAGCACGTCCTCGTAGCGGTCCACGATGAGACCTGGTGTGCCATCTGCTTCGCTGAAGAGGATGCGGCAGCAGTTCGTGTCGGGTTCTGCTCCGGGAAGCGTGCGCGGACCCATGACAGCCTTCCTGTGCTCCCAGGCCCAGAGGATGCGGCGCCTCCAGAACCCCTCATCGAAGCGGTCGTTCGCATTGTGCGAGAGCACGCGCACGCGGATCTTGGACTCCATCGAAAGAAGGCCTGCCCCTTGCCAGGTGCCGTTCTCCTCGAAGAGGTCGACGATAGCGCCGTTCTCGGCGGGACGTCCGTCTGCATCGGGCTCCATGCGCACGATCTCTCCCTCGAAGACCCAGAGGTATCCCTGGGAGAGCATGCGTGCAGCCTTCTTCGTGATGTATGCCTTCGGATACGGACGTGCCTGTTTCATGGAAGCGGTGACTCCTTATAGATCTATCTTCTGGTCTCTAGCACTCGAACTTGTCCACCTTGCCGGTGGCATGGGCATGGAGCTGCTTTATGGTTGCAGGGATGTCTTCGAAGCGGTACGGCGTCATCTGGTAGACCCAGTTGAGCCAGTTCCGGTAGAGGAGATTGGCATGTGCCCTCCACGTGAAGCGTGGCTGGTAGGTGGGATCGTCTCCCGGGAAGTAGTTCACGGGCAGCTTGATCGGCTTTCCGGCATTCGCATCGCGCCAGTACTCGTTGGCCAGCGTATCCCTGCCATATTCGAAGTGGCCCGTGAGATAGATCTCATGGAAGTCCCTCGTGGCAATGATCGCAGGCCCGCTCGTTATGCCTTCGGAGAGCACCTGGAGCTCCGGATGGAGCCTGAGCTCTGCCTCGTCGAGCATCGCATGCCTCGAGTGCGGCATGTAGTGGAGCTCGTCGAAGCCGTTCGTCAGGAAGTTGTACTCGTCGCAGAGCCGCTGCGGGAAGACGCCGAAGAGCTTTTCCGGCAGATCGATCTTGTGGACGCCGTACTTGTAGTAGAGCTTTGCCATCGCACCCCAGCAGAGATGCATGGTCGAGAGCACATGCTCGTCTGCCCAGTCGAAGATCTCCGTGAGCTCTTGCCAATAGTCCACATCCTCGAAGGGCATCTGCTCCACGGGGGCGCCTGTGACGATCAAGCCATCGTAGTTGTTGGCCTTCAAGGTGTCGAATGTCTCATAGAACTTCACGAGGTGATCTCTCGAATGCTGTGCCTCATGGCTCGAGACGCGCATGAAGTCAAGGCTCACCTGAAGCGGGGACTTCGAGATGAGGCGCAGGATCTGCGTTTCCGTCTCGATCTTTGTCGGCATGAGGTTCAGAAGCACTACATGAAGGGGCCTGATCTGCTGGGAGGCCGCCACTTCCTCTTCGAGAGCGAAGATGTGCTCGTCGTGCAGGATCTTCTTTGCGGGCAGGCCGTCGGGGATATTGATAGGCATGGGTATCTCCAGATTTCTTGTAGTTCAGGGATGGGTATGCGCAGGCGCAAGAGCGCCCCAAGAGGCCTAGAAGCCCTGCATTCGATAGGAGAGCGTCTTCTGAAAGCTTCCCATTGCGCGCATCCCTTCTGGAGTCCGTTCGGTATATGGGACTAGCGTAACACGGATTGAAAGAGGCAATGCTCATAAGCCTTGGCAAACCCACGCCAATGCTACAGGTCCGTTGCCGCTGGCCGCATCAAGGGGTAAACGACTTCTCCAATACGCTACGCTGATGAAGTTTGGAGCTTGGGCTCCGGAGAGGCTGAAAGCGTCCATCTATAGGGGAGGGGCCGCCTGTGACCATCGTAGACATGCTGCGGCATAACGCCGCGGCATACCCGAACGAGACTGCACTCGTCGAGGTGAATCCCGAGATACAGGACAACCGCCATGTCACGTGGCGCGAGTATGAGCTCGTAGAGACGACAGAGGACAATCCGTATAGGCGGGAGATGACATGGAAGGTGTTCGACGAGAAGTCGAACCGCTTCGCGAACCTCCTGCTCTCCCGTGGCGTCCGCAAGGACGACAAGGTGGCCCTCCTGCTCTACAACTGCATCGAATGGCTGCCGCTCTACTTCGGCATCTTGAAGACCGGCGCCACGGTCGTGCCGCTCAACTTCCGCTATGCCTCGGATGAGATCGAGTACTGCCTCGAGAAGTCGGATGCGACGATCCTTGTCTTCGGTCCTGAGTTCATAGGCAGAGTCGAGGAGATCGTGCCCAAGATCCAGAAGGGACGCCTCCTCTTCTATGTGGGAGATGACTGCCCGACCTGGGCAGAGAGCTACCGCGAGCTGGCAGCGCTCTGCGCCTCGACAGACCCGATGATTCCGCTCTCGGAGGATGAGGATGCTGCCATCTACTACTCCTCCGGAACGACCGGCTTCCCCAAGGCCATCCTTCATCATCACCGTTCGCTCACGCAGGCAGCAGAGATGGAGGCGGTCCACCACAAGACCGTGCATGAGGACGTGTTCCTGTGCATTCCGCCGCTCTACCACACCGGTGCCATGATGCACTGGCTGGGAAGCCTTCTTGTGGGCGGCAAGGGCGTGCTCCTTCGTGGTGTGTCGCCGAAGTCGATCTTGTCCACCGTCTCTTCCGAGCGCTGCACGATCGTGTGGCTTCTCGTTCCCTGGGCCCAGGACATACTCACTGCCATAGAGCAGGGGACAGTTACCTTGTCTGACTATCACCTTGACCAGTGGCGGCTCATGCATATCGGCGCGCAGCCCGTGCCGAAGAGCCTCATCAAGCGCTGGAAAGAGGTCTTCCCGAATCATCAGTACGACACGAACTACGGCCTCTCTGAGTCCACAGGTCCGGGCTGCGTGCATCTGGGCCTTGAGAACATCGACCATGTCGGTGCCATCGGCGTGCCAGGCTACCGCTGGCAGGCAAAGATCGTGGATGAGGCAGGAAACGAGGTGGAGCAGGGCGCTGTCGGCGAGCTCTGCGTCAAGGGTCCCGGCCTCATGGAGTGCTACTACAAGGACCCCGAAGCCACGGCTGAAGCGCTCCAGGATGGATGGCTCCATACGGGAGACATGGCCAGGCAGGACGAGGACGGGTTCTTTTGGCTCGTGGACCGCAAGAAGGATGTCATCATCACCGGCGGCGAGAACCTCTATCCCGTGCAGATCGAGGACTTCATGTCGGGAGATCCGGATATCCAGGATGTGGCCGTGATCGGCCTTCCCGATGAGCGCTTGGGAGAGATTGCCTGCGCCATCGTGGAGCTGAAGCCAGGCTCTCACGCCACGGAGGACGATATCAACCAGTTCTGCCTCGGGCTTCCGCGCTACAAGAGGCCACGCAAGATCATCTTTGCGGATGTGCCGCGCAATGCGACCGGCAAGATCGAAAAGCCGCTCCTGCGCCGCCGTTACGGTGCTCAGGGGCTTGTGGATCACGAGAACCAGTCTTAGAGGGAAAGACAGGAGAGGGAAATGGCAAAGCAGCTTCTTTCGGGCAATGAGGCAGCAGCCCAGGGCCTCTGGGAGGCAGGCGTCGCCGTGGGATCGGGATATCCCGGCACGCCGTCTACCGAGATGCTCGAGAACCTGGTCAAGAAGGACGGCCCCACCTGCGAGTGGGCACCGAACGAGAAGGTAGGCCTCGAGGTCGCAATCGGCGCTTCCATGGGAGGCGTGCGCTCTGTTGCCGCCATGAAGCATGTGGGACTGAACGTTGCCGCAGACCCGTTCATGTCCGTTGCAAACACGGGCGTGAATGGTGGCCTCGTGCTCTTTGTGGCAGACGATCCGTCGTGCTACAGCTCGCAGAACGAGCAGGATTCGAGGAACTACGCCGCATTCGCACGTGTGCCGTGCCTGGATCCTTCCGACTCCGAGGAGATGTATTCCTTCGCAAAGGAGGCCTTCGACATCTCCGAGAAGTTCGATACGCCCGTGATGCTCCATGAGACGATGAGGATTGCCCACACGAGGACGATGGTGGAGGTCGCAGGAGAGCGCCAGGACGTTGCTCCCCGTGCCTATGAGTCCCACCCCGAGAAGTATGTCATGATGCCGGCCTTCGCCGTGAAGCGCCGCGTCGCGACAGACGAGCGCGAGGATGCGCTCACCGCATGGGCAGAGGAAACGCCGCTCAACCGTGTCGAGATGAGGGATACCGAGATCGGTGTCGTCTGCGCCGGTGCCCTCTACAACCATGTGCGGGAGGCGCTGCCTGAGGCATCAACCTTGAAGCTGGGTGTCACGTGGCCGCTGCCGCCGAAGAAGCTCCATGAGTTTGCGGCGTCCGTGAAGAAGCTCTACGTCGTCGAGGAGACCTGCACCTACTTCGCAGACCATGTGAAGGCATTGGGCATCGAAGTGTCCGTTCCTCCTATGGGCCCGCTTCCGCGTGGCGGCGAGGTCCTGCCAGCACATATCAAGGCTGCCTTCGGCGTCGGCGAGCCGCCCCATCCAGCTCCTGCCCAGGGGCTTCCGGGACGTCCGCCTGCGTTCTGTACGGGCTGCCCGCATCGCCTCGTCTATGTGGAGCTCCACAAGATGCATGCCATCGTCACGGGCGATATCGGCTGCTATACGCTGGGAGCGGTAGCACCGTACAAGGCCGTGGACTCTGTCATCGATATGGGAGCAAGCCTGTCCATGGCGCACGGCATGGAGCTGGCGCATGCTGGCGAGAGGTCGAAGCGCCCCGTCGTCGGCGTCATCGGCGACTCGACGTTTGCGCACTCAGGCATAACGAGCCTCTTGGGCACGATCTATAACGGCGGCAAGGGAACGCTGTGCATCCTCGACAACAGGACGACGGCCATGACGGGAGCACAGGGAAATCCGTGCAACGGCGTCACGCTCAAGGAACAGGCAGAAGGCGTCTCTCCGCTCTCCGTGCCCAAAGGCAAGTACCTGGATATCGAGGCACTGTGCCGTGCCATGGGAGCAGACGAAGTCGAGACCATCGATGCCCAGGATGCCGCAAGCATCAGGAAGGCACTGAGGACGGCCGTGAAGCACGAGGACAAGCTCTCCGTGCTCGTGTTCCGCTCTCCCTGCCGCCTCATCGACAGGACGACTCACAAGGCACCTGAGATTGTCGACTGCCGCAAGTGCGGGACCTGCATCCAGATAGGCTGCCCGGCACTCGGCAAGGCCGAGGATGGCTCTGCCGTCATCGACAAGAACCAGTGCATCGGCTGCAGCCAGTGCATCCAGTCCTGCCCGTTCGGCTGCATCAAGAGGGGAGAGTAGAGCCATGCCGCACGCAACAGCATCCACCAAGAGCTCCTCTGTCGAGCTTACCGGACATCAGGTCGAGCTCGAAGGCACCCGCACGGTCCTTCTCGTCGGCGTCGGCGGCCAGGGCACGATCCTGGCAGGCAATATCCTGGCCATGACAGCAGCAGAGGCTGGCCTCGACGTGAAGGTCTCGGAGATCCATGGCATGAGCCAGAGAGGCGGCTCAGTCTCCACGGTCATCCGCATGGGAAGCCATGTGGACTCGATGGTCGCAGATCCAGGCTGTGCTGATGCAATCGTCGCCTTCGAGGCAATCGAGGCGCTCCGTGCCCAGCAGTACCTCAAGGAGGGCGGCACCATGATCGTGAACGACGAGACGATCGTGCCGGTCTCTGT
>JBJEHU010000035.1:0-8670 GCA_051876355.1 Atopobiaceae bacterium | reverse complement strand
GTTCGGCGGCGACAGGAATTCCTGCGGTTATGCTGGAGGTCACCAGTCATTTATCTGCATACGCAAAGAGGCCTCCTGCACCATTGCTGGCACAGGAGGCCTCCGATATCATGCAGCACGCTTGCCTGCTGCTATCGCTTACTCGACATCGTCCGGCTCGAGCGGCTCGTCTTCAGAGCTCTCGGAGGTGCCTGCCTCCTGAGCCTTCTTGCGGGCCTCGGATGCGGCATCGTCGCGCTCTGCGTAGAGCCTGTCGTCTGCCCCGACATCGACCTTCACGACATCGCCCTCGTGGAGCTTGCCGTCGATGATGAGGTTGGCGACATTGTCGACAACCTGGCGCTGGATCAGGCGCTTCAAAGGACGTGCGCCGAAGACAGGATCCAGGCCATCGAGAGCCAGGGACTGCTTTGCGGAGTCCGTGAGCTCGAGCACGATGCGGTCACGCTCGAGACGCTTGCGGACGTCCTTGAGCTGGATATCGACAATCTTCTCGATGTCTTCGAGTCCGAGCGGATGGAAGACCACGACGTCGTCGATACGGTTCAGGAACTCGGGCTTGAATGTCTGGCGCAGGGCATTGTTGACCTGGCGCTGGACCTCTGCCGGGTCGCTCGATGCGTTGGCACCGGCGATGTACTGGCTGCCCACATTCGATGTCATGATGATGATCGTGTTCTTGAAGCTCACGACCCTGCCCTGGCCATCGGTCAGACGGCCATCATCGAGCACCTGGAGCAGGATGTTGAAGACATCAGGATGTGCCTTCTCCATCTCGTCGAGAAGTATCACGCAGTACGGATGCCTGCGCACGGCTTCTGTCAGCTGGCCGCCTTCGTCGTAGCCCACATATCCAGGAGGTGCACCGATAAGACGCTGGACCGAGAACTTCTCCATGTACTCGGACATGTCGATACGGACCAGTGCCTTCTCGTCGTCGAACAGGCACTCGGCCAGAGCCTTTGCAAGCTCCGTCTTGCCGACGCCGGTAGGACCGAGGAAGAAGAAGCTGCCGATAGGACGGTCAGGATCTGAGAGTCCCGCACGGCTGCGCCTGACGGCTGCCGCGACGGCACGCACAGCCTCGTCCTGCCCCACAACACGCTTGTGGAGCTCGGTCTCGAGATTCCTGAGCTTGTCCATCTCGCCCTGCATCATCTTGGATACCGGGATGCCGGTCCAGCTGGAGACGACCTCTGCGATCTCTTCCGAGGTGACCTCCTCCTTGAGAAGGCCTCCCTCTTCCTGCTTGGCGTTCAACGCCTTCTCTGCGGCGTCATACTGCTTCTGCAGGGCCGGGATCGTGGCATAGCGGAGCTCGGAGGCACGGGCAAGATTGCCTTCGCGGGTGACGCGCTCCATCTCGGTCTTCGCGTCCTCGATCTGGCTCTTCAAGTCCTGCACCTTGTCGATGGCAGACTTCTCGTTCTGCCAGTTCGCCTTCATGCCATCAAGCTTCTCCTGGGTCTGGGCGATCTCCTTGCGGAGCGTCTTCAGGCGTTCCTTTGAGGCATCGTCCTCCTCCTTCATGAGAGCCTGCTCTTCGATCTGCATCTGCGTGAGCTGGCGGTCGACGGCATCGATATCGGCAGGCATGGAATCGAGCTCCATGCGGAGCCTGGATGCTGCCTCATCGACGAGGTCGATTGCCTTGTCCGGCAGGAACCTGTCGGAGATGTAGCGGTTCGAGAGATCTGCTGCGGCAACAAGCGCCGAGTCCGTGATGCGGACGCGGTGGTGCTGCTCGTACTTGTCCTTGATGCCACGAAGAATCGAGATCGTATCCTCGACGGAGGGCTCGCCGACCATGACAGGCTGGAACCTGCGGGCGAGAGCCTGATCCTTCTCGATGTACTTGTGGTACTCATCCAAGGTCGTTGCACCGATTGCATGGAGGACGCCACGGGCCAGGGCCGGCTTCAGGATGTTGCCTGCATCCATGGAGCCTTCGGTCGCACCGGCACCGACAATCGTGTGCAGCTCATCGATGAAGAGGATGATCTTGCCGTTCGACTTCTCGACTTCCTTGAGGACGCTCTTCAGCCTGTCCTCGAACTCACCACGGTACTTGGCGCCTGCCACAAGGGCGCTCATATCAAGCTCGATGAGCTCCTTGTCGCGCAGCGTGGACGGCACATCGCCGTTAACGATACGCTGGGCCAGGCCCTCGACGATAGCGGTCTTGCCGACGCCCGGCTCGCCGATCAGCACCGGGTTGTTCTTCGTGCGCCTCGAGAGCACCTGGATCGTGCGGCGGATCTCCTCCACACGGCCGATGACAGGATCGAGCTTGCCCTGGCGGGCAAGGTCCGTGACGTTCCTGCCGTAGCGCTCGAGCGCCTCGAACTCAGGCTTTGCATCCTGCGATGTGACGCGGGAGTCGCCCCTGAGCTCGGAGTAGGCCTCCTGGATGCGCTTTGCCGTGACGCCCGAAGCCTTCAGAATAGAGCCAGCATCGGACTTGTCGTCAGCAAGCGCGATGAGCAGATGCTCGGATGTGACATACTGGTCATCCATCTTTGCAGCAATCTTCTCTGCGTCGTTCGTGAGGCGCACGAAGTCGTTGCTCATGCCCATCTGAGAGCTGTCTCCCGATACCTTGGGAGCACGGGCGATTGCCTGGTCTGTCTGGTTCTGGATGCTCTTCGGGTCTGCGCCGACACGCTCGATGATGGCCGTGATGTTGCGCTCGCCAGAATCGAGCAGAGCCTTCAGCAGATGGATGGGCTCCAGAGCGCCAGCCTGCGCATCAACAGCCACACCCATAGCGCTCTGCAGCGCTTCCTGGGCTGTCACAGCCCATTTGTTGATGTTCATATAGCACTCACCTCTCTTTGGAATGGAAGGCATCTCTTCCAATCCGTCTTTCCTTTTCAGGTACTAGTGTTCCCGCAATGGCCCTCTCTCATACATATCTAAGTCAACTCATATTAGATTTTTTGTATCTCTATGACTTAGTCTTTGAGAGCTATCGGGAGTGTCAGTGACGATTGCAGGGATAAGGAGATTGCTCTCCTACGAAGGAAGGCAGCCCGAAGGCTGCCTTCCAAGCACGCTCGTATGCAGTTGTTCCTAGACGCCCTGTTCTTTACAGGAGTCATCATCAGCCGTCTGTGCCTGCGTCGTGCGACGCTCCTTGCATGCCTCACGACAGTTATAGGCATCGATATGAGCCTGGGTACGCCTTTCGGCTTCCCGCATATCCTCTTCGGTGATGCCGCGCTGCTTCATATAGTCGCTCATGGTCAGCATCTCTGTCTTCAGCTCCTTCATGCTCTTCGCTTTGGAACCTGGGATGGCGCGGGCAAGCAGGCTGTCCAGAGCAAGCTAAAAAAACTGGAGCGCATCCCGTCTCCGGAACACGCCCCCTGCAAACCCGAAGGTTTTGCAGCCGTTATGCTTACACCACTTCGGAGCGGTCAAATGTCAGCCAGCCTCTCTGCAATGCAATGGCGATAGATGGGATAAGGAAGGCAGCCCGAAGGCTGCCTTCCAAGCACGCTCGTATGCAGTTGTTCCTAGACGTCCCGGTCTTCATCGACGTCGTCCTCCGCCTCAGACCCCGAGGAGAGGAGGCCGCGCATGACCTGCTCTGCGGTCTGTCCCTTGTAGGGAGTGAGGGCGACAATCTTCTCGCGCATGCGGAGCTCGTGGACTTCGTCCTCGAGCTCGCGCACACGTTCCCTGAGCTCGTCTATCTCCTTGTTGCGCTTGTCTGCAACCTCGCGCATATCGAGGATGCGGATGACGCCGGCAAGGTTGATGCCTTCATCTGTGAGCTTCGCAATGAGGTTCAGACGCTCGATGTCTGCCTGGGAGTAGAGGCGGGTATTGCCCCTCGAGCGTCCCGGCGTCACGAGTCCCTTCTGCTCATAGACACGCAGCGTCTGCGGATGCATGCCCGTGAGCTCTGCGGCTACGCTGATCATGTAGAGCGGCTTGTTCTTCCCTGTCCGGTCGTCACTGCGAGCCATAGCGCTCCGCATCCTTTCTGTAGTCGCGGGTATCTGCGTCCTTCAGGGCCTGGAGTGCCTCGCGCTCCTTCTGCGTGAGCTTGCGCGGCACGGCAATCCTGATCGTGACGTAGAGGGCGCCCTTCTGTCCCTTGTGCTTCACATCGGGAGCACCGAGATCACGGAAGCGGAACGTCTTGCCATCCTGAGATCCTGCCGGGACCTTGAGACGCACGGTCTCGCCACCAGGCGTCGGCACATCGACGACGGAGCCCAGTGCCGCCTCATAGAAGCTCACCGGAAGCTCCATGTGGATGTCGGCACCGTCACGCTTGAAGAGCGGATGCTCCTGCACGCGGGTCGTGATAACGAAATCGCCGCGCTCGCCGCCGCCGTAGCCATAGTCGCCACGCCCGCGGTAGCGGAGCTTGCCGCCGTCAACCGCGCCTGCCGGGATCTTGACCGTGATGGTCTGCTTCTCTCCCGTCGAGGGGATCGTGTAGGAGACCTTGCGGGTAGCACCCTTCAAGGCATCGTCGAACGGCACCTCAATCGTGGCCGTGAGGTCTCCACCCTTCTGGGGCCTGGGCTCGCGGCGTGCACCGCCTGCGCCCCCGCCGAAGATCGTCGAGAAGTCGAAGCCATTGAAGGCTCCGTCTCCCGAACGGATGTTGTCGAAGATATCGCCCCAGTCGACGCCCTGGCCGTTCGTCGTATACGTATACGTCCTGTTGCGTCCGCCCGAGCCGCCGAAGTCGGCACCCGGAATGCCGCCGAACATCAGGAGCTGGTCATACTCGCGGCGCTTGTCCGGATTCGACAGCGTCTCATAGGCCTCCGAGAGCTCCTTGAACTTCTGCTCGTCGCCGCCGTTGTCCGGGTGGTACTTCACGGCGAGCTTCCTGAACGCCTTCTTGATCTCGTCCTGGGTGGCGTCACGCTTTACGCCCAGCACGTCGTAGAAGTTTCTCTTGTCAGCCATAAAGCTTCTCGCCCCCTTCTTCTCTTCTCATAGACAAGCGCCCGAACCGTGATTGGCCCGGGCGCGCATCTGGTGTGGCTTACTTCTTTGCGCTGTCAGCCGCGCCATCCTTCTTCTCCTGCGGGCGCTTCTTCCCGCCGTAGGTGACCGTCACCATTGCGGAGCGGATGACCTTGCCACCCATGCGGTAGCCCTTCTGGTAGACCTGGGAGACCGTGTCCTCATAGACATCTGCGTTCTCCTCGCGTCCTACCGCCTGGTGCGTCAGAGGATCGAACGGCTCGCCGGCCGGGTCGATGACCTCGACCCCTTCGCCGCCAAGCACGCCGAGCATCTTCGTGTGCACCGCCTGGATGCCATCGGCGAACTGTGCGAGGTTTGCATCCTCGCCGGCTGTATTCTTCGCATGCTCGATGGCGCGCTCCATATCATCGAGGACCGGAAGCAGCTTCTCGACGAGACGCTCGTTTGCACGGGCACGCTCGTTTGTGCGCTCCTGCTCTGTCCTCTTCCTGAAGTTCTGCCACTCTGCCTGGAGCCTCAGGTACTTGTCCTGGGCATCCTTTGCGGCATCCTCTGCCTTCTTCTGGGCATCCTCTGCCGCGTCGAGCTTCTTGGCATACTCATCACGCTCGGAGGCAAGCTTGTCGGCATCCTTCTTGAGGTCGTCTGCCGCTGCCTGCTCCCCTGCCTTGATGGCAGCCTCGATCATCTCCTGCTCGGTCATGCCCGATGTGTCGGTCTTCTGGGCAGCATCGGATGCACCCTTCTCAGGAGTCTGGTTCTTCTCATCGCTATCGATGGGCACCTTCACGTCGCCCTCCTTCCAAGGCTGGGAAGGCGCAGCAGCCCGAAAGCTGCTGCGCTCCCCTTGTAGCTGCTATAAGACCTACTCGGACTTCTTCTTGTCGTCGTCGACGACCTCGTAGTCAGCATCGACGACGTCGTCAGAAGAGCCGGACTGCTGCTGTGCGCCTGCGTCAGCTGCGCCGCCAGCGGTCTGGGCATTGGTCGTGGAGTACACGATCTCCGCGAGCTTGTGGCCCACGTCCTGGAGCTTCTCGCCTGCGGCCTTGATAGCATCGATATCGGTGCCGTCGAGTGCCTTCTTGGCCTCTGCCACAGCGTCTTCGACCTGCTTCTTCATGTCAGCAGGCACCTTGTCGCCGAGGTCCTTGAGCGTCTGCTCCGTGCTATAGGCAAGAGAGTCAGTCTGGTTCCTGACCTCGATCTCGTCCTTGTGCTTCTTGTCCTCTTCGGCGTGGGACTCTGCGTCCTTGACCATGCGGTCGACTTCGTCGTCGGAGAGTGCCGTGGAGCCAGAGATCGTGATCTGCTGGGACTTGCCGGTGCCCTTGTCCTTTGCCGTGACCTTCACGATACCGTTGGCATCGATATCGAACGTGACCTCGATCTGAGGGACGCCACGCGGTGCCAGAGGAATGCCGGTGAGCTGGAACTTGCCGAGCGACTTGTTGTCGCGTGCCATCTCACGCTCGCCCTGGAGGACATTGATCTCGACGGACGTCTGGTTGTCTGCTGCCGTGGAGTAGACCTCGGTCTTGGAGGTCGGGATCGTCGTGTTGCGGTCAATCATCTTCGTCATCACGCCACCCATGGTCTCGACACCAAGGGAAAGCGGGGTGACATCGAGAAGCAGGATGCCATTGACATCGCCGGTAAGGACGCCGCCCTGGACAGCTGCGCCATCAGCGACAACCTCATCCGGGTTCACGGACATGTTCGGCTGCTTGCCCGTCATCTGCTTCACGAGCTCCTGGACAGCCGGCATACGGCTGGAGCCGCCGACGAGGATGACCTCATCGACCTGGGAGATCTGGAGGTTAGCGTCGCGGAGAGCCTTCGTCACAGGCTGCTTGCAGCGGTCGAGCAGGTCGCGCGTGATGCGCTCGAACTCGGCGCGGGTAAGCGTGTAGTCAAGGTGCTTCGGGCCATTGGCATCAGCCGTGATGAACGGAAGGTTGATCTGTGCCTGCTGTGCAGAGGACAGCTCCTTCTTCGCGTTCTCGCAGGCCTCCTTCAGGCGCTGCAGTGCCATCGGGTCCTTGCGCAGGTCGATGCCGTTCTCCTTCTCGAACTTCTCTGCACACCAGTCGATGATGCGCTGGTCCCAGTCATCGCCACCGAGGTGGTTGTCGCCGTTCGTGGCGAGAACCTCGACGACGCCGTCTGCAAGGTCAAGCAGCGAGACATCGAACGTGCCGCCGCCCAGGTCGAAGACAAGCACCTTCTGGTCGACATTCTTCTTGTCGAGGCCGTAGGCAAGGGCAGCTGCCGTCGGCTCGTTCACGATACGCTTGACGTCGAGGCCTGCAATCTTGCCTGCATCCTTCGTTGCCTGGCGCTGTGCATCATTGAAGTACGCAGGGACCGTGATGACGGCCTCGGTGACCGGCTCGCCGAGATACTTCTCAGCGTCTGCCTTCATCTTCGAGAGGATCATTGCGGAAATCTGCTCCGGCGTGTAGTCCTCGCCGTCGATCTCGACGACAGCACGTCCGCCGGTGCCGCTCTTCACGGTGTAAGGCACCGTCTTCAGCTCAGAGCCGACCTCGTCGTAGCGACGGCCCATGAAACGCTTGATAGAGAAGACAGTGTTCTTCGGGTTGGTGACAGCCTGGTTCTTTGCTGCCTTGCCGACGATGCGGTCTCCGTCATTGCGGAAGCCGACAACAGACGGCGTTGTACGATCGCCCTCGGCATTAACGATAATGGTCGGCTCGCCGCCCTCAAGAACGGCCATAGCCGAGTTGGTTGTACCAAGGTCGATTCCCAGAATCTTTCCCATGGTCTAGTCCTTCCTTCGCTGCGGATTGCGTGCCCTCTGCACGTTGTGCCGCATTCCTTTTGCTTTACAGTCTCTATGATATCCCATCAATCCGATTCTTATACATAATCTAAGTCTCAAAACATTAGATTTTTTCTAGCAGCCATTGAAAGACTTCTATTACCAGCTCACGCATGCTTTCTCACAGAGACAATGTGCCCCTCATGCTGGGAAAAGACAGAAGCCCTAGCCTTACAATCAGATGCAGCAAGAACCAAACGAGTGCAGAGGAGAAGCCATGAAGCTCCTGATCGCTTCCGATATCCACGGTGCCGCGAGATGGTGCCGCTCCCTCATGGACGAGATAGAGAAGGAGAGCCCGGACCGAGTGATTCTTCTGGGAGACCTCCTCTATCACGGACCGAGAAATGACCTGCCGGAGGACTATGCGCCGAAAGAGGTCATAGCGATGCTGAACGGCATTAAGGATCAGGTCATTGCTGTCAGAGGCAACTGCGAGGCAGAGGTAGACCAGATGGTCTTGGAGTTCCCCTGCATGGCAGACTACGACGTGCTCTGGGATCCAGAAGCAGAGAACCCCATCACCCACAGCAAAGGTCAGGAGCTCTTCTTCACCCATGGCCACGTCTGGGGCCCCGGCATCCACAACTCAGTGGACCATCTCCCAGAACTTCCCAAAGGCTCTGCCTTGGTCTATGGACACACGCATAAGAAGGTCTTGGAGCCCGCCTCTGGCAACCCCGACATCCTCTGCTTCAATCCAGGCTCCGTCGGCATCCCCAAGGATGGGACTCATAGCTACGGAATCTATGAGAGCGGCGTGTTCAAGCACTGCCTGCTCGAGGCAGAATAGACAACGGCATACTTTTATATGGCGGATTGTCAAGCTGAGTGCAACATCTCCCGATAGACCTCGTTGGCCGTCT
>JBJEHU010000034.1:0-8873 GCA_051876355.1 Atopobiaceae bacterium | reverse complement strand
GTTCTGGCTGCAGGACAGAACGCAACGACTGTTGCTATTTGGAATTCAACTCACCAATTGCGCAGGAACAGCTGGCGCTTCCCATGCAGGTTCGGAAGACGCGCTATGAGGATATGGGAAAAGGCCTGTCCCGCCATGCAAGCGATGCTGGTGCGGCAGGAACAATTCTGTTTCAGGAAGGAAAACTCATGGGACGTGTCGGGTGCCGTGTCCGCCAGCTCGGCTAGGGTATCGATACCACAGAAAGCACGGGGCTTTCTGGATGCCGCAAGGAAAGGGGACCGGGATGGTACGCGCTTCTCAGCAGCACGACGAAGCTGTCCTCTCCTCTGTATGCGTAGCGGCTGCCCTCGGCCTACGAATTATCGTGGCCGTACCTCGCGTCTGGCTATAGCCGGCGGGGGAGGCCTTACCAGCTGCAGGAAGTCAATCTGCAGCGTGTGTTGCAGCGGCGAGGACAGATTGTTTCGAAAAGAATCTGAAAGTTACTGATACATCAAAACTTGTCGGTCCTCGCGATGCTGCTTTCCATTCGGTCCTAAGTTCTCTAGCAGAGCTTCAAGACACAACAGAAAGGGAGAATCTGTTATGGCAAGCATCTCACGTCGTTCGTTCCTGAAGGCATCCGGCGCTTCTGCCGCTGCCCTCGGTCTGGCAGCCTGCGGCAACTCGGGCTCCGGCTCTTCCGACTCCAGCTCGATCAAGCTCGGTGTCCTCGGACCCTATTCCGGCTCCGTCGCCCAGTACGGCCTCGCAGTCCGCAATGGTGTGGAGCTCTACTTCTCGCTGAACCCGCAGATCAACGGCAAGGACGTCGATCTCGACGAGATGGATGAGAAGGGCGATGCCACCGAGGCTGTCAATGCCTACCAGAAGATGGTCGAGAACGGCGATGTCGCAATCATCGGCGATGTCACCTCGACGCCCTCCATCGCTGTCGCCCAGCAGTCCGTGAACGACAACATGCCGCTCATCTCTGCATCCGCTACGGCTGCAGGCTTTGTCCAGTACGGCTCCAATGCCTTCCGTGCCTGCATCACCGACCCGTATCAGGGCAAGCTCATGGCAGACTTCGCTGCCAAGCAGGGCTACAAGACCGTCGGCACGATCTACAACTCCGGCGGCGACTACGAGAAGGGTGTCAACGACGCCTTCGTCGAGGAAGCCGGCAACAAGGGCATCACGATCACGACGCAGCAGGGCTATGCTGACGGCGACGTCGACTTCAACGGCCAGCTGACCGCCATCATCGCCACGAATCCGGATGCCATCTTCTGCCCGAACTACTATCAGGACGACGGCAAGATCGTCACCCAGGCTCGCCAGCAGGGCTACAAGGGCGTCTTCATGGGCGCCGATGGCTGGTCGAACATCGTGGGCGGCTCCGAAGAGTACGCATCGGCTGACGACCTCGAGGGCTGCTACTACGACTGCTCCTTCGTCTCCGAGAACCCGGACGAGAAGGTCCAGCAGTTCATCTCCGACTACAAGGCAAAGTTCAACGAGGAGCCTTCGAACTTCTGCGCCCTCGGTTACGATGCCGCCATGGTCATGGCAAACGCTATCGAGACCGTCGAGAAGGACGGCAAGGCGAAGGCTGGCACCGCCGACTACTCTCAGGCCATCATCGACGCAATCGCTTCCGGCGAGGTCGATGGCGTGACTGGCACGATCAAGTACGCCGGCACGGGCGACCCGGTCAAGCCGACCCTGGTCATCACGTTCAAGGGCGGCTCCCAGGAGGTCTTCGAGACGATCGAGGCAGAGTCCTAGGATTCAAGCTCATAGCTCACTGACAGGAGCGGGCATCCGGTGCTTTGCCGGGCGCCCGCTCTTCTTGCAAGAGAGGATATGCAGGTAAACGGCCTGTTACCATTGAGATACTACCTGTGGCAATATCTTCTTTTCTTTTCCGGCAAAGCTATTCTAAATATCGAGTATTTAACCATTGCTATGAAAGGGGTGGTCAGGCATGACACTCGTCACGCAGATCATGAATGGTCTGCAGCTGGGCAGCATCTATGCGCTTGTGGCCCTGGGCTACACGATGGTGTACGGCATCATCTTGCTGCTCAACTTCGCCCACGGCGACATCATCATGGTCGGCGCCTACATCTCATGGATTGTCATGGCCCAGCTGGGCATGCCTCCGTTTGTTGCCGTCGTACTCTCCATTGCAGGCTGCACGCTTCTCGGCGTACTGATCGACAAGGTCGCCTATGCACCGCTTCGCAATGCGCCGCGCCTGTCGATCCTGATTACGGCAATCGGCGTCTCCTACTTCCTGGAGAACGGCGCCCAGCTTGTCTTCGGCGCTGACGCGAAGGTCGTTCCCTCGTTCATCGATTCGACGACAGTCGAGATTGCAGGCATGCAGCTCTCCTCTGTCGCTCTCCTCACGATCATCGTCACGGCCATCTCGACAATCGTCCTGACGCTGATGGTCAACAGGACGAAGCTCGGCAAGGCCATGCGCGCCGTCTCTGAGGATATGGGCGCAGCGCGCCTCATGGGCATCAATGTGAACAATACGATCTCGTTCACGTTCGCAGTGGGTTCTGGACTCGCCGGCATCGGCGCTGTCCTCTATTCGATGGCATACAGCCAGGCAACGCCGACGATGGGCATCATGCTCGGCACGAAGGCCTTCGTCGCTGCTGTCTTGGGCGGCATCGGCTCCATCCCCGGCGCTGTCATCGGCGGCCTTCTCGTCGGATTTGCCGAAGTCGCGGTCTCTGCTGTGGGCCTCTCCGTCTGGAAGGATGCTGTCGTCTTCCTCCTGCTCATCATCGTCCTCATCGTGAAGCCGACGGGCATCCTCGGCCGTCCGATGTCCGAGAAGGTGTAGGGGAGAACAATGGCTGAAGCAATCAACAGGGCGTACCGTACGCTCTCCACCAAGCAGCGATACATCATCAACTCGATCCTGGTCGTCGCCTTCCTCGCTATCGGCGAGCTCATGATTTCAGGCGGCGTCATCTCCCGCTACCAGACGACGGTCCTGGAGCAGGTCGGCATCTACATCATCATGGCGGTGTCTTTGAACATCGCGACCGGCTACCTGGGACAGCTTCCTCTGGGCCACGCCGGCTTCATGTCCGTCGGCGGCTATTCCTGCGCCATCTTCATCATGCGCATGGCTGATGTCTTCGGCGTCGGCACCCGCGACTTCGTGACAGGTACGCCCCAGGCCGTCCTGCTCTTCATCTGCGGCCTCATCTTCGGCGGCCTCTGCGCAGCTCTTGCCGGCCTCATCATCGGCATCCCGGCCCTGCGCCTCAAGGGCGACTACCTCGCCATCGTCACGCTCGGCTTCGCCGAGATCATCCGTGTCGTCATGCTCAACATCGACGATGTCCTCGGCTTCCAGCTCACGGGCGGCGCCAAGGGCCTCACGGGCATCCCGTCCTACACGAACTTCCTGAATACGTTCATAGTGGTCGCGATATCGCTCTTCCTGATCCACACGATGATGAAGAGCAGGCACGGACGCTGCATCCTGTCGATCCGCGACAACGAGATCGCATCCGAGTCCGTCGGCGTCAACACGACGTATTACAAGACGCTCGCCTTCGTCGTCTCCGCGTTCTTCGCCGGCATCGGCGGCGGCCTCTATGCAGGCTGCGTCGGCGTCATGATGCCCGCAAAGTTCGGCTTCATGAAGTCGATCGAGATCCTCGTCATGGTCGTCCTCGGCGGCATGGGCTCCATGCTCGGCTCCGTCCTCTCCGCGACCGTCCTCACGATTCTGCCTGAGGCGCTGCGTGCCTTCGCTGACTATCGCATGGTCGTCTACGCAGTCGTCCTCATCGTTGTCATGATCTTCCGTCCGCAGGGCCTCATGGGCACCTACGACTTCTCGATGGGACGCACGATCGAGAAGATCATGAACGGCCAGCTCCCGTGGAAGAAGCAGAAGAAGGAAGAAGAAGCAGAAGAGACGAAGGAGGTGGCGAAAGATGGCCGATAGCCCGAGCGAGATCAAGCGCAAGCGCCAGCGCGAGGTGCTGCTTCCGGTACCGACGCCCAACCTGGTCACGGAGCGCGACTTCGGAAAGCCGCTCGTCCTCGAGGTCGAGCACCTCGGCATCGACTTCGGCGGCCTCACGGCAGTCGATGACTTCAACATCGCGATGGGTCCGACCGAGATTGCCGGCATCATCGGCCCGAACGGCGCCGGCAAGACGACGATCTTCAACCTCCTCACGAAGGTCTACCAGCCGACCCGCGGCACGATCCTTCTGAACGGCGTCGATACGGCTGGCATGAACACGATCCAGGTCAACCGCCTCGGCATTGCCCGCACGTTCCAGAACATCCGCCTGTTCAGCCAGATGACGGTGGAGCAGAACATCCTTGTCGGCATGAACAACTCGATGCACACGTCGCTTTTCCAGGACATGCTGCGCTTCCCGGCGCACTGGAAGGAGGAGAAGGAGTTCCACGACAAGGCGATGGACCTGCTCGGCATCTTCAACATGCAGAAGTATGCCAATGAGCTTGCAGGAAACCTCCCTTACGGTGCACAGCGCCGTCTCGAGATCCTTCGTGCCCTCGGCACGAACCCGAAGCTCCTGCTTCTCGACGAGCCTGCCGCCGGCATGAACCCGAACGAGACCGAAGAGCTCATGGAGAACATCCAGAAGATCCGCGATGACTTCCAGATTGCCATCCTCCTGATCGAGCATGATATGGCTCTCGTTATGGGCATCTGCGAGATTGTCGGCGTTCTCGACTACGGCAAGATCATCTGCAAGGGCACGCCGGAAGAGGTCCAGTCCGATCCGCGCGTCATCGAGGCATACCTCGGCAAGCAGGGTGCCAAGGCTGCCAAGGAGGCGGTGGAGAAATGACCATGCTCAAGGTTGATGACCTCCAGGTCTACTACGGCGCAATCCATGCCGTGAAGGGCATCTCGTTCGAGGTCAACGAAGGCGAGATCGTCTCTCTGATCGGTGCCAATGGCGCCGGCAAGTCCACGACCATGAACACGGTCGCAGGACTCATCAAGCCGAAGGAAGGCAAGATCGTCTACAAGGACGAGGACATCACGGGCATGCCGGCCCACAAGATCGTCGCAAAGGGCCTTGCCCTCTGCCCAGAAGGCAGGCGCGTCTTCGCGCATCTGACGGTCCAGGAGAATCTCGAGATGGGCGGCTATCTGAGGACTCCTGCTGAGAATGCAGACACGATGGAGAAGGTCTATGAGTACTTCCCGCGTCTGAAGGAGCGCAAGGCCCAGACGGCAGGCACCCTTTCCGGCGGCGAGCAGCAGATGCTTGCCATGGGACGTGCTCTCATGAGCCACCCGCAGCTCCTCATGCTCGACGAGCCTTCGATGGGCCTTGCGCCTATTCTCGTCGACGAGATCTTCGATATCATCGAGACGCTCAACAAGGCGGGCACGACGATTCTCCTCGTCGAGCAGAATGCCCAGATGGCCCTCTCGATTGCTGACCGCGGCTATGTCCTCGAGGTCGGCAATATCGTCCTCACCGGTACTGGCAAGGAACTCCTGAACGATCCTGCGGTCAAGAGCGCCTATCTCGGCGGCTGAGACCGTACAGCAGACAGATCGAGCGCTACAGGAAGGAGAGCATCCCAATGGGTGCTCTCCTTCCTTCTTGCCGCCGAGATGGGCGTATGAGCTAGCGGCCGGGGCCTGAGGCTCCATGCTCTGGGATTCGCTCATCTGACTTCAGGATAGCGGGACCTCTGGCCTGACTCGATAAGCCAGCTATAGGTCTCGATGGAGCAGATGTCGTAGGCTGCACGTTGCCTGCCATCTATCACGACATCTTCTTTGTAGTACCAGATCTTGGCTTCCACCTCATCGCCGATCTCAGGCTCTGGGCCATACGTCCTGTCAGTGTGGTCGTTCCGGATGAGCATCAGGGTATCGCCGGCCTCTGGTAGGGAGGAGCCGTCCTTTTCTGCCTGGACTGCCGCTGCGCCGTTTGCATCCGCATCTGCGATTTTGATCTCGATATAGGCGCTGCTGCCAAAGTTGTCGGACGCATCGGAGACGGTTCTGATATCTTCGACGGTTCCGGCAATGGTCGCGAGAGGCGGGACATAGTTCGATGCGTCTGCGGCGTGAGAAGAGCCTGCTATGAGAGCGATTTCGGCGATAGCCAGGGCAGCCAATGCAGCAGCTGCCACCATGAATGCCTTTCGCATGGGAGCCTCCGGTCTTTGGATGCAAGCAAATCGTGAGGAGAAACGGTCTGCGCATGAGGATCCGACAAAGAGAAAGCTTCTTATCGGGCAGCTTTCTCTGCAGGTACGAGATTGAAGATGCAGAGATAGGCGAGGTAGGCTGAAGCGCAAGCGAGGACAAAGGCCGCCAGTGGCCAGAAGCCGAGAAGAAGATGCGCGCATACCGCCAGAAGCATGGCTGCTGGCGTGAGACAGGCGAGGCGAAGGGCTTCGGCACGAGTGTACGTCCTGCCAAAGACGCGGCAGGAAGCCTTGTGCCAGGAGATGAGCATACAGCAGGAGAAGAGAAGGACGAAGATGATACGGGCGGGGTCTGTCCAGACAGATACGTCTGCTGCCGATGCGATGAGCACAAGATAGCCTGCCAGGAGATAGGCATCAGCTGTCTCTGCGAACTTCATCTTCCGCTTCTTCATCTGTGGCTCCTCTTGCTGGCGGCAGAAAAAGGATGCTTGTAGCCTCTTTGCGAAGAAGCGTACCCGATGGCGGAAAAGTGCGGTGCCTGGCGTGCTGGGTTTCGGCCAAGGGAATATTGCTTTCGGGGAGCGCTCCTGATGGATGACAGGGCAAAGCCGAAGTGTGCACTTTCCGGTATTCAGGTGCTGGAGGCCCGGGCTGTGCGGATGGCAGGTTTTCCGCCGCAGACGGTGCCTTATTCTGCATCGATATCGTTTGCATTCAGTCAGACATGTATTTGTTCGCAATAACCCATCGTTCGTTAAGAACCTGCAATATGCAGTTCAAGAATTGGTATATCTGTAGAGACAGATATGCAAGCGGCGCTTCTTGCAGGACACGCCAAAAAGGTGGTTGCCATGAAGGGTACGCTCTCGGAGACAGCACTGCGAACATCCGAAGAGATTGTCCGCGCCTTGTGGAGACAGGATCCAGAGTCCTGCCGTCCCTATCTGCATGAGAGCTTCACCTATATCGGACCGAACGCAGATGAGTACTGTCTTACGCTGCAGACACTGGATGGCTACTTTGGCCGCATGCCGAAAGACGGCATCGAAGCGAAGAAGATCTCCGAAGAATACTTCCAGGTACGGGCCCAGGGTGCACATGGGATGCTCGTGACGGGGCATGTGCTCGCCTCCTATCCGACAGGACCGCACGAGGTCGCATTCCACCGCTTCCGTGTCACGCTTCTGTGGACCTATGAGGATGACAAGCTCCTCCTCGTGCATCTCCATATCTCGACGCCGACCTGGCAGAGCCATGGACAGAAGACGATGCATGAACAGGAGGGTACGACCGGTGCAGTTGCTGTGCGCCTGCATCCCCACTCCCATCCTCTCGTGATGCGCGACTCTTCGGGCGTTGCGCACTTCCTCGATGCAGACTCCGTCATCTATCTCGAAGCAGAGCGCCAGTACACGATGGTGCATACGACGGAAGGCATCTTCCGTCTCGCGAAGGTCCTCGGCAAGGTCGCTTCGGAGCTGCCGCCAACCTTCCTGCGCGTGCACCGCGGATTCGTGATCAATGTCGCGCATGTGCGGGAGATCCATACACGCCAGATCATCCTCGATGAAGGCACGGCCATACCTATGCCTGAACGCCGTTCTGTGCAGGTACGCAAGGAAGTCGAAGAGGCAATCGGCGCGCTCGGAAAGGCATAGGAGAGCTTCCATCTGGCGGTGTGTCCAGCAAGCGAGACGGCAAAGACAGCAGTAGACAGGTTTCTGTTCAGCGTTGCCGGTCTTTCGTGACTGTTTTGTCTTTTTCGCTGCTAGGCACGTTAAACTTCATTACGCATATACGTAAGAAACGAAACGATTCATGTCTGGAGCTTGCGAGTTCCATGCCTGATCGGGCCAGGATGGAGGCGATTTCCTGCATGAAGGGGCAGCTTCAGGATGATGCGCTCCGCTTGGCAGAGAGCCTTGTCGACCGGCTTCCGGAACGCAATCCGCAGAAGCTGGAGCCGCTCTTTGCCGAAACGCTTCAGGCCGTGAGCCCTCTGGCGGGGGATTGGCTGCTGGACAAGGCAGAGTTCCTCCAGGAGCTCGTTGGGCTTGCAGAGGCATATGATTTCAGGGGCATCGGCAAGCACGATGCGCATGTCTGCCTGCTCGACGACGATGTCTGCGTGACCGCAAGCCGCTTTTCCGCCCTCACCCGCGATGGCGCGGTGCCCTGCCGCCTGACGCTCATCTGGCAGCAGCATGAGGGCATGCTCCAGGTCCGCTATGCGCATCTTTCGGAGTCCGTGACAGAGGAGCATGAAGAGACGTCCCCTGCGATGAGGGAGTCGATCGTGCTGCGCGATGCTGGCGGCATCTCGCACTTCCTGAACCTCTCCGATATCGTCTATATCGAGGCATGTCGGCAGTCGACGCTCGTCCATGCCACCCCTGGCACGTTCCGCATGAGCGAAGGCATCACGCACCTGCTTGCGCGGCTCGATGGCAAGTTCGTTCGCATACATCGCGGCTTTGCCGTCAATGTGGACCATGTGGCAGGCATGAAGCCGGGCTATGTGATGCTCGACGAAGGAACAAGCCTTCCTGTGCCTTCAAGGCGCATGCGTGAGGTCTCGGACGCTCTCCGCCATGCTATCGGCTCCTAGCAGCGTTCGTTCATAGGCAGAAAAAGAAGGTTCAGTCCTGAAACCTGTGGGTGCTCCCATCACGCACCGGCTCCGGAAGGCT